>JBGVNT010000008.1:0-271802 GCA_045125895.1 Alistipes sp.
TTTACTTGCCGATGCAGAAATTTGCGAAGATGGATTTTAGGATGTCGTCAGAGGAGATTTCGCCGGTGATGGTGCCTAAGTGATAGATTACTTGGCGGATATCTTCACTCAGAAGGTCGGTTGTGACGCCATGCGTCAAGCCTTGCAATGCCGCAGTAAGTGCCTCCTCGGCTTGGCACAGAGCATCGTAGTGGCGGCGATTCGACACAATTACATCGCCTGCATATGCCGCCGAAGTATCGGCTGCCGAGAGCAAGCAGCTACGCAACTGCGCCATACCCTCTCCACTTTTTGCCGAGATTGTCAAGGTCGGATATTGTTCATCTGTAAAAGGCGTGTTCCATATCTCCGCGCTATCGTGCAGGTCCGCCTTCGTTAAAACTCGATATATCTTTTGCCCCTCAGGAGCTTCATAGCCCGACATATCTGCCTCAAACGAAGATGAAGCATCATCCGTAAGCCACAGCACTATCATCGCGCGACGCAACGCCTCCGTCGTACGCTCTATACCCATGCGTTCCAGCCTATCCTCGGTATCATGCAGGCCCGCAGTATCGACAAAACGATACACAACGCCTCCCATATTTACCACAACCTCGATAGTGTCGCGTGTCGTGCCGGCAATCTCCGACACCATAGCCCTATCCTCGCCCGCGAGAGCATTCAGCAGGGTGCTTTTCCCCACATTCGGGCGGCCGGCAATTGCCACCGTAACGCCATGTTTCAGCGCATTGCCCAGGGCAAACGAATCACGCAACTTTACAACCTCGCCATTAAGCTGCATGAGCAGATTTTTCAACTCCTCACGATTGGCAAACTCAACATCCTCCTCCGAGAAATCGAGCTCCAACTCCAACAACGACACGATATGCAGCAATCGTTCCCGAAGCGCCTGAAGCATAGCGGAATATCCACCTCGCATCTGCGTTGATGCCACAGCATGCGACGCTTGCGAGTCGGCAGCGATAATATCGGCAACAGCCTCTGCCTGCGACAAGTCCATGCGTCCTGCTAAGAAAGCGCGACGCGTAAACTCTCCCGCCTCGGCCATGCGAGCCCCTCGCTTGAGCAGCAAACCGAGTATACGATTCACCACATAGCGCGAGCCATGAGCCGAAATCTCCACGCTATCCTCCGCAGTATAGGAGTGTGGGGCGCGAAACAGCGTAACGACAACATCATCCACCACATCCTCACCATCCACGATATTGCCATAATGAGCCGTAGCGGTTTTGGCTGCGGCGAGCGGCTTTCGGCCTCGGAACACCGCATCACATATAGCAATAGCCTCGGCCCCACTCATGCGAATAAGGCACAGAGCTCCACCGGCAGGTGTTGCCGGAGCTACAATAGTATCGTGGTCGAGGTATATCATACTCCGTTATCGCTCGATTCTCAAACGCTGGCCCTCGCGCAGAGTATTAGCATTGCGGATGCCATTCCAGCGCATAAGTTGCTTAACCGTTACGCGATATTTACGGGCAATAGCACCCAGCGTATCGCCACGCTTAACCTTATAATATATAATAGATGTCTCGGCCATCTTCTTCGCCACCGTACTCGGGTTCAGGTACTCCTTGAGGTAGACCGAATCCTTGGCGTAAATCGAATCGCAGTTAATGATATAATCCGTAACTCGATTCGACGGCAAAATAAGCGTATAGCTCTGCGTAGTGGCAGGGATAATGTCGAGTTTATATTGCGGATTGAGCATCTTCAATGTCTCGGTCGTAACATCTATGGTCGAGGCTACCTGACCGAAATGCAGCAAACGGCGCACCTGAATAGTATCGGTAGCCAACGGCATGGGAGGCTCGACATAGGTGATATTATGTGCCTGATGATAAGCATAGGCATATGAGGCTGCGATAAATGCCGGCACATAACCTCGAGTTTCCGAGGGCAGATACCAATAGACCTCCCAGAACGACTGAGGATTTCCTCCGGCTCGCGCCAAAGCCTTATTCACATTGCCCGGGCCACAATTATAGGCCGCAATAGCGAGGCTCCAGTCGTTATACATATTATAGAGGTCCTTCATATAGCGGCATGCAGCCTTTGTAGACTTCACTGGGTCGAAGCGCTCATCCACCATCGAATTTATCTGCAAGCCATACGAACGACCCGTAGTCGGCATAAACTGCCACAATCCGGCCGCTCCGGCACGCGACATCGCCGTAGAGCGCAACGCCGACTCGATAATAGCCATTGCGTGCAGTTCAACGGGCAAACCCGCCTTAATCAACTCCTCGTCAATCATCGGGAAGTAATACTGCGCCAACGACAACACATTCTGCATAACGCCCGTAGGTTGGGTGTAGCGCTGAATATATGAGCGCACGATAGAGTTATATGGCAGATGAATGGGCGAAACAAGCAGTTTCAAACGCGACTCATAAAGCGAGTCCAAACGCGCATCGCCACTCACCTCAACCGGCTCACAAATATACTCCTTGAAGAATTGGTCGAACATCTCATCGACCTGCTCGCGCTTAAGTTGCGCCGCAAGTGAGTCGGCTACGGCAGGAGTATACTCCACCGCAAAGCACCTATGTTGAGGCTCCGGTCGGGTCGCCTCCTCGGTATCGCCGGTGTTGCTTTGCTCTTGGCGCTGCTGCTCTCGTTGGCGATAGATTTCGATTAACGACGCCAACGAATCGGCTCGTTGTTGCTCGATGACGAGTTGCTGCTTAACTGTTGGTTTTTTGCGTCTGAAACCCTGTGCAAAACCCTCCGCAGGCATTACTGCAGAGAGTAGCAACAGGGCAAAAAGTGTCTTAAATACTATTTTGCTCATAAATTATTATAATTCTTAACTCTTAAAAAGTCATATTAATATTGAATCCGAATATTGGCGTGGCCCCATGCACATTCGAGTATTGATAATCGAACATAGGCTCCATGCTCACCGTCAAGTCATCCGACACATCGAAATCCTTCAAGTGGGCATCCACATGGGCATCCACAGCCTGGAAAGCATATACAGCGGCCGTGAGAATAAGACATAAATCTCTATTACGGCGATAAGCATCGCGAAGATTTTTCAGATAACTCGCTGAATAACGCCCCGCAAACTCATCCTTCGACTTTCCATCGGGATAGTTTCCCGGATTGAGGTCAAAATCGGCACGCAACGCATAAGCCGTCTTAAAACGCTTATATCCTCGATTGTTCCAATCTATGACATATACCATCGACGCCATACCTCCCAGCACTATCGGAGCTCGCCAATAGCTCTTATTGTAAATCTGGCCCGCGCCGGGGCATATCAACGACAAGGTTGTAGCTTTCTTCACATCCGACACCTCGTTGGTCGAATAATTCACCGCAGCATCTCCCAAGAAATAGATGTACGATGCAGCCGCAGCGCCCCACAACAGCTGTCGCTTGGTATTCGAGCGAATCATCTTGCTCTGCACCGCGTTCAACTCCTCGGTACGCGACAATCCATGCTCCCTGACCAAAGCATCATACTGCCTCTTCAAGGGTTTATAGATGCTATTTTGATGCACCGCCAAACCTATGGCCGAGCCCATCGTACCATATAGGATTGGAAGTTTCCAATATTGCTTGTTATAAATCTGGCCATAGCCGGGCAACACTGCACTCACCAGACATACACGCGAGAGCGACACCGAATCGCCAAACCATGGTTCCGGTGGCAGAATATTACCATTGGCATCCACTCTATCTTGCTCGCGAGCACGCTGAAGCAATCGTTCATATCGCGCAAGCGAATCCTCGCGCTGACGAGCCTGCTTAGCCAGAATCTTCAGATGACGGAGTGAATCCGCACGCGACATAACCACCGTATCCTGCCGTATGCCCGTAGTATCGCGCTGTTGCAGCATTCCACCCAAAACCATCTGCTTATCGCCTCGCTTAAGATTCTGCGCAGTGGCCTCCATGGTGCCACACAACACCACAGCAAGCAAAACAACACCGACCGAGAGCAAGCGTCCCATCACGCTTCGGCTATCGTGCACTACTCTTCCTATAATCGCTGAAATAGATATGGTCATTACTCGATTATCACTTAATTATTTATTGCGCAAGCGCTCTATAAACATCTCGATGTCAGCATCGCTTGCAAAGTCGATAACAATCTTTCCGCCACCCGATTTTCCGCGCTTAATGCTGATATTCTGCGAAAAATAGGGCTCCAACTGCTCCACAAGACGAGAGTATGACTCAGGATACTCCTCCTCCGCCTGCTCATCACACGGCTTAGCCTCGGCCAACTTGCGCGCCAAAGCCTCCGCCTGACGCACCGACAAACCCTTCTTTATGCACTTCTTGAGCGCCCACAACTGATTCTCGGCGGCAACGCCGGCAATAGCCTTCGCATGGCCCATTGTAATCAAACCCTCCTTCAATGCCAACTGCACCTCGTCGGGCAGTGCCAACAGACGCATATAGTTCGACACGGTGGAGCGTTTTTTGCCCACCTTATCCGCCATAGCCTCCTGCGTGAGGCCACACTCCTCGATGAGGCGCTGCATGCCCAAAGCAATCTCTATGGCATTCAAATCCTGACGCTGGATATTCTCGACCAACGCCATGGCATGCAGATTTTCATCATTTACCTCGCGGATATAGGCCGGCAACGACTCCAGACCCACAATCTGCGATGCTCGCCAACGACGCTCTCCGCTGATGATGATATACTTGTCACCCTCCGTCTTACGCACCGTGATAGGCTGAATAACGCCCAACTGGCGAATCGAATCGGCCAACTCCTGCAACGCCTCGTCATCGAACTGCGTACGCGGCTGCGTGGGATTCGGCATTATCTGCTTTGTGGCAATTTCTGCCATCTGATTCATCGGAGCGGTCTTTACAGCCACCTTATCTGTACCAAAAATGGCATCCAAACCTCGTCCCAAACCTTTTTGCTTCATATCTCAACTATTTATTTACTCTTCTTTCGATTGCGCTTCAAAAACTCCTTGGCCAAGGTAAGATAATTGACCGAGCCGGTAGCCGAAGCATCGTACAACATCACCGGCTTACCATGCGACGGTGCCTCACCCAAGCGGATGTTACGCTGGATAACGGTATCGAAGGCCAAAGGACCGAAATGCTCTCTGACCTCGTTGGCCACCTGATTATTCAGACGATTACGCATATACATCGTCAATACAAAACCCTCAATCTCCAACTCAGGATTCAATCCGCTCTTGACAATCTTAATCGTATTGAGCAGTTTGCTCAGGCCCTCCAGCGCCAAATACTCGCACTGCACGGGAATAAGCACCGAATCTGCCGCAGTAAGGATATTCACGGTTGTATAGCCCAACGAGGGCGAGCAGTCGATAAGGATATAATCGTACTTATCGCGCACCGGAGCCAATATCTCCTTTACGACATGATGACCATTCTCCATCTTGGGGAGCTCGGTATCCGCCGCCACCAGCTGAATGCTCGATGGCAGAACCCACAACTTTTTAATATCGGGGCTCTGCAAAATCACCTCCTCGGCACGCTTTTCGCCCGTTATGCACTCGTATATGCCATCAAGCTCGATATCAAATCCCAACCCCGATGTTGCGTTTGCCTGCGGGTCAGCATCCAGCAGCAACACCTTCTTGCCCAACAGAGCAAGCGAAGCTGCTAAGTTTATGGCTGTCGTAGTCTTACCTACACCACCCTTTTGATTTGCCAATGCAATTACTTTCGACATCTTATCTTTTTCTTATTTTTTCTCAATAAAATACACTATACCTTTGACTTGGATTATATTAGGCCTTCCGACCCGCGTCTAAAGCAGGATATAATCGGACAAATTTAATGAAATTAAATTAAATAACAGCATCATTGCAAAAAAAATGATTAACTTTGTCACATTATAAATTCAGACAAAACGCATAGCGACAACATGGAAGATATTAATAACGAGAAAGTAACAACAATAGAGAAGAGCCCCGTCGACTCTTCTGCCACGGCAATCGAGAAACCCTCGGCGCAGCCCAAACGCAACAAGATGTGGTGGGCGGACCTACTTGTCATAATCTTCGCATTTCTTGCCTCTCAATTCGCCGGAGCTTTCATATGTATGCTCCTCGGAATAACTCCTCCCACAGAGAATTTTACAGGCGATATTCACACCGAAGAGGCAGCTGTCGCAGCCTCCGAACAAGCCCGTTTTGTCGCATGCACAACACTCTGTGCCATAATTATTTGTCTAAGTTTTATGGCTATCTATTCCCGCATTAGAAAATTCAACAAAATAATACAGTTCCGCACACCCGGCTGGGCATCACCTTTCAGACTATTATGCGGCTATTTATTGCTCTGGTGCTTCAGTATCGCCATCGAGCCTCTTGCCGAGATGTTACCCGGCGACCAAAGCATGCTCGGAGGTGGCGGATGGTTACTCGTTTCGGCAATTTTTCTTGCCCCGTTTTTCGAGGAAGTTATCTTCCGAGGATACATCGCCGGTATACTCAGAAAGGCATGCGGAGTGACCGTTGCATGGATATTTTCTTCGTTGCTTTTCGGCATAGCTCACGGCACACCGTCAGTCATCGTATCGGCCACCGTAAGCGGCTTGATATTAGGATTTTACTACCTGCGCTATCGCTCATTGATACTCGTCATAATGTTGCACGCCATGAACAACACCACAGCGTGCTTTATGCACACTCTCGGACTCTCCAACTCCACCATTCGCGACCTGATAGGCGGAGGCGAGATTTACTGGGCTGTTTATGCCTTATGCGTCAGTGTATCCATCATTGCATTTGCCCGCATGTGGCAGGTCGTGCGCGAGCTCGAAAGCAACAAATACATTGCATAAATGTAATAATATCAGCCATTGATGCGTTTATTTCAAGTAAAAAAACTATCTTTGTCGATTATTATGCGTAAGATACTGAAAATATCACTCTGCGTAGCGGCACTATTCGTGGGCGCATGTCGCGAACTACCCGACTATTTAGTCGGGAGCAATACCGTTGCACGCGTAGGCAAAAACGAGCTAAATATCAGCGAGATACAAGAGGCCACACCCTCGGGATTGACCGGTGCCGATAGCGTATCTTTCGCCAAGCTGTACATCGACAAATGGTTGATTCGCCAGCTGAAATTGGAGGAGGCCGAGCGCTTGTTCTCCTCATCGGAGGCCGACATCGAGCGTTTGGTCGAGGATTATCGTCAATCGCTACTCATGCGCAAAGTCGACCAGCATTACATCGACGAGCAACTGAGTGAAGATTTTACGGACAAGGATATTGCCGAGTACTACAATGCCCACAAGGCCAATTTCACCCTCGACCGCACATTGGTCAAGGGTCGCATTTTGCGTTTTGATGCCGATTATCGTCAGCGCACAAAGCTCAAGGAGCAGATGCAGAAATCCTCTACTTCGACAAGTGCCAACAAGCAGCTTTCCGACATCTGCGAGAAACACGACTTTTTACTTGTCGACAATCGCGCAGATTGGATAAGCATGTCGGATTTTTTAGCCTATTTGCCTGTTGTGCGCACTCAGGATTACAGCGATATGCTCAACTCGCTCGGTATTCAAGAGATGAAGGACAACAACGCGCGCTACTATTACGAAATCACATCGGTATGCCGCAAAGGCAATGTAGCACCCTTAGAGATTGTCGCGGACAATATCCGTCGCATACTCATTACGCAGCGCCGTAGCGAGATTATCAAAAACCTCGAGCAGAAGATTGTAAAAGAGGCTTTTGAGAGTGGTCATGCACGCACTTACGAGCTTAAAAAGAGCGAAGCCGCCACAAAATAGCAACCAAAAATGTAGCGTGCCGTAAAACAACGAAGGCCCACTAAATTTTTAGGAAGAAACAGAGAAAAATAGAGATAAAATTTATGTTCAGTAAAAAGACTTTAGCAGCGATTTTAACACTGTGTATTTTACTCACAGCAGGTGCACTGACAGCCCAAAAACGCCAAGTTGTATTAGACCGCGTTGTGGCTATCGTCGGAGGCTCGGCCATCCTCTACTCCGAGGTTGCCGAGGCTGCCAACATGCTCATCGAGGAGCGTCGCGCACAGGGTTACACCTCGGACCGCGACCCCATGAATGAGGGCTTAGAGATGCTCATGACACAGAAATTGCTTTACAACCAATCGCTTATCGACTCGGTGGAGATAAATGGCGATGTAAACGCTTTCGTTGAGGAGCGCTTGCAGCAGATGATTCAAGCGGCCGGTTCGATTGCCGACTTCGAGCAGATGCAGCACATGCCCATATTCAACTATCGTGAGATTCTACGCCAGCGTGTCACCGAGCAGGAGGGTGCTCGCGCTATGCGAAGCCATGTGGAGGCAGATGTTGCTGTTACTCCGGGCGAGGTCGAGCGTTTCTTCGACACGCTCACCAACGAAGAGCTCCCGATTATCCCCGAGCAGTATGTCTATGCACATATCGTACGCTATCCATCCTCGCGCGAGGAGGCCAAGCAGCGTACAAAGGAGCGCCTTTTGGAGATGCGTGAGCGTATTATCTCGGGCAAATCCACAATGGCTATTCTGGCGCGTACCTACTCTGTGGACCCGGGTTCTGCGATGAATGGCGGAGAGTATCCCCCGGGACCACTCAGCCAGCTTACACCTCCATTTGCCGATGCGTTGTCGAAGCTTAAGGCCGGTCAGATTTCCGAGGTTGTCGAGACCGAATTCGGTTTCCATATCATCGAGCTTATCGACGAGCCAAAGAATGGTATGTATCACTATCGTCACATCCTGCTCAAGCCGGTTTACACCGACCAAGAGTTGTTGGAGCCTACGCTCTTCCTCGACAGTTTGGTAGGAGTTATCCGCGCCGATTCCATATCGTTCGAGGAGGCGGCACTCAAGCACTCGCATGACGACCTGACGAAGATGAACGGCGGATTGGTGTCGAATCACGACATTTTGATGAGCAACCCCAACTACGCCAATGTGAAGTATTCCAGCACCAAGTTCAAGAAGGAGGACTTCGGTCAGGGTAAGAGCCTTCAGGATTACATCATGCTTTCACGCCTTAAGGTTGGCGAAGTGTCGAATCCTTTCATGACTGAAGATATTCGCACAAACGAGCTCAGCAAAATTGTTAAATTGCTTGAGATTATTCCGACCCATTCGGCCTCAATGTCGAGCGACTACCTCGACATCGAACAGATGGCGCTCGAGATGAAGAAGGAGAAAATCTTCAACGCTTGGATGAAGGAGAAAATCGACGGATTCTACATTTTTGTCGACCCGGAATTCCGCAGCGGAGAGTTCCAATACCCAAATTGGATTAAGTAACCCTGAAATTATTGATTGTGCGTCGCATATTATCTATAACAATCATCATTTCGGCCTTTGCCGGATTACTCTTTGCCCAGGAGGCAAACATCACTCGCGCACTCTTGATTGAGGGCAGCGAGCAGGTTGCCATGCTTCAGGCTTCGCGTGGCGGCAATCCTCAGAGCAAGAGTGCGGAGTCGCGACCCCGTCGCCGCATTGATTTCATGGCCGACGATGTGCTCCCCTACAACCACGGGAAGGATAGCATCGTCTATTTCCTGGGGCACTTCGCGGCACATCACAACGGCGCCGTCATCGCATGCGACAGCGCAGTACGATACAACGACACCCGTTGGGGTTTCTTTGGTGATGTCATAATCAACCAAGACTCGATTTACATCTATGGCGACAGCGCCATCTATAACGGCGATGTCAGCCTTGCCGAGGTTTATGCTCCGGTTGTAAAGGTTATTGATGGCGATGCTCTGCTCTACACCTATAACTTCCGTTTCGATACCGACAAAAAGGTCGGAACCTACACCGGAGGAGGCGTATTGGTGCAGGATAACGATATTTTGGAGTCGCAACGCGGATACTATTATGCCGACGAGCATAACATCATCTGCGTAGATGATGTAGAGTTGCATGGCTCGGACTACGACATGAAGAGCGACTCGGTGATTTACAACACCGAAACGAAGTTCGCACGCTTCTTCACAAATACCGAAATTTGGAATATCGACAATGAATATCTCGCGGCCGATGCCGGATATTACGACAACACGCAAAACCTCTATGTCATCACCGCAAATGGATATATCCTCACGGCCGAGCAGGAGATTTGGGGCGATACACTCTCGTATTATCGCGACACGGAGCATATAATCGCCCAGAACGATATTCAAATGGACGACATCGAGCATAAAATGCTGGCATTTGGCGACTACGCCGAGTTTTGGGGTGGAGAGAAGGATATTGCCCTTTTGACTAAAAAGCCGGTATCCATAAGCTACGACTTAGAGCAGGGCGACAGCGTCTTTATGAGTGCCGACACGATGCAGTTCCTCACAATTTCGCGCTTGGAGGAGGCGCGCGAGGCTCGCCGCAAAGAGGTTGCCGACTCTGTTGCAGCCGCCGAAAAGGCCATAAAGGAGCGCGAGGAGTTGTTGGAGCGCCGCAAACAATTCCTTCAGGAGCAAGCTGTGCGCGATTCACTCTATCGCATCACGCAAGACTCCATTCAAGCTGCCGAGGCACTACAAGACTCATTGCGTCGCGCAGCCGATACGATAGCTCCCTCTATTGATAGCATAGCTACCGGACTTATTGAGGATAAGAGCGCCGCAGACACTGCAAAACAGGACACAACCACAGTTCAAGCCGCAGATAACAAGGAGGCAAAAACTTCAAAGCGGGCAAAACGAGCGGAAAAGGCACGCAAAGCCGAAAAGGCAGAGAAGGAGGAGCTAAAGGAGCAAACCATAGAGCAGACGAAGGAGCAGCCTGTAGAGCAGACCGTAGAGCAGACCGTAGAAGCGGTTCAGGATAATAAAGCAGATGCTACGGCTACTATTCAAGCAAAGGCTCAGCAAGCCGAAGAGGTAAAGCAGGCCGAGGAGATGAAGCAAACTGAAGAAGTGAAGCAAACCGAGGAGGTTCAGCAGGCCGAGGCGGAGTTCACTACGCCTGAAGGTGATACAATCGGCAATACGGCTACCCTACCCGACTCTTTGCAAATACCACCTTTGGAGAGAGATTCGCTCGCTATGGACTCACTTGCAATGGATTCTTTGGCAATGGACTCACTTGCCATGGACTCTTTGAGATTGGACACCTTGACGGTAAAGGAGCGCAAAGCATACTTTAAGTCGTTGGAGAAACGCGCCAAAGAGGAGCAGAAGCGCGCTGCGATGATTGCCCGCAAAAAGGAACTCGACTCGATAGGTATGGCTCGTCGAGCAAAGATTGTTGCCGAATTTGAGCTGAATCGCGAGAGGGAGATGGCACGCTTAGCGAAGGACTCTACGCGTCGTGCCGAGAAGCGAGCAAAACTTTTGGCCAAGGGTAAAGATGTTTCGGCTTTGGACGCTGCCGATTCGATGGCTATGTTGGAGCGCGAAAAAATCTTGTCGGATTCACTGCCCGACTTTATGTACGAGGGGTCGGATACTCTTGCTACGGACAGCACAAGCCAAAGAGAGTTGATAACCGATTCGTTGGCGACAGACTCCCTTTCAACGGGCGAAATCGACTCACTCAGCGCCGATTCCACCGCCGTAGACAGCCTCTACCGCTTGGTCAAGGCTTATCGCAAGGTAAGAATCTATCGCTCTGACGCTCAAGCTATATGCGATTCGCTGGTAAGTAGCGACACCGACTCTATTATACATATGTATATTGAGCCTGTGATGTGGAATAGCAATAACCAGATTGCCGCTGCTCAGGTCGATGCCTATACGGCAAATCAGCAGCTGCTGCGCGCCGAGTTCCTCGAAAATCCGATTATGGTCGCGGAGATTGACACCAGCTATTACAATCAGGTTACGGGTAAGCAAATGACCGCCTATTTCCGTGATAATGAGATATATCGCAACGATGTAGATGGCAATGTGCAGACCATATATTTCCAACGCGAAGACGAAAAGTCGGCCATTGTCACCGAATTGGTCTACTTAGAGAGTGCCTCGGCATCGTTCTTCATCGAGGATAAGGAGGTGGTCGGCATCACATATCGTAACGATGTGCCGTTTGAATTCTACCCCATAGCCCTTATTCCCGAGGACCAGATGCGACGCCTGCCCAATTTCAAGTGGGTTCCGGAGTTGCGTCCCACGCGTGAAAATATCTTCAACCGCACGATTCGACCCTCTAAGCGCGAATCTACCGGCGAGCGCCGTCGTCCCACATTCCGTATTGTCGAGAAGATGGACCGCTACAAGGAGCGCATGATGCGCCAAGGCCTATGGATTGACCGCGAGGATGAACTCTCGCCCGAGATTGTTGAGTGGCGCGACAGCCGTGAAAAATAGCCTCAGAGCATAACTTTTCACTTAATCCCCGACAACCCACTCGTTGCGGGGATTTTCTTTATCCCGTATACACTATTTGGCCGCGATAACATTAAGACACAGATAATGTCTATCAAAAAATTATCGCAAAGCATTGTTTTTCTTAAAAAAATAGGTAAATTTGTATTATACTTATCAATAGATTAATCTGTTGAAGCGATTTTATCAACATCGAGGACGACTCTAACACTTAATTTTTGAATTAATATTAATTTAATTTTTAGATTACATTTTTGTAACATTTGCCAATTACATTTGCAAATCTAAATCTTATGTATTTAGTAAACACAAAATTACGACACTAATTAATAACTTAAACAAAAACAAGATGAAAAAACTTTTACTTTCATTAGCACTCGTATGCTTTGGTGTAAGTGCATCTGCACAGGAGCCCGTGAAGACTGAGGTTAATCAGTATGGTCAGGAGGTTAAGGCTTTGCCCGTCAACGCATCAGTACAGGATGGTATCCTTGTTTTCCAGAACAAGGAGGCCAACTACAAAATGTGGTTTGATGTTCGTATTCAGGCCGACGCTGCCGTATATTTCGGTGCGCCCGATTTCTGCGCCAAGGAGATTGGTGGCAAAAACAACACCAGCCATATCGGTAATGGTATGTCAATCCGTCGTGCCCGTTTTGCCGTTAAGGCCCAGTTGGACAAGAACTGGTATGGTGAGATTGATACCGATTGGACAAGCGGTATGCCCGAGATTAAGGATGCTTATGTAGCATTCAATGGCGTTAAGGGTTTGGAGGTTAAGGCCGGTAACTTCAAGGAGAACTTCTCTCTCAGCCGTAACACAACATCTCGTTATTTGATGTTCATGGAGCGTCCTATGGTTACATCATTGGCTCCTTCGCGTCACCTCGGTTTGAATGTAAAGTATGCTCACAGTTGGTTCTGGGTATCAGGTGGTGTATTTGGTCCCGAGCTTAAGGGTGCCGAGGAGCAGACTGCTATGGAGGACGGTAACAAGGATTACGGTTACAACGAGGGCCTCTCTTACACCGGTAAGGTAGTATTCCGCCCCTTGCACAAGCAGGAGAATGCTTCATTGCACATTGGTGGCGCTTTCTCTTATCGTAACCCCAAACTTACCTCTACCGATGGCTATTTCGTAGGTCGTTACAGCTCTCGTAACTCTACCAACATCAACCGCAAGAAGTATCTCGATACCGACGATGTTAAGGGCTTGGATCACGAGGTGGCATGGACTGTTGAGTTGGCAGGTCACTGGAACAAGCTTCGCGTAGAGTCTGCATTCATCGCTCGCGGTATGTATCTCGACCGTGCAGTTAACGATATTCCTACTCAGTGGGCACAGGGTTGGTATGTTGAGGGTGGTTTCTTGCTCTTCGGTGGCAAGCAGAACTACGATGCCGGTGGTGCGAAGTACACTCGTACTACAAGCGAGCATAAGTGGGGTAACTTGGAGCTCACAGCTCGTTACGACTACTGCGACTTCAACACAGGTAAGCTTTTCAACACAAAGGCTTCAGAGTCTGATATTCTCGGTGGTTCATCAGAGGCTTGGGCTATTGGTTTGAACTACTACCCCATCAAGAATGTGAAGATTATGCTCAACTTCCAGCACAACAACAACGACCGTTATGCAAACGCGAAGGGCAAGAGCTATGTAGGCTATGACCTCAAGGGTGAGCCTACAAAGAACCCTGCAAAGGTTGTTGCAGCAAATGGTAAGGGCGGTGTAGATTACAATATGCTTGCATTGCGTTTCCAGGTAGCGTTCTAATTGTTTAACTATAAAGAGATTTATGATTATGAAAAAGATATTGTTTGCCGCATTGGCATTGGTTGCACTTAATGCCTGCGTAAAGGACGAAATGGATCCCAACGCACTTGTTCCCGAGAAGGAGCCCGAAGTGGTTTACGACTACTCACAGTTGGTACTTAACGAGTTGTATGGTGCCGGTGAGGATAACGAGAAGTTTATTGAGATTTACAACAAGGGCACACAGGAGATTGACCTCGAAGGCGTAGTTCTTCACAAGGACGAAGAGGAGTGCTGGGTAGGTAAGAAGGGCATGAAGGTTCCTGCTAAGGGTGTTTACGCTGTCGTAGGTGCGAAGGGTACTACTCCCGACGGATTCTCTTCAGGTTTCTCTGCAAAGAAGTCAGTTATCGTTGAGTTGTATGCTCCCGAGGCTAAGGGCGGCGCGAAACTCGATACATTCCAGCGTGGCGAGAAGGGCTCTGCTTGGGGCGATCAGGGTTTGGATAACAACAAAGGTTCTTGGAGCCGTATCCCCGATGGTACAGGTGCATTTATGATGACTCCTACCGCTACTCCCGGTGCGTTGAACAATGGCGAGGGCGCTACAGTAGACCCCACTTTGGTTGGTAATGGCGATGTTCCTGCTCCCGCAAAGGAGTCCAAGGTTGTTTTCAACGAGTTGTGCGGTAACAAGGTTGAGTGGGGTGGCAATCCTGCCAACAAGTTTATCGAGCTCTACAATGCCGGTGAGGCTGAGGGTAACCTCGCAGGTTGGACTATCCGTAAGTATGCTGCTGACGCTGTAGATGTTGCCGGTAAGTATGATGTCGTCTGGACTGCTCCCGAGAACACAACTATCGCTGTTGATGCTTATATCGTTTTGGGTGCTGACCAGACTGACCCCGTTGCAGGTTTCAATGCCGGTCTTTCTGCAAAGAAGGGTGTGAAGTTTGAGTTGGTAAATGCCGAGGGCGTTGTGGTTGACAAGTTTGTTCGTGGTGCTGATGTTGATCCTTTCGACGAGGAGTCTCTTCCTGAGAATAAGGAGGCATCATTCTCACGCGTTCCCAATGGTACAGGTGAGTGGGCTTATGCTGTTCCTACTCCTGGTGCAGCCAATGGCGAATCAACAGGTGCGATTGAGAACGAGGCACAGGCATAAATTTTTACGAGGCTGTCGGGATAACTGCGACAGCCTCTTTCTTCCGAAAATACATTTTATTTAATTTATACTATAATGGCAAAAGAGAAAATGGAGATTGGCGCTATCTCAAAACCTCGTTTTGAGTTCCGCTCTTTCGGTCAGTGCTTCTGCGAGGCACACAAGCGTATGGCGCGTTTGTCTGCACCCGTACCCGAGAAGGTGTGGGAGCGTCACAGCGACGAGATTTATATTATTTCACGCACCAACGACATCAACAATACCAAGATTCGTGACGGCAAGATGGATATCAAGACCTATGTTCAGACCGTAGATGGTTTGGAGCAGTGGAATCCTTTGATGAAGGGCGAGTTCCCTATCTCGGCTCAGGTGTTGAAGGAGGAGGTATTCCCCGCATTTATGGTTGAGATGCCCGAATTGACAAAAGATACCTACACCTACGAGGAGTTTATCTCTATGGTCGAGGCTAACCCCGATTTGGCAGCTGTGCGCGTACACAAGCAGCGTTTCGGCTATATGGTCAACGACACTATCTGCGAGGTGGGTAATGTGCTTATCAATGGTGCGAAGGTCGTTACAATCAACTCGGAGTCGACCGAGATTGAGGATATCAAGAAGACTATCGCCGATGTAGGATTGGAGGGCGTTGAGAATATCAACTACTTGCAGGCTATCAAGCGAGTTATCGGAATGTCTAACAAGCCTTTGGCTAACGAGTAGGAGTTATGGCACAGGAGATTGAAAGAAAATTCTTGGTTGCGGGCGATTTCAAGGCCGAGGTGAGCAAATCGACACGCATCATTCAGGGTTATTTGAGTTCAGTTCCCGAGCGCACCGTTCGCGTACGCGTCAAGGGCGACAAGGGCTTCATCACAATCAAGGGTATCGGTAACCAGAGCGGCGCAAGCCGTTTCGAGTGGGAGAAGGAGATTCCCACCGAGGAGGCAGAGCAGTTGTTGGCTATCTGCGAGCCCGGAGTGATTGACAAGACCCGTTATTTGGTTAAGTCGGGTGAGCATACTTTCGAGGTGGATGAGTTCTACGGCGATAACGACGGTTTGACCGTTGCCGAGGTGGAGCTCTCTTCTGAGGACGAGGCCTTCGTTAAGCCTGCATGGTTGGGCGAGGAGGTTACGGGCGATGTGAAGTATTACAACTCGATGCTCATGAAGAACCCTTACAAAAACTGGAAGTAATCTTCTAAACTTTCGGAGGGGAGTTCGAGCTCCCCTCCATTTTTAACCTAAACATTCCGCAAAGATGACTCAGGATATTAAGCAGGAGGCGCAGCAGTTCGATCCGCTGGATATGAACAACTATAAAATCGAGAAACTCCCCAAGATGGAGAAATCCACTTTCGAAAGGTGGATGGCACGCTTGGGAGGACCTTTGGCTATTTTGGCTTTTGTATTGGTCTATTGGGTTGTGGATATACCGTTTATCGACAACTTAAAAGAGAGCGATTTTATCCCTACCGAGATTGTCACCGAGAATGCCGACGGTACTGTAAGCGTCGAGCAACCTGCACCGGCACAAAATGTGAAGAAAGCAGCGAAGTTTATCCAGGAGAGAGGTTTTGATGACTTTACGCGTGCGAACTATGCGATGTTGGCTATCTTCCTGGCAGCCATCATCTTGTGGATTACCGAGTCGGTGCCGAACTATTTGACGGCCCTGCTCGTTATCTTGGGCTTGGTGCTGACAGAGGTTACTACGCAAAAGGAGGCCTTTGCCCAGTTGGGTCACCCCGTAATGTGGCTCAATATCCTGTCGTTCGTGCTGGCTTCAATGCTCGTCAAGACGCGCGCAGCAAAACGCTTGGCGCTGTGGTTTGTCCTAAAGTTCGGACACTCGGCAAGTGGCGTATTTTTCAGCTTCCTTGTGATAAATGTTGTTCTTTCGGCATTTATCTCGGCAACGACCGTTAAGGCGGCTATCCTGTTGCCTATCTTTATGGTCGTAGCGGCTGTATATGGTGCGTCGAACGGCAACCGCAACAACTTCGGCCGAAACATCGTCTTGCAGAACCTCTTCCAGGTAAACATAGGCGCAAGTGGTTTCCTGACAGGCTCGGGAGCAAATCTCTTGGCCGCATCGCTTATTGGCGGAGCTTTGGGTATCACCTCGCTAAGTTACAGCGACTGGTTTGCGGCAGCCTTCCCGTTAGCAATCATTCTGCTCTTCATCGGCTGGTTTGTCGGTGTGAAACTTATATTCCCCATTCCCAAGGAGCAGCGCAAGCCCCAAATCGAGGGCGGATTGGTGAAACTTCGCGAGGAGTTGGACTCTATGGGCAAGATGAACATAGAGGAGTGGAAGTCTATCGCCATCTTTGTCGGCGTGTTGATTATGTGGGCAACCGACAAGCTACACGGCATAGATGCTACAACCGTTGCATTTATTGGTGCTGTTATTGCATTGTTGCCGGGTGTGGGCGTAGTTAAGTGGAACGATGTGGATATTCCTTGGCACCTGATGCTCTTCTCGGCCGGAGCTTATGCTATCGGCGCGGGCTTGGACGCTACGGCCCTGCCAAAGAGCATGGTCGATGTGATGTTCAACAGCTTAGGCGTCACCGAGAACACACCTTTCTGGGTGTTGTATCTGCTGCTTACGGGCATGATGCTCTTCTCGGCTCTGCTGTTCCAGTCGAAGACCATGCGAGCGCTGATTTTCGTGCCTATCGCTATCGGCGTGGCACAGAAGTTCGGCTATCCGATTATGAGCCTTGCATTCCCCGTAGCGTTGCTTATCGAGCATGTTTATGTGTTGCCATTCAACTCAAAGCCTGCGGCACTGCTCTACACCACCAACCATTACAGCTGGAGCGACACTTTCCGTTTCGGCTTTACAATGATGCTCATCGGTTGGGCGATGATTATCCTCTGGGGCGAAACCGTACTCCGCTGGTTGGGTTACACCGAGGGTCTATTCTTTTAGGATATAAGAAGTTAAGGGGCTATGATTGATATAACGACAAAGATACACGACAAATTCTCTATCGAGTTCAAGGTGGGTTTCGTTACGCGCCGCAAAACTCGCCATAACGACTTTTCGGTCTATATGTGGATTTTCGTGCCATCGAGTTTAGATATAACGCCCACAACATACTCAAAGTCCGATTTTTATCGCGATGTAAAGTCGAATGTGCGATTAATAACGCCACGCTTCTTGCTGCGCAATATCGCTTCGGGCGAGGCTACACCTCTAAAATATCTGCGCGAGGCTTTCGAGCATCTCTCCTCCGACCCGACACGCACAGCCGTTGCCGAATATGAATCTCAAATCAAGATTTTCTCGGCTATTGTGAAGAGCGCCATGCGCGAAGAGGTCGGGCATATATGCGTCAATGACCAACGCGAAGAGGATGTGCGCTTTTTGAGCAAGGAGTATGTCAAAAACATACGGTGTATTCTCAAGGAGTATCGCGCCCTGCGCAATATCATCAATACTCCGCGCGTGAGCAAGCAGATGATGGATTGCTTCGGCTTTGGAGATGAATTTATGAGCTACATGCTCAATCAATACACCTTCCGACTCATAACGCATCTATCGCACAAAAAAGAGCTCTACACCGAGGAAATTGCCCTATTGTCGGCCCTGATACGCGACGAGCAGCAATATCGCAAGCAGATGGGCTACCTCTCGGTTAAGGAGGATGACAGGCTGGAAAATCGCGATTTGATTTATTCACACGGCGTATTGAAAAAGTATGTCGAGAGCGCCCTCTACCTTCGCGTGCCGAAGAAACGCGATGGAGTGATGGTTGAGCAGCTATATTACAGCATCGCCGCGGGTCTGTCGATGATTTTCGCCACGATTGTAAGCTTCTACTTCCAGCAACGCTTCGGCAACCTCACTTGGCCATTCTTTATCGTGCTTGTTATAAGCTACATGGGTAAGGACCGCATAAAGGAGTTGGCGCGTTACTATTTCGCCCACCGCAAAGGCAGCAAATATTTCGATAACAAGGCTAAAATCAACATCAAGGAGCAGAATATCGGATGGATTAAGGAGGGTGTCGATTTCCTGCAGCAGCAAAACATCCCCAACGAAGTGATGCAGCTGCGACATAAGGCACCTATCTCGCCCGCCGAGAAATCTATCCACGACGACAATGTTATGTTGTATCGCAAATGGGTGCATATCGACCGCGAGCGTTTGGAGGCAAACAATGTCTACCATACCGACGGCATAAACGACATTATCCGCCTGAATATCAGCAACTATATTCAAAAGATGGATAACCCGTATGTACCTTTGCATATTCTCGACAAGGATAACTCCTTGCAGCGCATTGACTGCAAAAAGGTCTATTTCCTCAACATCGTCATGCAGTACCAATACGACGACCGCACCGACTACAAACGCTTCCGCGTATCCATTTCGCGCAACGGCATCGAATCAATCAAGGAGATGCAGTAGGACCTTCCACCGCCTCGCCACACAGAGATTCAACAAACAGAATACTAATAAATTAGAGCCAAGTACCTTTAGCAGGAAACTTGGCTCTAATTATACTATTAATATACAAAACATTACATCGCGAAGCCGAGGGAGATGCCCCAGCGAATGGGTTTGCCCGGGCTTATGAAGTCGTTACCCACCGAGCGGAAATAGAAGGTGTTGAACTCGGTATCGGTGAGGTTCTTGCCCCATAGGCCGAGTGAGAAATCGCCCTTACGCAACTCCAACGAGGCGTTAAGTTGCGAGTAGAAGTTCTGCGAGAGGGTATTTGCCTCGTTCCAGTAAATCTTGCCCGCACCCTGCCAAGAGGCCGACACTGTAATCTCATCGAGCACGCGGCCACCTATCCAGCAACTATAAGCCAAGCCAACCGAAGCGGTGTGCTGCGGTGAGTATGGGAGATAATTGCCCGCATAGCTGACCTCAACACGCTCTGCTTTGCCCTCGGCATTAACCACATCGACAAAATCATCATACTCAACGAACTTGGCGTGGGTAAAGCCATAATTTGCCGTCAGGCGCAAATGGCTCATCGACATCAGTCGCAGCATATCCCACGACGCCGAAATCTCGGCACCACGGCTGCGCGAGCGGCCCGCATTTGACATCATACGGCCCGTAGCCTGACCATCGGGGAAGACCGTAAGCTGCTGGTCGCGGCACTCAATCCAAAAGGCGGCAAAATCAACGCCCACGCGACCTTTGGCAAATTTCAGATGGCCACCCACCTCATAGTTCCAGCTATACTCGGGCTTATAGGTCGTAACCGAAGCCTCGTCATAAGAGGGTGTCGCCGAAGGCTGACCCGAAGGCTCTCCGCCGGCCTGCGCAGAGGGTCGGCCGCCTTGACCGCCACCCATGCCGCCCATGCTGCCCATAGCATCCGCCATAAGGGCTGTTTTCATCTTGTTTTGCAGTATATCCGAGAATATCTGGGTATTGAATCCACCCGCCTTATATCCGCGCGTTGCGGTAGCATACAAATCACCCACGCCCGTAGTGAAATTCACCGCCACCTTGGGCAACATCTCCAAGAAGTCCAACTCCTCCTTGCCCTGCATCTTAACTACGACCGGTTTGTTATTGATATCTATCGGACTCATTCCTGGGCGCATTGCCGGCATATTAAACGAATATATTACCTCCGAGAAGTTATCGTAATCCATCGTCGATTTTTCGTAATCCAGACGCAGACCTGCGGTAAAACGCCAACGCTTACCGGCACGAAGCGACGACTCATGATATACGGCCGCACCATAGGTCGGAATATCGAAATCACTCTCCAAATCGAACGGATTAATCGTCAAAAATTGCTTTACCATAGCCGGCATATTACCTAAGATAAGGTTGCTGATACCATCCTGCTGGAAACTCACCGGAGCTGACATATCTATCGTCTTATAAAATCCGTAAACGCCTGTCAGCCACTTCCAACGGCGGTCACCCTCGTTGGTACGGAAAACGATATCCTCCGTTACGGCGTGCTCACGCTGCTCCTGAATGAGGGTAAACATCTCCTCGGGCGTAAAGTCGTTGTCGATATTCATCTTATCGTGCGTATATTGATAAGATGTCGTCGCCGTAAACTTATATTTTTCGCCCGCGTGCGAGAGAATCAACCCATCGCTGATATTCATTCTCATATAGCGGCTCGGGTGGTTGTAATTCACCTTATCGGCACTACCCTTCTCTGCATCATACTTAGCGTAGGCATAGCCGCCTTCGTCAGCATAGCTTATCTGGGCGATATTCTCCAACTCCCAGCCTCGGCCCAAGCGGCCAACCAAACGCACGCGGCCACCGCTCGATGAGCCCCAATCGACCGTTTCGCCATTGTAGGCATTTTCGAAAAAGCCGTCGGTGCGATTATAATATCCACCGACCATATAGCCGAACTTACCACTCTCGCTGCGGCCATAATACGACGCCTTGCCTCGGAAAGTGTTGGCCGAGCCATACTCCAACGAAGCCCTTGCACCCTCATAGTTCAGTGGCGAAAGAGTATAGATATTCATCTGTCCGCCCATAGTATTTCGGCCATAGAGCGTACTCTGCGGGCCACGCAACAACTCGATGCGGGCAACATCCAACATATCGAAGTCGTAGTTGTTCTTATTCAGATAAGGTACGCCATCGACCGTCACTCCAATCACAGGTTGGTCGATACGGGCACCGAAGCCACGCACATAAATCGACGATGTCATCTTCGAGCCATAGTCGGGCTGGAAAAAGTTGGGCACCAAGGCCGACAAATCCTTTACCGATAGTATATGCTCGCGAGAGAGCATGCTCTCGCCCACAACCGAAGATGATATGGGCTCTCGCTCCAATTTGTAATGTCGTTTGGTGGCATAACCCTCGACATATACCTCATTTACAACCACCTGCATAAGGCTGTCGGGCTGCTCAACGGCATTCACATTTTCGGGCGTGCCGCTCAACAGAGCCAGCACAGCAAACATAAATTTCATATCTCTATTTTTTATTTTACGCCACAAAGGTACTTTACATACGCACGCGCAACAACTATCATAAGTTATAGTTTTGAGTTTCGCATAAATATACTATCTTTGCCATATGTATAGAATGAAGATTGTAATCATACACCCAAATTCGTTATGTGGGCTTGCAATGAGGAGTATCCTTGCCGACATGTCACCTTTTGTACACATGTTCCGCGAGGTGGATATAGCATCCTACAACTCGATGGAGGAGTTTATGGAGGATGGGCCTCAACATGTGGTTCACTTCTTTGTCGATGCCCAAACCGTACGCGATAACATTTCATTCTTTAGCGCTCCGCACTGCCGCTGCATTGTACTCTCGGAGGGTAAGGCTGACACCATCGAGGGCTTTCACAGCTTAGATTTATACCGCTCAGAGCGTGAGCTGTTGAAGATATTCCTCACGATGTTCAATGCGGCCCACATGTCGCACGGCAATGAGCCCCAGCAGCTACCGCAAGACGAGGAGCTATCTCTATCGCAACGCGAAAAGGATGTCCTGGCACTTCTTGTCAAGGGCTACATCAACAAGGAGATTGCCGACAGGCTGAACATCTCGACCCCGACGGTTATATTCCACCGCCGCAACATCAGCGAAAAGATTGGCTCGAAATCTATCGGACGCCTTACGATTTACGCCGTAATGAACGGCATTGTCGATGTCAGAGAGCTATAAAGCTTATAAACCTTAAAATATCAGCGCATATGAAAAAACTATTCTTCGCATTTGCAATTTGCCTTTTTTCTGCGACATCATGCTGCAACGAATGTAAGAAATCTGCCGAGTGCAACTCTTGCTGCGAGGTAGAGAACCCTGTAATTGAGGCTATTATGGCTCGTCGCAGTATTCGTGCCTACACCGACGAGGCCGTATCGCGCGAGCTTTTGGATAAGATTGCCGAGTGCGGCATAAACGCCCCCAACGGAATGAACGCCCAGCAGTGGGAGGTGAGAATCGTCGACAGCAAAGCGTGGCTCGACAAGGCAACTGACACATATCGCCAGAGTGTAAAGGGTACTCCTGCCGAGAAGGAGCTTGAAAATCCCAACTTCAAAAATATGTTCCGCAACGCCCCTGCCGTAATATTCGTGGCTCACAAGCCGGGCCATTGCACCCAGGTAGATTGCGGTCTTATGGCCGAAAATATGATGCTCGCGGCACAGTCGCTCGGGTTGGGCTCGATTTGCATGATGGGCCCATTGATGTGGCTCAACTCGGAGGTTGGCAAGCCTATTATCTCGTCACTCGGCTTCAGTGAGGGCTACGAGCCTCTGCTCTGCGTAGGCATCGGTTATGCCGACGAAAAGCCCGAAGCGCGTCCCCGCAACAAGGAGGTTATTAAGTATGTAGAGTAAAAGCAGATAAATACACTCGCGGAGCACATTTTCGCACAATTTACCGGTTCTATATTTTGATTTATCCTCTTTTTGCGATATATTTGCATCCGTATTACAACAAAAGCGATTATGACTAACTATTTTTTCTATTTTAAGCGATTTTACTTTTACCGTATGAGCGGTCAGGATGTCGTATGCTAATGAGAGAATAGTTGCATATAAAAGTTTAATCCTGACCCTAAGTTAGTTATGGTCGGGATTTTTTAATTTTTGATTGAGAATAATTCAGACACTATGCAGAAGATTGCAATACAGGGATACGAGGGGTGTTTCCACCACATTGCCGCGATAGATTATTTCGGTCGTGATATCGAAATTCTACCCTGCGATACATTCCGCGAGGTAGCTACGGCCGTAAAATGCGGCGAGGCCGACATGGGACTTATGGCAATAGAAAACTCTATCGCCGGCTCGATAATCCCCAATTACAGCATCCTGCAAGACGAAAATCTGCAAGTTGCAGGCGAAGTTTATCAGCCCATCAAGCAGAACCTTATGGTCTTGCCCGATGTCGAGCTGGAGGATATTCGCGAAGTGGAATCTCACTCGATGGCTCTGCTGCAATGTGTCGATTATCTGGACTCACACTCCTGGAAATTGATTGAATCGGAGGATACGGCTCTCAGCGCCAAGCATATCGCCGAGAAGGGCTTGCGCCATACGGCAGCAATCGCGAGCGAACTCGCCGCCGAGATGTACGGGCTAAAGATAATTGCACCCGAAATCAACACTATCAAGAGCAATTATACCCGTTTTATGGTCCTCAAGCGATATGACCACGATATAGCACCCGATGCCAACAAAGCATCGCTATATTTCAAGACCAACCATGCCGAAGGCTCTCTTTTGAAGGCATTGAGCACTCTCGACGGCATAAACCTCTCGAAGTTGCAGTCTTATCCCATTCCGAGCGAACCTTGGCACTATCTTTTCCATATAGATTTGGAATTTTCGTGTTTGGATGATTATATTCGCAATCTGAACAGCCTGCATGAGGCCACCGAGGAGATTCATGTCTACGGAGTATACCGCAGCGGGAAGTAGAGGAAAGAGGAAAGAGGAAAGAGGAAAGAGGAAAGAGGAAAGAGGAAAGAGAAAAGGGACCTCGAACGAGAGAGCGAGAAAAAAACTATAAATCGAGAAATAGGATAAAGAGATAACAAATACGATAGAATTAACAAATTAAAAATTTCACACACTATGGCAAGAGTAGAGATTGCTCCTTCACATCGCATGGATTGCATCAAGGAGTATTACTTTTCAAAGAAAAACCGCGAAATAGCGGAGTTGCGCAAAGCAGGTCGCGACATCATCAGTTTGGGTATCGGTAGCCCCGACATGCCACCAGCACAGGCCGTTATCGACCGCCTCGGCAAGGAGGCACAGCGCCCCGATGTACACGCTTATCAGCCCTACAACGGTAGCGAGCTTTTGCGTCAGGCTTATGCCGACTGGTACGAGAAGTGGTACAATGTAAAACTCAACCCAAAGAATGAGGTTTTGCCTTTGCTCGGTTCAAAGGAGGGCATCATGCACATCTGCATGGCATTTTTGGATGAGGGCGACAAGGTGTTGGTTCCCAATCCGGGTTATCCTACCTACCGCGCAGCCGTAACTCTGGCCGGAGGTGAGGTTTTGGAGTATCGCCTCAATGCGGCAAATGGTTTCTACCCCGACTTCGAGGAGATTGAGAAGGAGGATTTGAGCCGCGTGAAGTTGATGTTCGTCAACTACCCCAACATGCCCACAGGAACTCATCCTACCGTTGAGTTGTTCGAGAAGTTGGTTGAGTTTGCCGGCAAGCACAACATCCTGCTCGTACACGACAACCCATACAGCTTCGTTCGCAACAACCTCCAGCTCAGCATACTTTCGATTCCCGGAGCTTGGGATGTAGCTATCGAGATGAACTCTACAAGTAAGGGCCACTCTATGGCCGGTTGGCGTGTAGGTGTGGTAGTAGGTCGTGCCGATATTCTAAGCGATATTCTCCGCTTTAAGTCAAATATGGACTCAGGTATGTTCTATCCCGTACAAGCGGCAGCTGCCGAGGCTTTGGCTTTGGGTAACGAGTGGTTCGATGAGCTCAACGCCACATACTACGCTCGCGAGGCACATGGATACGAGCTTTTGGATGCACTCGGATGCAACTATGTGAAGGGTCAGGCCGGCTTATTCGTATGGGCCGCTATGCCCGAGGATTTCGAGGGCGATTGCTTCGCTTTCTCGGACAAGGTACTCAACGAGTGCGATGTATTCGTAACTCCGGGCGGTATTTTCGGTAGCGAGGGAGAGAAATATATCCGCATCTCGCTCTGTATGCCCGCCGACCGCTTGGCCGAGGCTGCCGAGCGTGTCAAGAGTCGATTTGTAAAGTAATATCATAGATAATGAATGCAGCTGTTATAGGTCTGGGACTTATCGGAGGCTCGTTTGCGTTGAGCCTCAAAGATAAGCATCTATGCGAAAGGGTTGTGGGCGTTGAACATTCTGAACTCAACGCCCATAAAGCCATCGAATTAGGATTGGTCGACGCAGTCACAACGCTCGATATAGCTCTTGCCGAGAGCGACCTTATAGTATTGGCTACACCGGTGGATATTATACCTACGCTGGCCATAAAAATCCTCAATCGCATACGCCCCGACCAGGTTTTGATGGATATGGGCTCCACAAAACAAGAGCTCTGCGAGATGGTGATGATGCACCCAAATCGAGGTCGCTTGGTTGCGACACACCCTATGTGGGGTACCGAGAACAGTGGTCCCGAGGCTGCCGAGCACAACGCCTTCAAGGGTAGGACAGTGGTTATCTGCGAGCGCGAAGCCTCCGACAGGGATGCGTTGGCGTTGGTCGAGAAGATATACAACACGCTGGGGATGCCCATTCGTTATATGTCGGCCGAGGAGCAGGATACCCATTGCGCCTATGTGTCACATATCTCGCACATCACATCTTTCGCACTTGCTCTGACGGTTTTGGAGAAGGAGCGCGAGGAGGAGCATATCTTCGACTTGGCAGGAGGAGGTTTCGAGAGTACGGTGCGTCTTGCAAAGAGCCTTCCGCAGACCTGGGCACCCATATTTTTGGGAAACAAATATAACATCTTGGATGTTCTTCGCGAACATATTCATCAGTTGCAGATTTTGCGTCGCATGATTGAGCGCGACGATAAAGAGGGATTGATTGAGGCGATGCAGAGAGCCAACAAAATCCGCGAAATTTTGAAATAGCTCCTCCTTTCAGACTACACCCAAAGGAGAGCATAGTGCCTAACAAATACTATGGAAAAGTTCAAACTTGGGGCAAAACGCCCACTTATCATAGCAGGTCCTTGCAGCGCCGAGACAAGGGAGCAAACCATCGAAACGGCCATGGCGCTCGCCCGCTCGGGGCGTGTAGATGTCATACGCGCCGGAGTGTGGAAACCTCGCACCAACCCCGGCACATTCGAGGGTATTGGCGAGATAGGCTTGGAGTGGCTAAATGAGGTTAAGCAGGCCACGGGTCTACCCATCGCCGTTGAAGTTGCCAACCGTTCGCATGTCGAAATTGCGCTGAAACATGGCGTCGATTTATTGTGGATTGGTGCTCGCACCACTGTTTCGCCCTTTGCCGTGCAGGAGATTGCCGAGAGCCTTCACGACAACAAGGATGTGGCAATACTTATCAAAAACCCGATGACGCCCGACATCGGCTTGTGGGCCGGTGCTGTGAATCGCTTGGTTAACGAGGGCGTGCCCATCGAAAACATTGGCCTTATTCATCGTGGCTTCTCATACTTCGGTCACAGCAAATACCGCAATCCGCCCATGTGGCACATGATTTTCGAGATGCGTAGCCGCTTCCCCGACATGATGATGATTTGCGACCCGTCGCACATCTGTGGCTGCCGACCGCTGCTCTACGGCATAGCCCAGCAGGCCGCTGACTTGTGCTACGACGGACTCATTATCGAGAGCCACTGCTCACCCGACAAGGCGTGGAGCGACGCTTCGCAGCAGGTGACACCCGAGGACTGCATCACCATGATTGACAATGTGATGTGGCGTGCCAAGACCGCCAGCGACCCCGAGTTCAACAGCGAGTTGAATCTCTGCCGTCAGCAGATTGACCAGATTGACTCGGAGCTCTTCGAACTCTTGAGCGAGCGTATGCGCACCGCCGAGAAGATTGGTAAAATCAAGAAGGCCAACAATGTAGCCATCTTGCAGAGCAACCGCTGGGAGGACATCTGCCGTCGTATGTTGTCGATGACTCGCGGCATGGGCCTTAGCGAAGATTTTGTTCGCACCGTTCTGGAGGCTATCCACCTGGAGAGTATCGCCCGCCAGAACGAGGTGATGAACTCGAAATAATCCTATATAGTAGAAAATTGAGGGCCGATTTCTTTGAAATCGGTCTTTTTTACTTTATTGGTTTTATTACAAGCCACAACTGATGGTGTAAATCGAAAAAAAACACTAACTTTGTGTGATTATAGGCATGGATAAATTTTTCACATACGAGGGAGTTAAGCTGCACTACACCGATCGAGGCGCAGGGCAGGCGGTTGTGCTGTTGCATGGCTGGGGCTGCGACTGTAATATATTCGGAGTGGCTAAGGCGTGGGCGGAGGAGCATTTCCGCACCATAGCCGTAGATTTTGCCGGTTTTGGCCAGAGCGACGAGCCCAAAGAGGTGTGGGGCGTGGAGGAGTATACCCGCTCTGTTGAGGCGCTCCTAAAACATGAGGGGATTGAAAACCCCATCCTGATAGGCCACTCGTTCGGTGGGCGCGTGTCGATAGTTTTTGCGTCGCGCAACAAGGTGCAGAAAATTATCCTTACCGATGCCGCCGGCGTAAAACCCAAGCGCAGCCTGCGATACTATGTGAAGGTCTACTCGTTCAAACTTATGAAGCGCCTTGCGCCGATTTTCTTGGGCAAGAAGCGTGCGCAGGAATTTATCGACCAGCGTCGCGCAAAGAGTGGCTCTTCGGATTACAACAACGCCTCGCCCATGATGCGCGCGATATTGTCGAAGGTCGTGAATGAGGATTTGTGCCACCTGATGCCACGAATCGAGGCCTCGACTTTGCTGTTTTGGGGCGAAAACGACACTGCGACGCCACTCAGCGATGCCAAGCGCATGGAAAAGCTGATTCCCGATGCGGGATTGGTTACGGTAGCAGGTGCAGGGCACTTCGCTTTTCTGGAAAATATGCCGCTCTTTTTGAGGGTCCTGGAGAGTTTTTTGAATAAGGAAATGACAAAATAAGATATGTTGATAGAGAACATTATATTTTGGCCGATATATGCCCTGCTGTGGGCTGCCGTAGTGCGTTACGATGTGCAGATGTTCCAACTCAACTCCTACCGCGTGGAGCGTTACGCGCGTTGGTTTCGAGAGGGGCACAAACATATCCGCAGCTTGATAATTCTCGCGTTGGCTGTGGTAGGATTTTTTGCAAATTCGAAGTTCCTGCCCTTCTCGGCAATCTTTATGCTGGTGTTGGCGTGCAGGGAGTTTTCTTCAAAATATAAGACCCCGATTGTCTACACAATGCGAGTGAAGCGTCTGTTTTTGACAGCATTTTTGCTCTCCGCCATTGCCATATACTTAGCGTGGGCGTTCATTCCGCAATACATAGCTTGCTCGGCTCTGCTACTACTTGTAATGCCGATTTTAATGCTCCTGGCAAACCTTATAAACAAGCCTATCGAGGCGGCTATTTCGCGTTGGTATTACAACGATGCGAAGCGCATATTGCGTTCGATGCCCGACCTTACGATTATCGGCATTACGGGCAGCTTCGGCAAGACCTCAACCAAGAATTACCTCTACCGCATACTCTCCGAGCAATATAATGTGCTGATGACACCCGGAAATTTTAACACCACTTTGGGTGTTGTCCGCACCGTTCGCGAGCAGTTGAAGCCCTATCATCAGATTTTCATCGTCGAGATGGGAGCCAAGCAGGTGGGCGATATAAAGGAGATTTGCGATTTGGTACACCCCATAATCGGTATCGTAACGGCTGTTGGCGAGATGCACCTCGAGACATTCCACTCGGTGGATAATATCTTCCGCACAAAGTTTGAGTTGATTGATGCTCTGCCAAAGGATGGTATGGGTGTCGTAAACCTCGACTCGGAGCATATAGCATCACGCATCGGACATCACCACAGCCACGCCAACCTCGTAACATATGGCGTACATAACCACGACGCAGAGTATCGCGCTGCAAATATCGCCTACGCCTCAACGCAAACATCGTTCGATGTCGACTGCCGAGGAGATATTCGCGATGGTTACTCGACTCGCCTGGCAGGTCGCGGAAATATCCTTAACTTGTTGGCAGCCATAGCCGTTGCCGATAAACTCAACATACCCGAGTCGTTGCAAAAGCGCGCCATTCGCCAAATCGAGCAGATAGAGCACCGCTTGAGCGTCAAGCGTGCTGCGGGAGGTGTTACAATCCTCGACGACGCCTACAACTCCAATCCTGCGGGCGCGCAGATGGCTTTGGAGGTGTTGCACCACTTCGAGCGAGGGCAAGGCGGTCGCCGCATAGTGGTAACACCGGGCTTTGTTGAGTTAGGCGAGCGTCAGGAGGCCTTAAACCGCGAATTGGGCCGACAGATTGCCGAGGCGGCAGATATTGCCATTGTGGTCAATCTCACGAATCGCGCAGCCATTGTGGCCGGTCTTGCCGACAAGGAGTTCCCGAAAGGACAGACCCTCGAGGTGGCATCGCTGAGTGAGGCTTTGGCTTATTTAACATCGACACTTCGAGCGGGAGATGTCGTCTTGTATGAAAATGACCTTCCCGACTCATTCAAATAGCAAAAACACAAAAAACCAAATAGAAATGAAGAGTAAAATCAATGTAGGAGTAATCTTTGGCGGTCGTTCTGTCGAGAACGAGATTTCGGTATTGACCGCTTTGCAGGCAATAAACGCTATCGACACCGAGAAGTATAGCGTAACTCCAATCTACATATCGAAACAGGGCCGCTGGTATACAGGCGAGAGCTTGCTCAAAAGCGAGAACTACCGCAATATGGAGGCTTTATATAAATCGTGCGACGAGGTGTATCTGCGCCCTACATTTGGCGACAACAATCTCTATAAAGCAAAGAAATCACTCTTTGGTAGCGATATAGCCGCAACTTTGGATGTTATTCTGCCCGCCCTGCACGGCACCAACTGCGAGGACGGCTCGTTCCAGGGCGTGATTGAGATGACCGGCATACCCTACGCAGGCTGTAATGTGCTGGCTTCGGCTAACGGCATGGACAAAATCACGATGAAGATGATTCTCAAAGAGAGCGGCATCCCCGTCATCGACTACACATGGTTCTGCGACAAGGAGTGGTACGACAACCAGACGGCCGTAACCGAGAAGGTCGAGGCGAAGTTGGGTTACCCCGTAATTGTAAAGCCTGCCGACTCGGGCTCGAGCGTAGGCATCACGGCCGTACACAACCGCGAAGAGTTGATTGAGGCGGTGGATAATGCCGCATCATACTCAAAGCGTATCATCGTCGAGCATCTTGTGTCGCAACTCAAGGAGATTAACTGCTCGGTTTTGGGTAACTACTACGACTGCGAGGCTTCGGTATGCGAAGCACCTATCCGCAGCAGCGAGATTTTGAGTTATGCCGACAAATATTTAGGTGGCGCAGCGAAGGGCGGCGCAAAAGGCGGCGCAAAGCAGTCTGAGGGTATGCGTTCTACGCTGCGCGAGATTCCTGCCATTCTGCCTGACGAGGTTACGGCATTTATTCGCAAAACTGCCGTTGCGACCTTCAAGACTCTGAACTGCGACGGCGTGTCGCGCATCGACTTTATGATTGACGAGGCCGATGGCAAGATTTATGTCAATGAGATTAACACCATCCCCGGCTCGTTGTCGTTCTACTTGTGGGAGGCTTCGGGAGTATCATTCCCCGAGCTTGTGCAGCGACTTTTGGACATTGCCTTCCAGCGTAAGCGCGACTCGGCAACTAAGGTCACAAGCTACAAAGAGAATATCTTCAACTACACCACATCGGGCGCAAAAGGTGCTAAGGGTGCTAAGGGTGCTAAGGGTGGAAAACTTTAATATAAATCGGCAATGAAACGACTACTATTAATCATCTCTCTTGCACTGCTGACACTGCCTCTGTCGGCGCAAGTTCGCACCAAGGCCATTCCAAAATTCAAATTTGGAGTCAAGGCGGGAGTAAACTATCACTCAAATGATTTTATTGGCGAAAAGGTTGCCGTTTATGACATCAAACCCGGCACAGGCGTTTTGGCAGGATTGCAGGCAGACCTTAAGTGGCGCCAATTCGGTATTCATCCCGAGTTGCTCTACTCCTACATCGCAATGGAGTCGGAGGTGCCGCAAGCTATCCACAAATCAAATGTCAAGGTTAGCAAAATCGACCTCCCCGTAATGTTAGAGTATGAGGTGTTGGGCTTTCTGACTTTTCAGGCAGGACCGACCTTCGCACTCTACACCTCCACAGGTGGAGAATGCTCCGTTTGGAAAGATGCCGAGAATGCCATCACCGCCAAGTGGAATTTCAAGCGTCCTCCCGTGGGTATTGCAGCCGGTGCCGATGTGCGCATCTGGAAATTCAATGTCAATGCACGCTACTACAAATACTTCGGCAAAGGCAAGTTCGACGGCATCGCCTCGGGCAATAGCAAGATGAAGGGATTTCAATTCTCACTCGGATATTATTTCTAACGATATTTGCAATAAATATAGCGATATATTTTATTGTTTGACTGCCTATAACAATGGGTCGCGCCATAACTTATTGGCGCGACCCATCATCTTTTATCTTTTATCTTTAATCCCGCTGCGCGGTCTTTTCCTCCTCGCGGCTCGGCAAAGTGTGCAAGCACCCTCTGCTCTCGCTCCGCAGCGTCGGTTTATCTCGCATTATATGCCTCCAAAGCCTTGCCGAGGATAAATAGTGCGCGCTGCAAATCCTCCTTCTTGAGCACATAGGCTATACGCACCTCGTTGCGGCCCTTGTCGGGCGAGGTGTAGAATCCTGACGCCGGGGCCAGCATCACGGTTTCGCCCTCGTATTCAAACTCCGACAAGCACCAAGCACAGAACTTATCGCTATCGTCGATGGGCAGGCTGGCAACCGTATAAAACGCTCCCATGGGTATAGGCGAATAGACTCCGGGGATTTTATTCAATCCATCCACAAGGCAGTTGCGGCGCTCGATATACTCCTCGTAGGTATGAATCATATACTCCCTGGGGGCATCAATCGACGCTTCGGCGATAATCTGGCCGATAAGTGGCGGACTGAGGCGCGCCTGACAGAACTTCATCACGGCATTGCGCAGCTCGCGATTCTTCGTTATAAGCGCTCCGATGCGGATTCCGCACTCCGAGTAACGCTTCGACACAGAGTCAATCAGCACCACATTCTGCTCGATACCCTCCAAGTGGCACGCCGAGATATAGGGCGAGCCTGTATAGATAAATTCGCGATAGACCTCGTCGGAGAAGAGGAACAAATCATACTTCTTGACCATGTCGCGAATCTGATTCATCTCCTTGCGCGTATAGAGGTAGCCCGTAGGGTTGTTGGGGTTGCAGATAAGTATTCCGCGTGTGCGCTCATTAATCAGCGCCTCGAACTGCTCGACCTTCGGCAGAGAGAAACCCTCCTCAATCGAGGTCGAGACGGTACGAATAACAGCTCCTGCCGAGATTGCGAAGGCCATATAATTGGCATAGGCAGGTTCGGGAATGATTATCTCGTCACCCGGATTCAGGCACGACATAAAGGCAAACAGCACCGCCTCCGAGCCTCCCGTTGTGATGATAATATCGTCGGGCGAGAGTTTTATCTGATACTGGTCGTAATATCCCACCAACTTCTCCCTGAGCGACAGGAATCCGTCGCTGGGACTATACTCCAAGACCTTGAGGTCGATATTTCGCAAAGCATCCAAGCCCTCCTCCGGTGTAGGCAGGTCGGGCTGACCGATATTGAGGTGATAGACCTTCACACCTCGAGCCTTAGCAGCATTTGCCAAAGGCACCAACTTACGAATAGGCGACGAAGGCATAAGCTCCGCACGCTGTGAAATCTTAGGCATATCTTATCTATTTAAGAGTCCGTTACTATCTAAAAACTATGCGCATTGCGCAAAATTACAATATTTTTCTAAACCTTATCATCCAATACTCTTTGCAACCGCTCCACCACAGCACCTCGGTGCTTATTGCCGTAGCGTAACATCCTGCCACGCAGAGCCATTACCCACCTATCGTTGTGGTTTAACATATAGCTCATCATAAAATAGGCGCCCCATACGACCACAGCTCCTGCGGCAATCACCGTCCACAGCTGCACAGAGGCAGCGGCACCGCCCATAGCACTCAGCCACAATACCACAACAACCACTCCGCCCAATGCCACAACAGCAAAAGTCGTAACGCGATGGCTCAAACCCAGCGCGATGAACTGATGATGCAGATGGCGTTTATCGGGCCGAAATGGCGAGTACCCATGTGCCACGCGCACCGCCATAACCCTCAAAGTGTCACACACCGGCACCGAGAGCACGGCGAAAGCAAATGCCTCGGCATTTACGCCCATATCGCCACTACCTATCTGCACCACACGCAGCGCCAACATTGCGGCAATAAACCCCAACACCAACGAGCCTCCGTCGCCTAAGAACATCTTATATTTGGTGCCATACATATTATGTAACGCAAACGGCACTAATGCTCCTATCGTCGCAAAAGCTATCACAGCATATCCTACATCGCCACGAACTAACAGAAAAAGCCCCAAGCTAAGCGCTACAAAAATCACATACACAGCACAAAGGCCATCCACACCATCTATGAGATTTATGGCGTTGATAACCCCAACCGCGGCTACCAATGTCAGTGCAAACGATAAGATGCGCGGCAGATACTCCACGCCCCACACGCCATGCAGATTATCGACATATACTTCGGCAGAGAGTATCATTAGCAACACAACAAAAATCTGCAACACGAATTTCCGCCGAGGCTCGAAATCGAGAATATCATCGCCAACACCCGTATAGAGCATAATGACCAAAGCAATAACCACGGCAACAGGAATATTCACATCAAAGCCGTAACATATGGTTACGCCTATGCCGAATAATATGCCGCACACTACCCCCACACCGCCCAATATCGGAACAGGCTCCTTGTTGAGTTTGCGGGCCGACGGGTTATCCACGATATGTTTGCGCCTTGCAATCTTAACCAGAAGCGGATGTATGACCACAACGACCAACATCGCAACCAGCATAGGCAGAATCATCATATACACAACACTCCAATCCATAGCTATACAAAATCCCTATTCGCCCACATTTGGGCATCATCCGCCTGCGTTGGACGCAGCACCTCGCGTGGTAACAATCTAAGCAAAGAACTATATCCGGTGATGCGGGCTATCGTTGGCAAAGCAAGAGCCAAACATGAGCCCAGAACAACTCCGACGAGTGCAAATATACAAATTATTATCATTCGGCGAGGCTTATCCTTACGAAAAGGTATCGTCACAGGACTTATAACCGTCAATAGAGGTATCTCCTCCTTGGCTTTGATTTTTGCCTGCTCCAACTGCATGGCAAGTTCGCTATATATGTTCATCGCCAACGAATATTCGGCATCCAATCTCTCCAAAGCGGTTTGTGCCGTGTGGCGCGTTGTATGACGGTTGGCGTCGCGAAATGTGGCACGCTGCATCTGTATCTGCTCAAAGTCATGGCGAGCCTGATTATAACGCTCCCTAACGAACTCGAGATTAGACTGCACCTTCTCGGTCTTCAGCCGCATAATGTCGCGTTGCAATAGCTCCAATGCCGCTTGCGCCACCTCGGCAGCAAGCAACGGCTCGGGCATAAGCGCCGAGAGCTGAAGATAGCCCCGCCTATCGTCAAGGGTGAGCATAACACGCTTCTCCAACTCCCTTAGGCAGATATAATCGGCATGCGACACTACATCAATCTTCGTCGGATAATCGCTCGGCAGTTGAGTATTCTCTTCCCTCACTTCAGCGCCACTCAAAAAGTAGTCAAAGAGCGTTACGCGCCCACCATCCCGCAGCGAGTAGACCTTGGTTTGCAACAAACGCTTGCGAAATGCCACACTTGCAAATATGTTTTCATAAATATAGGGTGACAGCACGCTCTCCTCCTCCACGCGAGCTAAATTTATGCCTGCCAATGCCGCCAACGACGAGAGATTGGATATGCGGGCCGAGGATGTGGTTTGCGGTACAACCTCACACCACGCCCGATACTGCTTGGGCAGTAACCACGCAACCACGCAGCCCACAATCAAACATAGGAGCGCGACCGACACTATAAGCCGCCGACAGAGCCACAAACGCTGAATCTGCTCCACCAAGTCAACCTCTTTTTCGACGAGATAATCCCCCTGCATACGCCTACTCTATTTTGCCACATTAATTGCCGACATCACAAGTGCCGCGGTAGATGCCGACGAAGACACCAAGCCTAAAATATCGTTCCAGCGAAGCGGTGATACCGGGAGTTTTGAGGGTACAACCACAATGCAGCCGGGGCGAATCTCAGACGACAGGCCCGACGACACCATGCCATTCATATATATCACAAACGCCCCTCGCCTGCGCGCACGATTATCGAAGCCTCCGGCCGCATCGACATAATATTTCAAGCGCTTACCCTCGGCATATGTCACCGAATTGGGATAGAGCACAGCCCCCATAACCCTCACCGTACCATTATATTGCGGCACCGAAATCACATCGCCGTCGCGTAACACCACATCGGCATCACTCCCCGGGTGAGCCAGCGCCTCAGCAAGGTTTATACCTACCGAATAGACCTCCGACAGATTTATGCCATTCATCCTTAAGGAATCAGTGCCGCCTCTACCTCGTTGCATATCAATCAGCTGCTGAAGTGCATCGCTCTGCATGCGCTCCTCAGGCGTCATCTTACGCAGCAGATAAGCCCCCTCGATAAAAGCACCCGAAGTGGGATAGCCGGCATCAGCCACCACCTCAGAGAGGCGCATATTTCGATGCGACAAAGGGTAACGCCCGGCGAATGCCACCTCGCCCTCAACCGTCACGCTGCTTTGGGTAATATAGACCGGAGAACGCCGCACAAAGACTTGGTCAAAGGGTTTTAAGCGAAACTCTCCCTCCTTGACCGACAAGCCGCGATTTACATCGACAACAAATATCTCGAACAACTGCTCTTGGGTGCGCAGACTATGGGGGCTCTTTATGCGGCGCACGACCGTAATATTTGCCGTCGAGGCGGACTCACGCAGACCTCCGGCCGCAACCATCAAATCCTCGATAGTCATATTTTCGGCATAGGGATAATCACCCGAATGGCTCACAGCACCAAAAATCCCGACCGTATACTCCTCACGCATATCATCTATCGACGATACGATGAAGCGGTCGTTCGGGCGCAGCGCAATATCCTCCACCTCACCCGACATCAGCCCCTGCAAATCTATGGCAACCACCTCGCGGGTAAAATCATCCTTCTCGCGATATAGAACGGCTCGCGGCATGAAGGCATCTTCGCGCAAACCCTCAGCTCGGCCAAGGAGCTGCTTTAGCGTCTGCACATCCTCATCAATAGCATAATACCCCGCGCGCATAACGGCGCCCTGCACCTCTACGCGATTGGCATAACGATTTATTCCCCCTCCGACTCTTACAGAGTCGCCATCCTCCAACACAAAGGAGCTCGAGGCCGCGCTATCAATGGTATGCGATTCACGACGACCTCCCCCACGGCGCACCACACCTATGCTTTGGCGATTGGCATCAGAGGAAAATCCACCGGCATAGCCAATGGCATCCGACAACGACTCCCCATCCAGCATCTCATATTTCATAGGTCGGCGCACCTCGCCCGCAATACTCACTACACACTTTTGCGGCCCGAGGATTATCAGGTCACCATCGCGCAAGTGAACATCCTGCCGATTATCGCCCGACAATATATATTTATAGAGGTCTACATTCGCAACCTGCCTACCCGAACGATACAGCCCGATGCGTCGCACCGAGCCTATATCACTCACACCTCCGGCCGCAAGCAGGGCATCGAAAAGCGTCGCCAACGATGACAGAGAGTAAGAGCCCGGCGAAAGAACTTCACCCGCAACATCCACCCTTATCGTGCGCACACGCCCGAGCGAGAGCATCATCTCGACATCGCCCGTCATAAGACCCTCATATACCGCCGACATGGCATTTCGCAGCCTGCGCTCGGCCTGCTTGATGGTAAGTCCGGCAAGCATCAGTGGACCGACATCCGAAACAACGACATACCCGTCGGGTGAAATCTCCATGCGCATGGAGGATTGCGTATCGCCCCACAAATCGACAATAAGTTCATCACCCGGACCCAAAACATAATTTTCGGGGGTTGCGATATTCATATTCGGCCCCACGACACCCATCCGATTCTGAAACATGTCGTGCCCGAATATTTTCATCGGCCCGCGGCCGATAGCTGAGGAATCCCGCCAAGGAAGAGCCGAAGATTGATATTCCGCCGCTTGAGGCTGATTATTCACGACAACAGGCATCTTATTTGGCGCGGTCGCACTTTCCCCACCACCCACCATATCGCGGCGACGGCTCTGCACATCCGACATAGCTGTGGCTGCGAGGGCATCGGAAATACCATATTGGCGCTTAAGATTCTCAACCTGCGCAGCGGTGAGCGTTCCACGACGAAAAGCCTCCAATAACTCATCATGGCTCTGCGCCCTAACATCATAGAGGCAGGCCATGAAGAGCATAAGCACACATATTATCTTCATCTCTCTTTTCCGTTTACCGCAGAAGATGCAAAAAGCATACCCATATACAAACGACAAGTGGGCATATGCCCTAAATCGACATACGCCCACCCGTGAATTTACCGCAAGTCCGGCCTCGCTTATCTCTTCTGTTTCTTATATGGTTTCTTGCGCACCGACCAACCAAAATGGCCCAAAGCCTTGCCCAGTTCGTAGTATTCGCCATGGCTGTAAGCCAATAATCGCGCACGCTCCAAATCGAGTTTACCGCTCTCCTTGTCAATCAGGGTTTCGTCGACCGACACATTCACCACCTCGGCCAGAAACATGTCATGCGAGCCCAAAGGGATAATCTCCTTCACACGGCACTCTATCGCCACAGGTGACTCGGCAACGGTGGGAGCCGCAACCTTGGCCGAAGCTATGGGTGTAAGACCCATCTCCTTAAATTTATCGTAATCCCTGCCCGAGCGTACGCCACACCAATCCGTAGCACGCGCCAAGGCCGATGTCGTAAGATTTATGACGAACTCGCCCGTACGCTTAATTATCTCATACGAATGGCGCTCGGGTCGCACCGAAATATAACACATTGCAGGCTCACTACATATCGTACCGGTCCACGCCACGGTGAGCATGTTATACTCTTCGGCTGAAGCACCGCAGCTCACCAACACCGCCGGTACGGGATATATCATCGTTCCCGGTCGCCAATTCTCTCTCGTTGTACTCATAATCGCTATTAAATAACACTCTCAAAGTTAGCATTTTTTTTCGTAAAAAAGCGGTCGCAACATTCCGAAAAACATTGCGACCAATCAAATACCTAATAACTAACCTACTATTTTACTTAATTTATCCCCTCCCAATGGGTATAAACCAACTTTTTCTAAACAATTCCCTGTGCCAGCATTGCCTCAGCCACAGTCATAAAGCCTGCGATATTGGCACCCTTCACATAATTGACATATCCATCAGATTCCGTGCCATACTCGACACATACGGCATGAATCTTCGTCATAATCTCATGCAACTTGGCATCTACCTCCTCGGAACTCCACTTCAGACGCATAGAGTTCTGTGTCATCTCCAATCCCGAGGTAGCCACACCTCCCGCATTCGAAGCCTTACCCGGCGAGTAGAGAATCTTTGCCTTCTGGAATATCTCGATAGCCTCGGGCGTAGAGGGCATATTCGCTCCCTCAACCACACACCTACAGCCATTGGCAATCAAAGTTGCGGCCTGCTCACCATTCAACTCGTTCTGCGTAGCACATGGCATAGCAATATCACACTTCACACCCCAGGGACGCTCTCCCTCGAAATAATGCGCCGTAGGATACTTCACCGCATACTCCTTGATGCGACCTCGCAACATATTCTTTAGCTCGAAAATATATTGCAACTTATCCTCGTCGATACCATCGGGGTCGTAGATATAACCATTCGAATCCGACATCGTAAGCACTCTTGCTCCCAAGGCCAAAGCCTTCTCGGCAGCATATTGTGCAACATTTCCCGAACCGGAAATCACCACATCCTTGCCCTTGTACGACTCGCCGCGTGTAGCCAACATCGCCTCGCCAAAGTAGCATGCACCATAGCCCGTAGCCTCGGGACGAATGAGTGAGCCACCAAAGCTCAAGCCCTTGCCGGTAAGCGTTCCGGTAAACTCATTTGCCAAACGCTTGTACTGACCAAACATATAACCCACCTCGCGACCTCCGACGCCAATATCTCCCGCAGGAACATCGGTATCGTGGCCTATATGACGATAGAGCTCGGTCATAAAACTCTGACAGAAACGCATAATCTCCATCTCTGACTTGCCCTTCGGATTAAAATCCGAGCCACCCTTACCGCCACCCATAGGTAGCGTAGTAAGGCTATTTTTGAATGTCTGCTCAAATGCCAGGAACTTCAAGATGCTGAGGTTCACACTCGCATGGAAACGAATACCGCCCTTATAGGGACCTATCGCACTATTCATCTGCACTCGATAACCGCGGTTTATCATCACCTCGCCCTTATCATTCACCCATGGCACTCGGAACATTATCACGCGTTCTGGCTCTGCGATGCGCTCCAAAACCTTCATCTTGACAAGCTGCGGATTCTCCATCACATAAGGTGCAACACTCTCAACAACCTCGCGTACAGCCTGATGGAACTCAACCTCTCCGGGGTTCTTGGCTACCACATCAGCCATAAACTGTTCAACATATTCCTTTGCAGATACATTCATAAAATTAACATTTAGTAACTTAAGACGCCACAAAGTTAATAAAAATTATTAATAATACAAATATTATATCATTTTTTGCCCCATTTTTGTGCATATAGATGCAAATTAATGTGGAATATTGAATATTTTCTGCATAAATGTCAACTTACACTTTCTAATTAACGAGTCATTCATTTATCATTCGCACATATTATACCACAAAAGCATTAACAACAAACACAAAAACGCTCTACATAGATTACATATTGTAAGCATCGCGCCAATATGCAGCATGGTGCAAAAAAAATGGTTGCACAACAAAATTTTGCGCAACCACTTCTCATAAAAAGTATATAATCTTACGAGATTACAAGCTCTCCAACATTCGCTTCAACACTACCGTAGCCGAAATCTCACGATTCGCAGCCTCGGGGATAACCAACGAGCGAGGTGACTCGATAACATCGTCCGTCACAATCATATTGCGTCTGACGGGCAGGCAGTGCATAAAGAAGGCGTTGTTCGTAACGGCCATTTGCCTCTCACTCACCGTCCAGCTCATATCCTGCGATAAAATCTTGCCATAATCCTCGGGGCGCGTCACTCCGGGGCAGCTCCAATTCTTGGCATAGATAAAATCAGCCCCCTCAAAAGCCTTCATCTGGTCGTACTCCACGCGTGCATTGCCCACAAACTGCGGGTCCAACTCATAACCCTCGGGATGAGTGACCACAAAATCGACATCCGCAGCGTTCATCCACTCGGCAAACGAATTGGGCACAGCCTGCGGCAGAGCCTTCGGGTGAGGTGCCCAGGTCAAGACAACCTTCGGGCGCTGGCGCTCCTTATACTCCTCGATGGTGATAAGGTCGGCAAAAGACTGCAAAGGATGCACCGTAGCACTCTCCATAAAAAACACAGGCTTACCCGAATACTTTATAAATTGCTCCAAGACCTTCTCCTCGTAGTCGTTCTCGCGGCTCTCAAAAGTTGCAAACGAGCGCACTCCGATAATGTCGCAATAACTTGCCATAACGGGAATAGCCTCCAGCAGATGCTCGCTCTTGTCGCCATCCATCACCACGCCACGCTCCGTTTCCAACTTCCATGCGCCCTGATTAACATCCAGCACGATGACATTCATACCCAGATTCATCGCAGCCTTCTGAGTCGACAGGCGCGTACGCAAGCTATTATTGAAAAATATCAAGAGTGCGGTTTTATTCTTTCCCAACTCTTGATACTTAAATCTATCGGCCTTAATCTCGGCCGCCTCCTTTAGAGCCTCCTGCAAATTGCCGAGGTCCTTAACGCTACGAAATACTCTCATATCTTCCGTAAAATCAAAAATATGTAGCTCCACCGCGACTCGAACGCGAATCTGAGGTTTAGGAAACCTCCGTTCTATCCCTTGAACTATAGAGCCAAACCGCCTTCTCCTCTGATAGGCGACTACAAAGATATAATAAAAAGATGAAAGATGAAAGAGCAAAGATGAAAGAGTTAAATTTATAGTTTTATCATCAAAAATATCTGCTCGCGACATCAACTCTTATCATATAATTACATAATTATATGTTTAGTAGTCAATATATCTTTGCTCTTTCATCTTTGCTCTTTCATCTTTGCTCTTTCATCTTTGCTCTTTCATCTTTGCTCTTTCATCTTTGCTCTTTCATCTTTGCTCTTTCATCTTTGCTCTTTCATCTTTGCTCTTTGCTCTTTCATCTTTGCTCTTTCATCTTTGCTCTTTGCTCTTAACAAAAAAAGGTCGTCACTCCTCAGAGCAACGACCTCTCAAAATATTTATACGGGATTACTCCACAGTAGACTGAGCAAAGCCCTCGACATCGGCCTTCAAACCTACAACCAAATCGTCGTAGTCGCGAAGACCTGTACCTCCGGGAATCAAGTGACCACAGATGACATTCTCCTTCAAGTTTGCCAATGGATCGACCTTACCCTGAATAGCTGCCTCGTTCAAGACCTTGGTAGTCTCCTGGAACGATGCTGCAGAGATAAACGATGATGTCTGCAATGCGGCACGAGTAATACCCTGAAGCACCTGATTTGATGTTGCAGGAACAATATCACGAACCTTCACTGTCTTCATATCACGACGCTTGAGTGATGAGTTCTCATCGCGCAACTTACGCATCGAGATAATCTGACCGGGCTGGACATTCTGTGAATCTCCGGCATCCTCAACTACAACCTTGTCGTAGAGCTCGTCGTTCACATCCATGAACTCCCACTTATCTACAACCTGATCCTCGAAGAAGCGTGAATCACCCGGATCCTCAATCTTCACCTTCGACATCATCTGACGAACGATAACCTCGAAGTGCTTATCGTTAATCTTCACACCCTGCATACGGTACACCTCCTGAACCTCGTTCACGATATACTCCTGAACCTTGGTAGGACCGAGGATACGCAAAATATCGCTCGGAGTGATAGCACCGTCCGACAAAGGCATACCCGCCTTAACATAGTCGTTCTCCTGAACAACAATCTGGCGTGACAATGGTACGAGGTACTTCATTACATCGCCCTGCTTTGAGGTGATGATAATCTCACGATTACCACGCTTAATCTTACCGAATGTTACCTCACCATCAATCTCCGACACGATTGCGGGGTTAGATGGGTTACGAGCCTCGAAGAGCTCGGTAACACGAGGAAGACCTCCCGTGATATCGCCACCGCCCTTACCTACGGCACGAGGAATCTTGATAAGGATGTCGCCGGCCTTAATCTTGCCATTGTCCTTAACCATGATGTGAGCCGTAACGGGAAGGTTGTAAGCCTTGACATCTTCGCCCTCCTTGTTTACGATATGGATAACAGGGTTCTTGGTACGGTCCTTAGACTCGATAACCACCTTCTCTGAAAGACCTGTCTGCTCGTCGCGCTCGTCGCGATAAGTAACACCCTCGATAATGTTCTCGAATGCAACCTTACCGTCGGTCTCGGCGATGATAACTGCGTTATATGGATCCCACTCACAAATAAGGTCACCCTTCTTCACCATAGCGCCATCTGCTACATACAGCAACGAAGCATAAGGCAATGTGTGAGTATAGAGAACTATCTCGGTCTTAGGATCTACGATGCGGAACTCCGACTGGCGTGAAATAACGATATTGGTATCATCTCCGGCCGAGTTCTTACCCTTAATTGTACGCAACTCGTCAATCTCAAGGCGACCCTCGTACTTCGACACAACATTGGTCTCAACCGTAGAGCCACCCGCAACACCACCGACATGGAATGTACGAAGTGTAAGCTGTGTACCCGGCTCACCGATAGACTGTGCTGCGATGACACCTACAACCTCACCCTTCTGTACCATGCGGGCAGTTGCAAGGTTGCGGCCATAACACTTAGCACATACGCCATGACGCGCCTCGCAAGTAAGCACCGAACGAATCTCTACCGACTCCAGAGGTGACTCCTCGATTGCCTTAGCAATATCCTCGGTAATCTCCTCACCGGCCTTGCAGATAATCTCGCCCGAAATCGGGTGAATAACATCGTTCAAGGCTGTACGACCCAAGATGCGGTCATACAATGTCTGCACAACATCGTCGTTACGCTTAATGGCGGTAGCCGTAAGACCACGCAATGTACCACAATCCTCCTCGTTGATGATTACATCCTGTGCTACATCGACCAAACGACGAGTCAAGTAACCTGCATCGGCCGTCTTCAACGCGGTATCGGCCAAACCCTTACGCGCACCGTGTGTAGAGATAAAATACTCCAACACCGAAAGACCCTCCTTAAAGTTCGAGAGGATAGGGTTCTCGATAACCTGCTGACCACCCTCAACACCTGACTTCTGAGGCTTTGCCATCAATCCACGCATACCAGAGAGCTGACGAATCTGCTCCTTAGAACCACGGGCTCCTGAGTCAAGCATCATATATACAGGATTGAAACCATCCTGGTCCTTAATCAAGGTGTCGATAACCTGCTTGGTAAGTTTATTGTTAATGTTGGTCCAAACATCAATAATCTGGTTGTAACGCTCGTTATTGGTGATAAGACCCATGTTATAGTCATCCATGATGGCATCCGCCTTAGCGTAACCCTCCTGTACCAACTCCTGCTTTGACTCAGGAATAACCACAGCATCAAGGTTAAACGACAGACCACCCTGGAACGCCATGCGGTAACCCATATTCTTGATATCGTCCAAGAACTTGGCAACCTTATCGGCACCCGCCTTCTTCATCACTACGGCGATGATGTCACGCAATGACTTCTTCGTCAAAATAGTGTTGATATAGCCTACCTCCTCGGGAACTACCTGGTTGAAGAGAATACGACCAATAGTGGTATCCTTCAACTCATAGAACTCATTGCCCTCGGCATCGACATCACGCACCACACACTTAACCTCGGCATGCAAAGCAGCACGCTTCTCATTGTAGGCGATAATTGCCTCCTCGGGACCATAGAAGCGAAGACCCTCACCCTTAACGCCCTTGCGAGGCTTGGTGATATAGTAAAGTCCCAAGACCATATCCTGTGAAGGCACGGTGATAGGCGCACCATTCGCCGGGTTCAAGACATTGTGCGAACCCAACATCAAGAGCTGAGCCTCCAAGATTGCGGCATTGCCCAAAGGCAAGTGTACCGCCATCTGGTCACCGTCGAAGTCGGCGTTGAACGCCGTACATGCCAACGGGTGGAGCTGCATTGCCTTACCCTCGATAAGCTTGGGCTGGAATGCCTGGATACCCAAACGGTGAAGGGTCGGAGCACGGTTCATCAATACGGGATGACCCTTGATGACATTCTCCAAAATGCCCCAAATAACGGGGTCCTTTCTATCTATAATCTTCTTTGCCGACTTAACGGTCTTAACGATTCCGCGCTCGATGAGCTTACGGATAACAAACGGCTTGTAAAGCTCGGCCGCCATATCCTTTGGAATACCCATCTCGTGCATGTTAAGCTCAGGACCTACGACGATAACCGAACGAGCCGAGTAATCGACACGCTTACCGAGCAAATTCTGACGGAAGCGACCCTGCTTACCCTTCAACGAGTCTGACAAAGACTTCAAAGGACGATTTGACTCGTTCTTCACGGCGTTGCTCTTGCGTGAGTTGTCGAACAATGAATCGACAGCCTCCTGCAACATACGCTTCTCGTTACGAAGGATAACCTCCGGAGCCTTAATCTCGATCAATCGCTTCAGACGGTTGTTACGGATAATAACTCGACGATACAAGTCGTTCAAGTCCGAAGTTGCGAAGCGACCACCATCCAGCGGCACCAAAGGACGCAACTCGGGAGGAATAACCGGAATGACATTCAAGACCATCCACTCGGGCTTATTCAGACCATTCGATGCGCGGAACGACTCAATGACATTGAGCTGCTTCAACGCCTCGCTCTTACGCTGCTGCGAAGTCTCGGTCGATGCCTTGTGACGCAATGCGTATGACATTGAGTCCAAATCAACCTTCTGCAACAACTCGTAGATAGCCTCACCACCCATCTTGGCTACAAACTTGTTCGGGTCGTCATCCGACAAAGCCTGGTTGCCGGCAGGAAGTGCTGCCAAAACATCCAAATACTCCTTCTCGGCCAAAGTCTGCAACTTCTCGATGCCCTGCTCGGCAGCGGCACCGGCGTTGATTACGACATAACGCTCGTAGTAGATGATAGACTCCAACTTCTTGGTAGGAATACCCAACAAATAGCCAATCTTTGAAGGCAATGAGCGGAAGTACCAAATGTGTACTACGGGAACCACCAACGAGATGTGGCCCATGCGCTCACGACGCACTTTCTTCTCGGTAAACTCACCACCGCATCGGTCGCAGACGATACCCTTATAACGGATACGCTTATACTTACCGCAATGGCACTCATAATCCTTCACAGGACCGAAAATGCGCTCGCAGAACAGACCGTCACGCTCGGGCTTGTAGGTACGATAGTTGATTGTCTCGGGCTTCAACACCTCACCACTCGACTGCGCCAAAATCTCCTCGGGAGAGGCCAGGCCGATTGAAATGTGGCTGTAACCGTGTTGCTTATTATTATCTTTAATTGCCATATTACAAATCTCTTTATTTATTATACCTACTTAATATTATTCGAGTTTAACCGACAATGCCAAACCGCGCAACTCGTGCAACAACACATTCATAGCCTCGGGAACACCCGGACGAGGAAGGTTGTCACCCTTAACGATAGCCTCATAAGCCTTAGCACGACCCATGACATCGTCAGACTTGATGGTCAAAATCTCCTGAAGAATGTTTGCAGCACCGAAGCCCTCCAATGCCCAAACCTCCATCTCTCCGAATCGCTGACCACCAAACTGTGCCTTACCACCCAATGGCTGCTGCGTAATGAGTGAGTATGGACCGATAGAACGCGCGTGCATCTTATCGTCAATCATGTGGCCCAACTTAAGCATGTAGATAACACCTACGGTAGCCGGCTGGTCGAACTTCTCGCCCGTACCACCATCGTAAAGATAGGTACGACCACTGCGAGGAACGCCTGCCTGGGCTGTATACTCGTTAATCTGCTCCAACGAAGCACCATCGAAGATAGGTGTTGCGAACTTCAAACCAAGCTCCTTACCTGCCCAGCCGAGTACGGTCTCGTAAATCTGACCAAGGTTCATTCGTGAAGGCACACCCAACGGGTTCAAGCAAATATCCACGATTGTACCATCCTCCAAGAATGGCATATCCTCATCGCGAACAATCTTAGCTACGATACCCTTGTTACCGTGACGACCCGCCATCTTATCACCCACCTTAAGCTTACGCTTCTTGGCGATGTAGACCTTAGCCATCTGGATAACTCCCGATGTTGGCAACTCATCACCATTCGTGAGGTTATACTTCTCACGCTTGATGCGAGCATCCGCCTTCTTCCACTCGATAGTATAATTATTAATGGTAGTAGCAATCAACTTATCAAGGTGCTCATCGCCAGTCCAATTGCAAGTACCCAAGTTGAGATAGCCGGCAACAACACCCGTCTTCTCATCTACATCGCGTGTGGCAATATCCTCCAACATCTTGATTGTGAACTTGGTACCCGGAGCATACAACTCCACTCCGAAGTAATCGGTAAGGCTTGCAACCACCTTGCCCTCGACTACCTTCCACAACTTAGATACAAGTATCTTTGTGAGTTCGGCAACCTCCTTGGCAAACTTCTGGTCAATCTGCTCGAGCTGCGCACGCTCGGCAGCCTTACTCTTCTTACCCTCCTTCTGGGCATGGCTATATAGCTTAGTGTCGATAACAACACCATGTAATGAAGGTTGAGCCTTCAACGACGCATCCTTTACATCACCGGCCTTATCACCGAAGATTGCACGCAACAACTTCTCCTCGGGTGAAGGATCGCTCTCGCCCTTAGGTGTAATCTTACCAATAAGAATATCACCGGGGTGAACCTGCGCACCAATACGGATGATACCATTTGCATCCAAATCCTTTGTAGCATCCTCGCTGACATTAGGAATATCGGATGTAAGCTCCTCGACACCTCGCTTAGTGTCGCGTACCTCCATGATATACTCATCCACATGTACCGAAGTGAAGATGTCCTCACGCTGGATACGCTCCGAAATCACGATAGCATCCTCGAAGTTGTAACCCTTCCAGGGCATGAACGCAACCTTCAAGTTACGACCCAACGCCAACTCTCCTGCCTGAGTAGAATAACCCTCGGTAAGAATCTGACCCTTCGAAACGCGCTCACCGGTCAAAACCGTAGGCTTAAGTGTAACGGTAGTATTCTGGTTGGTACGACGGAAGCGTGGCAACTCATATGTAGTAACCTCGGGAGCAAATGTGCTGATAATCTCATCCTCCGTACGGTCATACTTAATCTGAATCTTTGTAGCATCGGCAAAAACAACCTCGCCATCGCCCTCGGCGATAACCTGAATACGGCTGTCGACAATCATATCCTTCTCGATACCTGTACCGACGATAGGTGATTCACATGTAATCAAAGGTACGGCCTGACGCATCATGTTTGAACCCATCAACGCACGGTTAGCATCATCGTGCTCCAAGAAAGGAATCAAACTTGCCGCGATTGAGGCAATCTGGTTAGGTGCAACATCCATCAATGTCACATCCTTATCTGTAACCACAGGGAAATCGGCACCCTCACGAGCCTTGATACGGTCGGGATTAAGGAAGTTACCCTCATCATCCATAGGCTCATTCGACTGTGCGATGATGTGGCCATCCTCCGACTCGGCCGAATAGTATTGGATATGTGAGTTATCAACATCGACCTTACCATCCACAACCGAACGATAAGGAGTCTCGATAAAGCCCATGTCCGAAATCTTCGCATAAACGCAAAGCGAAGAGATAAGACCGATGTTCGGACCCTCAGGTGACTCGATAGGACACAAACGACCGTAGTGGGTGTAGTGTACATCTCGAACCTCGAAACCTGCACGGTCACGCGACAAACCACCGGGACCCAAAGCCGACAAACGACGCTTGTGGGTAATCTCAGCCAAGGGGTTAATCTGGTCCATGAACTGCGAGAGCTGGCTCGTACCGAAGAACGAGTTCACAACGCTCGACAAAGTCTTGGCGTTAATCAACTCGATAGGCGTAAACACCTCATTGTCACGAACATTCATGCGCTCACGAATTGTTCGAGCCATGCGAACGAAACCTACCGAGAACTGGTTTGCCAACTGCTCACCAACGGTACGAACACGACGATTCGAGAGGTGGTCAATATCATCAACCTCCGCCTTTGAGTTGATAAGCTGAATCAAATACTTGATAATCTCAATAATATCCTCGCGAGTCAAAATACGAATTGCAGGATCAATGTCGAGGTTCAACTTCGTATTTATACGATAGCGACCTACCTCACCCAAGTCGTAACGCTTGTCCGAGAAGAACAACTTGTCGATTACATCGCGAGCTGTAGCCTCATCGGGTGGCTCCGAAGCGCGCAACTGCCTATAGATATATACGACAGCCTCCTTTTCGGAGTTACATGGGTCTTTCTGCAATGTGTTGTATATAATCGAGAAATCTACGCCCGAAGCATTCTCCTTGTGCAAGAGAATAGTCTTCACGCCGCTCTCCAAAATAGCATCTATATGATCCTCAGAAAGCTCTACCTCGCGGTCTACGATGACATTGATACGCTCAATGGTCATAACCTCACCGGTATCCTCATCTACGAAATCCTCAAAACGGGTAGAGAGAATACGGGCAGCCAACTTGCGACCTACGGCCTTCTTCAAGTTACTCTTCGTAACCTTAATCTCGTCGGCGAGGTCAAATATCTCAAGAATCTGCTGATCTGTCTCAAAGCCGATAGCGCGCAACAAGGTTGTCACGGGCAACTTCTTCTTACGGTCGATATAAGCATACATCACATTATTGATGTCGGTAGCGAACTCAATCCACGAACCCTTGAAAGGAATGATTCGTGCAGAATAGAGCTTCGTACCGTTGGTGTGCATGCTCTGACCAAAGAACACACCGGGAGAACGGTGCAACTGAGATACGACAACACGCTCAGCACCGTTGAAGACGAAGGTACCGCGGTCGGTCATGTAGGGAATAGTACCGAAGTACACATCCTGCACAACTACACCGAAATCCTCGTGCTCGTCATCCGTACAATAAAGCTTCAGTTTGGCCTTGAGGGGAACACTGTAAGTCAAACCACGCTCCAAACACTCCTCGATTGAGTAGCGGGGCGGGTCGATATAGTAATCTATGAACTCCAGAACGAAATTGTTTCTGGTATCTGTAATGGGGAAATTCTCCTGGAACACTTTATAGAGGCCCTCCTTCTTGCGGTTCTCGGCCGTAGTGTCCATCTGGAAAAAATCGCGGAATGATTTAAGCTGTACCTCCAGCAAGTCAGGATAAGGAACCCTGTTCTTGATCGTAGAGAAGCTAATTCTTTGTTGTTGTTTTGATGCGGACATCTTAAATCAGTTTTGTATGTAATGAGTATACTCAAGGGGTGCGCACCCCTGAAATGCGGGCTTGGACTATCCCGCTAATGCCCTCAGTGTAAACAATATACACATTGAGAGCATCCAAATTACTAAAGAATGGGCTCAGCTCAATCGGCACTCCCAATCTTTAGACCAGAAAAGGTATAGAGCTTACACCATAGTAAACTCTATACCTGAGTTGTCTGAAAATTTATTAAGCAGCGGACTACTTAAGCTCAACCTCAGCACCTGCCTCCTCGAGAGCAGACTTGAGTGACTCAGCCTCCTCCTTAGAAACACCCTCCTTAACAGCCTTAGGAGCAGCATCAACCAATGCCTTAGCATCGCCCAATGAAAGACCTGCCAAATCCTTAACAGCCTTAATTACCTGAAGCTTAGCCTGACCTGCGCTCTTCAAAATAACATCGAATGAAGTCTTCTCAGCAACAGCAGCCTCACCTGCAGCAGCAGGAGCAGCAACTGCAACAGCTGCAGCAGCGGGCTCAATACCGTACTCCTCCTTGAGGATAGTAGCCAACTCGTTTACCTCCTTAACAGTCAAGTTTACCAACTCCTCTGCTAATACTTTTACATCTGCCATAGTTGTATAATTTTTTTAAGTTTTGTTTTGTTTTTGTTTGATTAGTTGTTTCTTTCTTCCAGTGCCTTAACTATGCCGGCAACCTTCTGACCTGCGTTACCCTGCAATGCAGAAATAACATTCTTTGCGGGAGACTGCAAAAGCGATACGATATCGGCAATAAGCTCCTCGCGGCTCTTGATATTGCAAAGTGCATCAAGCTGATTGTCGCCTACATATACACAGCCCTCAACATACGCAGCCTTCAAAACGGGCTTGTCGCATGACTTGCGGAACTCCTTGATTACTACGGCAGGAGCCTTTCCTGTCTCGGCGAACATGATTGAAGTAGAACCCTCCAATACACCTACCAACTCTGCATCAGCCTTCTCTACCTTCTCCAAGGCCTTACCGAACAAAGTATTCTTAACTACTACGAGTTTGATACCCTGCTCAAAGCACTTGCGACGCAATGTAGCTGTCTGCTCGGCGTTCAACGCCTCAATGTTGGTAATATAGAAGTGAGGGTACTGATTGAGCTGCTCTGCAAGACCGTTGATAACGGCCAATTTCTCTTCTCTTGTCATCTCTTATATCCTCCTTCTTTATTTGGTTTCTACTGACTTAGGATCAATCTGCAAACCGGGGCTCATGGTTGTTGAGAGATAAATGCTCAACACATATGTACCCTTCGCTGCCGATGGCTTCAACTTGATGATAGTATTTACCACCTCCTTAGCATTGTCGATAATCTGCTCGGGGGTGAAAGAGATCTTACCTACTGAAGTGTGGATAATACCGTACTTGTCAACCTTGAAGTCGATTTTACCCGCCTTAACCTCAGTTACAGCCTTTGCGATATCCATTGTTACAGTACCGGTCTTGGGGTTTGGCATAAGACCACGAGGACCCAAGATACGACCAAGCGCACCTACCTTACCCATGACATTGGGAGTACAGATGATAACATCAACATCGGTCCAACCGCCCTTGATCTTCTCAACATACTCATCCAAACCTACATAATCAGCACCTGCTGCCTGAGCCTCAGCCTCCTTGTCGGGGGTACACAACACCAACACGCGAACGGTCTTACCCGTACCGTGAGGCAATGTTACCACGCCACGAACCATCTGGTTCGCCTTACGAGGATCAACACCCAAGCGCACATCGATATCCACTGAAGCATCAAATTTCGTAAAGGTAATTTCCTTCAGAAGAGATGCTGCCTCAGACAACTTGTATGCCTTGTGGGGCTCTACCTTGGCGAAGGCTGCCTTTTGATTTTTTGTCAACTTACTCATCTGATAATCTTAATTACAAGTTAGGAAATTCACCTACTACGTTGATACCCATACTGCGTGCAGTACCAGCAATCATACGCATAGCAGCCTCAATAGTGAAGCAGTTCATGTCGGGCATTTTATCCTCGGCAATGGCCTTAACCTGCTCCCAAGTCACCTCACCTACCTTTGAACGGTTGGGCTGTGCTGAGCCGGCCTTAACCTTAGCTGCTTCCTTGAGCTGAATGGCTACTGGTGGCTGTTTAACAACAAAGTCAAACGACTTATCTGTGTAAACTGTAATGATGACTGGAAGAACCTTTCCCGCCTTGTCCTGGGTGCGCGCGTTGAACTGCTTACAGAAGTCCATGATATTGACTCCCTTTGAACCCAACGCAGGACCCACCGGGGGTGAAGGATTGGCAGCACCACCTTTAATCTGCAATTTAATAAATGCAGCAACCTCTTTTGCCATAATTTTCCTTGGTTAATTATTCTTTTTCTACTTGTGTGAAGCTCAACTCCATTGGAGTCTTGCGGCCAAATATCTTCACCGAAACCGTCAACTTCTTACGCTCGTCATCGACTGTCTCAATAGTACCTTGGAAGCTTGAGAATGGGCCGTCTGTAACCTTGACGACCTCGCCAACAACGAATGGAATTGCGTTTTCCTCCTCCTGAGCATTGAGCTCATCGACGCGTCCCAAAATACGGCTAACCTCTTGTGGACGAAGTGGTGTAGCGTTCATCTTGCGACTGTCCTCCTTGGTATCACCAAGGAAACCCAACACATTTGGAGTATTGCGAATGATAATTGGAATTTGTCCTACAAAAGCTGCCTCTATCAACACATAACCGGGATAAGAGACCTTCTCTTTTGAGATTTTCTTACCATTGCGAATGGTATAAACCTTCTCTGTGGGAATAAGGACTTGTGATATATAATCCTCAAGATGGTTATGACGGATCTCAGCCTCGATATACTCTTTGACTTTCTGCTCCTTACCACCTATTGCGCGGACTACATACCACTCTTTCTTAATTTCGCTCATCGTCTTAAATTAACAACAATTAACGACCAAGATTTCCCAACGTTTCGTATATTTTAGACATTATGTTCTCGAAAGAGATGTCCATCAACAACACCACAATAGCAAAAATCGCCGAAGCAACCATTACTACGATAGTAGAATTCTGCAACTGCGGGAATGATGGCCACGAAACTTTCTGAACAAGCTCGTTATAGGATTCTTTTACGTAATTAAACATAGTTTGTTTACTTTTTTAATTTGGCAGGAGCAGAGAGATTCGAACTCCCATCAACGGTTTTGGAGACCGCTATTCTACCCTTGAACTATGCTCCTAAAAGTGAGAGGGATTATAGGGATAACCCCTCTCTATTTGTGTAAGTCGGAATTACTCAACGATGTTCAATACCTGACCTGCACCTACTGTACGACCACCCTCACGGATTGCGAAACGAAGACCCTCGTTCAACGCAACAGGATAGATCAACTGTACTGTGATAGTCACGTGGTCACCAGGCATTACCATGTCTACACCCTCGGGGAGTGAAATCTCACCGGTAACATCCATAGTACGCAAGTAGAACTGAGGACGATACTTGTTGTGGAATGGAGTGTGACGACCACCCTCTTCCTTCTTCAAGATATAAACCTCGGCAGTGAACTTAGTGTGAGGCTTAATAGAACCGGGCTTAGCAACAACCATACCACGCTTAACCTCCTTCTTGTCGATACCACGCATCAACAAACCTACATTATCACCTGCCTCACCCTCATCGAGCAACTTGCGGAACATCTCAACACCTGTACAAGTAGAAGTCAAAGTCTTCTCACCCAAACCGATAATCTCAACGGGATCACCTACATGGATGATACCAGTCTCGATACGGCCGGTTACTACTGTACCACGACCAGTGATTGAGAATACATCCTCAACAGGCATCAAGAAAGGCTTCTCGTTCTCACGAGGAGGAATGGGGATATACTCATCAACATAGTTCATCAACTCCATAACCTTCTCCTCCCACTGAGGCTCACCGTTCAAGCCACCAAGTGCAGAACCACGAACGATAGGACAGTTCTCATCGAAATCATACTTAGCCAAAAGATCACGAACCTCCATCTCAACGAGGTCAAGCATCTCAGGATCGTCAACCATATCACACTTGTTCAAGAAAACAACGATACGGGGAACATTCACCTGCTTAGCCAAAAGTACGTGCTCGTTAGTCTGAGGCATAGGACCATCAGTAGCAGCAACTACCAAGATTGCACCATCCATCTGAGCAGCACCGGTAACCATGTTCTTCACATAGTCGGCGTGACCCGGACAGTCTACGTGAGCGTAGTGACGGTTTGCAGTCTGATACTCAACGTGTGCAGTGTTAATGGTGATACCACGCTCCTTCTCCTCGGGTGCGTTGTCGATAGAGTCGAATGAACGAAGCTCTGACAAACCTGCCTTAGCAAGTACAGTGGTAATAGCAGCAGTAAGAGTAGTCTTACCGTGGTCAACGTGTCCGATAGTACCGATGTTCACGTGCGGTTTCGAACGGTCAAATTTTTCTTTTGCCATAGTATTATAAGTATTAAGTATTAAAAAATTCTTTACTTTTTATATTTCAAAACTTCTTAAAGTCCCTTTGCAGACAAACGAGTAACACGCTCTTCACTCTCCTTGAAGTCGTGTTACCGTTGTCGTAGAGCGGAAGACGAGGCTCAAACTCGCGACCCTTAGCTTGGAAGGCTAATGCTCTATCAACTGAGCTACTTCCGCAAAAACAAACCGCACCAGAGTAGCTTGTTCCGTCCTTTAGGACTTGCAACCCCGATCGGTTTTTCAAAGTGGGAAGAGATGGATTCGAACCACCGAAGGCGTACGCCAGCAGATTTACAGTCTGCCCCATTTGGCCACTCTGGTATCTTCCCAATATTCCAAGATAGCTTTCGCTACCTAAGTCTGAGCCGATGGAGGGATTCGAACCCCCGACCAGCTGATTACAAATCAGCTGCTCTGGCCAACTGAGCTACATCGGCATTGACCGTTACGGGATGCAAAGGTAGGCATATTTTTTTAATCTCCAAATTTTTTCGATTATTTTTTCGCAAAAAGTTGAAATAATCTAAAAATCACCTACACTCTTTACTCAAAGAACTTTTGAAACTCTCCTCCCATATTGCAATGTTCGGAAAATCGAGTGCAAATATAACAACTCTTTCCCTAATTAAAAAACAATGTGATACTTTTTTTCGCAAAAAATGAAAAATTTATCATTTCGCCCCATACCTATATTATATATAAAGACTCCGGCACGACATCATAGAGTCCCATAGAGAAGCCCACCCCTCTCGACTTCAAATATGGCTACCACCAGGGGAATAAAAATGCCCGACTAAAAAGTCGGGCATCATAACAAAGATAATCCCTTGGATTACTTGTTCTTCTTATCGTAGCGCTTTGCGTAACGGCTCATAAACTTATCCACACGACCGGCGGTATCAACCAACTTCATCTTACCTGTGTAGAAGGGGTGAGATGTGTTAGAGATTTCCATCTTATATACAGGATAGGTTTCGCCGTTCACTTCGATGGTCTCCTTTGTCGAAACGGCGGACCGACACAAAAACACATGGTCGTTCGACATATCCTTGAACGCCACTAAACGATAATTCTCCGGATGAATTCCCTTTTTCATATTCGTTCTGTTTTTGAAATTAATTGCTTAAGCGCGACAAAGGTAGTAATTATTTTTTAATTAGCACCAAAATCAGCAAAATTATTTACCTTAATCTCTCACATTCACAACAAATCACACCTTGATATATATAAAGGAAGGTCATCCCGCGGAACAACCTCTCCATCTATCTGAAAACTGCTATATTGGCGCATGCACACTTTGCCGAGCGGAAGCAGGAGTAGGCCGAGCTTGTGTCGGATTAGTTGAAAAGCATACTGTCATGCCACAATTGGGCAAAGTATTGATTGGTAGGTACACATTCGCTTGCATTGCCCAATTGAATGGTATCTACCTTTGGGATTAGTGCCTCGCAAGCACGAACTTGACAGCAAGGACAAAACAAAGGTAGATTCCACTCATCACACGCAGGGTAAGTCAAAAGTCCCTACAAAAACCAATATCGTGCGTGTGATGTGGAATGACAATTTACTGGGCGTATGTGAGCATTTCGCGGGCGAGGCAGATGCCGAAAGAGCCTACCGCCTAAAGTAAAAAAGGAAGGTCATCCGCTCTGGATAACCTCCCCTGATGTATCTGAAAATTGCTATACTTGGAGCTATTTTGAAGCTGCTCGAAGTTCGCGAAAGCGCAGCATACTGGGCGTATGTGAGCATTTCGCGGGCGAGGCAGATGCCGAAAGAGCCCAAGTAGAGGAATTTTTCCCTTAGTCCTTAAGCTTCGCCGCCAAGAACTCACGATTCAAGCGCGCGATGTGAGCGATAGAAATCTGCTTAGGACACTCTGCCTGGCAAGCACCTGTATTGGTACAGTTACCGAAGCCGAGTTCATCCATCTTTGCAACCATCGCCTTAGCACGACGAGCACCCTCAACGCGGCCCTGAGGCAACTTTGCGAGTGACGACACGCGAGCTGCAACGAACAACATTGCAGAGCCGTTCTTACAAGTAGCGGCACAAGCACCACAACCTACGCAAGCTGCTGCGTCCATAGACTCGTCAGCATCTGCCTTAGGAATAGGTATTGCGTTACCATCGGGTACTGAGTTGGTACGAACCGATACGAAACCTCCGGCCTGAAGAATCTGGTCATAAGCGCCACGGTTTACAACCAAGTCCTTGATAACGGGGAACGCAGCCGAACGCCAAGGCTCGATAGTGATAGTAGAGCCATCCTCGAACTTACGCATATACATCTGGCAAGTGGTAACAGCCTGAGAAGGACCATGTGCGTGGCCATTGATATGCAATGAACACATACCGCAGATACCCTCGCGGCAGTCGTGGTCGAATGCTACGGGCTCCTCACCTGCATGTACCAAGTCGTTATTCAAGATGTCGAGCATCTCGAGGAACGATGTGTCGGGCGAGATGTTCTCAACCTTATATGTCTTGAATTCGCCCTTCGTTTTAGCGTCCTTTTGACGCCATATCTTTAATGTGAAATTCATAATCTAATTTATAATTAAAGTTCAACGCCAAAATTAGTCTTTATAGTTACGCTGTGCACGATGAGTAAACTCGTAGTCGAGTGGCTCCTTAGTAAGTTCGGGAGCTACATCCATGCCCTTATACTCCCAAACGGCAGCATAAGCGAACTCCTCGTCGTGACGCAAAGCCTCACCCTCCTCGGTCTGGTGCTCTGAGCGGAAGTGACCACCGCAAGACTCCTCACGGTTCAACGCGTCGCGTGCCATCAACTCACCGAGCTCCAAGTAATCTACCAAGCGCAAAGCCTTCTCCAACTCAACATTGAACGAATCGGCAGTACCAACAACCTTGACATCCTTCCAGAACTCCTTGCGAAGAGCCTGAATCTCCTTGATAGCCTTCTCCAAAGACTCCTTGGTACGAGCCATACCCACATTGTCCCACATGATGTAGCCCAAACGCTTGTGAATATCGTCTACCGACTGCTTACCATTGATAGCCAACAGCTTCTCAATCTTAGCCTTCACAGCCTTCTCAGCCTCAGCAAAAGCAGGAGTATCGGTTGACACCTTAGGAGCCTGAATCTTCTTTGAGAGGTAATCACCAATTGTGTAAGGCAATACGAAGTAACCGTCGGCCAAGCCCTGCATCAAAGCAGAAGCACCCAAGCGGTTAGCACCATGGTCAGAGAAGTTAGCCTCACCGATAGCATACAAACCGGGGATTGTAGTCATCAAGTTGTAGTCAACCCAGATACCACCCATTGTATAGTGTACGGCGGGGAAAATCTGCATAGGCTGCTCATATGGGCTTACATCGGTAATCTCCTCATACATATCGAAGAGGTTGCCATAACGCTGCTTGATAATATCCTTACCCAAACGGTCGATAGCGGTCTTGAAATCGAGGAATACGGCCAAACCTGTCTCGTTTACACCATAACCTGCGTCGCAACGCTCCTTAGCAGCACGCGATGCAACATCACGAGGCACCAAGTTACCGAACGCAGGATAACGACGCTCCAAGTAGTAGTCGCGATCCTCCTCAGCGATGTCTGAAGGCATCTTCTCGCCCTTGCGGATAGCCAAAACATCCTCCATCTTCTTTGGTACCCAGATACGGCCATCGTTACGCAATGACTCTGACATCAAAGTAAGCTTTGACTGCTGTGTTCCGTGGATAGGAATACATGTGGGGTGAATCTGAGTAAAGCAGGGGTTAGCAAAACCTGCACCCTTGCGGTAGCACTGGAATGCAGCCGAGCCGTTAGAACCCATAGCGTTGGTAGAGAGGAAGAACACATTACCATAACCACCGGTTGCGATAACCACAGCGTGCGCACCATGACGCTCAATCTCACCTGTTACCAAGTTACGAGCGATGATACCCTTAGCCTCACCGTCCTCAACTACGATATCCAACATCTCATGACGAGGATAGCTCTTTACAGAACCTGCGGCAATCTCCTTGTTCAGGGCAGCATAAGCGCCGAGCAAAAGCTGCTGACCGGTCTGACCACGAGCATAGAAAGTACGAGATACCTGCGCACCACCGAACGAACGGTTAGCCAACAAACCGCCGTACTCACGAGCAAAAGGAACACCCTGAGCTACGCACTGGTCGATGATAAGGTTAGAAACCTCGGCCAAACGATATACATTAGCCTCACGAGCGCGGTAGTCACCACCCTTGATTGTATCGTAGAAAAGACGATATACAGAGTCGTTATCATTCTGATAGTTCTTCGCTGCATTGATACCACCCTGTGCTGCGATAGAGTGCGCACGACGAGGAGAGTCCTGGATGCAGAAAACCTTTACATTGTAGCCCAACTCACCGAGTGAAGCAGCTGCAGAAGCACCACCCAAACCGGTACCAACGATGATGATGTCGAGTTTACGCTTATTTGCGGGGCTGACAACCTTAATTGCTGCTTTGTGATTGCTCCACTTTTCGGCCAACGCACCAGCAGGAATTTTAGAATCTAACTTTAATGCCATATTTGTTTGTTTTTAATTGTTCCTAATCAAATCTATTAGTGAGCACCACAGCCTGCGCAAGAGTGGCAAGCCTCAGTGCAAGCAGCGGCAGCCGAGCAATCACCGCAAAGGCTGCATACAAAGAATGCAACTACAACGGCCATAAAGCCCAACACGATAAGTGTAGAAACCACCTTCGCGATGCACTTCAAACGAGGATACCAGGTATCGTTAGCCCAACCTACGGTCTGAACCATCGACCATACGCCGTGATTGAGGTGGAACCACAATGCAGCCAACCATACGATGTAGATAACTACATTGTACCACTTAGAGAATGTGAATGCGATAAGCGCAGCACCATCGGTAGCGTGAACAAACTCACCTGCCACCATCGAGCCCTCGGCACCCATCAACTCCACGAGCATCATCTTTGACCAGAAATGTACGAGGTGTACACCCAAACCCAAAACAACGATTACGCCCAACACAAGCATGTTCTTTGAAGCCCACTCAACACCGGGCTCAGCTGCTGTAACAGCATAACGCTGTGTACCGCGAGCGCGATAGTTGTTGATTGTGAGAATCAACGCGTAAACAAAATGGAGCACTACCAACGCAGCCAAACCCGCAGTAGCAACCAACGCATACCAGTTGGCGCCGAGCAACGAGCAGATTGTGTTGTAAGCCTCCGCACTAATCAATGCAACGAGGTTCATTGACATGTGGAACAGAAGGAAGAGTACAAGGCAGCAGCCTGTTATACTCATCACCAACTTCTTTCCGAGAGATGAATTGCATAAAAAACAGCTCATAATCTAAAATTTTTGTTTATTTTTGTTTGTGAAATAGATTTCCAATATCTCTGCAAAGATAACAAATGTTTGCAGAATAACAATAGGAAATACTACCTATTTTATACTCATTTTGTATTTTTACGGTATATTATGGAGAAAAAAGAGATGCGAGCAGTCATAAAACGACTGAATACCAACATAACAGAGGCCCAAAAGAGGGCAGAGGCTTTAAGCGTAACGGACAAGTTGCATAGAGTAATTTTAAGTTCGCGCCCCACCGTTGTGGCAGCATTTATGCCTCTTTTCGACGAAATCGGCATCGACATTAATCGTTTGGCCGCGCTAAGCCGAGTCGTAGTGCCCCGCATAACGGCCGACGAATCGGGCGTAGCCGAGATGGAGTTTTTCGACTACAAGCCCGCCGAAATATCAGCCGGAGCATACGGTATAAGCGAGCCACAAGGAGCAACACCTTGCGCCGCAGAGGAGATTGATTTGATGATTCTTCCCGGCGTGGCATTCACGCCTCAGGGCGACCGCTTAGGCCGAGGCAAGGGCTTTTACGACCGCTACACCTCACGCGAGGGGTTTCGGGCAATATGCCTCGGAGTATGCTACCGCCATCAACTCGTCGAAGAATTACCCGTCGAGCCCCACGACCGACGCGTCGATATGGTCATCACAGCCGATGCGGAATAGCGAAAATTTTATAACTTTGCACTATGAGCAGTCGCGAGGAGAAATTACGGGAGCAGGTCGCAGCCCTGCCTTTCGAGCCGGGAGTTTATCAATTTCTGGACCGCAACGACACTATAATATATGTCGGCAAGGCGAAATCTCTGCGCAAGCGTGTATCGTCATATTTTCTTCAAAACAAGGAACATTCCGCCAAAGTAAAGGTACTCGTCAAGCAGATTTGCGACATACGCCACATTGTGGTAAACAGCGAGCAGGATGCCCTACTGCTGGAAAATTCTTTGATAAAGGCACATCAGCCCCGCTACAACATTCTGCTCAAAGACGACAAGACATATCCGTGGATTGTTATTCGCCGCGAGAATTTTCCGCGCATAGAATCCACCCGCATCGTCAATCAAAGCGGCGCGCAATACTTTGGCCCCTACGGCTCAATCGCAATGCAACGCTCTGTGCTGGAGTTTATTCGCGAAGTAATTCCGCTACGCACCTGCAAACTGAATCTTGCTCCGCAAAATATCGCCCGAGGTAAATATGGAGTCTGCCTGCAATACCACATAGGCAACTGCAAAGCCCCCTGTATCGGAGCCCAAAGCGAGGAGGAGTATGCCCGACTTTTAGAGATGGCAAAGGAGGTTCTCAAAGGAGATTTACGCCCCGTACGACGATATTTGGAGGAGAATATGCAGCAGGCCGCCTCGGAGCTGAAATTCGAGGCCGCACAGCGCTTCAAGCAGCGACTTGCAGCACTCGAAAACTACCAAAGCCGCTCGGTGATTGTGAGTGCAAAGATTGTGGATTGCGATATATTCTCACTTTTGGAGGATGACGATGTGGCCTACTGCAACTTCATACGCCTGCGTCACGGCTCTATCGTGGCTCTGCATACCGTACGCCTTACAACGGGCATAGATGCCTCACGCGAGGAGATGCTCACTTCTGCAATTCAATACATCGTCGAAAACATATCGCACGACCTCTCGCGCGAGGTCATTGTGCCGTTTATGCCCTCTACAACCCTACTTTTCGACAAGGTTACATTCACCGTACCCAAGCGTGGCGAGAAGGCCGACCTATTGGAGTTTTCACTCAAGAGCGCACGCATCTACCGCGCCGAGCAGATGAAGAATCTCGAAATTAAGAATCCGGAGCGCCATACCGAGCGACTGATGAACGCCATGCAGCGAGAGCTTCACCTCGACCGCCAGCCGCGCCACATCGAGTGCTTCGATAACTCCAACCTGCAAGGCACCAACCCCGTAGCATCGTGCGTTGTATTCCGCGACGGAAAGCCCTCGCGCAAAGAGTATCGCCACTTTAATGTCAAGACGGTCGTAGGGCCTGATGACTTTGCCTCGATGCGCGAGATTGTCTATCGTCGCTACTCTCGATTAATTGAGGAGAAAGCCGAGTTGCCCGACCTTATCATCGTCGATGGTGGCAAGGGACAGCTTTCGAGTGCCTACGAGGTATTATGCGCCCTCGGAATCGAGAATCAGGTGCCGATTGTCGGCTTGGCGAAGCGCATCGAAGAGGTATTTTACCCCAACGACCCCATGCCCTACTATCTGAGCCGCACGGGCGAGCCGCTTAAAGTAGTCTGCCATATTCGTGACGAGGCTCACCGCTTCGGTATAACATTCCACCGCCAGAAGCGCAGCAAAGCATTTATAAACAGCGAATTGGAGCAAATTGACGGCATCGGCACAAAGAGTCTTAATGCCCTTCTGCGCCGCTTTAAGACTGTGTCAAATGTGCGCAGTGCATCACTCGAAGAGCTCGCCGAGGTGGTTGGTGAGGCTCGCGCCCGCAAAATTATTGATTACTTTGCTGAAGATTAGCACTTTGTGACGATTTCAGGTGAAAGACCGCCATGTCGCTCTTCGTACCGATACGGAACGGAGGCCCCCACAACGACAATCCACTCGACACATATATGTGAGCGTGAGTCCATTTTCGATAGCCGTGGCTCTGCTCAAAAATCTTCTCGGTCAAAAGACTTACGGGCCACACCTGGCCATGATGGGTATGACCGCTGAACTGCAAATCCACACCCGCAGCATCCACCTCGTGCAAATCATATGGCTGATGGTCGATAACGACAATCGGTTGCGCCGCATTGCACCGCTCCAGAAGTGCCGACAGAGGCTCTCTGCGGCGATTTGTCCTATCATCACGCCCAACAATCTGCACGCCATTTTGCAACACCACAACACTATCACACAGCAAGCGAACGGGGGTATCCGCCAAATAATGCTCAACAGCCTCTATGCCGCTGATATATTCATGATTTCCTGCCGCCATAAATACTCCCTGCGGAGCATGCAGGCGAGATAACTCCTCGGCCATATTCTGATTCACCAATGGGCGCAGAGAGTTATCCACCAAATCGCCGCCAATAAGCACCACATCGGGTTTTTCTTTATTTATCATCTCCACATAGCGGCGAAGTGCCTTTTTATCGGTTCCGTCGCCCAGATGCACATCGCTCACCGCCACAATCTTCAGTTCTCCCTCCATCGGCTTTTCAACCTCGATATCGAAATGCTCCACCCCGGGATGACGATAATTCCAATAGCCATAAGCCAGCAGGCACACCGCAAGCCCCGCAGCATAGGCCACTCCGTAGCGCATATTGGGCAGGAACAATTTTGCCACATCAACCGCTACGAGCGCCATGACCATATATAAGATAAAGACCATCCATACCGAGCCAACTTGATAGAGGCCGCGAATAACCGCATCCGGCAGGAGAGAGTTGCGCGCAAACAGAGCAATGACCATAGCAAATGCCATCACCCAGAAAAGCGATGCAAAGATAATCTTCACAGCAAGCGGCAACCCCGATAAAAGTTGCAGAGCGCGCACAAAAACATATACATTACCACCAACATAGGCGGCTAAAAATATCAAAAAGAAGAGTTTCATTTCAAACCACGATTTACTCGAGCAAAGATAGTAGTTTTCAAAGATTTTGCTAACTTTGCGAAAAGATAAATTAATCAAACAAATTACAAGCCATGAAAAAAATCATCATTTTAGCCATCGCTGTGATTATGGCTACCGCAATGGCTGCATGCGGCAATCGCAATGCAAAGAAGAACCCGATAACTGCCGAACAATCAGAAATCATGGGCGTGGATGCCCTTATGGAAAGCGCCGAAGGCCTTGTAGACCAAGAGGTTGAGCTCCAGGATATTTGCACCCACCTCTGCAGCCACGGAGCAACAAAGATGTTTTTGATGGGCAGCGACGAGAGCAAGACCCTCCGCGTAGAGGCTGCCAAACTCGGCTCTTTCAAGCAGAAATGCGCCAACAGCATGGTAAAGGTCAAGGGTATTCTTCGCGAGGAGCGCATTGATGAGGCCTACCTCCAAAAGTGGGAGCAGACCGAAGGCATTGAGCATCATGGTGACGGTGAGGCAGGATGCTCGACCGAGAAGGCTGCGCGTGGCGAAACTGCCAACACAACCGCCGAGCGCATTGCCGACTTCCGCGCACGAATTGCAGCGCGCGAACAGGCCGAAGGCAAGGCCTACCTATCGTTCTATTTCATCGAGGCTCTGGATTATGAAATTCTCTAAAGAGGGCATGCGTCGTTGGAGCCGCACGCTTCATCGCGAGTTGTCATTTTTCCTGTCGGGTATGGTGTTGATTTACGCCATATCGGGTTTTGTCATGAATCATCGCGACACCATAAATCCTCATTTTTCGGTTACACGCAATGAGATAAAACTCGACAAACTTCCCTCTACGGAGGAGTTTTCAAAGGCCGACATCGAGGCCATAATGCAGCAAGCAGGCATATCGGAGCGATATTTGAAGCACTATTTCCCGCAGCCCGAGCAGCTAAAAGTGTTTTTGAGCGGAGGCTCCTCACTTGTGATGGACCTTTCAAGCGGGAATGCCGTCTATGAATCTTTGCGTCGTCGACATCTGCTTAGTGCCTTAACAACGCTGCATTACAACCCGGGGCGCTGGTGGACCTGGTTTTCCGATATTTTCTCGTTTGGGCTTATCTTTATTACAATAACGGGCATCATAATGCTCAAAGGCAAGCGCGGATTGTGGGGTCGTGGCGGCATAGAGCTCATTGCGGGTATCCTATTGCCACTTTTGCTGCTTTTGTTAAATAGGTAACCCGCCACATTGAAATTACCCCAACAACAAGGGCCTGTCTAAAAACTTATCAGACAGGCCCATTATTGTTTCAAAACAAGGAGTTCTATTTTGCCTCGTTCAGAGCGCTCAACTCCTCGAACATCGCAGCGAACGATGATACCATATCACGACGCATTGCAGCATAATACTTGCGCACGAGTGAAGCATTGTGAGGCTCGGTGGGATTGTTGGCCTTTACATAAAGTGCATTACGCAAAGCCACAGCCTTCTCCATCAATGCCACAACAGCATCCTCCTTCGAGGGCTGGAAGTAGATAGCCATTTCGCAATCAAAGACAAACTCCTCCAAACGATAGTCTATCTCCTTCTTAAGAATTCTCAAATTTGCCATAATCTTATAGTTTTTATGAATCTTTCAATATGCAAATATAATAAACCGAATCAAAAAATGCAAACTTTTCTTACTACTTAAGCGAAGTTACTCCACTTTGGTGAGATAAATATTGCGGAACTCAATCGGGCCACCCTCGCTCTGAAGAGCTATATGGCCGCGACTGTGAATTGTTGTACACTCGTTTGCCATCTCGCCATTTATATAGATTTTAATCTGACGGCTGTCGCACACTATCTCGGCAACATTCCACTCGCCCACCTCTTTTTCGAAATCGCCATAGCGGGGCTTTATCGGAAACTCCTCACGACTCTGAATATCGAGAATTTTTGCTCCTCCGAGCAGCACTATATCTCCGGCCTTACCCGAACATAGCTGGCACTCGATAGCCTCGGGCCATACTTTGTCGGCATCCTTGACATGCAGGAATATACCGCTGTTTGCGCCCTCACCTACCCATCGCCACTCGACATGCAGGCGATAGCTCGAATATTGATTCTCGGTATAGATATATCCGAACGGAAGACCCGAGATGCGGATACAGCCCTCGTTGACATTAAAAACCTCGAGGCTGCTCACCTTGGTATCGCTCGGCATCAAAACGCCGCTCCAGCCTATAAGGCTCTTACCATCAAACAGAACCTGTTTCTCGGCAGAGTGATTAGAGCACCCCGCAAACAGGTGCGCAACGATTAACATCGCAATAAAAAATCGTACTTTCATAATTGTTTTGAAATTAACTTTTCACAAAATTAGACAATTATTCTTCTACAACCATAAAAATCCCATTCTTTTTCGCTATATTTGTCATTGATTTGGGTTGAACTAATATTAATAATCTTATACCTACTCATTATGAAAAAACTATTTATTTTAAGCATTGCTCTTCTGTTGCAGCTCTCTGCATGGTCATACACACGCGAAATTGTGGCTATTCACAGCCAGGCTATGGACAAGGATGTCATGGCGGCAGTGGTATTGCCGGATGGCTACCACCAGATGAAAGATGTGCCCGTTGTATATTTGTTGCATGGTTGCGGCGATAACTTCCACGCCTGGCATAACAACGCCAACGCAAGCGCTTTGGCCGACGAGTATGGCATAATCATCGTAATGCCCGATGGAGGTCACCATAGTTGGTATTGGGATAGCCCCGTAGACCCCTCGTTCAAGTACGAAACATTTATAACAAAAGAACTTATCCCCTATATCGACTCACACTATCGCACACATGCCGACCGCACTTCTCGCGCCATTACAGGCAACTCGATGGGTGGTCACGGAGCACTTTGGCTCTCGTTCCGCCATCAGGATTTGTTTGGTGCTGCCGGAGCACTGTCGGGCGGAGTAGATATTCGCCCATTTCCGAAGAATTGGGAGATTCCCTCACTATTGGGAGAGCAAGAGCAGAACCCCGAGAATTGGGAGAATTATACGGTCATCAACCAGACCCATCTGCTTCAGCCCAACTCGCTGAAGTTGGCTATCGACTGCGGCGTTCAGGACTTCTTCTATGGCGTAAACTGTGCTCTGCACGAGAAATTGCTTAAGGAGAATATCCCTCACGACTTTTACTCTCGCCCCGGAGGTCACACCTGGGGCTATTGGACCAATGCCGTAAAGTATCAGATGTTGTTCTTCAGCAACTATTTTCAAGAGAACTAATCCTCGGAACAATTAAAACATTTAGATAATCATGAAGCGACTTTTAATTCTTTCGTTATCGCTCCTCGCTTTTTGCAGCGTAGCGTATGCCGATAACGGCAACACGACTACAAACCGCTACGAATTGGCCGAGCGCTTTACTGCATCGAAGTTGCAGAATATGCTCTTCTCGACAACCGTAGACCCCAACTACTTCAAGTCGGGTGAGAAGTTCTGGTATAGCTACAAGACCAGCGCAGGTACAAAGTGGTGGGTTGTAGACCCCGTAGCACGCAAGCGTGAGCCTCTGTTCGACCATATAAAGATGGCTTCCGAGCTAAGCGAAATCATGCACGACCCATTCATCGCCGAGCAGCTCCCCATTCGCAATTTGGATGTCGAGGAGGATGGCCACACCTTCACTTTCGAGGTGGTATCATCGCAAGATGCCAAGCCCGAGGAGGGCAAGAAGGCCAAGCGAGGTGAGAAGGAGGTTTTCTACTTCTCGTACGACTTCAATACCAAGCAGCTAACTCACCTTAAGGATAAGAAAAAAGAGACCAAGGAGTTGCGTTGGGCTTCGGTTTCTCCCGATGGCAAGACGGTGGTTTATGCCAAAGATTTGAACCTCTATCGCATGTCACGCGAGGATTACGAGAAGTTGAAGAAAAACGAGAAGGATACAACCGTTGTCGAGATTGCCCTCACAACCGACGGCGTAAAGGACTTCGGCTATGGCCAACCCTATTCGATGCTCAACACCGACACGCTCTGCAACGGCAAACGCAAAGGCGTTTATGGCGTATGGTCGCCCGATTCGCGTTATTTCGCAACTATTCTCTCGGACTCTCGCAAGGTGAAGGAGTTGTGGGTCATTGACGCTATTGCCGAGCCACGCCCCACACTCGAGAGCTACAAATATCAGATGCCGGGCGAGAAAGAGGCTCCGCAATACCACCTCTATTTGTTCGATATGACCGACAATTCGCGCAAGGAGATTACCACATCGCGCTTCAAAGACCAGACACTCTCTATCGCTCGTCGTCCCCGAGAGCATAAGCAGCGCCACATGTACGACCAGCCCAACATCTGGTTGGGCGATGAGAATCGTATGTTCGTAACCCGCTCAAGCCGCGATTTGCACCGCATCGACATCTGCTCTTACACCATTGGACAGGATACTTTGCGCCCAATCATCGAGGAGCGTCTCAATACATATATCGAGGTTCGCCCGCTCTCAGCCGTAAATAATGGCAAGGAGCTTATCCAGTGGAGCGAGCGCGACGGTTGGGCACACCTCTACCTCTACGACGATGAGGGCAACCTTAAGCGTCGCCTTACCCAGGGTGCTTGGCATGTACACCAGATTGTGAAGGTTGACGAGGCTCGCCGCGTGGTATATTTCACCGCCATGGGTCGCGAGGAGGGCGAAAATCCATACTATCAGCACTTCTACTCTGTAAGCCTTGACGGAGGCGCTGTAAAGTTGTTGGATAAGGGTAATTTCTTCCACACTCCCACGATGGACGACGCTGCTCGTTACTTCGTGGATAATTTCTCTCGCGTGGACGCTATTCCCGAAACAGCACTCTTCGACTGCATGGGAAATAAGATTATGACATTGGAACAGAGTGACTTCTCGCAGCTCTTTGCCAACGGTTACAAGTTCCCCGAGACCTTCACCGTTAAGGCTGCCGATGGTGTAACCGACCTCTATGGCGTTATGTATAAGCCATTTGACTTTGACCCCACAAAGAAGTATCCTATCGTCGATTATGTCTACCCGGGACCTCAGACCGAGGCTACAGTCTACCCCTACACTCGCATGACAGTACGCACTGACCGCTTGGCTCAGGCCGGATTTATCGTAATTACGGTAGGTAACCGCGGAGGTCACCCCGACCGTTCGAAGTGGTATCATAACTACGGCTATGGCAACTTGCGTGACTATGGTTTGGCCGATCAGAAGGCTGCTATCGAGCAACTTGCAGCGCGCCACGACTTTATCGACATCAACCGCGTAGGTATTCATGGACACTCGGGAGGTGGATTTATGTCTACGGCTGCGATTCTGCAATACCCCGACTTCTTCAAGGCTGCAGTTTCATGCGCCGGCAACCACGACAACAAGATTTACAACCGTTGGTGGAGCGAGACTCACCATGGTGTGAAGGAGGAGGTCAAGGAGAATGGCGACACCACATTCGTCTACAAGATTAGCAGCAATCCCGAAATTGCACGCCGCTTGAAGGGTCACCTGTTGTTGGTACATGGCGAGATTGACAACAATGTTCACCCGGGCAACTCTACCCGCGTTGTAAATGCCTTAATCCGCGCCAACAAGCGTTTCGATATGCTCTATTTGCCGACGCAGCGTCATGGCTTTGGCGATATGAACGAATATTTCTATTGGCGTCTGGTCGAGCATTTCACCGATTACCTGATTGATGGTCGCCAGCGCGAAGTAGATATTCCTCAACGATAAACCTTTAAGAATCGAGATGAAAAGATTGTTTTTTTCCATACTTATAGTGCTGTCGGCACAAGGGGTATTCTGTCAAGGTAACTTTGGTTTGGCATTTCCTCAATCGCAGGAGAATCTACCCAAGAGCAACGCCCAGAAACCTGTATGTGAGCGTAAGGCCTTTATCGACAAACCCGCCATGCTTATGCCCACTGCGGAGGGTAATCTTGTACTTCAGGATGGCTGGCAGATGATTGAGGCATCAACTCTTGTCGAGAAGAATATCACAATCTGGGATACAGCCACAACCGACGGCTGGTATAACGCCACCGTTCCGGGCACGGTACTCACCACGCTTGTCGAGCAGCAGGTATACCCCGACCCATATTATGGATTGAACAATCTCTACATTCCCGAAACACTATGTCGTCAGGAGTGGTGGTATCGAATTTCGTTCCCCACTCCCGACAACGCCGCAAATGAGCAGCTTACACTCCTCTTCAACGGCATAAACTACAAGGCCGAGGTGTGGCTCAACCAAAAGCGATTGGGCGATATAGCAGGAGCTTTTACCCGCGCTGAGTTCCCGATTAACGAGGTACTGAAGAGCCAGGGCGAAAATACCCTTGCCGTGCGTATCATTCCTCCTCATAACCCCGGTATTCCTCACGAGCAGGAGTTTAATTCGGCAGGCCCGAATGGAGGTGCTCTATGCTTGGATGGCCCGACATTCATTTCGTCGGAGGGTTGGGATTGGATTCCTGGTATTCGCGACAGAAACATCGGCATTTGGCAGGATGTAGAAATCGTGCGCAGTGGTAATATCGCATTGAAAGATGTTCAGGTCATCACAGACCTGCCTCTACCCGACACCTCGAAGGCCGACATCTCGATTATCGCGTCGATAGAGAACAATTCCACTACCCCATCAACCGCCACTATCAATGGCGAGATTGGCGATATTTCATTCTCGAAAGAGGTATCATTAAATGCCGGAGAGAAGCGCGACATCGAATTTTCGAAAAAGGAGTTTGAGCAGCTTGTGATGCAAAACCCCAAACTATGGTGGCCCAATGGTTATGGCGAGCAACCGCTCTATACGCTAAAACTATCTATCGAGCAGGGAGGCAAGAGCGTACAGACAAAGAGCGTTCGTTTCGGCGTGAGGGAGCTTAGCTATGAGCTAATGGCACGCAACGATGAGAAGCAGCATATCCGTTTTAGATACAGCCCTACCGACATTGCCGACGAGGGCAAGGTTTTGCTAAATTATCGTAAGCGTATCTCGACGGGCAATGGTCGATTTGGTCAGACTGTAATTCCCGCTCTGCATAAAGGCATGGAGCAATATGTGGAGCGTATGCCCGACAGCGAAAACCCCTATCTTGTAATCTGCGTAAATGGCGTCAAGATTTTCTGCAAGGGAGGTAACTGGGGCATGGACGACGGCATGAAGCGCGTCAGCCGCGAGCGCTTGGAGCCCTATTTCCGCCTACACAAAGAGATGAATTTCACGATGATACGCAACTGGACGGGCGAATCGACCGAGGAGGAGTTCTATGCTCTCGCCGACGAATACGGCCTGCTTGTGTGGAACGATTTTTCGATTTCGACGGGCGACTATAACCTCAACCCCATTGATGCCAACCTCTTCCTGGCAAATGCCCGCGAGATTGTGCGTCGCTACCGCAACCACCCCTCGATTGCTATTTGGTGTCCGCGAAATGAGGGCTATGCGCCCGACTATTTGGAGGATGGCTTTCAGGATATAGTCCTCAAGGAGGACGGCACACGCCACTATCATGGCAATTCACGCCTGATGAACCTCTGCCAGAGCGGTCCTTGGGGCTATTTCGACAAATATCAGGAGTTCGTAACCGGCAAGGCGGAGGGTTTCTCGACAGAGCTTGGAGCACCCTCGATGCCAACGGCCGAAACCATTCGCAAATTCATTGCCGAGGAGGATTTGTGGCCCATAGGCGATGTATATTACTATCACGACCTGCACCAGAACATCCACGGCTGGCAGGATTATATGCAGCATATCCACTCACTCGGCGACAAGCCTTGTGAGGATATTGATGAGTTCTGCGACCGCGCGCAATACCTCAACTACGAGATTTACCGCAATATGTTCGAGAGCTGGAATCACAAAATGTGGAGTTACACAAGTGGTTTGCTCCTATGGATGACCCACCCTGCATGGCCGAGTGTCATCTGGCAAACCTACACCTACGACTACGAAACACCCGCGGCATATTTCGCCTCACGCAAGGCGTGCGAGCCTACACATATTCAGTGGAATGCCACCTCGAAGAAGTTGCAGGTTGTAAATGCCTCACGACAAGCATATGATAAGGCAACGGCACATGTTGAGATATATGATTATAGCGGAAAATTGCTCTCGAAGAGTAAATATGCGGTAGACATCGCAGCAAATGCCGCAACCGACTGCGCCGAGCTTACCCTACCTCAGGTGGCTGAATCACTGACACTTATCCGCTTGCGCCTAACCGACAGCAAGGGTCTGTTGCTCTCGGAGAACGACTATTGGATAGATGCAGCCAACCCCACACACTACGCCTCGATGGATTGCGTAGGAAAGGCCGATATTTCATGGCGAGTTGTGCGCAAGCAGCAGAGCGCCGAGGCTACAATCTTGACTGTGGAGGTGCGCAACCGCTCGAAGAATATCGCCCTCAACCTTAAATCAAATGTGCGCGAGGCCGAGAGCGACAAGGCTATTCTTCCGGCCTATGCCTCGGAGGGATATTTCCACCTCTTGCCCAACGAGAAGCGAGTGCTTACAATCGAAGTTCCGGCAAAGGTAGCTACTAATGATATGAAAGTAGATTTTTCGGGATTGAATTTATAGCGCAACATATTTCGAAAGAAGCAGGAGCCTGTCTAACATCAATTAGACAGGCTCTTTTTTTGTATCTCTTTCAGACAAGGCAGATGCCAAAAGAGCATTGTTAGAAAACTTTTATTCGACTATTACCACGCGATTAGTATTATTCACGGGGAAGATGCTATCGGTAGCACCTACACCCTTCCACGACAAACGGTTCTTGTTTACACCATGCTTTACGAGATAGTCGTAAACTGCTTTGGCGCGATGCTCCGAGAGCTTCTGGTTATAGGCAGGGGTTCCGGTACCTGCATCGGCATGCCCCACGATGGTGAACTTTGTAGCGTCGGGCGACTCCTTAATTGCCTCGCCAACAAGCTGCAAAGTAGCCTTTGCCTGATCAGAAAGGCGATAGCTGTTGATAGTGAAGAACACAGCCGACGAGGTCACAACTTCGTTGGTAGTATTTATATGCTCCTCGCGTACCAACTCCGTTTTGAGTTCGCGATTCTCACTCATAGCCTTGGTTGTAGCAGCCTTCTGCTCCTCCAAGCGCTGTGCAAGCACCTGCTCATTGCTCATTGATTGAGCCAAGCCCGCCTCAAGCACGGCGATAGCTGCCAAATAACCATCCACATCGGTCTGCGAGTAGGCCATTTCCCAATTGCGCTTATTGAATCGGTAGCTCAAACCGAGTGTTACGCTATATATCTGGCCGAAGCGTCCTGCTTTGCTTGCCACAGCCTTGGGCATATCGTGACCCGAGCATAGAAAGGTTTTCGTCTCTAAATGCAGGTCGACAAGTTCGCCTAAGCGGAAAGTATTTATCATACCCAAATCGGCTATGAAGCCCGCCGAGCCTTTCTTGTTGATATCGACGATGCTGACACCCATACCTGCAAAAGCCTTGGCATAGTAGACTCTATCGTCGCGATAGCCACCTATCCAATTCGAGAGATTCACAACTCCATCAATATGGGGCGTCATCCAATAGCTGCTGAACTTGTCGTGCGCCTTGTTCGACATATTAAGCTCTCCTCCGACGACTTGCAGGCGCGCACCCACAATAGGATTAAACCACTTGGTGGCAGCAATCTCGGCCGTCCAGCCGATGTTATCCCCGAATTTTCCCTGATTGGAGCCCCAATCATTCCACGCCGAATAAGTCACACCGCCACCTACCGACAGCTCCATATTCGACCAAAAACCATTGTTGTAGAGGCCTTTCCAACGAAGACCTTCCGCCGATGTCTCCTGAGCTGACGCGCTACCATAGGAGAGTGCCAAAATAGCAATAACGAGTAATTTTCTTTTCATAATCCAAATAAGGTTATTATTATAATTGTGAATAAATTGACCCTTTGTCTTCCGCCTCCGAGTAATTCACAACCCTTCCTTTGCAAATAATAAGCCAAAAAAAATGTCCCCACTCTTCCAAGAGCAGGGACACATTATCGGATATATGATTTTATCTATTAACCGCACTTAGAATAACCGCACGACATACAGGTGAGGCAACCATTCTGGTAAGCCATATCCTCCTGACCGCACTGCGGACACTTGCCCTTTGACTTCGTACCGTCGGCAATATACTGCTTCAAAGCGCGCTGCACACCGTTCTTCCAAGTGTTGATACTCTCGCTGTTAAGGTGCAGACCATCAATCAGATGCACAACCTTATCGATAGGCATACCGTGGCGCAACACACCCGAAATCAACTTCGCATAGTTCCAGAACTCCTCGTCGAACAAGCGCGAGATACCTCCGATAGTATTGGTATAACCGTAGCGGTCAACATATTGGAAGTCGTAACGCTTTGTTCCGTCCTCCTCGCGCACCTGGATGATGCAACCCTTGGTCACCTTGCGGGGGATATACATAGCATCCTCCTCAATCTTACCCGTAAAAATCTCATAAGGACGACCATTCTGAATACCCACAAAGGCAATCCAATCCTCCGAGCCGTTCTTGAAGCGAACAATATCTGCCGGGATAGAGGTAGGACGCTTGCGCGAAGTGTCAACAACAGTTTCGCACTTCTTATCGGCCTTCTTCTTGGCATCGAGCAACACTCCGTCGCGGCAACCATCGCGATAAACCGTCACTCCCTTGCAACCACACTCCCAAGCGGTCTTATACACATCGGCAACCAAAGCCTCCGACACCTCATTCGGCAAGTTTACGGTTACCGAAATTGAGTGGTCTACCCACTTCTGAATTGCACCCTGCATGCGCACCTTGGCAACCCAGTCGATATCGTTGGCCGTAGCACCATAATAGGGCGAAGCCTTCAGCCACTCGTTAAGTTCTTCGTCGGGGATAGTCTGCAAGCGAGAGGTGTCGTAACCATTCTTCTCCAACCACTTAACGAACTGGTGGTGGTAAACATAATACTCCTCGAACTTCTCGCCCATCTCGTCCACGAAATCGGCAGTCTTATCTCTATCCGAAGGATTAATCTTTCGACGACGCTTATATACGGGACGGAACACCGGCTCGATACCCGATGTGGTCTGCGACATAAGCGAAGTGGTACCCGTAGGTGCAATTGTAAGCATCGCAATATTACGACGACCCTTCTCGGCCATCTCGGCATAGAGTTCGGGGTCAGCCTCCTTGATGCGCTGAATCATAGGATTGTTCTCCTCGCGTGCAGCATCATAGATTGGGAATGCACCACGCTCCTGCGCCATCTTTGTAGATGCACGGTAAGCCTCAACGGCCAATGTACGATGTACCGATACAGCGAAGTCGATAGCCTCGTCAGAGCCATAACGCAAGCCCAAAGCTGCCAGCATATCGCCCTCGGCGGTGATACCAAGACCTGTACGGCGGCCACGCTGAGCCATATCCTTGATTTTCTGCCACAAATCGTACTCCACGCGACGAATATCATCCTCCTCGGGGTCTGCCGACACCTTGTTGATGATAAGTTCAACCTTCTCCAACTCAAGGTCGATGATGTCATCCATCATACGCATAGCCTTAGCGACATGCTCCTTGAAGAGGTCAAAATTAAACTTCGCCTCCTTGGTAAAGGGATTCTCGACATAGCTCAACAGGTTGAGAGCCAACAATCGGCAACTATCATACGGACACAAAGGAATCTCGCCACAAGGGTTGGTCGAAACTGTCGTAAAGCCCAAATCGGCATAGCAATCGGGCACACTCTCACGAATGATTGTATCCCAGAACAACACTCCCGGCTCGGCCGACTGCCAAGCATTGTGGATAATCTTCTCCCACAACTTCTTTGCGTTGATTTCTGTCTTGATGCGAGGATTCTCGGCATTGATGGGGAACTGCTGCGCATAGGGCTTATCCGCCATTGCGGCACGCATAAACTCATCGTCAATCTTAATCGACACATTCGCTCCCGTCACCTTGCCCGACTGAGTCTTGGCGTCGATAAACTTCTCGGCATCGGGATGTTTAATCGAAAGCGAGAGCATCAACGCTCCACGACGACCATCCTGCGCAACCTCGCGCGTAGAGTTTGAATAACGCTCCATAAAGGGCACGATACCTGTTGATGTAAGTGCCGAGTTTAACACCGGAGAGCCCGCAGGGCGCAACTCCGAGAGGTCGTGACCTACGCCGCCACGACGCTTCATAAGCTGCACCTGCTCCTCGTCCATACGGAAGATACCTCCATACGAATCGGCATGCTTGCGATTACCGATAACAAAGCAGTTTGACAACGACGCCACCTGCAAGTTGTTACCAATACCGGTCATAGGACCGCCCTGAGGAATAATATAACGGAAATGGTCGAGCAACGCAAATACCTCATCCTTCTTCATTGGGTTAGGATATTTACTCTCTATGCGCTCAATCTCGGCTGCAATACGATGGTGCATATCTTCGGGCGTACGCTCGTAGATATGGCCGAATGAGTCCTTCAACGCATACTTGCTCACCCACACTGTCGCAGCGAGGTCATCGCCGCCGAAGTACTCCTTCGACGCTGCTACGGCGTCATTATAGCTCACCTCGGTGAGTGAATTTTGATTTTTTGACATAGGTTTTATATTTTGTTGTATATATTTTCCTCAATTGGGGCAAACATCACCATTACAAAGGTCCGAAAAATTAGAGCCACAAAACACAACGCTCAACATAAATTTTCGACAAGTTATTTACAAAAACAAAAAATCCGCGCCGTATCAACTTACAGCGCAGATTTTGTTTTCAACCCTGATTCTTCGCACTTATTTTACTGCAATGGCGTCAATTTCGACCTTTGCACCCATTGGCAATTTGGCCACCTCGTAGCACATACGGGCAGGCATCTGCTCGGTGAAGAATGTGGCATATACACCATTCATAGCGGCGAAATCGGCTATGTCGTCGAGCAAAACAGTGGTCTTGGCCACATCCGAAAGCGAGTATCCGGCCTCCTCCAGGATGTAGCGAAGGTTGGTGAGCGACTGACGAGTCTGCTCCTCGATGCCCTCGGCCATTTTTCCTGTCGAGCCGTCGATTGGAAGCTGACCCGAAACATAGATTGTACCATTGTTTTCTACTGCCTGAGAGTATGGGCCTACGGCTTTAGGCGCCAAAGGCGAAGCGATAATCTTTTTCATAATGATTTAAGTCTTTAATTATTTTAATTCTTTATCGTATGTTATCAATACACTGATTGTAGGCTCCGAATATTTAATATATTTTGTGCTATACATAATTGATATGGTATGCCCCTGATAATAGCATTGGTAGCCGATAGAGCCACCCTTCCAGCTGCGCTTTTTCATCTGCACTCCAAGCTTGTTAATATCCTCGCTGATGGCCTTGGCATATTTGGTAATATCACCTTTGCCCCAACCCTTAGGCATAGCATAATTGAAATAGAGGTCTGTTATCCTGTTCTGATTGTCGTTGTCGTAAGTAACAGTCATATAGCGACAAGGCATAGCATCGTAGCCGCGTACTCTAAGAGAAAAGCCCTCGGGCGTTACATGAACCTCACTATCATATTTATCTCTCTTAAATTCGCACTTCTTCACCCCTTTTGCCGACTCCATAATCATCTGCACAGCCTCCCTCGGAATGTCACGCGAAGTAAACATCGCCATCGGGGTATAAACCGTCTCTCGGGGTGAAATATACTCTTTTCTATCTATTTTATTGGCATACTCCATCAGATATACCGCCCGTTTATCGTCTTGCGCTATCGCAATAGCCTCGCTCTGCGACTTGGCAGGTGTCGCCGACGACTTGGCGGGAGTATGGGATGCGCTTGGCTGTTTGGTAATTGTCGGGAAGCAATTGGCATCTCCGGTATATTTCAGCATCTTTTCACACATCTCGGCAAAATGCTCAGCCGTCGAGCCGTCACATTGGCTGAGGTCTATCGGCTTACCTAAAACACCCATTTCCAAAATATCATAGGTCGAAAGTTGTTGCAACAGCGCCTTTGGTTGAACAGCTTTATTGGGTGTGCGGCTATCACAGAATGTATTCATGCTGGCGCGGAATTTCATGCGATTACTTGTAATTGTAGCATCACACAGTGCTTGTTGTGTAGTATATTTCACGCCATTCGACAACTTAAACCATACCGAAATCTTTTCACTCCAGTAAGGTTTAAGGTTTATCGGCGTATAATCCTTGCTATAAAACTCAAAATAAGGTATTTTCGTATCGGAGTAGTATCCTAATTCAAAGTTAAAAGACATTTTCTTCCCTGGTGCAACATTCGCGATAATATCATTCTCATATCGAGCAACACCGTCTACAATACGAATCAAAGGAGACTTACTCCATGACCTATCTAAATTATTCACATCAGGCAAGGCTGTTTTATCAGAAACCTTATCACGAAGAGCATCAACAAGAGTTCGTATTATCTCACTACTGCGGGACTTGGTTTTGAATAATATTTTGGATTCAAAATCATAATAGAAATAACCATCCACAGATATATTACACAACTCCAGGGTAACTATATCGTATAACATCAGTTGATTCAGCACATATCGGGAGTTGGCGTATATGTCCACCGAGCGTTCCTTGTTACCTCCATTATAATATGCCAAATTAAAAAAGAGAAGGCCCTCATGCAGAGACTCCGAATTTACATCTAACTTTAACCTCTCTCCATTCGATAGACGCAGAATAATATAATCCAACTCATCATCTTCATTTATATTCAAATCACCATAAAATGGTTCAAAGCCATTAGGAGCTCCCAACACCACAACATGGACATATTTTCCCAAGCTTTCAATACAGCTTAGTGCAAGATGAAGATTGACAGCCCTATTTGACCCATCATCTGCCAAACATCCAAAATTCGGTTCCATTGTGACTGCATTGTAAGACTCTTCTTCTGGCATTTTGGTGATTAGGACATCCCCATACTTCATAGACTTCTGCGCAAAACTCTCACCAATAAGGCAAAGCAGACAAAATAGTATTACAAAAATGCGTTTCATCGTTTTCAATGTTTTTTTGCGAAGCCGTTTGGCGCAGCTCCAAAATTAGACATCTCTACACAAAGATAGGGATTTTTGCGTATCTTTGTAGCGCTCGATTGCACTATTTTTGCTTACGGGCGCGTTATATATTTGGATTTTAACTATTCGCTATGAAAAAAATTATCGTATTGACTATCGTTGTGGCAATGATTTCTGCCCTGTTTATGGGTTGCTGCCCCTGCCGTAAAGGAAAGAATAACCTATCGCTCGAAGGTCGCGAGTGGCACCTCGTGCGCATGATGAATCACGACCTGCAAATCTCGCCCGAGCAGTTTACATTCACATTTGCAGCCGACGGAGAGTTTTCGGGCATGGGAGCCTGCAACCGCATCTTCGGCAAATACACCATAAGTGACAAGCGCGAGATGACATTCAGCGACATGGCTTCGACAAAGCGCATGTGCCCCGATGCCGAGTTGGAGGCGGCATTTAACAAGATTTTAAGCCAAACGACTCACTACGAGATAGATGGCGACATGCTGCTGTTGCTCTCGAACGGCGATATGCAGGCTGTGCTGAAGGCCGTGACGAAGTAATACCTTATTTATATAATATAGCAAACGAGGTTGCCCCGCAAGAAGCAACCTCGTTTTGTATTATGGTCTATTTCGACTTATTTATGCCGTAGCAACCTTCTTCTTGCCGCCCTTCTTTGCAGCCAGAGCCTTATCAACCTCAATCTCGAAGTCGGCCAAGACATTCATATAGTTGATAAACGCCTCATACGACGAGCCATAGGGGTTGAAATATGAGTGAACATCACCGTCCGAAAGCCACTTTGTAGCCATATAGTAGAAGTGGTCTGAAGTCTGCATGAAGTTCCAAACATACTCGAAATCGGCACTCTTCAACGCCTTAACCTTATCCTTCATGGCATAGAGTTTACCAAATGCCTCATTCTGCAACTCGTTACCCAACCAAGCGGTAACATCGCGCTCCTCGTCGGCCCACGACATTACATGAGGGCAGTGCAAAACGCCCACAGGCTGATATGCCTTCGCAGCCTCGCTAACGGTAGCGAATGACAACTCTCCTGTTGCAAGCATAGCCTTAGGCAACGCCTTCATGAAGTCGAAGATACCTGTTGTAGCCTTCTGGTGCTCACCAAAGGTCTCATAATCCATAAACAGATTAACAACCTCGCCGGCATCCTCCTTAACCCACGATGCGAACTTCTCGGCTGTCAAAGGATACTGATCCCAACCCTTGTTCGAGAAGCGGAATGCAATATCATCCGAGAGCTTATAGTTGCGCAACAACACGCGCAAGCGATTGTCGATAGCGTTGGTGTAAACATAATCAGGTGACTTCCAGCCCATAACATGCTTTGCACCCTCGGCCAAAATGGTCTTGAAGCCCAACTCCGATACCATCTCGCCGATAGCATCAGAATAGATAAGCTCGGTATTGCGGAAAGCAACGGGTTTCTTGCCGAACTCCTCCTTAATCATCTTTGAGTGAAGCTTAACCTGCTCAACAAAGTCCTCCTTCGATGAGAGCGAAGCCAAAGAGTGAGAGTAGGTCTCGGCCAGGAACTCTACACAACCTGTCTCGGCCAAAGCGCGGAATGAATCCAACACCTCGGGAGCATAGGCACGGAACTGCTCAACGGCAGAGCCTGTGATAGAGAACGAGCACTTAAATGCACCCTTATTCTCCTTGATAAGGTTCAAAAGCAAGGCGTTCATCGGCAGATAGCACTGGCGTGCAACCTTCTGCATGATGGCACGATTGGTAAAGTCATCCAAATAGTTGTGGTCCTTACCGATGTTGAAGAATCGGTAAACCTTCAAACGCCATGGCTGGTGTACCTGAAAATATAAGCAAACAGTTTTCATATTTTTATCGTTTTTATTATTTTTCACACTCGTTGATGGCGTCCTGATATACCGCCTTGATTTTTGCCGCTGCATTGTTCCACTTAAGGCCTGTAACCTCCTCCAAGCCCTTCTCTGCAAACATCTTCGACAAAGCCGGATACTTCACAAAGCCATAAATGGCATCTGCCATAGCATCCACATCCCAATAATCAACCTTCACGGCATAGTCCAAAACCTCGGCAACACCACTCTGCTTTGAGATAATCACCGGAACATTGGCACGCATAGCCTCCAAAGGCGAAATACCGAACGGCTCCGACACCGAAGGCATGATATATACATCCGAGAGCTGGAACATCTTGTGCACATCGTCGCCCTTCAAGAAGCCTGTGAAGTGGAAACGGTCGGCAATGCCCAGGCGTGCAACACGACGAATAACATGATTCATCATATCGCCCGAACCGGCCATTACGAAACGCACATTCGGAACTCGCTTCAACACCTTGGCTGCAGCCTCAACAAAGTAGTCGGGACCCTTCTGGAAGGTAATACGACCCAGGAAAGTAACAATTTTATCCTCGACACCGCGCTCGGGTATCTCGTTATCCTTCTCGGCAAAACGAACGGCATTGTGAACTGTTATAACCTTCTCAGCCGGAATGTTATACTTATCTATAATAATATTACGCGTAAGGTTCGACACGGCGATTACCTTATCGGCAGCGGCCATACCGGCACGCTCGATATCGTAAACGCGGGTATCAATATTATCGCTCGACGAACGGTCAAACGATGTTGCGTGCATATGCACTACCAAAGGCTTGCCCGACACACGCTTTGCCGCAATACCTGCAAAATATGTCAGCCAGTCATGAGCATGGATTACATCAAACTGCCCCTCCAATTGTCGTGCCACCTCGGCAGCTACAACAGCATAGCGGGCAACCTCCTCCATAAGGTTTGCACCATACTTTCCCGAGAAGGTGTAACGCTGTGTCCAGCTATCACCCTCACGCTCCCAGAATTTACGACCCGTACGCTCATACTCCTCACGATAAGTGTTCCACTCCTCGGGAGAGATATAAGGTACCATGTTTGAATCAATGTGAATGAACGAAATCTTGCGCATGATATCATCTGCACCCTCGATTTTCGAGTCGCAATAACGCGCCTCGACATCACTTGCATTGACAACCTTTACAAATCGCTCATCCTCATCGCCCGATGCTTTGGGCATCACGAAAATGACCTCCACATCGTTTCGCGCAAGACCTCGCGTCATGCCATAGCACGCCGTACCCAAACCTCCCGCAATATGAGGGGGAAACTCCCAGCCAAACATTAATACTCTCATCCTATACTTGTTTTATTATTTCTTCGTCTTTTTCTTCTCATCCTTGACCTCTGCCTTGGCAGTAGTCTTCTTTGCTACGCTCTTTTTAGCCGTAGCGCACTTTTTAGCCGGTTTCTTCTCGACCTTCTCGGCCTCCTCTGCCTTGGCAGCCTTAGCCTTCGAAGCCGACTTTGCCGGTTTTGCGGGCTTTACGCCCTTCATTGCATCTATCTGCATCTTGATATGGAGCAAGCCTCCAACGCTCGTAGCCTGTGACAAGCATCCACGAGCATGGAATGGGGGATCACCCTCGAAGCACTCGCTTATAGAGCCGATACATGCTGTTTGTATCTCCTCATCGAAATGATTAAGAATCTCCTCGGCATCTGCCAAGAAACGCTCCCCGGCAATTGCAAAGCAACTCTTAACATACAACATCAATGGCCAAATCCAGATTGAACCGTTGCGTGATGCCAAATCCTGCGAACGCTGGTCGTCGGCATACGAAGGCTCATAGTTGGGGTTACGCGGTGAGAGCGAACGCAAACCGCGCGGTGTAACCAAGTGCTGGCGAACAACACTCAGCACATCCATAATCTGACCCTCATCGAGCATTGTGTAATCCAAAGCACACGCTACAATCATATTTGAACGACGGAAGTCATTCACCTCATAATCGTTCACATAATCGGCCAAATAACCCTCCTCTGACAACCAGAATTTCGACAAGAAAGACTCCTTCGTCTTCGCCGGCATATCAGCCCAACGCTCAACGAACTCCTTATCCTTCATCTTGCGTGCCAAATCCAGCGTATAGCTTACGGCATTATACCACAAAGCCTCAATTTCAACGGCATAACCGGCACGCTGTGCCACAGGCTTGCCATCGACATTGGTGTTCATCCATGTGAGTGCCTCACCCTCGGCAGCAGCCCATACCAGGCCGTTATCGTGCAGCATAACCTTACCGCCGAAGCCACGACGATAGGCCTCCAGGATTGACTTCATAGCCTCACCATAGCGCTCCCACAACTTCTTGGCTGTGATATGCTTCTCCAGATGCTGCAAGGTCCAGAAGAACCACAACGGAGCATCGGCAGCAACCTGAGCCGAGGCAGAACCTGCGAAATCGCCATTGTGCATAGCTGCAACCATGGTATCCAACACATCGAGGCAATCCTCCTTATATCCCTGCTCGAGAACAATACCCGGAAGCGACATCAAAGTATCACGACCTACGGTGCCATACCAGGGATAACCTGCAATCATCTCGGTGCGACCACCCGGGCGGCGTACAACGAACTGACGAGCCGAATGGTGCAAGCAGCTGATAAAATCAATCTTATGTGTACGACGAGCCAACGAAGCCTCATACATCTCGGTAATGGCATCAGCCGACGCCACCTCCTCGGTAGCAGCCGAGAAGATGATGCTCTCGCCCTTCTTGATTTTCATCTCGAAATAGCCCGTAGTGAGCAAATCCTCATAACCGTCGTAACCGCGCTTAATCTCCTCGGGGTACTCAAAGCCGTAGTACCAATCGGGAGCAGCAACGAACTCGGCATCGCTCTTGTTTGTCTGGAGGTGCAACCATGGGAAGCCCTCATAGAGCTTACACTTAACGCCACCCACGATAGGATACGAACGACCGTTTGCATCCATATTTGCCTTCGACAACGCGTGCTTGTTACGGAATGCGAAGAAGGGGCGCAAACGCAAGGTGGTGTCAGAGTGGGCATCCACCAAAGTATAGCGAATCATAAGTTGTGTGCGCTTATGAATCCACAACAACTCCTTACGCAAAATCACGCCACCCACACGATATGTAATCGTAGGTGTCGGAGTGTACTCAAAATCGGTAATGTACTTATGGCCACGAGGCTCATACACACCCTTAAAACGGTGCAAAGCGAGATTGAACGACTGGTCGTGCTGAATGATGGTTTCGTCAAGTGACGACAACAACACATATGCCTCATCGCTCTGATCTATCGGAGCAACCATAAGTCCGTGATATTTGCGAGTATTACAGCATACGATTGTGGTGCTCATATAACCGCCCTTACGGTCGGTAGCGAGCATCTCTCGTTGAAGCGAATACTCCAAATTACCCAACTCTTTCTTGTCAAATGTTAGTGCCGACATATCTAAGTTTTTGAAAAATTATTTATTTTCAGTAAAGTTAATAAAAATTTCGTAAACAAGCGCGTTAATTTTGCAAATTCTCAAAAGAAATTTAATAAAATCATCAAAGCGCACTCTTTTACAGTTTTTTTGCTACGCCGGACAGGGCAATCCCTGCCCGACGCGCAAATATTTTCGGGCATTAAGCCCACTTTACCAACGCAAAGTCCATACGGTGTGGCAAGCGCTCATTCTTGGGATATACGCGCAATGCTACATCAAATGTACCCGTACGCTCGGGGGTATAGTCGATAGAGAATGTTGCCAGACGGCCATCTACGCTCTTAAGCTCAAGAGCCTTGGTTGAAACAACATCCACAGCCTCACCTGCCTCGATTTGCTTAGCTACAACCAACTCCACGCCCAAATCCTCGGCACGCAAAGAGGCTGTATCCAAAGCCACCTCATACAGATATTTCTTATTCACGAAGATTGCCTCGTTATCCAGCTCTACGCGCTGAACATTCATAATCTTCACATCGTCCCATGCAGCTGAAACCTTACGCTTCCAAGCGGCAATCTCACGAGCCATGCGATAGTTATTCTCGACCATCTGCTCCTTACGCGCTGCCAACTTGTTGTAGAAACGCTCCTCGTAATCTACCAGCTGGCGGTTCATCGTGAAGTTTGAAGCAATATCGGCGATACACTTCTTCATGGCGTCGCACCAACGATGAGGTACACCGTCCTCGTTGCGGTCATAATATAAAGGTACAATCTGGTCCTCGATAGTGTTGTAAATCATCTCGGCATCCAACTCATCCTGGAACTTCTGCTCGGTGAAGGTGCGCTCCATAGGAAGCATCCAACCGGCGCCCTCCTTGTAGCCTTCAACCCACCAGCCGTCGAGTACCGAGAACTGCATAACACCATTCATCACACACTTCTCACCCGAAGTACCCGATGCCTCCAAAGGTCGTGTAGGAGTGTTCAACCACACATCCACACCCTGAACCATGCGGCGAGCAAGCTCCATATCGTAGTTCTGCAAGAACACAATCTTACCCACAAACTCAGGCATAGACGACACCTCGACAATACGCTTGATAAGGTCCTGACCCGGCTTATCATTGGGGTGAGCCTTTCCGGCGAAGACAAACTGCACGGGGCGCTCCTTATTGTTTACAAGGGCCGACAAACGCTCCAAGTTGGTGAACAACAGGTATGCACGCTTGTAAGTCGCAAAACGACGGGCAAAACCGATTGTCAACACATCGGTGCGGATACGCTCGGCAGTCTGTACCATCTGACGAGGTGAATCGAAGCGCACCTGCTTAGGATCGCTGTAACGCTTGCGGATATGGTTGATAAGGCGAGTCTTAAGCGCGATACGCTCCTGCCAGAGCTCGGCATCATCAATCTTATGTACACCCTGCCACTCAGGGATGTTATATACATGGCTATTGAAACCATTAGGGAAGTATTTCTCGTAAAGACGGCGCAAATTCGACGCTACCCAAGTTGGGAAGTGTACACCATTTGTCACATAGCCGATATGCAACTCGTTCTTGAAGTATCCGGGCCACATATTACCCAAAATATCCTTCGAAACCTCACCGTGCAACCACGACACACCATTCACCTCCTGTGAAAGGTTACATGCCAATACCGACATTGAGAAGCGCTCGTTCGGATCGTTCGGATTGGTCTTACCCAAGTTAATGAACTGCTCCCAAGTTACGCCCAACACCTCGGGGTAATGTGACATATACTGACGCATCATAGACTCGGGGAACGCATCGTGACCTGCAGGCACGGGAGTATGGGTTGTAAAGAGCGATGACGAACGCACAACCTCCAAAGCCTCAGAGAACGACAAACGCTTCTTAGCAATAAGGTTACGGATGCGCTCAATGCCGATAAATGCGGCATGGCCCTCGTTGCAGTGATATACCTGCTGCTTCACACCCATCTTCGTTAGAGCACGGATACCACCCACGCCGAGCAACAACTCCTGCTTTAGACGCATCTCCCAATCGCCACCATAGAGGTAGTATGTAATCTGACGATCCTCGTCGCGGTTTGCCTCATAATCGGCATCGAGCAAGAAGAGGTCGGTGCGACCTACCTGGCACTTCCAAACGCGAGCCGACAATGTACGACCCGGGAATGCAATCTGTATTGTAACCCAGTTACCTGACTCATCACGCACGGGCGAGATAGGCAACTTCGAGAAGTTCTGAGCCTCGTAAGTGGCAACCTGGCTACCCTGAGCCGAAAGCTGCTGAGTGAAGTATCCATAGCGATACAACAAACCTACGGCCACCATAGGAGTATTCTTATCCGAAGCCTCCTTCAAGTAGTCACCTGCCAAGATACCCAAACCTCCCGAGTAAATCTTAAGCGAAGAGTGCAAACCATACTCCATAGAGAAATATGCGATAGATGCGCTATTAGGCTCGGGCTTCTCCGACATATACTCATCGAGCTGAGCAGCTACAGCATCCAACTTGGCAAGGAACTCCTTATCCTTCTCCAGCTCGTTGATGCGAGCCAAAGGCAACTTATCCAAAAGTGCGATAGGATTGCGCTCAACGGCATTCCACAACTCGGGGTCGATACCCTCGAACAAGTCGCGAGCCGACTGAGTCCAGCACCACCACAAGTTACGAGAGATTGTCTCCAAGGCGCTCAAACGCTCGGGCAAACGCTTCTCGACCATCATACGATGCCAAGAAGGTTTATTTGATGTGAGCTGCTGGCGCACGAAGTTAATCTGCTCGGTGTAGTTACCGCCATCCTCGATGAATGTACGGTTTGTACGCACCACCGAATTCTCCAAAGCCTCAACATAGGCACGCTCGTAGTGCTTGTAGAAGTTCTCCCACAAAGCCTTCTTCGAGATTTCACCCGCAGACTCGCGCAACGATGCCAGCTCGGTATCGTTCATGTTCAAGAAACGCAAAGCGTAGTCCACCAACTGCTCGACAGCATAAGCATCGTTGTTATCGTCACGACGGATAACCTCAACACCTGCATGCTCGGCCAACTTCGCAGCCCACAAGCCAAAGCCCGAGAGGTTTGAAGTGATGGTAGGAATCGAGAACGCGATAGACTCCAGCGGAGTGTAGCCCCATGGCTCATAATATGATGGGAATGCGGTGAAATCCATACCCACCAACATCTCATAATAGTTCTTGTTGAATACGCCATCGTTTGCGTTAAGGTATGAAGGCACGAACACAACCTTCACCTTCGAATCCTCACGCTCGAGGATGCTGCCCTTAATCGACTGTGATACGGGATCCCACTGCTTTGAATCAATGTAGTGAGTCGAGAACTTCCACTGGCTCTCATCAATAGGCTGCTTAACATCCTGAAGGTGACGAACCAAGTCGGCACGAGGACCGTTATTTGCAGCAGGAACGGTGATATAAGCCAAAATCTCGCGATCGAGTGAGCATGAAGCCAAGCGCTTCAACGACTCCATGAAGATATCAAGGCCCTTATTGTGGAACTCATAGCGGCCGCTTGTGCCGATAATGAGTGGCTCCTTCGCAAATTTGTGACCCAAGCAACTCTCGGCAACCTGAATCATTGCACGACGAGCCTCCGCGCGCTTCTGGTCGAACTCCTCACCCTTCCATACGAAATCATTCTCGAAGCCGTTAGGAGTGATGTGAGTTACCTCGCGACCCAACAGATACTTGCACTCATTTGCTGTAATGTCGCTAACTGTAAGGAATGCGTCGTGATAAAGTGCCGCCATCTTCTCGATAGAGTGCTTTGCCATGACATTGAAACGGCGAGCCATCTCGTCGGCGTTGTATTTGTGCATGTCAGAGTACAAAGGCAGACCATTGCCCGCGATGCAGCGACCCGCTACGGTAGCGTGTGTTGTAAAGAGTGTCGCTACATATGGAGAGTTCTTACGCAAGTACAAACCTCCCGAAGCGGTCATCCACTCGTGGAAGTGAGCAGCAATCTTGTCGGCCGACGAGCAGAAGTTGTCGACATACGACTTGATAACCATACCCGCAGCATGGCCAAAGAGCACGGGCTCGATGTAATCCCACTGACCCGAGATTGAGTCTACATGATAATCCTCCCACAAATACTTCAAAATCTCATCCTTCTGCGAAATGAGCGACTTAAAGTCGATAAGTATCGCAATGGGGCGACCCACTACATTCCAGCGACCGATACGAACGCGAATACCCTCCTCATAGAGTCTTTCACGCCAAGCCGCAAGCAGCGTATTGTCAATCTCAAATTCGGGATTAACACCCTCCTGCATCAAATCCGGACCAATGACGATATAATTATCGCCAATACGCTTGGTTACGGTCAATGCTTTCGTAGCAATGACGGTATGAATACCGCCAATTTTGTTACATACCTCCCAACTCACCTCAAACAGATGGTCAGGCATCTTCATATTACCCATAAAATAGTTTTATTTGTTAATTCACAATTTTGCTATTCTCTGCCTCCTCGAGTATAAACTTCTCATTTACACCCTACTCAAAGAGATAACGGCACTAAGGATGGCTGCAAACCTGATTTTCCCGCAAAAGTCTGCATACCCGCACTAAATGCCGCCGCAAAGATAATACATTATATTTATATTAAAGAATAAAAAAGATTATCAAAAGTGATTTTATAAAAAAACTTAACAATAATTTAATATTTTTTACTAACTATGCCTCGAATAGCGATTCTATGACCGCATCAGATAGCAAAAAGCGCGAAGTCGGGATGCGCAAAATATTTTTATCAAGCACTAAATCACCGCTTTTTATCCACATTTTGGCACTCGCAAGCAGATTTTCTCGCGTTTCGACTCCAAATCGGCGAGTCACAAAATCGAGGTCCACGCCTTCGACTCTTCGCAACGAAGTCATGACATACTCGTTATAAACATCCCTTTCTGTCAGAATTTCCGATTGATATTCACGACCGACTATATAATCTGACAACCGCTGCTGACACCAACGCCTCGTTGCGCCATTAAACGAGTGCGCTCCGGCTCCGATTCCGAGATACTGCACACCCTGCCAATACGATGAATTGTGACGCGAGCGAAATCCCGGCAGAGCATAATTCGACACCTCGTAATGCTCAAAGCCCGCATTGCATAACTCCCGCTCAATCAGCGCATACTCCATTTCGCTGCGCTCCTCCTCCACAACACTCATTTCACCACGGCACAACCTGCGATGAAACGCCGTCGAGGGCTCGATGGTCAAATGATATGCCGAGATATGCTGCACCTGCAAATCCAAAGCCCGGTGTATTGATTTCAGCAACACCTCCTCACCAAAACCCGACACTCCGAATATTAAATCTATGGTAATATTTTCGATACCGCTATCCTGCAAGCGTTTCACAGCCGCAACAGCATCCTCGGCACTATGACGACGATTCATAAAGTGGAGCTCCTCGTCATCGAACGACTGCACGCCCAAGCTCACGCGATTCACATCGGTAAGACGCAACGCCTCGACATATTTTTTTGTTATATCGTCGGGATTGGCCTCGATGGTAATCTCTTCAACTGCCCCACAATCGAACACCTTATCGGCATGGTCGATAAAGCGCTGAAAATGCGTAGGTTCCAACAGCGAGGGAGTACCTCCGCCGAAATATATCGTGCGCAAATCCGTGTCGGAGAGGAAATCTCGCGCCTCGTCTATTTCTTGGTGCATAGCCTCCACAACCTGAGGCATATAGCGCAAATCGGCCGAGCGAAAAAAATCGCAATAGGCGCAAATACGCTTACAAAATGGTATATGAAAATATAGTCCCGCCATAGCAAGACAAAGATACGAATTCAAAATGCAAAATTCAAAATTCAAAATTACTTTTTAGAAGTTTAAGGCAACAAACAAAACCTCTTCGGCATATAGCCAAATCACCATCAAAACCGCCACAAAACAGGCCTCAAAAACAAATCTACAAAGCCCTGATAACCAGCAAGTTTTGTTCGGGCAGAAAAAATAATTAATTTTTTTGAAAAATTTAAGTGTTATTTTTTTCACAATTCGAATTCTTTCACTATTTTTGTAGCGCTGAAATAAGGGCTTTTCTTTCGAGTGTTTGCAAAATAACAGTAAACCCGCATAAACAGACAAAGCCGACAGCGAAACAAAACTAAATTGAGAAGTAGAAGTTTAACTAAAATAAGAACAAAAACTATGGCAAAGATTGATTTGACAAAGTACGGTATTACCGGTACTACCGAGGTGATTTACAACCCCTCTTACGATGAGCTCTTCCGCGAGGAGACAAAGCCCGAGCTCACAGGCTTTGACAAGGGCGTTGTTACCGAGATGGGTGCTGTAAATGTAATGACAGGTGTTTACACAGGTCGTTCACCCAAGGATAAGTTCTTCGTAATGGATGAGACCTCGAAGGACACTATCTGGTGGACATCGGACGAGTATAAGAACGACAACAAGCCCGTAACAAAGGAGGCTTGGGCAGAGTTGAAGGCTTTGGCTTCAAAGGAGCTCTCTAACAAGAAGCTTTATGTTGTTGATACTTTCTGCGGTGCTAACGAGAACAGCCGCCTCAAGATTCGCTTCATCATGGAGGTAGCTTGGCAGGCACACTTCGTAAAGAATATGTTCATCCGCCCCACTGACGCTGAGTTGGAGGTTTACGGTGAGCCCGATTTCGTAGTATTGAACGCATCAAAGGCTAAGGTTGAGAACTACAAGGAGTTGGGTCTTAACTCTGAGACTGCAGTTGTATTCAACCTCACAGAGAAGATGCAGGTTATCATCAACACTTGGTATGGTGGTGAGATGAAGAAGGGTATGTTCTCTTACATGAACTACTTGCTTCCTTTGAAGGGCATGGCTTCAATGCACTGCTCGGCTAACACTAACGAGAAGGGCGAGACAGCTATCTTCTTCGGTTTGTCAGGCACAGGTAAGACTACCCTTTCAACCGATCCTAAGCGTCAGCTTATCGGTGACGACGAGCACGGCTGGGACGACGAGGGCGTATTCAACTTCGAGGGTGGTTGCTATGCAAAGGTTATCAACCTTTCAAAGGAGAACGAGCCCGACATCTGGAACGCTATCCGCCGCAACGCACTTTTGGAGAATGTAACAGTTGATGAGAACGGTAAGATTGACTTTGCTGATAAGTCAGTGACCGAGAACACTCGCGTATCTTATCCTATCTACCACATCGACAACATCGTGAAGGGCGTATCGAAGGCTCCCGCTGCGAAGAAGGTTATCTTCCTCTCGGCTGATGCGTTCGGCGTATTGCCTCCCGTATCAATCTTGACTCCCGAGCAGACTAAGTATTATTTCCTCTCTGGTTTTACTGCTAAGTTGGCAGGTACAGAGCGTGGTATCACTGAGCCTACTCCTACCTTCTCGGCTTGCTTCGGTGCAGCATTCCTTTCATTGCACCCCACAAAGTATGGCGAGGAGCTCGTAAAGAAGATGGAGGCTTCAGGCGCAACTGCTTACCTCGTAAACACTGGTTGGAACGGTACAGGCAAGCGTATCTCTATCAAGGATACACGCGGTATCATCGACGCTATCTTGGATGGCTCAATCGACAAGGCAGAGACCAAGATGATTCCTATCTTCGATTTCAAGGTTCCCACAGCTCTTCCCGGCGTAGATCCAGCAATCTTGGATCCTCGCGACACTTATGCTGATGCAGCAGAGTGGCAGACAAAGGCTGAGGACTTGGCAAGCCGCTTCATCAAGAACTTCGCTAAGTTCACCGGCAACGACGAGGGTAAGGCTTTGGTAGCTGCAGGTCCAAAGTTGTAATCTAAATCACATAGATATTCGAGAGCTTCGCTTATGGCGAGGCTCTTTTTTTTGTCTTTTCATGTAATAAACGATACGCTTCCCGCAAAAAAATTATATCTTTGCATAAACACTATCACTAAACCCGCAAGCCAATGTATACTAAAAAATTTTATTGGGCTATTTTATCATTGCTGCTATCATTTTTAGCACTTTCATTTGCAACATCCTGCACTGATGATATAGAGAAGAAGGACAATGGACCTATTCTTGTTGAAAGCATATTGCTCAATGCCGAGAGTGTCACGCTCAACATTTCGGAGAAGTATAAATTATCGGCAACCATTACCCCGGAAGATGCCACCGACAAGACTCTGCAATGGAGGTCTGAAAATCCGGCCATAGCCAGCGTAAGCGATGAGGGCGAGATTGTTGCCGTAGCGGGAGGTAGCACTATGATAAATGCGATAGCAAATGGTGGCGCGTTTGCGGCATGCAGCGTTATCGTAAATGCCCCAGAACCGGAACCGGAACCAGAGACCGAGAAGCCCTTAAAAGGTAGAATTATAGGCACCGAAATGTCGGTAGATTATTCGCTAAGCGGATTTCCCGCATCTACAACCGCCAACACCAAGGCAATGGCGTTCGACGGCAATTTCGATACCTTCTTTGCCTCATACGACCGCTCGGGCACATGGGTAGGCATGGATTTGCAAACCAAGTATGTCATCACAAAAATAGGCTATGCTCCGCGTAAAGCACATAGTTCGCGTGTACAATTAGCTGTCATCGAGGGTGCAAACAAGAGTGATTTTAGCGATGCCATGCCGATACACATCATCAAAGAGAGCGCTCCTGAAGGCAAAATGACCTATGCCGAGGTAGAGTGCTCACGCGGATTCCGCTATGTGCGCTATGTTACGCCTAATGATGTACGATGCAACATCGCCGAGTTGGAGTTTTATGGAACAAAAGGCGAAGGCGACGATACTAAACTCTATCAAGCAACAAATCTGCCGATGGTAGTCATAAACACCGAAGGTGCGCAAGATATCGTATCAAAAGAGAATGAAATTACAAGTACGGTATATATCATTTCGGAGAATGGTACATCGCTGCTCACCGACACCCAGACAGGCGTGCGCGGTCGTGGAAATGCCTCATGGACCTTCCCCAAGAAACCATACCGACTGAAATTCAGTTCAAAGTGCTCTCCGCTCGATGCTCCTGCGAAAGCAAAGAAGTGGACTTTGATAAATAACTACGGCGACAAAACCCTTATGCGTAACCTTTTGGCCTTCGAGTTAAGCCGTCGTGTAGGGCTGAGCTATACACCCTTCAGCCATCCGGTGGATGTTATCCTCAATGGCGAGTATAAGGGCTGTTATCAGCTTTGCGACCAAATCGAGGTCAATAAAAACCGCGTAGCTGTAACCGAAATGGAGGATAACGACAATTCTGAGAATATCAGTGGAGGCTACCTTATCGAAATCGATGCCTACGCATGGGGTGAGGATTATTGGTTTACATCGAACAAAGGTATTCCCGTAACCATCAAATCACCCGAGGAGGGCGAGGCTCAAAAGAGCTACATCAGAAACCACTTCAATCAGATGGAGGCAGCGGTTTTTGCTTCCAACTTCACCGACAAAGATAATGGCTATCGCAAATACTTGGATTTGGAGAGTTTCCTCAAGCATTTCATCGTGGGTGAGCTGGCAGGTAACACCGACACCTATTGGAGTGTATATATGTATAAGGAGCGCGATAACGATAAACTCTTCACCGGCCCGATATGGGACCACGACCTGTCGTTCGAGAACGACAATCGTACATACCCCATAAACGACAAAACAGATTTCATCTATACACATTGGTTTAGCTCGGCAGCGCATGAGGAGGTGCGCAACATGGTAAATCGCATCATAAAGGAGGATGTTGCTACGCACGACCAGCTTGTCGAGATGTGGAACGAGCTGCGCTCAACAACTCTTACAGAAAATGCTCTGGTGCAATACATTAACGATACTGCAGCATTGATAGATGAATCACAGGAGTTGAACTTCAAGCGCTGGGATATACTAAACTCAATGGTACACCAGAATTACCAGGCTTTAGGCAGCTATGATGCCGAAGTAGATGTGGTGCGAAGCTACATCAAGGCTCGACTAATGAAGATGGATGAGTTGATTGGCACGAAGTAATTTTTACACTGCCCACCACTAAACAACGAGGGTAAGGCTTTGGTAGCTGCAGGTCCAAAGTTGTAATCTAAATCAAATAGATATTCGAGAGCTTCGCTTATAGCGAGGCTCTTTTTTTGCAATTTCATGTGGCAAACACAAGGATTTTTCGATAAAAAATAATAATTTTGTAGAAATATTACGACTAAATCTACCAAGCAATGTCTGCTAAAAAATTTTATTGGGCTATTTTATCCTTGTTGCTATCATTTTTAGCGCTCTCATTTGCAACATCTTGTACCGAAGATATTGAAAAAAGGGAGGATCTACCTATTCTTGTTGAGAGTATATCGCTGAATGTTAAGAGAGTCGAGTTACAAATCGGCGAAAGCCACACCTTCACACCTATCATACAACCCGAAAATGCCACGGACAAGACCTTGGAGTGGAAGTCGGATGACACTACTATCGCTACGGTAAGCGACCAGGGAGAGGTTGTCGCCATAGCCGAAGGCTCTACAACAATCACAGCCACAGCCGTTGGAGGTGTAGATGCAACATGCAGTGTTGTTGTAATCGACCCAAACGCAGAGCCTGAGCCGGACCCCGAACCGGACCCCGGACCGGAACCGGAGCCCGAGGCAGAACTGCTGAAAGGTGCAATCATAGGAACGGAGATTTCGGTGGACTACTCACAAAACGGATACCCCGCATCTACGACCGCAAACACCAAGCCTATGGCATTCGATGGCAACTTTGACACCTTCTTTGCCTCATACGACCGCTCGGGCACATGGGTAGGCATGGATTTGGGTGAGAAGCATGTTATCACAAAAATCGGTTATGCCCCACGCCGCGAGCAGAGCCGACGAGTGGAGTTGGCGGTTATCGAGGGCGCTAACGAGGCAGATTTCAGTGATGCCATGCCCATCCACATCATAAAGGAGAGTGCTCCTGAGGGTCAAATAACCTATGCCGAGGTGAACTGCTCGCGCGGCTTCCGTTATGTGCGCTACATGACGCCCAACGATGCGCGTTGCAACATTGCCGAGCTGGAGTTTTATGGCATACAGAAGGAGGGCGACGACTCGCGTCTATATCAAGCGACAAACCTGCCAATGGTGGTTATAAACACCGAAGGTGCACAGGAGATTGTTTCGAAGGAGGATGAGATTACAAGTACGGTATATATCATTTCGGAGGATGGCACAGCGCTGCTCACCGACACCCAGACAGGCGTGCGTGGTCGAGGAAATTCGAGCTGGACATTCGACAAAAAACCTTATCGCCTGAAGTTCAGCGAGAAGCGCTCGCCACTCGGCGCACCTGCCAAAGCCAAGAAATGGACTCTGATTAACAACCATAGCGACAAATCGCTGTTGCGCAATATCTTGGCATTCGAGATTAGCCGCCGCATGGGCATGGCTTACACGCCCTTCTGTCACCCGGTAGATGTTATCCTCAATGGCGAATACAAGGGTTGCTATCAACTTTGCGACCAAATCGAGGTCAATGAGAATCGAGTGAATGTAACCGAAATTGAGGCAGGCGACAGCGACATCACGGGAGGCTATCTGATTGAGATTGACGGCAATTTGGATGTCTATCAAAACGAGGAGTTCTATTTCCACTCGAACAAGAGAATTCCCGTGACCATCAAATCACCCGACGAAGGCGATGCCGAGAATGCCTACATTTCGGACTATTTCAACAAGATGGAGGCTGCCGTTTTCACCGAGAACTTCGACGACGAGGCGGAGGGCTACCGCAAATACCTCGACCTCGAGAGCTTCCTGCGTAACTTCATCATAAGCGAATTGGTGGGCAATCCCGATGCCTTCTGGAGCGTATATATGTATAAGGAGCGCGGGCAGGAGAAACTCTTCACAGGCCCTATCTGGGATAACGACTTGTCGTTCCACAACTCCTATTATGTCTACCCTGCAAGTGGTATGAAGGACTTTTTGTATACCCACCATATAAACGATGGAACACCCTACGCATCATCCTCTGCCGGTCCGATGCGCGATGTTGTCAATCGCATTATAAAGGATGACGCAAAGGCGCGAGCGCAGTTAATCGAAATTTGGGAAGATGCGCGTCAGAACAGGAATATTACCTCGCTCTCGCTCCTTGAGTACATCAACCAGACAAAGCGCCTTATCGATGAGTCGCAGGCGCTGAACTTCAAGCGCTGGAGCATCCTGAACGAGAAATTCCATCAAAATGTGAGCGCCCTTGGCTCGCACGATGCCGAGGTTAATGCCGTCAGAGATTATCTCTCCAACCGCCTCACCCAGATGGACAGACTCATTCGCGGGAATTAGGGGAACACAATTTTAGGCATACAGCAAGCGGACTTGTCGAAAAATCGACAAGTCCGCTTCTTTGTACAATTATCCGTTTAGTAATTAATAGGTATAGAATCCTACCATTCGTATTCATACTGATTTTCGCCAAAAGTATATTGATTTGTATCACTCTCGGTAATATCATAATCCTCAAATGACAAAGATAGTGAGCCATTACCCAAAACCTTGTCTTCGGTCATATTAATACGAACAACCGTCTGCTTCAAACGATTAATTTGGATTTTCTTGCTTTTTAGTGCAATCTCTGTAGTATCATCCTTCTTCCATGTTATATATATAATCACATCTGCTTTCGCATCCAATAAGTTGGTCTGCCCGTACCAAAAAGAAGGGGCATAGTATAAATTTTTTACTTCAATCGTTCGAAACTCCGGAGAAAGATAGTATGACTTATAGTAACCTGATTTGTTGCTATATACACAACGAATCTCCACTTCTCCTTTTGTAAGAAAATCATTTGCGATAAATTTTAGGCCGTATGTCATTCGCTCCATATTGATTGTTAATACCTCACCATCTGCAGTCGGCACAAAAGATTTACCTCCATAATAACTCTCTACATTTTCAACCCAATAGCTTGCTCTTGAATCATTACAGAGTCTAACGCCGTTATGAAATGAATCAAAAGAAGTTTCTTCAGAATAAGTAAATGCATTATTAAGGACTCCAAACTCTGAATCTGATGTTTTGAACGGCTCCGCAAAACATCTATAAAGATTATCATCTATAAATGTAGAGTCGCTATAAATAACATTCTTTCCATCAACAATTAAATATACTGAAACATAATATTTATACCCATCTAAAAGTTCAATCTCGGCTTTAGAGATATCATCAAAAAGACCATATGCGTAGGGTTTTGAATTAGAACTTGCTGATACGGGTTCATAAGAAACCTTAACCGCATACAAATCATTATCCGATAGAGTAATTCCGCGCAATGGTTGCTGCGCAACATCCAATTCGCCGGCACACGCAAGGCGCACCTTGTATCTTTTCTCGGTCGGATCTATAATATCATCCATATCGGTATTATTTGTTGTACAAGCACTCAAGCCCAAGACTAAAAAGAGTGCCATCAAAAGCATTTTTTGTAGTTTCATAATGACTATTTTTTAGATTTTGATAAATTTTAGTCCGCATATCATCAACCCGAGTGAGAACAAAACAAATAAAAAGTGCGGACATTATTGCCGATATCGGATTCTACGGTCTTCCACAACCTTGTCCCCAAATACGGAATAAAGCCCACACTAAATAGAGAGTGTGAGCGTCAAACTTTATTCCTCGGGGACTATTAATTTGTGGAAGTTTTAGAATCCCGAAATATAAGCTAACGCTTTTTATGTTTTATATGTTCCTATTACCTGTTATTTAATCATAGGCATTTATTTTTTATATCATATTATTTCACCGATACAAAATTAAAAAAATATAATGAATATATCAAAACCCATTACGCAAAAATTGGACAGACTCATTCGCGGGAATTAGGGTTTAAGTTATGGTATAGATGGCTGTAAGCCACAAAGAAAGAAATACGGCAGGGATTTATTAGGGAGTTTAAGGAGATTAGAGAATTTAGGGTGCTGTTTTTGCGGCAGCGCTAAACTCTTTAATTTCATTAATTTCCCTAAATTCCTTAAACTCCTTAAAGAAACAAAAAAGTGTGCCCCACAAAGTTGCAGAGCACACTTTTTACTTAGATTCGTATAACAAGCGCTTAGATAGCGTTTGTATCGTAAAGAATCTGGTTTACCTTACGAACGGCAGCAGCTGAAGCCTCAAACTTCTCCTGCTCCTCCTTAGTAAGCTCAACCTTAACAATCTTCTCGATACCCTTGCGACCGATGATAGCGGGAACGCCAATCATGATATCGCTCTGGCCATACTCACCCTCGAGGTAGCAACCGCAAGGAATCATACGCTTCTGGTCGCCCAAGATAGCCTCAACCATAGATGCAGCAGCTGCACCCGGAGCATACCAAGCCGATGTACCGAGCAAGCCTGTCAAAGTAGCACCACCTACCATAGTGTCAGCAGCAACCTGCTGGAGCTTCTTCTTTGAGAGGAACTGCGATGCAGGAACGCCCTTGATTGTAGCCTTCGATGTCAAAGGAATCATAGTTGTATCACCGTGACCACCGATAACCATACCCTCGATGTCGTGGATATTTGCGTTAGCAGCCTTTGCCAAATAGCAACGGAAACGAGATGAATCCAATGCACCACCCATACCGATTACGCGGTTCTTGGGAAGACCTGTTGATTTCAAAGTGAGGTAAGCCATAGTATCCATAGGGTTAGATACGATGAGGAAAATTGCGCGAGGCGAGTGAGCCAAAGCCTGAGATACAACGCTCTTCACGATGTTGGCGTTAGTACCAATCAACTCCTCACGAGTCATACCCGGCTTACGGGGAATACCTGATGTTACGACTACAACATCCGAGTTTGCAGTCTTCTTATAATCGTTTGTGCAACCTACGAGCTTGCTCTTTGAGTCGGTTGTAGCCGATGCCTGATACATATCGAGCATCTTACCCTCTGACAAACCCTCCTTAATGTCGATAAGAACGATTTCGTCAGCCACATTACGCATTGCCAATACATTAGCGCAAGTTGCGCCCACCATACCGGCACCAATAACAGTTACTTTTGACATGATTTTCTTGGTTTATGATTTTTTGTTAAATACTGTTTATCCAATAAGTTCGGCATAAGCCTCAGGCGAGAGAAGAGCATCATACTCTGCGGGGTCGCTCATCTTTACCTTAACCATCCAACCCTCACCATAGGGGTCTGAGTTTACCAATGAAGGATCTGCGTCGATAGCGTCGTTGAACTCAACAACCTCACCACCTACGGGGATAAACGCATCGCTCACGGTCTTAACAGCCTCAATAGAACCGAAAACCTCACCTGCGGCCAAAGTCTCACCAACGGTGGGGACATCAACAAATACGATATCGCCCAACTGGCTCTGTGCAAAATCGGTAATGCCTACATAGGCAAACTCACCCTCGACACGACACCACTCGTGGTCGTTCGAGTACTTCAAATTTGAAGGAATGTTCATAATATTGTGGTTTTTATAAATTGTTTTCTGTTTCTGCTCATTCGACGATATATAAATATATCGTTAGTCCTTACAAAGATAGGAGTTATTTTGCAATTAGCAATATAGTATGTTAGTTTTTTAACACAAATTCTATCTCCTTAAAACGATATGAGCCAACTTTTCCCTCTTTCGCCTCAACCACAAGCGCTCCCGAAGCCTCCACACCGCGTATCGTGCCACGAAAACGACTACCATCGGGCAATGCAAACCAATGCTCCTCATTGAGGCGATAAAGCCTGCGGCAATACTCCTCCTGAAGTGCCTCGGCATCGCCTTCGCGCAGCTGCGCATAACGCATATTCAAATGCTCAACGACGCGCTCAAGCACTTCGGCGCGATTAAAACCATGCCCCGCAATTTGAGCCATCGACACCGGATTCGGCAGGCTTGCATCAAACTCCATTTGATTGACATTTAGCCCTACACCCACAATCGAGCGGTTAATTCTGCCCTCCGACAATCGGTGTTCTATCAAAATCCCGACCAACTTTCTGTCGCCGACATAAATATCGTTGGTCCACTTGATTTTTGCCTCTATACCCCACTCCTGCATCGCATCCACCAATGCCAATGCCACAGCCTCCGAGAGCAAGAACTGCTTAACCGGAGGCAGGAACTGCGGCTCGAAAACTGCTGTAAACATCAAGTTCTCGCCCTCGCCACCTATCCATTTATGGCCGCGCTGACCGCGCCCCAAAGTCTGCCGCTCGGCCCACACGACATCGCCCTCGCCATAGCGAGGGTCGAAGGCCTCATCATTCGTCGAGGTCAGGGTATCGAAACGATAAATCATTTAGAACGGGTTTCGTAACATATATTTCCACAGCGGAGCGGCATGCAGACACTGCATAATCTCATCGTCAGCCAGCAGAGCCTCGACCTGCTCGCGCGAGAATAGATGCACCTCAATATCTTCTCCGGCCTCGGTATGCTGCTCCTCCAACTTCTCGACCCCCACAGCCAAGAATGTATAGACTCGGTTGTTGTGGTTCGACGGATTTGCCGAGGTTACCATAAACTGCTCCCAGCGGCCACCTCCGTAGCCGGTTTCTTCCAATAACTCACGACGCGCGCTCTCCTCGGCCGTTTCGCCCTCCTCGCAGCATCCTGCGACCAACTCATAGCGCGTTTCACCCAGGCCATGACGATATTGGCTGATAAAGACAAATTTATCGTCCTTGGTCAAGGCTATGACATTCACCCAATCGGGAAATTCAAAGACATACCACGCCGGCACCTCCACTCCCGTAGGCAACTCCACCCTATCACGACGAGGTGTAAACCACGCCTCGTGGGCCAAATACTCGCTCTCCAACACTCGAAAAGGGCGATGCTCGGGTGGCTGTGGCTTATGATTTTTATATACCTTCTTGCGAGCCATATATCTTGAGATTTATACGCTTACGCCGAAGTCGCGCAACGCATCGTTGAGCGAAGTCTTCTTATCGGTAGACTCCTTACGGCGACCAATAATCAAGGCACACGACACGCCATACTCTCCGGCGGGGAATTTTTTGGTATAGGTACCCGGAACGACCACCGAGCGCGCAGGCACATAACCACGATACTCCACAGGCTCCTCGCCCGTAACATCTATGATATGAGTTGAGCCGGTAATCACCGTATTCGAGCCGAGAACCGACTCGCGGCAGATATGAGCACCCTCAACCACAATGGCACGCGAGCCGATGAAGCAGTTATCCTCAATAATTACGGGCGCAGCCTGCACGGGCTCCAACACACCACCAATACCCACGCCGCCGCTCAAGTGTACGCTCTTGCCAATCTGGGCACATGAGCCCACCGTAGCCCAGGTGTCGACCATCGTTCCCGTATCGACATAAGCTCCGATATTTACATACGACGGCATCAGGATAGCTCCCGGAGCGATATATGCACCATAGCGCGCAACGGCATGCGGAACAACTCTCACTCCCAACTTCTCGTAGTCGTGCTTCAGCTCCATCTTATCGTACCACTCCAGCTCGCCACTTCGCATTGTGCGCATCTCCTGAATGGGGAAATACATGATAATGGCCTTCTTTACCCACTCATTCACCTGCCACTCGCTCTTCTCCGGGTCGACAGGCTCGGCCGTACGCAACTTGCCCTTATCTACGGCCTCAACCACCTCGCGGATAGCCTCCTTAACAGCGGCGTCCTGCAACATCTCGCGATGCTCCCACGCATGCTCTATAATTGATTTTAATTCACTTAATTCCATCTTCATACTTATATATTTTATACTACCGACAAAGATAACGAAAAATATTTGTATATTTGCATTGTCGTGTTGCTATTTACATCGCTACGCAACGCGACAGACATATTTTTGATGAAAGTGTATTAGCTTTTATCCTTGCGTAGAAATCTGGAAAATTTCAATGGAACAAGGAGAGCAACACACTCGTCACTTCGTATTGTTAAACCTGGAGCAAATATTGCTCCACGCAATACGGGTGTGGGGTATTGTTTATTTGTTCCAAGGTATTCCAGAACCTCTACGCAGATAAACTAATCGGCTCCACACTTTCTTGTTTTTATAACCCACCGCCATAGAAGCCGAGACGGAAGAAAATTTATAACACTATGAAGAGATTTCTTCTATCCTTGTTGACTGTAATGCTCTTTGCCGCTACGGCATCGGCACAGCAGCGCGTCGAACGAATTGAGTATCAGGAATCTTCGGCCCGCAACCTCGAACCCGAACATCTGATGCTGCTCACTCCTCTTGTTGCAGATTTGGAGGTAACACCCCGAAAAGTCGAGCACACCGAAACAAAAGCTTTTGAAAACATCGTTTTGACTCGCGAAGCCATCTCGATGATGCCTGAGCTAAAGAAAATTGCCCTCAGCCGCGCCGCAAAGGCTTTTAATGCCGATGTTATGGTTGGTACGACTATCGACATCACGACCAACGCAAACGGACGATTGGAGATTACCGTTACGGGTTATCCTGCCGTATATCGCAACTTCAGGAATGCCAATGCCGCAGACCTCGATATAATAAAACTCGGCAACTCGATTCCCATATCCAATCCCAACGAACGCGTAATACTCAACCCCGATACAAATATAGAAATAGTTGAAGAGAAGAAACATTAACTGCTAAAATTAACAATATGAAAAAACTACTTTTTACAATGGCAATGTTATTTTGCTTTGCATTGCCATCAACATGGGCTCAAAACTTCAAGGTCGGTGTGATAGATATTAAAATCGAGAAGAAGAAGAAGGTAAAGAATGACCACATCCAACATTTTGCCGAATTGGAAATAGGTATTCCTGTAGATACAGGATATGAGAAAGAAGACTCTGCCTTCGGAATCGGAGCTAACTACACCGTAGGATACCGACTTAATAAGATGGCCTTTTTAGGTGTCAGTCTTGGAGTCGGTCATCTCGATACAGATCCTAAACATGAGTACTGGTACGAGGACGATTATGGGCATACATTCGAAGGTTTTTATGCAAAATTATTATTAAACGGCAAAATATACTTTACCAAGACCAAAGTACAGCCATTCTTGGATTTAAGCGCCGGAGGAATATTCTTTAAGCAACAGGATTATCCTGAATATTCGTGGGGATTTGAAAAAGAATTTGGCGTAATCTTCAACCCTTCGATTGGAGTAAATTTCAACCTGCCAAAGAGAGGAGCAGTATTTGCCTCAGTTGGAGGTAATATTATGCCAAAATATTTTCCGGAAGGATATATGACACTAAAAATAGGTTACAGATTCTAAAACTCCATACCTAAACATCACTTAAAGCTCGCAACCCTGCGGGCTTTTTGTGTTTATATAAGCTTATACGATTAAAAAATCTGTCATGCCACAATTGGGCAAAGTATTGATTGGTAGGTACGCATCCGCCCCCATTGCCCAATTGACTGGCATCTACCTTTGGGAGGAGCACTTCGCAAGTTCGTACTTGGCAACAAAGACAAAGATAAAAGATAAGGAGATTAGGGAATTTAGGGGGAATTAGAGAGTTTAGCGCTTTCTCCAACATTAAATTCCCTAAATTCTTTATTTTTAGATTCTCACGCAAAACAAGTTTTGCTCAGAATGACGGCTATCGCCCCCGGATGGTGTGGGTAGTAAAATTACTACCCACGGGGCTTCGGGAGCTTTCGTCACTCTGAGGGAGCGCAAGCGACCGTGAGAGTCTGAAAAAGATTAAAGACAAATGAGCAAAGATAAAAACCATCCTAATTTGCACGACTTTAGCTCCTTTTTTATAACTTTGCAACCTATTGAACATTTTAAGTTAGGTTATGAAGGTATATAAATTCGGAGGAGCCTCGGTGAGAAATGCCGACGGAGTAAGAAATCTCGCCCACATCGTAGAGGGCGAGGAGAATCTCTTTATCATCGTATCGGCCATGGGCAAGACAACAAATGCCCTTGAGCGTGTGTTTACACATATGCAAAACAAGCGCAAGGAGGAGGCAAACGAGGAGATTCGCCAGATACAGGCATACCACGCTGAGATTATCAACGACCTGTGGGGCGAACCGACCGAGATAAACGAGGTGACGCTCCTTTTCGGGCAGCTACGCAATATAGTGAACGACATCACCTACCGCCAGTCGGATGCCGAGTTGTGGTACGACACAATTGTAGCATTCGGAGAGTTGATTTCCACAACCATCATCTCGAAGTACCTCAACCACATAGGCACTCGCAACCGCTGGATTGACATGCGCACAACTTTCATCACATCGCAGCGCCACAAGGACGCTAATGTCGATATCAAGGCTTCGAAGTTGCGCCTGCGTGCCGCGTTGGAGAATACCGGCGTGGGAGTATTCGTAGGTCAGGGTTTCATCGGTGCAGCACCCGACGGCACAACCACCACACTCGGTCGCGAGGGCTCGGACTACTCGGCAGCCGTCGTGGCGCATATCCTCGGCGCAGAGTCGATGTCGGTATGGAAGGATGTAGACGGCGTGCTGAATGCCGACCCGAAGATTTTCCCCGATGCGGTGAAGATTGACTCGCTGAACTACCTCGACACCATCGAGTTGGCATATAGCGGTGCACAGATTATCCACCCCAAGACCATTAAACCGTTGCAAAACAAGAATATACCGCTCTATGTCCGCCCATTCGGCGACAAGACCAAGCCGGGCACAGTGATAAATGGCGAGGCGGAGCGTGTGAAGCTGCCGATTATGATTTACAAGCGCGACCAGGTCTTTTTGATTATTCGTTCGCGCGACTTCTCGTTTGTTATGGAAGAGCAGTTTGGTGTGATTTTCTCGCTGCTGGATAGCTACCGCATCAAGACGCATCTTATACACAACTCGGCGGTCGATTTGGGTCTGTGCGTAGATTCGTCATGGCATATCGAGGAGCTGATAAAGGCACTTGAGGAGGAGGGCTTCGATGTCGAGAAGCACGACAATGTAGGCCTGCTGACTATCCGCAACTATACCGACGAGCTCTATGCCCGCTACATCAAGGGCGGCAAACATATCGTTCGCCAGGTAAACCCCGAATCTGTCCGCGTGGTAATGCGTGAGGAGGATTTTCGGTAAGAGGAGAAATACAGCGGAGGAAAAGTGAATTTAGGGAGTTTAGGGAATTTAGCGCAGACGCAACAAGCGGTTCTGGCACTTCTCTAAACTCCCTAAACTCCTTAAATTCCCTAATCTCCCTAATATCACCCCCACCCGTCACTCTGAGGGAGCGCATGCGACCGTGAGAGCCTATTCATGAAAGTCTATCACCCAAAAGAGATTCTCACGCAATTATTTTTTTCGTCATTCTGAGGAGGCTTTAGCCGACGCGAGAATCTGAAAAAAATAATTGCTCAGAATGACGGTTATCACCCCCGAGTGGTACGGATAGCAAAATGGCCACCTGCGCCCTCTGCAACCGCTAAATCGCAGAGGAATAGCAACTTTTTGCATCGAAAAAGGAAATTTTTGAATTCTTAATTTTGAATTTTGAATTATAAAAAGTACCTTTGTGCCCGAAATCCCCAAAAGTGTAGGGATGCGTTTAATATTAACTAATAAAATTTTATAGCAAATGGCTGTTAAAATTCGTTTGGCTCGTCATGGTAAGAAGGGTGCTCCTTTTTATCACATCGTTGCCGCAGATAGCAGAGCGCCACGAGATGGTAGATTTATCGAGAAGTTGGGTACTTATAACCCCAACACTAATCCTGCTACAATTGATCTGAAGTTCGATCGTGCTTTGGATTGGTTACTCAAGGGCGCACAACCTACCGATACTTGTCGAGCAATTCTCTCGTACAAGGGTGTATTATACAAGAAGCATTTGTTGGGTGGTGTAGCTAAGGGCGCTTTCTCTGAGAGCGACGCTGAGGCTAAGTTCAACAAGTGGCTTGGTGAGAAGGAGGGCAAGATTGTCGCTAAGACAAACAAGCTCGCCGCTGACGCAAAGGCTGCCGAGAAGGCTGCTTTGGCTCAGGAGACCAAGGTTAAGGAGGAGCGTGCTGCTGCACTCGCCGAGAAGAAGGCTGCTGCTGAGGCTGCCGCTGCTGAGGCTGCTGCAGAGCAGGCTGAGGAGGCTACTGAGGCTACCGAGGAGTAGTTCCTGCCACTTCTTGAGAATTTGGAAGGCTGTCGCTTTAACGGCAGCCTTCTTTTTATTAACAGCAAAGTCATTCACAACAATGGGTAAGCAAACCGTAGCACGCGTAGGCAAATTATTCGGTGAGGCCAACAAAGGTGGCCTTTCAATCACTTTGTATGACACTTTTCCCGAGGATTTCGACTTCGAGGCAGAGCCTTTGATGGTGGAGATTGACTCGCTCGATGTACCGCTTTGGTGCGAGAGTTTCGAGCGCCGAGGTGTGTCGGGTGCCAATGTTCGTTTTGCCGATTTCGACACCACGCGCCGTGCCGAGGAGCTTATAGGCAAGGAGCTCTTCATCGACCTCGAAGAGGAGGAGAGTGATGAGTTCTACATGGAGGATTTGATTGGTTTCAAGGTGCGTGCCGGCAAGTTCAAGGGCGAAATTGTCGATTACTACGACAGCGAGCACAACCCTCTGTTCGGCATAGATTTCGGCCAGGGCGAGAGGCTCATCCCCGCTGCCGAGGAGTTTATTGCAGGCATAGACTTCGAGGGGCAGACAATAAAGATGATTCTCCCCGAAGGATTGTTGGAACTATAATAAAAATATCCCCGAAGATTCTGTTCTTCGGGGATATTTATTAATATAAGGTACAACTTTCTACTTCACAAACTCTGCCGCGCGAAGATAATCGGCACTCTGCTGCGCTGCGTCGAAAGTAGCCTCGACAATCTGCTCATTGCTATATGGCGAGCCATCCTCGTTGGTCTTCTCGCGCAACCAACCCGGAGTCTCAATCTCTACAACATAATCCTTCATGCCATTAGCATAGAATTGGTTAAAGATTGCCTCGAAGTTAATTTCACCACTCTCGCCAATAACAAAATCATCCTTCACATGCAATAACTTGATACGCTCGGGATACTTTGCAAGATACTCCTCCGGGGTTTTGCCACCCTTAGCACACCAATACACATCCAACTCGAAGCAGACATACTCAGGATTGGTATTTTCTACCAAATACTCCCACATAACCACCTCCGGAGCATCCTTCAGCGTGGAGAACTCGATAGAGTGGTTGTGATATCCAAACTGGAGTCCATACTCCTCCTTGGCCAACTTTCCGACCTTATTGAAATACTCGCACATCTGGTTAAGACCCTCGGTTGTATACTCTACGCCATAGCCAGGAACGATAAAGTAGCTACCGCCACAAGCTTTCACCGAAGCAAAAGCCTCGCGCCAGCGATTCATCACCTCCTCTTCTTTCTCCTTATCCTCCTGAATACCGGAGTGTGTTGAGATAATCTCCACGCCATGAGCGTCGCACAACGCCTTAAACTCCTCGGCCGTCATGCCGAATACTTTTGGGTCACCACCCCATTGCACCAACTCAACTTGGTTATAGCCCATACCGGCGAGGCGCTCGATGGTTACCGCAGGGTTATCAATAACTGATGACAACACCGAATAGAGCTGAATACCGATATTCTTTGGCTCGGCGCTCTTGCGCTCGGCACAACAGATGCTGATTGCGGCCACTGCCAAAATCAACACACCAAAATTAATAAGCTTTTTCATATACATATAGTTTTTAGGTTAAAGTCCATTTATTTATGTCGTTTGTGCAACTGCGCACCTCGGCTTGGCGATTTGCGCTCCTTTGGTCGGTCATTACGGAAGAAATAGGCCTTCTGCTTGCGTTTCTCCTCCTGCGAGCGCGCAACAAACACCTTCTCGCCCGTATAGGGATTTTCGCCCGTATAGAACATCACCGACGAGAGTGTCATTGGCGTAGGCGTAAGGTCCTGCACCTGCTCCAAGTCGAAATGCAGCTTGCCCAACACCTTGTCGGCCAAAGCCTTCATATCACATTCGCGACACGCGGGGTGTGACGATATAAAATAAGGTATAAGCTGATAGCGCAGGCCATTATCCTCGCAGATGCGGCGGAAATCGCGATTTAGCTTTTCGAACAGCGCAAACGAGGGCTTACGCATAGCATTCAGCACATGCTCCTCGGTATGCTCGGGGGCAACCTTCAGCCGACCCGAGGTGTGATACTTGATAACTGTTTCCAAATATGGCGAGTCATCGAACAAGTCGTAACGGATTCCACTGCCGATAAATGCCTTCTTTATGCCCTTAACGCCACGAATCTTCTCATATAGAGCCAACAAGCGCGCATGCGAATTATCCAGATTGGGGCACATCTTCGGATGCAGGCACGACGGACGGCGACACTTCTTGCAGGCCTCTCGATTCTTACCGCCCATGCCATACATATTTGCCGACGGCGCTCCCACATCCGACAGGTAACCCTTAAAATCGGGCATCGCCACAACTTTCTCGACCTCGGCCAAAATTGAGCGTTCGCTTCGCGAGTTGATAAACTTGCCCTGATGAGCCGAGATGGTGCAGAATGAGCAACCTCCGAAGCAGCCGCGATGGATATTTATCGAGTGCTTAATCATCTCCCACGCCGGAATGTCGCCCTTACCTCGATAACGGGGGTGTGGCGCTCGCTCATAAGGCAAATCAAACGAGTGGTCCAGTTCCTCGGTCGAGAGCGTAGGATTTGGCGGTGTGACGACCACATACCTCTCGCCCACCTGCTCCACAAGCGTTGTATCGCACTCCATAAGGTTACTTAACTCCTCAACCTTCACGAAATTTTGCCCAAAGGCGCGTTTATCGCGGCAGCACTCCTCAAAGGATTGAAGGTGCAGGGTTGTTTCGGGCTCCAAGCGCTCGACATAAGCTCGATCGGCCATAAAAGCCACCTGACGAATCTTGCGCAGAAGTTTGGCATTATAGCCGTTACGCATGGCGCGTGCCACCTGCTGCACTACCCTCTCGCCCATGCCGTAGATAAGCAAGTCGGCACCACTCTCCACCAAAACCGAGGGCTTCAGCTTGTCGCTCCAATAATCGTAGTGCGTCAGCCTACGCAACGAGGCCTCAATACCTCCAACCACAACAGGAACATGAGGATACAACTCCTTCAAAATGCGCGTATATACCGTAACGGCATAATCGGGACGGAAACCCGCCTTACCGCCTGCGGTATAAGCATCGTTGCTACGCAGACGCAGATTTGCCGTATAGTGGTTTACCATCGAATCCATCGAGCCACCCGACACTCCGAAAAACAGGCGCGGCGCACCCAACTTCTTAAAATCACGCAGGTCATCACGCCAATTTGGTTGCGGAACAATGGCCACACGATAGCCCTCGGCCTCCAGCAATCGACCCACAACCGCAGCGCCAAACGACGGATGGTCGATATAGGCATCGGCGGTAAAGAGGATTACATCCAAGTAATCCCAGCCTAAGGCTCGCACCTCCTTTATCGTAGTTGGCAGAAACATATTTCGTGGAAATGTCTTTTATTACTTTATAGGTTACACTACCGATTCATAGCTCTCCTCCTCCTTGCGCGAGGTGCTATAAACCTCCCACTTATCCAACACAGCCTTCAAATCGTCGGGCAACTCGCTCTCGAACTTTACCTCCTCACCCGTTGTCGGGTGCGTAAATCCCAACGCGCGGGCATGCAAAGCCTGACGAGGCAGTAGCGTAAAGCAGTTCTCGATAAACTGCTTATATTTCGAAAAGGTTGTACCCTTCAAAATCCTATCGCCACCATAGCGGGCATCGTTAAAGAGCGGATGACCCTGCCATGCCATATGCACGCGAATCTGATGCGTACGGCCTGTCTCCAATCGGCACTCGACAAGTGTGACATAGCCATAGCGACGCAACACCTTGTAGTGCGTAACAGCATGCTTACCGTCCGAGCCATCGGCAAAGACATACATCTGTTGCCTGTCGCGCGGATTGCGACCGATGTTTCCCGTAATAGTACCTTCATCCTCCTCGATATTTCCCCACACCAAAGCCACATAACGGCGAAAAATCGTATGGTCGAAGAACTGCTTGGCAAGGCGCGTATGTGCGCGTTCGTTCTTCGCCACAACCAACAATCCCGAAGTATCTTTGTCGATACGATGCACCAAACCGGCACGCATATCGCCCTCCTGAAACAGGGGTAAATCTTTCAGATGAAAGGTCAGTGCATTTACCAGCGTACCCGTATAATTACCACAGCCGGGATGTACAACCATACCCGCAGCCTTATTTACGATTATGATGTCGTCATCCTCGTAGACCACATCGAGCGGAATATCCTCGGGTATAATCTCAATTTCGCGCTTAGGATAGGGCATTACAAGGGTAATATGGTCCAAAGGCTTCACCTTATAGCTCGACTTTGCCGGCACGCCATTTACCAGGATGTTACCATTGTCGGCAGCCGCCTGAATACGGTTGCGCGAGCAATGCTCCATCCTGTCGACCAGAAATTTATCCAATCGAAGCATCTTCTGACCCTTATCGACCGTTATGGCAAAGTGTTCGAAGAGTTCCTCACCCGCCTCGCCATCCTCCGACGCAAGCAACTCATCACCCTCTTCCAAAAGGTCTTGTTCGATATATTCGTTATTAGTAGGCATCATTCAAACTCTCTAAATTTAGTCGAAAAATTCATCAACCTCACTCTCCACGACCTCGGTTGCAGCCGAGCCTCCCTGCTGAAGCACATCCTCAATCGAGCCACCTGCAGCCTCCATGCGAGCCAACGAATCGAGGCGCTCCTGCTCCAAGCGCAAGCGCTCCTCCTCCAACTCATGAGCAATCTTATCCGACTCCGCGCTGTTCTTCTCGACTTTCTCCATATCGAGCGTAAGCCACAGACTTACCGCCGAGCCTAATCCGGTGGTAATATTATGCCCCAACGACTGGCGATAAACCCTCGCATTCTTCTCGCTCAGCAAATCTATATCCTCGTCAAATATAATCTTACCGACATTCAGGCCCTGCTCCCATAGGCGACTCTTCGCCGCCTGCAATCCATGACCGATAGCCTTTGGCACGATAGTGCTGTTTTTCTCGGGCTCGACACCCACCTTCAGCACAACACCCGAGCCCATCTCCAACTCCACATCGCTCTCGGCATTCATCTCTATGCCATCGACCATCTCGGCCAAGACATAATTTGTAGCAATATCCTCCTCGTAAACCAATTTTTCGATGCCCAAGCCGGCAACCTCAAGCATATTCTTAGCCTGACGCAACGAACGCCCTGCAACATAAGGCACCTTGACCATCTTCTCGCGGAACGAGTTTATCGTAACATACACCTTGCGCCCCGCCTTCACCTCGGCGCCGCTCTTGGGAAGTTGGTCGAGCACAATACCGCCCTCGTAGGCCGGTACAAACAACGAGTCATTAACAACAATCTCCAGGCCCCGGCGCTCGGCCTCCTGCTTCACAATATCGAGCTTTGTGCCCATAAATTCGGGCACTGTACGATGCGTGCCATGGCGCGTAATTATCATCATCAAAATACTCGACACCACAATCACTCCGACCAATGCCAGCACGATAAGTACCGCATGGTAGATAATGGGGCGGCTCTTCAACTGCGCCCACAGCCCTGACGAGCCACGCTTTGCCGAACTTTTACGGCGAGGTCTTGCAACTCTTCTCTGCTCCATATATCAAGTTCTATATTTCGTTATAAAATGTATCGCGCTCCACAGCCCTAAAGCCTGCTCTTTCAACCATCAAGCGCATATCCTCGACGCTCATGCGTGGGCGATTGTCCTCAGCTCCCGCCATCGAGTAAATCTTTGTCGAATCGTCTATCGTGCCGTCGATGTCATCGGCACCAAACGCCAATGCCATCTCGGTGGTCTGCTTGCCGTACATCACCCAGTAGGCCTTGATATGCGGCACATTATCGAGCACAAGGCGGCTCATTGCAAGCGTACGCAAATCATCCACAATCGGCACCTCGCCAATCTCCGACATCGAATTGCCGAAATTGCGATACTTCAGCGGAATAAAGGCATTCAAACCGCCCGTTTCATCCTGCAAAGCCCTCAAGCGCATCAAATGGTCGATGCGATGCTCGATACTCTCGATATGACCATAAAGCATCGTCGCGTTGCTCTTTATGCCGAGCCCATGTGCCGTGCGATGCACATCGAACCACTCCGCCGTAGAGCCTTTATCGGGGCATATCTTAGCACGCAGTTCCTCGTCGAAAATCTCGGCTCCGCCACCCGGTATGGCCTCCATGCCGGCTTCTATAAGCAGTCGCAAGCCCTCGTCGGTCGAAAGGCCGGCCTTGCGAATCATATACGCAAGTTCGATAGCCGTAAACGCCTTCACCGCAACCTCGGGCAATATGGCCTTCACACGGCGTATCATATCGCAATAGTAGTAGATGTCGTGCTCGGGATGAACACCGCCGACAATATGCACCTCCGTAACGCCGCTACCCTCATACGCGCGCACCTGTGCCTCAATCTCCTCCATCGTCTTATCCCACGCCTCGGGACTGCCTTTTGTACGGCGGAAAGAGCAGAACTTACAATTAAAGACACACAGGTTCGTAGGCTCGATATGGAAATTGCGGTTGTAATAGACCTTATCGCCGCTAACCTCACGCTTGCGCTTTACGGCCAACTCACCCAAGCGCCACAATGGAGCCTCCTGCCACAACACAAGGGCATCCTTAGCCGAGAGCCTTGCACCTTGCTCTACGCCGTTTGCTATATCTTCCCAGCTTCTCATTATTTCGGTGCTTTACGATAGAGATAAACCGCCACAATGGCAAATATTATATTCGGCATCCACACAGCCAGCATAACGGGCAGTGAACCACTCTTGGCAAACTCCTCGAATACGCGGTTACACATGATATACGAGAAGCAGAGTGTAATACCGATACCGATATGCAGACCTGTGCCGCCTCGCACCTTGCGCGACGAGAGCGACACGCCGATAAGCGTGAGGATAAATGTCGCAAAGGGATAGGCATAGCGGCAGTGGCGCTCCACCTCCATGATATTTATGGCATCCGAGCCTTTATTGCGCTGCTGCTCGATAAACTCGTTAAGCTCGCCAATCTTCATTGTCGATACAACGCCATCAATCTTACCCAGCTCCCTGACATCGATATTCAGCAGGGTATCCAGGTCGCGATGTTGCTCGAAACTCTCCACGCCCAAGCTATCTACTTTGCGAACGATATATCGCTCGCTGGTCCAACGGCCCGTCTTGGGATTCACCTTAACATTCGACGCCTCCAGCGACTCGGCAATGCGGGTACCCTCGTGGCGCTCCAAAACGATATATGATGCCGAATTCGAGCGATTGAAATTCCTTACATAGAAGAACTCTCCGGGACTCATTTGGCGATATATGTTTCTATCGTATTGGATATTCTTCTTGCGCGGAATATACTCCTGGCGGAACTCCTCACACTTGACCTGCGACTGAGGTATAACCCACAAATTGAGCGACAACGACAGCGCCATGATAAAGAATGCGCCCAAGAAATAGGGCCACATCAAGCGTCGGAAGCTCATACCTCCCGACAGCATGGCGATAATCTCGGTCTGGTATGCCATCTTCGAGGTGAAGAAGATAACCGAGATAAAGGTAAAGAGTCCACTGAATTGGTTGATAAAGTCGGGAATAAAGTTGATATAATAATCAAAGATGATTGCCGACATAGGCGCCTTTGTAGCCGTAAAGTCATCCACGCGCTCTGCATAGTCAAAGACCACGAGGATTACGGTAATCATCGCAAGAGCAAAGGCATAGGTACCCAAAAACTTCACCAGAATATAACGGTCAAGGATTTTGAACCCGGGCCAAGATATATGAAATTTATTCTTCATAAGTCACACTCTAATATTTACAGGCGTCTGCCCAACTTTGCAACCATTTGAGTCTTCCACTCCGACCAATCGCCTGCCAAGATATGGCGACGAGCCTCGCCTACCAGCCACAGATAGAATGCCACATTATGCAGCGATGCAATCTGTGCACCCAGCATCTCCTTATTCACAACGAGGTGATGCACGTACGCCTTCGTGTATTGCTTATCGACAAAACTTACACCGTTGGCGTCGAGTGGCGAAAAGTCGTTCTCCCACTTCTTGTTGCGAAGGTTGATTGTGCCCTCGCTGGTGAAAATCTGGCCATTTCTACCGTTTCGCGTAGGCATAACGCAGTCGAACATATCCACACCGCGGTCAATACCCTCCAAGATATTCGTAGGAGTACCCACACCCATCAGGTAGCGAGGCTTATGTTCGGGTAATACAGCATTTACAACCTCAATCATCGCATACATAACATCTGTAGGCTCACCCACAGCCAAGCCGCCAATGGCATAGCCGTCGGCGTCATACTGCTGGACATTGCGCGCCGCCTGCTCTCGCAAGTCGGGATAGGCACAGCCCTGAACGATAGGGAACAACGACTGATAGTGTCCATACTTCGGTGAGGTTTGCGCATAGCGATTAAAGCACCTATCCAACCAGCGCTCCGTCAAAGCCAATGACTTGGCTGCATAATCCCTCGGTGCATCGCCCGGAGGACACTCGTCGAATGCCATCATAATATCGGCACCAATCGTACGCTCGGTATCTATGACGCTTTCGGGCGTAAAGAGGTGCTTTGAGCCGTCGATATGCGAGCGGAAGTGACAACCCTCCTCCTTGAGTTTGCGGCACTCCGAAAGTGAAAAGACCTGAAAACCTCCGCTATCGGTGAGCATCGGGCCCTCCCAGGTTGAAAACTTATGCACGCCTCCCGCCTGCTCGATAATCTCCATTCCGGGGCGGAGATAGAGGTGATAGGTGTTGGCAAGGATAATCTGCGCCTTGGCATCCTCCTTCAGGTCGCGGTGGAAGATACCTTTCATTGCCGCGGCAGTACCTACCGGCATAAAAATAGGGGTTTGGATTGTTCCGTGGTCGGTCACAATCTCTCCGGCACGCGCCTTCGAGCCGGCAGCCGTATGTTGCAAAGTAAATTTCATATTCTTTGGCCTCAATTGTATCGCTTTTACTACATTCTATGTAGTAGTATGTATATAATTCGGACAAAGATACGCAAAAAAGTTCAAAGATGAAAGTTCAAAGATGAAAGAGTCTAAAGGGAATTTAGTGTCGGGGGCAACATTAATCTCCCTAAACTCCTTATCTTTGCTCTTTCATCTTTGCTCTTTCATCTTTGAACTTTGCTCTTTCACCTTTGCTCTTTCATCTCAACAAAAAAGCCGCCCGAAACGGACGGCTCAAATATCGCAAAACAACAAGGATTATCGTACCTTGAACTCGGGGTCTGCCTTCTGTGGAATAGGCATCGAAGCATAGTAACCAGCGTCGAACTTCTCGCGTACAGCCTTGAACGCCTCGATTGTGCGCTCAACATCCTCCATGGTGTGAGCCGCAGTAGGAATAATACGCAAGATAATCTCGCCCTTAGGAATAACGGGATAAATCACGATAGAGCAGAAGATACCATAATTCTCGCGCAAATCGACAATAAGGTTAGTACCCTCCTCGTTACCACCCTTCATATAGACAGGAGTAACGGGTGACTGCGTAACACCAATATCGAAGCCATTATCCTTGAAACCGGTCTGAATAGCGCGGGTAATCTCCCACAACTTCTCCTGATACTCAGGATGCTTGCGGATAAGGTCCAAACGCTTCAAAGCACCGATAACCATAGGCATAGGAAGTGACTTTGCGTAGAGCTGTGAACGCATGTTGTAGCGGAACAGGTTAATCAACCAACGGGGACCGCTGACGAATGCGCCGATGCCGGCCATAGATTTTGCGAAGGTGTTAAACAACACATCCACACCATCAACAACGCCGAAGTGAGCCGCAGTACCACGACCACCGGGACCCATAGTACCAAAACCGTGAGCATCGTCAACCAACAAACGGAAGTTGAAGTCCTGCTTTGCCTTAACGATTACATCCAAGAAACCGAGGTCACCCTTCATGCCGAATACACCCTCAGTGATAACCAAGACACCACCACGCTGCTCCTCGGCAAGCTCGGTAGCGTGCTTAAGCTGCAAACGAAGTGAGGCCTCGTCGTTGTGACCATATACGAAACGCTTACCCTTGTGCATACGCAATCCGTCGATGATACAAGCGTGACACTCAGCATCATAAACCACTACATCGCGAGGCGAGAGCAAGCAGTCAATAATTGAAATCATACCCTGATAACCGAAGTTCAAAAGGAAAGCATCCTCCTTGCCTACAAACTCGGCCAACTCGCGCTCCAACTGCTCGTGATACTTGGTCTGACCACTCATCATACGGGCACCCATAGGCGCAGCCATACCGAACTGCTTTGCGCCCTCGGCATCAGCCTCGCGTACCTCGGGGTGGTTAGCCAAACCAAGGTAGTTGTTCAAACTCCAGTTAAGCATCTCCTTACCGCGGAACTTCATGTGAGGACCAAGCTCACCCTCGAGTTTCGGGAATGCAAAATAACCGTGCACCAACTGCATATACTGACCAATCGGGCCACCGGTATTCTTCTCTAATCTTTCAAAAATATCTACCATAATGTTTTAAGATATATTAAGTTTATCTCGTTATCTCATCGCAATATTCTGATTGCCAATATCATTGCGCAACACTTCGCTCTATGACTTGCGGCATTAAAGCCTGTCATAAAGCCCAAAGTGACCATTTAATAGAACAAAGATAGTAAATTTTCATTAAACCGATACTTACTAAATGTTGTTTGAGTCCGCAACCCGTCCAAAATAAGTATTTATACTTATGCCGTCATATCGCCATACCCGCCTATTTTCTCCTGCCATGGCGACTGCTGCTACGCGCAATAATGCGGCAGGGACCATCCTCGGATTTGAAAATTGAGAAGGTTTTGGTTATATTTGCCATCCGAATTACAAAAAACTGACAGGATGAAACGACTTTTTCTTTTGCCGCTGATTATAATGGCGCTTATAGCATTTGGCTGCACAGACGAGCATACCTCGGAGCCCTCGCCTGAAGATAAAAACGATATCGCTAACGGGCTATCCTACATCTTCGACATCGAGGCTCTGCCGGAAATTCACTTAGAAATCCCATTGGAACAGTGGAACTTACTGCTGCAAGAGTTCGACAAAGACAAAGATACCGACAAATACATCCATTGTGATGCCAATTTCATAAAAAATGGAGAACTACATACCTTCGAGGATGCAGGCCTTCGCCTGCGAGGGAACACCTCGCGTCGTCGCCCCGAAGGTGGCTTTGGCGAGATGCACAACGCCGAAAATCCCGATTGGCACCATGTACACTTCATGCTCAATCTGCGCAAATTCCAGAAAGACGATGCTCATGAGTTGGGTGGCGTCAGAAAAATACACCTCAAATGGTGTAAGGACGATGCTTCATATGTGCGCGAGATATATTGCTACAACCTATTCCGTCGCTACGGCATCGAAACAGGCATCCGTTGCTCGTATGGTCGTCTATGGCTCAAGGTCGAAGGCGACAAGAAAGAGAGCTATTTTGGCGTATATGAGATGCTGGAAGCTATCGACGAAGAGTACCTCGAAAACCGCACAGAGCTGTTTGGCGAGGGAGAATACAATCTTTGGAAGTGCGGATATGGCGCCGACCTACTCTCAACAGACGATGGCCGTTTCGTAAACGACGATGATGCCGGCACTGCAAATTGGCCTTATACACTCAAGACAAATTGCGACAATTACGAAGCAGCAAAGGCGCAGTTGATAGATTTCATCCTCAAACTCAACGGCAAGCAGGGCGAGAGCTTCACAACATGGATTGAGCAGGTTACCGATATTGAACTTTTGCTCAAGACCTATGCTGTAAATGTCGCCGTCGGCATGTGGGATGATTATTGGTGCAATCAAAACAATTATTACATCTACTTCAACTCAAACGACAAATATGACTATAAATTCTTCTTCATACCTTACGACTACGACAATACGCTCGGCACATCCAATATCATAGATGCGGGCCGCCAAGACCCCACCCGTTGGGGCGACAACTCCCGCAAACTGATAAGCAAATTGCTGGAGTTTCCGAAATATCGCAAAATATACCTCGATGCCCTGCACGAGCTATGCAACGACGATAATCTCTTCGGCATTAATGGCAGTATGCAGCGTATCGCCACATGGCAGAACCTAATTCGGCCCTATGTCGCCAACGACACAGGTGAAGATATGACCATCGAGGATAAACCGGCTTCTTGGGGTAATCACGCGGAGTATCGCATCATGAGCGATGGCGCAAACAACTTCTTCCGCGTCAAGAAAAACAGCATCCCTGCAAAATAGAGCATCCAACCCACAAAGGGCTGACTAATATAACTTTAGCCGGCCCTTAATGTATGCACACAACAGCCGTATCCGTTCTTTATTCGACCACTTTTTTACATCTAAAAAGTCCTTGACTTTGATTTCTTCGAATTTTTGTATATCTTCGCAAAAGATAATACACTAAAAAAGATGAAATACAACAGAATATTACTCAAACTTAGCGGAGAATCTCTCCAGGGTGAGCAGGGTTTCGGCCTTTCGCCACAAGTTTTGCAATCGTATGCCGAGCAAATCAAGGCTGCCGCAGCTACGGGCGTTCAGATTGGCATCGTTATTGGAGGAGGCAATATATTCCGAGGCTTGCAGGGCGCAAAAAAGGGTTTTGACCGTGTAAAAGGCGACCAGATGGGTATGTTAGCGACGATTATCAACTCCTTGGCTCTGCATTCAGCATTGGAGGACAACGGCGTAAAAGCTAAGGTTTTAACCTCGATTCGCATGGAGCCCATTGGCGAGTATTACTCGAAGGCGAAGGCTATCGAGTACCTCGAGGCAGGCTATGTGGTGATTATCGGAGGCGGTACATCCAACCCCTATTTCTCGACCGACACAGCTTCGGCTCTGCGCGGTATAGAGATTGAGGCGGAGGTTATGTTCAAGGGTACGCGCGTAGATGGCGTCTACACGGCCGACCCCGAGAAGGACCCCACAGCCACAAAGTTCGACCGCATAACCTTCGACGAGGTATATATCCGCAACCTGAAGGTTATGGACATGACCGCTTTTACACTCTGCAAGGAGAACGGTTTGGACATTATTGTCTTTGACATGGATACCGTGGGTAATTTGCAGCGCGTTCTCAATGGCGAAGCTATCGGAACATTGGTTTGCAAGGAGTAACATTTTATAATTTAGGCTTATGAAAAACATCTGGATAATTGCGGCATTCTGCGCTCTTCTGTGCTGCGCGATGCCCACTTCGGCCGGCGCTCAAAATCAGGATGCCGAGATTGCAGCTACGACACTCGTTAAGGCGGGCATGGAGGCTCCGAACTTTACCGTCACAATGTTCGACGGCAGCCAGCTCACGCTCTCAGACTTGAAGGGCAAGGTTGTGCTTGTAAACTTTTGGGCTACATGGTGTCCTCCCTGCCGCGAGGAGCTAAAGCATGTCGAGAAGGATATCATCGACCGCTTTGCCGGAAAACCCTTCGTCTTCCTGCCTATTTCGCGTGGCGAGAAGCGCTCGGCTGTCGAGGCTTTCCGCAAGAAGATGGGCTACACATTCCCCATGGGCTTGGATTCGGACCAATCCATCTTCCGCAAATACGCCACAAACTACATTCCGCGCAACTTCCTCATTGGCAAGGACGGCAAGGTTGTATATGTTTCGGTGGGCTACGACGAGAAGGAGTTTGCCGAGCTTATCAAGGCCATCGACGAGGCGTTGAAGTAAGAGGAAAGAGAATTCAAAATTTAATTTTGAGTTCGTCACTCTGAGGGAGGATGAAATCCGACCGTCCCCCTCGTCACTCTGAGGGAGCGTAAGCGACCGTGAGAGTCTAAAAACACACCGTCATGCCATAATTGGGCAAAGTATTAGCTTTTAGATACGCATCCGTCGCCATTGCCCAATTGAATGGCATCTACCTTTGGGAAATACGGGTTTGCCAATACGGACAATCCATAATCAGCAAGGTAATAGAGAAAAAGAGTATAAAAGATAATTTCAAATAAAAACTACTATGGATACTAAGACTATTATCAATGAAGCGACCGACCGCATGCAGCGTACGGTGGATCACCTCGACGAGGAGCTTTTGAACATCCGCGCCGGCAAAGCCTCGACAAATGTGTTGAATAGCGTATTTGTCGATTACTATGGCTCGCAAACTCCCGTTTCGGGCGTTGCAAGTGTAACCGTGCCCGATGCACGCACAATCCTTATTCAGCCATGGGATAAGAATATGATTCGCCCCATCGAGAAGGCTATTTTGGACTCAAATATCGGCCTTACACCCTCGAACAACGGCGAGACTATCCGCCTTACCATTCCGCCTCTGACCGAGGAGCGCCGTAAGGAGCTGGTAAAGCAGGTTAAGGGCGTGGGCGAGAATGCCCGCATCAGTTTGCGTAATGCGCGCCGCGATTGCGTCGAGGCATTCAAGAAGGCCCAGAAGGAGGGCATGCCCGAGGATGAGGCTAAGGATGGCGAGACACAGGCACAGAAGCTTTTGGAGAAGTTCTCGAAGAAGCTCGACGACCTGATGGCCGCTAAGGAGAAGGAGATTATGACGGTGTAATTTCAACCATCGTAATACATTTTGAGGGTTTTCCGATTTTTCGGGAAACCCTTATTTTTGTGAGTCCTTGCCCCTCGTCACTCTGAGGGAGGGTAAGAGCAAAGAGAATTCAAAATTACGAGGAGCAAATCCTCGTTTCCTCCTTCGCACCTCGGCAATTCAAACAAGTTTGATTGCCCTCGGTTTGTCGTCGGTTCAAAATTCAAAATTAAGAATTCAAAATTGCCTACGCCAATCTCCCTAAAATCCTTAATCTCCCTAAATTCTCTTTTGGGAGATAGACTCTCGCGGTCGCATGCGCTCCCTCAGAGTGACGGTTTTTGGGGGATAAAAAAAGTGCTGCGCCTTTGGCCGAGGCGCAGCGATTAACATGAGAAAATGAAGGCACCACCACAATCGAAAAAATGGCATCTTCGCCTTCGGGCTTTGGGCTTTCGACCTTATCGACAGCCACACCCGACGCCGCAGAGCCCCATTGGGTAAACCCCAAAAGCGCCCTGCCGCTTGTGAGTTGCACCCCACCCAAGGAGTGCAACTCTAAATATTATAATAACTCAGATTACTTCAAAGGAAGTGTTACAACGCCACGAGCGAAGTAGTTGTCGCGAAGTGGAGCATACTTATTGATGCAATCCACTGCGCTGTAAAGGTAATCATTGTATCCAAGATCATTGAAGAACTTCAAGAATACCTGATTAGGCCAGTAAGCCTGACCCTGTGGGTCAAGCTCGCCCTCAACAGCCTCATCCGATGACATATAGCAAGCATAGTAAACAGAGCCATTCTTGATATACAGCTCATCACCCTCCCAGAAGAGAGCGTTCTCTGCATTGTCAGCCTCCAAAGCATCGTTCAACTCGCAACGAAGATCGTAAATAGCATTCAAATCAGCCATTGAAGCCAAAGCCCAGCCTTCGCCAAGACCTGCAGCCCAATCCATAGCATTCTGCCAAGTCTTACCCTTAAGATTCTGCTCGGCAACAGATACAGCCTTAACGCCGCCATTGATGTTGAAAATAGCAGCCTTAACACCTGCTACCTCAACAATCTGACCAACATAGTAGCCCTTATCGTATGTAGCACCTACTACGCGAGTAGCACCTGTAACATTCTCGTAAGAAACATTTGTAAGAGTATATTTACCACCACAAGAACCTGAAACAATACCCGCGCGAGTGTCGTCACAAACGATTGCTACATTCTTTACGGTTGCACCATCAAGAGCCTGATTAGAAATGATACCAGAGATACCACCAACAGACTGAGTTCCCTTGATTGTCAAACCAGAAGCTGCGAAGTTAGCGTAGTTTGCAGTCAAACCGCCATTCATCTGAATATCAGAAATCACACCACCAACGGTCTGAGTTCCCTCGATTACTGAGCCCTCAGCAGCTGCAATAGTAAGGTTCTTGGCATCAACACATCTTCTTGTGTAAGCCAAAACACCTGAAGTATAGTCGCCACCCTTGATGTTTACATTACCTGCAACAATGATATTCTCGATAGCAGTGTAATAAGGATAAGCAATGGCAGCAGCTGCGATGTGACCTGTAGTATTGATAGTAACATTCTCGATAGTGAAGTTCTTGATAACATTCTGGTTGTCCTTATCGGTACCCTCGGTTACACCAAACAAACCTGCATAAGCATAGTTGTCGGCATCAACAGCGATGTTAGAAATCTTCAAGTTCTTAATGGTCTTATTGTTACCATCGAAGTTACCCATGAAACCATGATCCTTAACAGCAGAGCCGATAGGAGTCCACTCTACATTGTTAAAGTCGATATCGTTAGCAAGCTTAACGGTCTTACCGGCGAAATACTCAGCACCAGTATTTACCTTGTTTGCCAACCACTGCATATCGGCAAGAGTATTCATCTCGTAATCTCCATCAACAGTGTAAACGCCAGCCTCAGATGCTGTGTTAGCAACCTGAACATATGCTACGCCGTCGATAACAACCTTGCTACCTGCGCAACCGTTCAAAGTGTAACCACGACCTACATAACCTGCATAGTCGAAAGCCTCAGCAACAGAACCATCAGCGTTTGTGCCAGAAAGAGCACCTGTGTATGAGCAACCGGTAAGTGTGCAAACCTTCGTTGCACCATCAGCCCAACCACCTGCGATACCACCTACGCGGTAGTGGTCGTGTGCCTTACCCTCGCGACCTGCGGTAAGTGTAATGTCACCAGTTGTGTGGCAGTTTGTGAATGTCTGGTTACCAGCTGCCAAACCAATGATACCACCGGCGAAGAACTTAGTGCCGGTTACATCGATATTTGAAGAACAGTTCTCGAAAACAGAAACGCCCTGAAGCTGACCAGCCAAAGCACCAACATTGTTGTTTGCCTTGAGGTAGCTGCCCTCGTTAGCGATAACATGAACATTCTTCATTGTCACATTACCATAAGAGTTACCACCGGCAACAACAGCAACACGGCTTGCTCCGTTAGCAGTTACAGTAGCCTCAACCTTAACATCACCCTTAACGGTTACATTCTCGATTGTTGAAGTACCCTCCAATGAACCAGCAACAGCACCGATGTGACCCTGGCTGTGGTCGATATCCAAGCAAGCGATGTTCAAATATACATTCTCGAATGTTACATTCTTTACAGTAGCATTCTCTGCATAACCGAAGAAACCGATATAAGCCTTACCCTCCTTGGCTACAGCCTCGGTAACATGAAGATTCTTGATAGAGAAGCCATTACCGTCGAAAGTACCCTTGAAAGGAGTATCGGGAGTTACACCGATAGGAGTCCACTGGTTGCCGCCAAGGTCGATATTGCCGGCCAAAGTGATAGTTACACCTGCAAGGTCATCACCCTCACCTGCGCGAGTGATAGTACCATTTACGATACCTGCCAACCAAGCCAAATCTGAACCAGAATCAACGGTATAAACCTCCTCACCTGTAGTAGGATCAGTAGTAACCTCAGGCTCGGTAACAGTCACACCATCCCAAACAACATACTCCTCAGTGTCGCTAAAGCCGGGAACGGTTGTAACATCGAACTCGTTGGTAGTTGTGAGCAAGTTACCTACGATGTAAGTGCGGTAGTTGCGCTGTACGGGAACGGTTGTGTAGTTGCGCTCGATAGGAGCAGCACCTGAAGCCTCCTCAGAAACCTCCATCTTTACATTTACCAACTCACGACCATTTACCAATACATAGTTCATTGCCAACATGTCGTAGCTCTGGCTACCTACGGTTGCAGTTGCAGGAGAAGTAGGAAGAGCAGCCCAAGTGTAGGTGTAGTCAACATAATCGTTGTTACCTACAACGCCGGTAGCAAGGTTCAAAGTGCTGTGAGCGCGTACAGTTACCTTTGTAGCTACGGCATCAAAACCTGCGTTTGCAGCCTTAGTCTTGTCAGCAGTTGCGATGTTAATCTGAGCAAAAGGACGAGTAAGCTCGATGTGGTGAGTCTTCTGTGCAGGGTTGATCTCAGTCTGATACTTGTAGAAAGCATCGTACTTGTCGGCATTGCCGTCGAACTCGGTAGCAGTAATCTCCATAGTCTTGTTCTCAAGGCTTACCTGATAAGGCGCAGCTGTGTTGTCTGCCCAGAAAAGTGCAGAATACTCACGACCCTCAACCAAAGAGATGTTGATTTTAGTAGAACCGACGAAATTTTCTACCTCACCCTTCAAAGCGGGAAGAATCACACCGTTCTCGTCGTAGAAAGCATACTGAAGGTGGTTGGTGCTCTGGCCCTTACCATCCTCAGCACGAGTCATCAACTCCGGAGAGTCGATAGTGAACGATACCAAAGACTCGCCTCCGGCAACGGCAGCATCATCCTTGGTACACGATGTTGCCAACATACCCAATGCGGCAACAACTAAGAAAAACTTTTTCATAGTTTAATTTTAGCCACACCAACTCCAAATGTGATTTTTCTAAACAGAAAGTGTGGAGCCGATTAGTCTATCTGATACGAGGTTCTGGAATACCTTTGGACAAATAAACAATACCCCACACCCGTATTGACGGATATGGGGAACACCCCTATCGAAGAATCAATACAGAGTGACGAGTGTGTTGCTCTCCCTGTCCATTGAAATTTTCCAGATTTCGTATCAAGGATAAAAGCTAATACACTTTCATCAAAATTATGTAGTTGCTAAAGTTTACAACATTCAGCACTACAAAGGTATTACATTTTTTGCCATAAACCAAACACTTTACACAAAAAAAAATCTCCCTGCGCAACACGCAGAGAGATTTCCATACCTTAAATATATAATACGCGCGACAATTTATCGCATAAAAACCGGCCAACCGCCCCGCAAACGCCACACGCCCCGCAACGCCAACCGCCCCGCAGATGACGCGAGAGCCGAGCTGTGGCGCAAGCGCTTAGATGTTGATGTCCAAAATCTCGAACTTCAACACTCCGGCAGGAACCGTAACCTCGACAACATCGCCCTTCTTCTTGCCCAGCAACGCCTTGGCGATAGGAGTACCGATAGCCAGCTTGCCCTCGCGCAAATTTGCCTCATTTTCCGACACGATGGTGTAGGTAACCTGCTTTTTGTTGTTGTGGTTAAGCAGCGTCACTTTGCTCAGAATCTGCACCTTGCTCTTGTCAATCTTCGACTCGTCGATTACGCGGGCATTGGTCAAAGTCTGCTCCAGCTGCGCAATGCGCATCTCCAACAAGCCCTGCGCCTCGCGCGCAGCATCATACTCGGCATTCTCCGACAAATCGCCCTTGTCGCGTGCCTCGGCAATAGCTGCCGAAATGGCGGGACGCTCCACAGAGCGCATATGTTGAAGCTCGTCCTTCAGCTTCTGCAAACCTTCCGCCGTCAGATAAATAATCTCTTGTGCCATAGTTTTATATAACAGTAAAAAAAGCCAGAATCCTAATCCCTACGCCATATCGTCTGAATTAGAATCCCGATTCAACAATAATATTCCATTTTGGTAAGGCAAAGGTAAGGAGAATTTTTTGAATTCCCCAAATTTTTCGCCTTTAATTATTTGAGGACGCCGCATTGACGCCCTCAAAGAACATACATCCTACTTCGACTGCTCCGCGGCGCTTATAGCGGCCGAGGTAGCGTCAAAATTTACCAAATGGACCAAAGTCTGCAACTCGCGCAACATATTGCGCTTCTCAATCTTTGGCGAATATACATAACAGTCGATTGTAACGACTTCATTCGTAGCGCTGTTTACCGTGGTGTAGCTCACATAAGGACCACCCATAAAATAGTTCTCGACATCCCACAAACCGACCATTTCAATCCATGGCTGCGAGCCGATGCGCATAGTGCGATATTCGGGTGTGTAGGGCACATATTCTAAGCCGGTTTCGTCGGGAATCTGCTTGACGGTAGTCATATATGAGCCATCCTTCGGGCCCGGAATGCGCGAGGCGAAGCGGTTGCGCGCCTTAACCAAAGCCTTTGCCGAGAGAGATTTTTCGCCCTCGTAAGGATACTTATAGATAAAAAATCCCTGACTTGCGGTGGGGAACTCCTGCGAAATCCATACCATATCGTCGCTCTTTGTGCGCAACATATAATTATCGGGGATAGTAATGTCGACCCCAAAGGTCTGACGCACCAATTGACTCAGCGATTGCGAAGTATAACGCTTGGCATATGCTATACGGCGGTCGCGCTCGGCTTTCTCCAACACTTGCATCAGATTCTCACCATTTGCACCCACATAGTCGGCAACGACATCGTTGTTTGGGCCTTTGATGGTCACAAACACCTGAGGCTTAGCCGTAACATCATAGCGCACCGTAATCGACGGCTCGGCGAACTCCTTATCGACATTCACGACCACAATATTGCGGTGTGTTCGCGTGAGGCTCTTGAAGTTATTGGGCATAATGCGCATAACATCGAACGCCGGCTCATATGTCGGCAGCTCCCGAACGGGTTGCTCGAGGAAATAGCGCAGCGTATCACCCAACTCGCTCTGCCATTGAGGTTGGCCACACACCAAAACAAGCTCATAGGGGCGACCCTGAGCCGTTTCGCCCGACGATACGGTATGCAGGGCCTTGCAGCCCACCATAGATATTGCAGCCACCGCCACAATCAAAATGTTTACAAAAAATCGTTTCATAGCAATATCTTCTATATCTTAATCTTATTATCAATTATTGTTAAAATTATTGGCTAATCCATCTCAGCCACTACCTCAAAGTCTAAAAGTCTTGGACTAGTAGTCTCTGAAAATTTAAGACCAGTTGAGTTATACCATTTTGAATCACCGGCCAACAAGTCTATTATTTTTTGAGCAGAAGCATCATCAAGTTTAACTTCGTATGAGACCAGATAATATTTGCCGGTCTTTTTGTTTGTAATAGATTCAATAACTTTGACACCACAAAACTCTTTTCCCGAACCTAAATCGTGATAAATCAATTCACGCACCGTAGCAGGACCATCATATTCTTCGTACGGTTGTTCTATCAAATAAATTTCGCTAACGCTTTGTGAAGACTCTAAAACTGTCCCCAGCAGATGATGAAATACGATATAAGCATCGCGACCACCGGCTTTTGCCTTTATGATTTCTTGAATCTTGCCCGAATGGCCTCTAAACCAACCCTGTAACCAACTCTGTAAAAGTGCATCTTCCTGCTGTGATTGAGTATATGCTGTTTGTGCAGGAGCATCTGCCTGCGCAGGTTGCTTGCCCTCTGCCATTGCCATCGTTGCAAATAACAGCAACGACAAACTCAAAAATACCTTTCTTTTCATACGCTTTAATAGGCATGCTTTAGCGTTTAACTACTTCAAATTCCGCCAAGGATTATCCATGCAAAATCGGAATTACCCATTTTAGGCTTGCGCAAAAAGAGATTCTCACGCAAAACTCTGTTTTGCTCAGAATGACGCTACGCGTTTTTCGTCACTCTGAGGGAGCGATAGCGACCGCGAGAGTCTGAAAACGCTCGTAGTCACACAACAAGCCTAAACCTTATAATTCCATACAAAATTAACCAAAAAATCAGTTTACACAAAATATATACCCGTTTTCAACAAAAAAGCATTACTTTTGCTGAACGATAAGTGACACGATTGAGAGTATGAAGATAAAGCCCTTCAATTTTATACGCCGACTCTACCCCGACATGATATGGGAGATAGACGACCCTAACGGCATTTTTCTCACCTTTGATGATGGCCCGACGCCGGGTATTACAGAGTGGATATTGGATACTTTGAAGCGCTATGATGCCAAGGCGACATTCTTCGTGCTGGGCAAGAATGCCGAGATGTATCCCGACCTCTACCAGAAAATCCTTGACGAAGGGCACAAAATCGGCAATCACACCTACTCTCACCAGAAAGGTTGGGGTATGCCTCTGGAGAAGTATATCGAGGATGTCGATTTTGCCGAGAGCATCCTTCACACCGACCTTTTTCGTCCGCCTTACGCGCGTGTGACGCCGTCGCAGATGCGTGCCGTGGGTCAGCGTTACAAGATTATCATGTGGAACATCCTCTCGCGCGACTACACCTCGACAATCTCGCCCGAGGAGTGCAGTAGAGGCGTTGTGAATTACCTCGAAGGTGGCAGCATCATAGCCTTTCACGACAGCGAAAAATCGTTCCGCAATATGAGCTATGCCCTGCCGCGCGTACTTCAAAAGGCCAAGGAGTTGGGCTTAAAGTGCAAAATTATCGAGCTATAACGCCATGAGAGTCATTGTAGCCATAACCGGTGCCAGCGGCGCGATATATGCCCGCCAATGCTTGGAAAAACTACTCGTTGCTGCCGAGGTCGACGAGATAGCCCTTGTCGTGAGCGATATGGGCCGCGAGGTCATGGCCTACGAGGGTGTGGAGCTTCCCGTGTCGGAAAAAATCGTACGCTATGCCAACGACGATATGTTTTCGCCCGTAGCCAGCGGCTCGGCCTCTTGGGATGCGATGATTATCGTGCCGGCATCTATGGGTAGCGTAGGGCGCATCGCTTCGGGCGTGTCACTCTCGCTTATCGAACGCGCCGCCGATGTCATGCTCAAGGAGCGTCGCCGACTGATTGTAGTTGTACGCGAAACGCCCTATTCGCTTATCCATCTGCGCAATATGACCACACTGACCGAGGCCGGAGCCATCATTTTACCTGCTTCGCCATCGTTCTACTCGCATCCTTCAGACCTCGAGCAGGCGACAATGACCGTCGTGGAGCGAATCATCGCGCATGCAGGTATTCAGATGCCGCACTACTCGTTTTCGGGCAAGTAACTCAAAATAATGAAAGACAGAGATTTGTAATTGCAAAAAAATTACTATCTTTGCCGCACTGAAAAAATTTTAACAAAAAAACTATACATTTATGACTATCACAGCGTCTGATATTAAGATTGGTATGTGCATCGAGATGGACGGCAAGACTTTCCTTGTTGTAGATTTCCAGCACTGCAAGCCGGGTAAGGGCCCCGCATTTGTTCGTTCAAAGCTCAAGAACTTGGAGAACGGTTATGTTCTCGAGAAGACTTTCTCATCTGTTAGCCAGAAGATTGAGCAGGTTCGCGTTGAGCGTCGTCCCTATCAGTTCACTTACGAGGATGATTTGGGCGCACACTTCATGCACACCGAGACTTTCGAGGAGATTAACATCGACAAGAACCTCATCGACAACTACGATTTGATGGCTGACGGCCAGATTGTCGAGGTTATGTTCCACACCGAGAAGGAGGCTGTTCTTTCAGCTGAGCTTCCTCCCGTACTCGACATGGAGGTTATCTACACCGAGCCGGGTATCAAGGGCGATACAGCTTCAACATCTTCATTGAAGCCTGCTACCGTAAACACAGGTGCAACCGTTAAGGTTCCCTTGTTCATCAACACAGGCGACAAGATTAAGGTTGACAGCCGCACTCGCGAGTACAAGGAGCGTATCCGCTAATTTTTCGCATAGCGACAGATAACTTTAGGTCTGCATCCCTCGGATGCGGACCTTTTTTGTTAAGTAGCATGCCTTTAATTGTTGCGAGTGCAACGATATAGGGGATTTAAGGAGTTTAGGGGAGCGCCTGAAAATGCAGAATTAAATCGTCATGCCACATTAGCACAACGAGTTGATTTACAGATACCAATATCCTAACCCTGTGCTAATGATTGGCATCTACCGCTTATTTGTCTTTGCTGTCAAGTCCGTACTTGTGAGGTACTATTCCCAAAGGTAGATTCCAACCATTTGAGCAAGGAAAACTAATATGTACCTACTAACCACTATATTGCTCAAATGTGGAATGACAATATATAAGATATGTCATGCCACATTATGAGCGTTAGCGAATAATGACTGGTATCCCTAACAGCTAATTATTTCGGTAGAGATGCCATTCCTCGCCTTTAGCTCGGTGGCATGACACTATCTTAGTTCTTTGCTCTTTCATCTTTTCTTTGTATATTTGTGTCATAAGAAAGATGTTTTATGGCATACGATATTTTTATAAGCTATCGTCGTACCGACCGTGACGGTTTGAATAGCGGAACATATATCGCACGAACGATTAAGCAGGAACTTGAGCTCGAGGGTTATCAGGATCGCGTATTTTTTGATTACAGCGAGCTGAGCGACAACGAGTTTGAAGATGTGATACTTGGCGCCATCGAGCAGTGCAAAGTCTTTGTGCTGGTGTTGTCGAAGGATTCGATGATGCGTTGCGTGAACGAAGGCGATTGGGTGCGCCGCGAGATTCTGCATGCACAGAAGTGCGGTCTGAAGATTATCCCCGTCGAGCCCGACAACCTGTTCAACGGCTACCCCGCGGATTTCCCCGCAGAGTTGGAGGTGGTAAAAATGATTCAACACACGAGAATCCACACCGACTCAAGCTTTGAGCGCGACATCCAAGCCATGATTCAGGCGCGCATAACTCCCATTTTGCCATCCAAGAAGGTTTCGCCGATATATGGAGCATTGGTCCGCATAGATTGCGACATTGATTGCCACCTCTTCTGCTTCGACAAAGCTCTGGGTACCATACACAAAGGCCTGAGCGAGATTCGCCTTACGAAGGGGCTTCACAGGCTCTCATTTGTAGGCGTAGAGAGCGATGCCGAACATTACGAGTGCGAGGTGGATATTCGCGACTTAGAATATGCCTATTATGTGAAGGTCAGCCTGTTGGAAGCATATAACGCCCGCAAACTACGCGAGGAGCAGCAGCGCCTTGCGGCAATGGTTGCAGCAGGCAAGGGCCGCGATGGGGTGTATCGAGTAGGCGATTACTATAATCGTGACGAAAAGGAGGGCGTGGTTTTCTGGGTCGATGAAACAGGTAGTCATGGTAAGATTATAAGCCTCGACCAGGCGGAGTTACAATGGTGCACCGATGAACAATTCGCTCGAGCAATCCCAACAAAGGCGACAAGCAATACCGACGGCATGAAAAACACCAACAAGATTATGCGCCGCCCGGATTATAATGAGTATCCGGCCTTTACTTGGTGTCGCAACAAAGGCCAGGAGTGGTATTTGCCAACGGTTGCAGAGTTAATAACTCTATCGGAGAATTACGAGGCGGTGAATCTCACACTTGAGAAAAAGGAGGCAACGAAGATTAAGAGGGGGTTCTTCTCCTCGGACGAATATTGGTCCTCGCAGGAGAAGAGTCACAAAACAGAGTATAGCGCATGCTTTGTATGGATGTACGGCGGAACGAAAAACGATGCCGTGAAGAGCCAAAAATATAGTGTTCGCGCCGTATCGCAATTTTGACAATCATGGACAACATTAATTAGGCTGCCGCAACAAAAAAAGTTGGGCAGCCTAATTTTATAAATGTTGTCGTCTTCTACCTATTATTGTATCTATCGCTCACGACGCTCCAATCCAGCACCTCCCACAACGATTTTATGCCGTCGGCGCGGGCATTGCGGTGGTCGATATAATAGGCATGCTCCCAGACATCAATAGCAAGCAGAGGCGTAAGCCCCTCGGTGAGCGGCGTGCCGGCATTCGGCTTGCTTACCACATACAACTCGCCCTTATCGTCAGCCGCAAGCCACACCCAGCCCGAACCAAAGAGCGATAATGCCGCGCTCGTCATCTTCTCCTTCAGCGCCTCCACACCTCCATAGCACGCCTCAATCGCTGCACTCAGCATCCCTTCGGGCTTCTTTTTCGGCGTGGGCGAGAGCTGCGCAAAGTAAAACTCATGATTCCACACCTGCGCAGCATTATTGAAGACTGGGCCATTCGATTGACAGATTATCTGTTCCAAAGGCATGCCCTCGAAGCGTGTGCCGGCAATGAGTTCGTTAAGTTTATTCACATATCCGGCCAAATGTTTGTCGTGGTGATAATGCAGCGTCTGCTCCGAGATGTGAGGCTCCAAAGCCGCAATGTCGTATGGCAAGGGAGCCAAAACAAAAAGTAATGTTGCTGTTGCGTTCATAATTTTATAAGATTTGATAATATTTTGACACACCCACCCTACTGCAAAATTGATGCCTTGGCCATATCGGAGGTGAGGTTTTGGATATTTGGAGATTATTTTTTAACTTTGCCATAATTATAACTTTATAGTTCAGATGCCGAAGCTCTATATCATAGCAGGTTGCAATGGTGCGGGAAAGACCACCGCTTCATATGCCGTTTTGCCCGAGATGTTGGAGTGTCGCGATTTTGTCAATGCCGACGAGATTGCGCGAGGCCTGTCACCCTTCAACCCGGCAAGTGTGTCGATTGAGGCGGGTCGCCTTATGCGCAAGCGCATGGATATACTGATGTCGGAGGGTGCCGATTTCGCCTTTGAAACGACTTTGGCTACACGATATTACACGCGTCTGATTCGCGAGGCACAGGAGCGAGGCTATTTTGTGTCGTTGCTCTTTTTCTGGTTGCCCTCGCCCGACCAGGCCGTTGAGCGCGTGGCACGCCGCGTTATTGAGGGCGGTCACAATGTGCCACCCGAGGTGGTGCGTCGTCGCTACTATCGCGGTTTGCGTTACCTCACATCGCTCTATACGCCGCTGTGCGACTATTGGGTGATATATGACAACAGTTCGGCCGATGGAGTAAAGAAAATCGCCTACGGCACAAAGGACGAAATAAGAGAGTTGGTTGATCCGTTATCATACCGTAAGATATGCAAAATGTAGAGTCACAAAATATGAGCGAGAAGGAGTTGGAGCAGTTGCAAGAGAAGATTGACGCCGGTATTCTGCTGGCGCAGCAACGCTTAAAAGAGAGGGTAAAACGCGAAGATGGCGAGTTGGTCGTGATGCGTGACGGAGAGATTATGCACCTCTCGGCCAATGAGTTGGAGTAGAGCGTTGCAAAATATAATGCCATATTAAGATTGGCGTATAGCAAAAGAGAGAGCCTCGGAATCAATCCCGAGGCTCTCTCTTTTGCTATACCTTACTATTATAGATTTTCCAATGTATACTTCACCATCTTATTGCGGATGTGGACATTATATGAAGGATACATCGAGTGATTCTGGTCGGGATATATCATCATATCGTACATCTTGCCGGCGCGATTCAAGGCGTGGCACATCTCCATAGCATTCTGCACATGCACATTATCATCGGCCGAGCCGTGGATAATCAACAGGCGTGTACGGTCGCTCAAGCGGTCAGCAAAGTTGATAGGCGAGTTATCGTCATAGCCCGCAGGGTTATCCTGTGGCAAATCGTTGTAAATCTCGGTGTAGATTGTGTCGTAATAGCGCCATGAGGTTACGGGAGCCACAGCGATAGCCATCTTGAAGATGCCGTCACCCTTCAAGGCGCAACCCAAAGCCATGAAGCCACCGAATGACCAGCCGTAGATACCGATGCGCTCGGCGTCGATGTATGACTGCTCACCAAGCCAACGCGCAAATGAGAGCTGGTCCTCAACCTCCAATTTACCCAGCTGTCCATAGGTCTGCTTCTTGAACTTCTCGCCCATGAAGCCTGTTCCACGACCATCGACACAAGCCACAATGTAGCCGTTAGCAGCCATGACATACTCCCAACCCAGGCCGAAGTTGTCGCTTACCGACTGTGAGCCCGGACCGGAATATTGAGTCATCAATACGGGATACTTCTTCGCAGCATCGAAATCTACAGGCTTGATGAAGTAGGCATTGAGTTTGTCGCCACGCTCGGTAGTGAATGTGAAGAACTCCTTCGTGGGTAACGACTTCATCTTCTCCGCCAACTCCTTATTCTCAACCAAAGTGCGGATGCTCTCACCCTTGCTGTTGCAAATCTCCACACGACGAGGAGTGTTGGCATTCGAGAAGGTAGAGATATAATACTTCATACCTACAGAGGGTGAAATAGAGAATGTTCCCTCACCCTCGGTTAAACGCTGCTTATGCTTGCCCTTATAATCGACAGAATAGAGGTTTCCGCGCAAAGGCGACTCCTCAGTTGAGATGTAGTAAATCTTCTTATCGGTAGCCTCGACAACCTGCGTTACCTCCCACTCGCCTGCGGTAATAGGAGCGATAAAGCCCTTCTCGATTGAGTAGAGGTAGATATGATTCCAACCTGTGCGGGTTTCGCTCGTAACGATAAAGCGGTCCTCGTCGACAAAGCGGATAATATCCGAAGTACGCTCAACATAGATGGGCGACTGCTCATCATAGATTGTACGCTGCTTGCCATCGGCATGGCAAACGATGACCTCCAAATGGTTCTGCTTGCGGTTCAGACGCGAGAAATAGAGTTCTCCGGCAGGAGTCCAGCCTAAAGAGGAGATATATTGGTCGGGGTTAGGGCCTACATCGACCTTGCTCTTCTGGCCTGTCGCAATATCATAGAGCCACACCTCGACAACAGAGTTTGCATCGCCCGCCTTGGGGTATTTGAAGGTGTAGGGCTTGTTGTAGAGTGTACCGTTAAACATCATCATCTCGAACAGGGGCACCTGGCTCTCGTCGAAGCGCATATAGGCAATCTTCTTTGAGTCGGGTGAGAAGGCATAGCCCTGAGTGAAGCCTAACTCCTCCTCATAAACCCAATCGGCCGTACCGTTGATGATGTGGTTCCATTTGCCATCGGTTGTAATAGCCGTTGGTTCCTTGCCTAACTCGCCAACATAGAGGTTGTTATCCTTCGCGAAGGCCACCCGCTTCGAGTCGGGCGAGAGCGTGAGGTCACGCACATCCTTGAGCGTTGCAACGCTCTTACCATCCTCGACGGTCACAATTTCATAATCTACATATGCCGAGTGGCGATACACCGAACGATAATTATTACCCAGGATAATCATATCCTCGTCGGGCGAGAACTGATACGACGCGAAGCGGCCCTTATAGAGCGTATCGCACACCTCGGCGTCAGCATAGCTGTGACGAATAATCGCACCATGCTTATTTACGGTGTAATGCTCGCCATCCTGCATCGAACGCAAGCCCGACACACCCTGGTGCATACGATTAACCTTCATCAAATCGGCATAGGTCATTTGTGCGAATGTCGCACTACCGCAGAGCAAAGCGCCCACGGTAAAGAGTGTTTTAATCAGAGATTTCAACATGATAATATTTGGTTTATTTACTATAATTCTAAAAATTTCGGTACACAACCCGCTCTTCACCGACTCTAAATATCGTCGATATTAAACTCATAACCCAAGCGCTTACCCGTAATGAACTTCGAGTTATCCATCTTGGTGTTGAATTGGTCTACCGTCACACGCTTGCGGTCGTCGTACTGAGGCATCAGCAGGTCGAAGTTTACGGCGTAGCATATCGCACTCTCCAAAATATGGATTAAGGCCTCTCGCGTAATGCGCTCCTGGCCAAACTCCGATGGGCGCACCAGCGTCTGACGCTTACCCTCGACAAAGAAGCACTTCTCGCGATTTATGAAGATGCGGCCAATGAGATAACCCTCGTCGGCATTTCGGTTAAACTTAAACGAATCGGAGAGGAAGTTATAGATATTGATTACTCCGCAATACGAATTGTCGCGGTTCGCCTTAACATACTCATTCTGCCAAATGGCGTGCTTCGACTCGAACTCAAAGATGTCGGTGTGCATCTGGAAAATCAGCAGGTCGCTGGCAATCTGCAACTGCGCCTCGAACTTACCACGGTCACGATACTCTATGCGCACGCGCTTATCCAACTTACCGTCCAACTCATCGTCGAGCTCCGAGGCTATTTCGAATGAAATATCCTTCAACTCGTTGAAGGTTGAAAATGTATTATCAAAAATCTGCTGCTTAAGCGTCGATTTATTGATTATTGTTGCGAGAATTTTCTCGCGCATTGAACTATTGTCCATAGGTTTTATTTTGGTTTTTATTTCAACTTTATCTCCTCACCCTTTTGCAAGGCATCACCCTCCTTTTTGCGATTCATGCGGGCCAGCTTCTTCAGACGAATAGCATAATCCTGCGAAATGGAGAGCAGCGTTTCGTTCTCCTTCGCCATGTGGCGATGCACATTTCCCAACCACTTCGCCTGCTTACGCTCGATGTAGATAAGCTCTCCCGCGATAGGCTCACATGTCGATTTGGGATTCAGTTCGTTATACTTCCTGAGCGTGGGCTCCGCAAGACCGAATGTGCGGGCTACATCCTTGAAGGTATTACCCTCACGCGCCACGATATAATGTGTGCGGTTATTCACATACACGCTATAACCGTTAAATGTACGCTCGGCAACGCGATAATTATTCGGGTCTATACGACCTTCGCTCGTTACGGGAGTATCAACACTGCTATTCTCGGCAAAACTCTGCGCCAAGCCCTGCTCGGCTTTCAAATGCGAAGCATACAACGCAGCCCCATCCTCGCGGTCGAGCAGGTAGAGCTGATTATCCTCGATGATTTTCGTAAGACGCTGTGCATAATCGGGAGCTGTGGCATATCCTGCCGCCTTCAGACCGCGGGCCCAACTGCGATAGTCGGTTGCCGCATAGGCAAAGAGTGAGTCATAGCGAGGTGATTGGTCCAAAAAATCGGCATGGTCACGATAAGACTCCTCGACCGAATCATAGGCGCGGAAACATTCGCCCTTCTCGTCATCGTCATGATATACGCGGTCACCGGTCCAATTTTTCTTACATTTTATGCCAAAATGATTATTGGAACTCTTTGCTAAATGGGAATTTCCGCTGTCCGACTCCAAAATACCTTGAGCCATGGTGATACTCGCAGGAATGCCATATCGCTCCATATGGTCGATGGCGATATGCTTGTAGCGAGCAATATACTCTTCGCGCGTTTGACGCGTTTGCGCCTGCACAACAAATGTACACGCGACAAGAACCGCACAAACACCAACTATTTGTTTCAAAAAAAGCCTCATCTTCGATTGTAACATATTACAAAGCAAAGATAACGCATTTTGTCTAAAATAACAAGTAATATAATAGTAAGGTAATAGAGTTTAACAGAGTTGAGCAAAACAGCCCTACATCAACGGCCCCGCTATCGTTTCAACGACTCGAGTTCCGCATCGCGAATCTTCTGCAACTCATACATGCGATTACGGTGGCGGATGGCCGCATCGAAGTCCAACTCTTTGGCGGCGCGCTCCATATCCTCGCGAGCGCGAGTGATAAGTTCGTCAAGCGTCTTGGAGTCGATAGCCTGCGCGACGCTATAATCCTTCTCCACATCGGCAGCTACGGCATAATGCTCTTCGACGATAGGGTATGCCGTCATATCTTCGGGTTTTCCCGGGCCCAACAGCAGACTCTGCCCCACGCCGCTCTTTTGAGCCTTGCGCGGCATTTTCCCGTGTTCGATATTATATTGCACCTGCTTCTCGCGGCGACGATTGCTCTGCTCGATTGCCGTACGCATCGAGTCGGTGCAGTGGTCGGCATACATTATCACGCGGCCCTCGGAGTGACGCGCCGCACGACCTGCAATCTGCGTAATGGAGCGGACATTTCTTAAAAAACCCTCCTTGTCGGCATCTAAAATTACCACGAGTCCGACCTCGGGCAAATCCAAACCCTCGCGCAGCAGGTTCACACCAATCAGCACATCGAACATGCCGGCACGCAAATCCTCCAAAATCTGCACTCGCTCCAGCGTATCCACATCCGAATGGATGTAGCGGTTACGAATACCTACGCGGTCAAAGTATTTCGACAACTCCTCGGCCATGCGCTTGGTGATGGTTGTAACCAGGACTTTATCATCCCTTTTTACTCGCTTATCTATCTCTTCGATAAGGTTGTCTATCTGGTTCTCGGTCGGGCGCACCTCGATTGGCGGGTCTACCAATCCTGTGGGACGGATGAGCTGCTCGACGACCACGCCTTCGCTCTTGTTCAGCTCATAATCTGCCGGCGTGGCACTCACATATATAGCCGTGCCCATCAACGATTCAAACTCATCGAAACGCAGCGGGCGATTATCCTTCGCAGCCGGCAAACGAAAACCATACTCCACAAGATTTTCCTTGCGGGCTCGGTCGCCACCAAACATGGCATGTACCTGCGGCAGCGTGACATGACTCTCGTCGATAATCATCAGGTAATCCTCGGGGAAATAGTCCAGCAGACAGAATGGGCGTGTGCCTTCGGCTCGGCCGTCAAAGTAACGGGAGTAGTTCTCGATGCCGGAGCAGTAACCCAGCTCCTTAATCATCTCCAAGTCGTACTCCACCCTCTGCTTTATGCGTTGCGCCTCCATTGTGCGACCCTGCTTCTCAAAAAAGGCGATGCGCTCACCCATATCGAGATAAATCTGCTGCACTGCGCTATTTATACGCTCGCGCGTGGTGACGAACATATTTGCAGGATATATCGTCACGCTCTCCAACGAGTCGTAGCTGCGCCCCGTAGCAGGGTCTATCAATTGTATGGATTCAATCTCCTTATCGAAGAAGGTCACGCGATAGCAATTATCGCCAAATGCCGCCATGATATCCACCGTGTCGCCCTTCACGCGAAATGTCGCGGGGGTGAGTTCCAATTCGGTACGGGTATAGAGCGCCTCCACGAGGCTATACAAAAAATGTTTGTAGCTCACCTCGTCACCCACCGCAAGTTTAATTGATGTGGCATGAAAATCGGCAGGATTACCAATGCCATACAGACACGACACGCTCGACACGACTATCACATCGCGGCGTCCCGAGAGCAGCGCCGAAGTGGTACTCAGACGCATCTTCTCAATCTCGGAGTTTATCGAGAGGTCCTTTTCAATATAGGTGTCGGTAGTTGGCAGATATGCCTCGGGCTGATAATAGTCGTAGTACGACACGAAATACTCCACCGCATTCTCGGGGAAGAAATTTTTGAACTCTCCATAGAGCTGCGCTGCGAGGGTTTTGTTGTGGCTCAAAACAATTGTCGGACGGTTGAAATGCTCGATGACATTTGCCATCGTAAAGGTCTTTCCCGAACCTGTTACACCCAAGAGTGTATTGTGTCGCGACCGACCCTCGATTGACTCGATGAGCTGGGCGATAGCCTCGGGCTGGTCACCCGTAGGAGCATATTCCGACACAAGTTTGAAATCCATACGGCAAAGTTAATGAATAAAGAGTAGATATGCAAAGAGGGTGTTCCAAACATTTTGAAGTTGCACGGAGTTTATTAGGGAATTTAAGGAGTTTAGGGAACTTAGGGAGAACTTTTGCATCTGCGCTAAATTCCCTAATTTCTTTAATTTCCTTAATTTCCCTAAATTCTTTAATTTCCTTAAACTCACTAAAAACACATCGTCATGCCACAATTGGGCAAAATATTAGCCCGCAGGTTCGCATCCGTTTACATTGCCCAATTGAATGGCATCTACCTTTGGGAATACTACCTCACAAATACGAACTTGGTAGCAAAGGCAAACAAAGGTAGATCCCATCCATCACACGCAGGGTATCCCCAAAGTACCTGTAAGCAAATATCGTGCGTGTGATGTGGGATGACAATAATTGAGATTCTCACGCAAAACTGCGTTTTGCTCAGAATGACGCACTAAAAAAATGTGTGTTCCACAAATTTGGAACACACAATTTTTCAGGAACAAGGCAGATGCCAAAAGAGCCTTGTTATACGGATTCTATAATATATTACAAGCGAGCCTTAATAGCCTTCGACTCCTCCTCATAACCGGGCTTGTCGAGCAAGGCAAACATATTCTTCTTGTAAGCCTCAACACCCGGCTGGTTGAATGGGTTTACACCCAACATATAACCGCTGATACCGCAAGCCTTCTCGAAGAAGTAGATAAGTGCACCGATAGAAACCTCGTTGATTGCAGGAATCTCGATACGCAACTGAGGAACGCCTCCATCCAAGTGGGCCAACTGAACGCCCAACTCTGCCATCTTGTTAATCTCAGAGATGCGCTTGCCGGCAAGGAAGTTCAAACCGTCGAGATTGTCGCCATCGGCCTCTACCTTTACAGTGTGCTTAGCCTCGGCAACCGAAATTACAGTCTCGAACAATGTACGCTCACCCTCCTGAATGTACTGACCCATAGAGTGAAGGTCGGCAGTGAGAGTTACGCTTGCAGGGAAGATACCCAAACCGTCCTTACCCTCTGACTCGCCATAGAGCTGCTTCCACCACTCGGCGATATACTGCAACTTAGGCTCGTACGAAGCCAAAATCTCAACCTTCTTGCCTGCTTTGTAGAGCTCGTTGCGTACGATAGCGTACTGCGCTGCCAAGTTCTCCTCAACGGCAACACCCTCGGCAGTAGCTGCCTCCATAGCCTGAGCACCTGCAACCAAAGCCTTGATGTCGATGCCTGCAACAGCCAAAGGAAGCAAACCTACGGGAGTGAGTACAGAGAAACGGCCACCTACATTGTCAGGAATTACGAAAGTGGGATAACCCTCGTTTGTAGAGAGAGTCTTGAGTGCGCCACGCGCTGCGTCGGTAATAGCCACAATACGCTCGGCAGCCTCAGCCTTGCCATAACGCTTCTCCAACTCGGCCTTGATAAGGCGGAAAGCGATAGCGGGCTCGGTTGTGGTACCCGACTTCGAAATTACGATAGCTGCCACAGAGTAATCCTTCACAGCATCCAAAAGCTCGTAGGTGTAATCCTCCGAGATGTTCTGACCTGCGAAAACCACGGTAGGATTCTCGTGAGTCTTCTTCAATGACTCAAACGAGTTGCTCATAGCCTCAATCACGGCCTTCGCACCGAGGTACGAACCACCAATACCGATGCAGATTACAACCTCAGCCTTCTCGCGCAACTTCTTTGCCTGCGCCTCAATAGCTGCAATCTGCTCTGCGTCAATAGAAGAGGGGAGGTTTACCCAACCCAAAAAATCGTTACCTGCGCCCTTGCCCGAGTGAAGCAAAGCATTTGCCTCCTGAACCTTAGCCTTCATCTCGTCGTTGATTACAACGCCCGACTTGGCTGTTTCCAATTTCATCAAACTCATCGTTTAATCAATTTTTAGTTTATACAATTTATTTAGTTTTGTTCGTTGTTACAATGTCGCGACATACATTCAATATTTAGGGTCGCCCCTGCAAGATTGCTTTTGTACGACGCCGCAAAAATACAAAAAAATTTACCAAAAAAGTTGGATTTTATCTACATCTTTTTGCTACCTTTGTAGTGCCGAATGAAAAAATACTCTTTGGCGGGGAGCTGCGGCAAGGCAAAAGCCCTTTTTGCAGCGCGTAAAACACTGAAATATAAATTAATAGATATATGGGATTCTTTTCATTGATGCACGAGTTGGCTATCGACCTCGGAACAGCCAACACGCTTATCATCTATAACGGCAAGGTCGTTGTGGATGAGCCTTCAATCATTGCCTTGGAACTTCAGACCGGCAAAGTGAAGGCTATCGGACTTGAGGCAAAGAAGATGGATGGCAAGGTAAACCCTAACATCAAGACCATTCGTCCTTTGAAAGATGGTGTAATTGCAGACTTCAAGGCTACGGAATTGATGTTGCGTGGTCTTATCAAGAAAGTACGCACCGCAAGCAGCATGTTTGCGCCCTCGTTGCGTATGGTGATATGTATTCCTTCAGGTTCGACCAATGTCGAGATTCGTGCCGTGCGTGACTCTGCCGAGCATGCCGGAGCGCGCGATGTATATATGATTTTCGAGCCTATGGCAGCCGCATTGGGTGCCGGCTTAGATGTCGAAGCACCTGAGGGCAATATGGTAATCGACATCGGTGGCGGTACCTCGGAGATTGCTTGTATCTCGTTGGGTGGTATCGTATGCTCGGAGTCTATCAATGTTGCCGGCGATGTCTTCACCGAAGATATTAAGAATTATGTGCGTCAGCAGCACAACATCCGCATTGGCGACCGCACAGCCGAGCAGATTAAGCATGCCATTGGCGCAGCTATGCCCGAGTTGGACGAGGAGCCCGAGGATTTCGTACTTACAGGCCCCAATATCCTCACCGCACTACCTCAAACCGTTACTTTGAACTACAACGAGATAGCTTACGCCATGGAGAAGTCGCTGGTGAAACTCGACGATGCTCTTATGCGCGTATTGGAGACCATGCCTTCAGAGTTGTATAGCGACATCTTCAAGAACGGAATCTATTTGGCAGGTGGTGGCGCCTTGATTAAGGGTCTCGACAAGCGTTTGTCGAATAAGTCGGGCTTGCCTGTACACATCGCCGAGGATCCATTGCGTGCTATCGCTCGCGGTACAAGCATCGCAATGAAGAACATCGACAAGTTCTCGTTCCTTATTCACGGTGAGTAAATCGACTTTTTGAGCCGGGAAAACATTGTTTAAGAGAAAATATCTGCCTTAGGGTATAGGCAGTGTGATGCTATGTATAAACTCCTTGAGTTCATTCGCAGAATCTATGTAGTGTTATTGTTCGTTGTAATCGAAGCAATAGCACTATATTGCTATGCTCTCTCGTCATACTACACGCAGGCTAAGATTTTGGCCCACGCAAATAGTGTTATGGGAGGTATTCAGGGCACGATATACAATGTGCGTCATTACTTTACACTGCGCAGCGAGAATCAGCTATTGGCCGAGCGCATAGCTCACCTCGAGTCGGAATTGGAATACTATCGCGAGCAGGGAGCCACGGAGCGCGAAGATAAGGCGGCTCGCGCCGCGATAGACTCGGCATTGATGGGACACCTTGTGCAGTATCGTTATCTCACGGCCCAGGTTATCGCCAATACGATGAATCGTCGCAACAACTTTATAACCCTGAATCGCGGCCTTATACATGGCGTGCAACCTAACATGGGAGTGATTACGCCGGATGGTAATATGGTGGGTTATGTGGCAACATGCTCAAATCGCTATTCGGTTGTTGTGCCGCTGCTGAACGAGGATTTCCACACAAGTGGCAAGGTAGGTGGCGAGGTTGGAGCTATTCGCTGGGTGGGGCGTGACCCCTACAAAGTCAAGATGAGCGAGCTCTCGAAATATGCCGATGTAAAGGTCGGGGACGAGGTCTTGGGCTCGGGCGTGTCGCACTACTTCCCCTCGGATTTCAATGTCCGCATAGGATATGTGGAGAGTGTACAGCCGAACCCCAACCACACATCCTACGATGTCGAGGTGCGCTTGGCAACCGAGTTCTCGCGATTGGATAATGTTATCCTAATCGAAAATGGCGATTTCAACGAAATTATAAATTTGGAGCAGAGTGTCGAAAATGGCACTTACATGCAGGAGTATTCGGATTATTAGCCCTTTTGAGTCGTAATTATGCAGAGGAATCTCACATATGCGGGAATATTTTTGGTGCTGGTGTTGTTGCAGGTGTTTCTGCTCAACAACATCATGCTCTCGGTCTATTGCTACCCATTGATTTATATCGCATTTATCATTGTGCTGCCTCTCGACATGCGCCCCGTGTGGGTTGTTCTGCTCTCGGCGCTCCTCGGCTTAGTTATGGATATGGCTACGGGGCAGGCCGGATTGAATGTTATCGCCACTACGGCTGTGGGATTCTTCCGCCCCATGATTGTGGGTGCAATATGTGGTCGCAACTTGGGTATTGACGATTCACTACCCACACTACGCCGCTTCACCACAAAGAATCTTGTAGGCTATGTCGTGGCAATCGTTTTATTGCATAGTGCAATATACTTCCTCATGGAATCCTTGTCGTTGATACATCTCTTACACACGCTGCTACGCATGCTGTTGAGCGGCGCTATCGCCACGGTTTTGGTGTGGTACATCGTAAGATTGATTATCGACAGAATCTTTAAGAATTAATCATATATGGCTGCAAATGATGCTTATACACGGCGCATGATACTTCGCGGTATCGTGCTTGGCATATTCTTGCTTTTGGCAGGGCAGGTCGCATATATACAGATATTCGACTCGAAATATAAGCGTTTGGCCGACGGCAATGTCTTGCGCTACGAGGTACAATATGCCCCACGAGGCGAAATCGTGGACCGCAATGGCGAATATTTGGTGCAGAGTCGCGAATGTTACGATTTGATGGTCACATATCGCGACATGAACAAGCGAGGCTTCGATACCATGCTGTTGTGCAATTTGGTGGATTTGACCAAGGAACAACTTATTCGCAAGCTCAACGATGCTCGCGTAGCACCGCGTAAGGCGATGCTCATTACCAACTACATCCCCAAGGAGGCAAAGGTGAGGTTGGATGAGTATAAATTTCAAGGTTTTCATACGGTCTATCGCACCGCACGCCAATACCCTCGTAAGATTGCCGGCAATTTGTTGGGTTATGTCGGTGAGGTCAACAAACGCGACATCGAACGCGACCCCGAAACCTATCGCGCCGGCGACTATATTGGCGTTACAGGCTTGGAAGCGGCTTACGAGGTCGAGCTGCGAGGCGAGAAGGGTGTTAAGGTCTTGGAGCACGATACACATGGGGCCATCAAAGGCTCGTATATGGATGGCGCTTATGACTCGTTGCCTATCCCCGGACTAAAACTCACCTGCACGATAGATGCCCGTTTGCAGGCCCTGGCCGAAGAGCTCATGGCCGGAAAAGTTGGTGCTGTAGTGGCAATTGAGCCCTCGACGGGTGAGATTTTGGTCATGGCCTCGTCACCCACATATGACCCCGATGAGTTGGTGGGTCGTCAACGCGGTAATCACTATATGAAGTTGCAGAACAACAAGCGTCAGCCGCTGTTTAACCGTGCCGTGAAAGCAAAATATCCTCCGGGCTCGACATTTAAGCTGGTGCAGGGCCTTATTGGTCAGCAGGAGGGCGTCTTAACTCCCTCGAATGCCTACTCGTGCAATATGGGATACCATGTGGGGCGTATTCATCAGGGCTGCCACGCGCATGCCTCGCCGCTCGATTTGCGAGGTGCCGTAGCTCAATCCTGCAACGCTTATTTCTGTTATGTGTTCCGCAATATTATCGAAAACAGGAAGTTCGATAATGTAAAACAGGGCTTGGACGAGTGGGCTGAATATGTAAAGAGCTTTGGTTTCGGGCGCAAGCTCGACTCCGACTTCTTGGGCGAGGGCCCGGGATATGTCCCAACGAGCAAGCTCTACGATAAGGTCTATCGCGGTTATTGGAACGGCCTTACCGTCTTGTCACTCTCGATTGGCCAGGGAGAGTTAGGCTGCACGCCTATGCAGATGGCAAACCTCGCTGCGATAGTAGCAAATCGCGGTTATTACTACATCCCCCACATCATCAAACATATCGAGGGACGCGACTCCATCGACAGCCGCTTCTACGAGCGACAGTATGTCAAGGTCGATGCCAAGCACTTCGAGCCTATTGTCGAGGGTATGTGGAAAGGCGTAAATGTGCAGGGCGCCGGAACTTCGTGGGGCGCACATCTTGAGGGCTGGGATGTATGCGGAAAGACCGGTACGGCACAGAACCCCAACGGAGCCGACCACTCCACATTCCTCTCGTTTGCGCCGAAGGATAACCCAAAGATAGCCATTTCGGTCTATGTCGAGCATGGCGGTTTCGGAGCATCTATGGCGTTGCCTATCGCCAGCCTTCTGGAAGAGTATTACCTGACCGACACCATCACTCGTCCCGAGCTGGTTAAAATGATTAAAAACAAACCTTGGAGAGTACCTAAGAAATATGCCGAGTAGAGGACAAAACATATCATTATTCGAGGGCGTAGACCGCATTGCGGTGCTACTATACATGCTATTGGTCGCTGTCGGGCTGATAAACATCATCTCGGCATCGTATAACGACGAGTTGGGCATATTCTCATTCAAGCAGCAATATATCAAGCAGTTGATGTGGATGGGCGTAAGTTTCGGCATGGGATTGATAATCCTGCTTCTCGACTCGAAATTTTATCACATGTACGCCTACTACGGCTATGCGATGTGCGTGGTGTTAATGCTCGCCACGCTGGTCCCAGGCTTGGGGCGCGAGGTAAATGGTGCGCGGGCATGGCTGATTATCGGACTGCAACCCATCGAGTTCATGAAGGTCGCCACGGCACTATCGGTAGCACGCTTGATGAGTAACTACACCTTCTCGATTCGCAACTTCGAAGGATTGCTGCGCGTCGCCCTGCTGCTGATATTTCCCATCGGACTCACATTGATGCAAAACGATACCGGCTCGGGTCTGGTGCTCTGCTCATTTATCTTTGTCCTCTATCGTGAGGGTTTGAATAAGTGGCTCTGTATACCTGCCATCATTGCCGCAGTGCTGTTTGTCTGCTCATTGCTCTTTACTCAGCTATTCCTGCTGTTGCTTCTGCTGCTGATATTCACCCTATCGGATGCCATGATGTCGGGGCGCTGGAAGATGCACTTCCAATTCTTCATTGCAGTATGCTTGGGAGCTGTGGTGTTGCATGGTCTGTCGCTCATCTTCTTGGGTGGAGCGTTGAGCGGTACGCTGTGCTTTATCGTGGCGCTGCTTGTAGGTATCATCACATCGACGATATATGCGTGGCGCATGCACCTCTCGTCGATGTTCCTAACGCTGGCGCTGTTCATCGTTTCGCTCCTGGTTGTGCCTGCGGCCGACTATTTCTTCGAGAATATCTTGCAGGGCTACCACCGCAAGCGCATTATCAGTTTCTTGGGTATCGAGAGTGACTCGACCTTCGACTGGAATGTTCAGCAGGCAAAAATCGCCATCGGCTCGGGCGGACTCTTCGGCAAGGGCTGGATGAATGGCACGCAGGTGCGTTATGGTTTTGTCCCGGAGCACGACACCGACTTCATCTTCTCAACCGTTGGCGAGGAGTGGGGATTTCTGGGCACCATGTTCGTCTTGTTCCTGCTCTGCGCGCTTATTTTGCGCCTTATGAAGATGGGCGAACGACAAGAGGAGCCATTTGGCCGAATATATAGTTATTGCGTGGCGGCAATGATTCTATATCATGTATTGGTAAATGTGGGCATGAACATAGGCCTGATTCCCGTCATGGGTATCCCGCTGCCGTTTATCAGCTATGGAGGCTCGTCGCTGCTGGGCTTCACACTTATGCTCTTTATTGCCATCCGATTAGATGCCTCTCCCACCAGAATATAACCGCGTAAAATTCAGATTTTATGATATACATCTTTTACATCGTAACAGTTACTGCCGTAGTGTGGTTCTCGATTTTGGCATCGCGCTATATCGACATGATTGACCGCACGACCAAGCTCTCGGGAGCCTTCTTGGGCGGAGTCTTACTCTCGGCAATCACCTCGCTACCCGAACTTTTCACCAGCATCTCGGCTACGATACTTATCGACAGCCCCAGCCTCTGCATAGGCAACATATTGGGTAGCAACCTCTTTAACTTTGGTATGTTAGCGGTGGTTATACTGCTCTATATCAAGGGCTTTTCATCGGCCCGCCTCTCGCGTAGCCACAATATAGTTATGCTCTTCCTATTTATGATGTATTGCGCCGTTGCACTCAATTGGCAATATATGTCGGAGGATAACATAATTTTTGGCAGCAATGACCATCCGTGGCTCTACATCAGCATCACCTCGCTTGTGCTTATCGCGCTCTATGCCCTTTCGGTAAAGTATTTGGCAAGCGACAATGGCGAATGTTGCGAAGGCGAAGAGTGCGAGGAGGTTACTTTGTCGCTAAGGAGCATTGTTGTGCGCTTTGTGCTGGCAAGCGTTGGTATTATCGTCGCAAGTATAATCCTGACATATATCACCGACGATATATCGGAGCGTCTGAACTTGGGTTCAGGCTTGGCCGGGGCTCTGTTCTTGGGCGTTGCGACATCTCTTCCGGAAGTTACTTCGACCATTTCACTGTTCCGCATGCGCAATTTCGACATCGCCTTTGGAAACATTGCGGGCAGTAATGTCTTTAATTACTTCGTCTTGGCTATTGCCGATGTACTCTATGCCGGAGGCAGTGTCTACCACTTCGGCGACACGAAGGTTATAAACCTCACCATCTTTGGTTTGCTCTCCTCGGCCGCGATATACATCATGTTGCGCTTCCGCTCACCCTGGATTAAGGCACTCATGGCACTCGGCGCCATAGCATGCTATTTGGCTTTCCTTTTGGTATAATAATGCTGCAATGACAATACCAAGAGAGGCTCTCCTGTAATTTTTTAGGAGAGCCTCTCTTTCATTATTCGATTTTTATTATAGGTCGCTCGGCACTTATCGCGCTACCCTCGGCAGGTGTTGCCGTGCGCGTACGATAATCGAAATGCGCGGTTTTTGTGCCCGAGAACGAATACCACTTAAGCGTAAGTTTAACCGTCTTACCTTCGGTGTCGGGCAGCCCATCCAAGCGAAAGGCCACTATGCCGTCACGCACAAAACCATAGGTGTCGCCATTGGCATTGTGGCGGAACTCTACCTCGTAGGGGTTGCCGGGATTCACACCCGTAATCAGGTTTACATAATGCGTGCGACCAATATTACCCCATATGGTGCGGAAGCGCAGCGTGAGATAACCATCCTCGGCAATCGTAACCCAGTCGCGCACAATCTCCACGGGGTCGTTGCCATAATTAAAGTCGGGAATCATCTGCTCGACCGAGATTGCATCCTTGGTGAGTATGCTGTCAATCCAATTTATATACACCGCTCTATCATAAGGTGCCGCAGGCTCCTTGCTCGGCGAGTAGTTGGTAAGCGCACGCACCTCCTTATCGCCGAAAGGCGATTTCGCCATATTCACAGGTTTTAGCGTCGTGTTATCGTCGAGTTGCAGGAAGCAACCCTCATCCTCTGTCGGCACAACCGTAACCAACGCATTAGGGTAATACATCGACCAATCCTCGTCGTTATCGTTACATGCCACAGCCAATGCTACGACAGCTATAATACCGAAAATCGAAAACCTCTTCATTAATTTCATATCACATATTCGTTATGGTTAAACCTCTGCTACTCATGGCCCGCTTCGAGCACATGACTTCGCCGCTCAAAGATATTGCTAATTTCGTTCCATAACTAATAAGTAGCGAGAAAAACTACCCAAAAAGATTATTTTTTTCGTATATTTGCCTCTACGAATGAGATAATAACTGAAAATCAAAAATAGCATTATGGAATTTGAAGGAATTGTATGGAAGAAATTGCCCGCAACGAGTGGAGTCTCGGCGCGTGGCGAGTGGCAGCGTCAGGATGTGATATTCGAGATGCCCCAGGAGTTTAATCGCAAGGTTTGCGTGACATTTTTCAACAAGCCCACCGAGGCTGAGGGTCTACGCGAGGGTCAGGCTTATCTCGTGTCGGTAAATGTCGAGTCTCGCGAGTTCAATGGTCGCTGGTATACCGATGTGCGCGCATGGCGCGTGCAGCCCAAGCAGGTAGAGGCAGCCGCTGCAGATGCGATGCCCGATATGCCTCCGTTTGGCGACGAGCCGGCATACTCTGCGCCCGCCGCTCCATCGGCTCCCGTAGCTCCGATGAACGAGGTGGATGACCTGCCGTTCTAACCCTTCGGCCCGATAACAATATAGCCTGCCCCAGAGAAAGGAGCAGGCTATATTTATATATATTAGGTAATGTATGCCTATTCGGGCTTTACCAACTCAAGGTACAACTCGTCGAGCTGCGACTGGTCGATTGCTGAAGGTGCATCCAACATCACATCGCGACCTGCATTGTTCTTCGGGAAGGCGATAAAGTCGCGGATTGACTCCGAGCCACCAAACAACGAGCAAAGACGGTCGAAACCGAATGCCAAACCACCATGAGGAGGCGCACCAAACTTAAAGGCATTCATCAAGAAGCCAAACTGCTCCTGAGCCTTCTCGGGTGTGAAGCCCAGAATCTTGAAGATAAGGGCCTGCAACTGAGCGTCGTGGATACGAATCGAACCACCGCCAATCTCTGTTCCGTTACATACAAAGTCGTAAGCATTTGCGCGAACACGACCCGGATCGCTCTCCAAGAACTCGATATCCTCGGGTTTAGGCGATGTAAACGGATGGTGCATAGCATAGTAACGCTCGGTCTCGTCGTCCCACTCGAACATCGGGAAGTCGACAACCCACAGCGGAGCAAACTTCTTAGGATCGCGCAAGCCCAAAAGCTCGGCAACATGCAGACGCAGAGCGCAGAGCTGAGTAAGTGACTTGAACTTCTTGCCACACAGGATGAGCATCAAATCGCCATTCTGAGCCTCCATACGCTCGGCGATAACTGCCAAATCCTCGGGCGAGAAGAACTTGTCGATAGATGATTTGAGCTGGCCCTCATCATCCTTGCGAATCCACACCAAACCCTTGGCACCCACCTGCGGACGCTTAACATAGTCGGTCAAGGCGTCAATCTGCTTGCGGGTATAGCCTGCGCAGCCTGTTGCGGCGAAACCTACAACATACTCCGCATCGTCAAACACCGAGAACGAATGGCCGTGAGCCAAATCGGTGATGTCGTGGAACTCCATACCGAAGCGTAAATCGGGCTTATCCGAGCCATACTTCTCCATAGCCTCAATCCAAGGCATGCGCTGGAAAGGCTCTGTAAAGTCGATGTTCATAACATCCTTGAACATATATTTTGCCCAACGCTCGAAAATCTCCAACACATCCTCCTGCTCGACGAACGACATCTCGCAATCAATCTGTGTAAACTCGGGCTGACGGTCGGCACGCAAGTCCTCGTCGCGGAAGCAACGCACAATCTGGAAGTAGCGGTCGTAGCCCGCGACCATCAAGAGCTGCTTCAAAGTCTGGGGCGACTGTGGCAAAGCGTAGAACTGATTGGGGTTCATGCGGCTTGGCACAACGAAATCACGCGCACCCTCAGGCGTTGAGCCCACCAAATAGGGAGTCTCAATCTCCAAAAATCCCTCCTTGTCGAGGAATGTGCGAACGGCATGTGCCATGCGGTGGCGCAACTCCATATTACGCTGCAAGGGAGGACGACGAAGGTCCAAATAGCGATACTTCATACGCAAATCGTCGCCACCATCCGAGTTCTCTTCGATGGTAAACGGAGGAGTCTGTGCCTCGTTAAGCACCTTAAGATCTGCAACCGCAACCTCAATATCTCCCGTAGGCATCTTGGGGTTCTTTGACTCACGCTCGATAACATTACCCTTTATCTGCAAGACAAATTCACGACCCAGGTGAGAGGCTGCCTCACGCGTAGCCGCCGGAGAGTTCTCCTCCACCACGAGCTGAGTGATACCATAACGGTCACGCAAGTCGATAAAGGTCATAGCTCCGAGGTTACGAACTTTCTGTACCCAACCGGCGAGGGTTACCTCCTGACCAACATTGCTGATGCGCAACTCGCCGCAAGTATGACTTCTATACATAATTTATAGTGTGTTTGAAATTTATAGTCGTTAAAAACATACAAAAATATGAAAAATTCATTGGAAACCCTATCTCGCGGGCAGGAAAAAGAAAAAAAAGTGCAGTTTTTGGTTATTGTACAGGTTTTTACTACTTTCGCACAGGCATTTTTGATTATGGAAGAGATAAAAAATCAGGCCGAGCGCGATGAAAAATTCATGCGCATGGCAATAGAAGAGGCTCGAAAAGCGTTAGTAGAAGAGGAGGTACCCATTGGAGCGGTCGTGGTATGTGGCCAGCGAGTCATTGGTCGCGGACATAATTTGGTCGAAACCCTATGTGATGCCACGGCTCATGCCGAGATGCAAGCCATTACGGCGGCAGCCTCGACACTTGGAGGTAAGTATTTGAAGGATTGTACGCTATATGTTACCGTTGAGCCTTGTGTGATGTGTGCCGGAGCTTTGGCATGGAGCCAGATTAGCCGCGTGGTGTATGGCGCCGACGACACAAAACGAGGTTACTCAACCGTTGGAGGAGCGATTCTCCACCCCAAAACCGAAGTGACAAGAGGCGTGCTGAGAGAGGAGTGTGAGGCTTTGATGAAGGAATTTTTTAAGGGTCTAAGATGAATATTTGCATAAAAATGCCAAAATCAACCCTTTAAGAGATTAAAATTTGCAGTCTGTAAAATTTTCCTTACCTTTGCACCCTGCAAATGCTTATTTGTAATAAGTTGCGCAAATTAGGAGTTGAGAGGAGAAAATATTTTGATTAAAAACCTATAAAAGACTTAATTTAAGAGTATGAAAAAGTTAATTTTGATGGTTGTGGCGCTTTTCAGCTATGTAGCTGTTTCAGCGCAGAGTGATGTCGTTGCAGACTTCAACAAGGGTAACGAGGAGTTCAAGGCTAAGAATTTTGCTGCCGCTATCGAGCTTTTCGAGAATGTTATCCTCAATGGCGAGGAGGAAGAGGACGACGCAGCTGTACAGAGTGTTGCAAATGCAAAGAAGTTGTTGCCCGTAGCTTACATGCAGAGCGGTATCAAGGCTATCGGCGTAAAGAACTACGAGGAGGCTTTGACTGCATTGAACACTGCGGTTTCAAAGGCTAAGATGTACAACAATCCTAAGGTTGCACAGGCTGCCAACAATGCTATTGCAAAGGTTTATCAGGTTCAGGGTGGCGAGATGTTCAACGCCGAGAACTATGCAGGCGCTGCCGAGGTTTTCGCTAAGGGTTATGCTGCCAACAAGCGCAATACCGACCTTGCTATGTTGCTCGCCGAGAGCTACTTCAAGCAGGATTTGTACAACGATGGTATGAAGATTTGCTCGGAGGTTATGGCATTGCCCAACAGCCCTTTGTTCGAGAAGGGTAAGGCTGAGGCTAAGCAGAAGATGAACCTCTACACAAACAATAAGATTGCCGCTTTGCAGCAGGCTAACGACTTCGATGGTATCATCGCTATGGCTGAGGGCTTGGATAATCAGGCTTTGGCTCAGAAGATTACCGTTCAGGCATACCTTTTGAAGAAGGACTACGACAAGGTTATCGAGTTGGGTGAGGCTGCAGCTGAGGCTCAGATAGACGAGGAGGACAAGAGTGCCGTTTACTTCCAGTTGGGTACTGCTTACAACGCTAAGGAGATGAAGGATAAGGCTATTGCCGCTTTGTCTAAGGTTACAGCAGGTCCATCGGTAGAGGCTGCTAAGGCTGCTATCGCAGGTTTGACTGCTCCTGCAAACTAATTTGTAGCAAACAATATAATAAAGGGTGTCCAATATTGGGCACCCTTTTGTCTTTCCGAAAGAGCCTTGTTCGACCGCTGTATTTTTTCAGGAATTCGTATTAATGCGTCATGCCACATTTTGGAGCGTGAGCGAGAAAATGACTGGCATCTCTACACTCCACAATAATTAGCCGTTAGAGATTCCATTCATTAGCACAATGGTAGATAATCAATATCTGCGAGCAAATACTTTGTGCTAATGTGGAATGACGATTTGATAGTTTATAAAAATGATAGTCATCATTTTTATAAACTATCTCACAGCGAGGCAGATGCCAAAAGCGCAGCATACTGAGCGTATGTGAGCATTTCGGGAGCGAGGCAGATGCCGAAAGAGCCTTGGCAGGACACCTTGTTTCTCCCAGGAATTCGTATAACAAGAGCTATTTTGAAGCTGCTCGAAGCTAACGAAAGCGCAGCATACTAAGCGTATGTGAGCATTTCGGGAGCGAGGCAGATGCCGAAAGAGCCTTGTTATACGGATTCCTTGCTATGATATAAGGTATGAGTAATCTTCTCCAACCACACCCTATCCTCTTCGTCAAAGGTTGCGAGGTGCTCGCTGTCGATATCCAATACCGCAACCACCACCCCATCTCGCCATACGGGGACAACGATTTCGCTACGCGATAGAGAACTGCACGCTATATGCCCCGGAAATTGCTCGACATCGGGAACGATAATGGTCTGCTGCTGTTGCCATGCTGTGCCACACACTCCGCGGCCAAATTTTATGCGACTGCATGCCAAAGGCCCTTGAAATGGCCCCAAGACCAACTCCTCGCCGACGACCCGATAGAATCCCGTCCACCAGAAATTAAATGTGGCATGAATCATCGCCGCTATATTTGCCATATTGGCAATATCATCACTCTCATGCTCGACCACCGCCACCACCTGACGCCACAGCATTTCATAGCGTTCGCGCTTTCCTCCTTCGGCAATAATCAAATTTTCCGACATATACATAAGGTTTTATATCCCAAATATACGAAAATTTCGCGGTTTTTTGTAAATTTGCTCTAACGAATAGACTAAAACTAAGATATATGCTTGTAAAAGAGTTACAACCGCGCATCATCTGGGAGCAGTTTGATGCCATAACAAAGGTGCCCCGACCATCGAAAAAGGAGGGTAAAATAATTGATTTTCTGATTGCGTTCGCCCAGCAACATGGATTAGAGTGGCAGCGCGATGCGATTGGCAATGTGGTAATGCGCAAGCCCGCAACCGCAGGATATGAGGACCACCCGACTGTTATTTTGCAGTCACATATGGATATGGTATGCGAGAAAAACTCTGATGTGGAGTTTGACTTCGATAATGACGCTATCCGCACCAAGGTCGATAATGAGTGGGTGCGCGCCGAGGGCACAACCTTAGGTGCAGATTGCGGCATCGGCATGGCGGCGGCAATGGCAATGCTCATCGACCCCGAGGTCGAGCATGGCCCACTTGAGGCGCTGTTTACGGTAGACGAGGAGACCGGACTCACGGGAGCCTTCGAGTTGGGCGAGGGTATGCTCACCGGTAAATACCTCATAAACCTCGACTCGGAGGATGAGGGTGAGATTTTCATCGGCTGTGCCGGAGGTATTGACACCGTTGCAACCTTTACTTGTGAGCGTGAAGCGGCACCCGCAGGTCACGCTTTCTATCGCATGGATGTTGCCGATTTGCTCGGCGGACACTCGGGCGACGACATCGAAAAGGGTCGCGCCAACTCCAATAAAATCGTGGCTCGCTGGCTTTACGAGGTTCAAAGCTCTATGGCGGCACGCCTCAGCTATATGGATGGAGGAAATCTGCGCAACGCCATTCCCCGCGAGGCTTACGCCGTCGTGGGCGTTCCAGAGGAGCATTGCGCAGCTTTCGAGCAGCGTTTTAAGGAGTTTACGGAGCAGGTGAAGGCCGAATTCAGCATCACCGAGCCCGATATGCGACTCTCGCTCACGAAGGTAGAGGCTGCACAGGAGGTATTGAGCGTTGATGCTCAAAATCGTCTTGTGGGCGCACTCATTGGCGTACCGAATGGTGTTTTGGCAATGTCGATGGCGGTGAAGGGCTTGGTTGAAACATCGACAAACTTGGCTTCGGTAAAGTTTAAGGAGGAGAATAAAGTCGTAGTGACCACTTCGCAGCGTTCATCTTTGGAGAGCGGCAAGGAGTGGGCAAAGCAGAGCGTCGAGGCGGTCTTCGCATTGGCCGGCGCCGAGGTGGAGCATTCGGACGGTTATCCCGGCTGGGCACCTAATCCCGACTCGCACCTGTTGCAGGTAACCGTACAGAGCTACGAGCAGCTATTTGGCGTCACACCTCGCGTAAGAGCCGTACATGCCGGCTTGGAGTGCGGTCTGTTCCTCGAGAAGTATCCCTATTTGGAGATGGTTTCGTTTGGTCCTACAATTCGCGGCGTACACTCTCCCGACGAGCGTTTGGAGATTGCGACGGTCGATAAATTCTGGCTTTTATTGCAGGAGTGCATCAAGCGCATATAATTCTCATACCACAAACCATTCCAAATTATGGATATAGCACAAGCAAAACGCAAAGAGAACATCGCCGAATATATCCTCTATTTATGGCAGTTAGAGGATTTGTTGCGCGCACTGCAATTCAGCCCCGAGGCAATCTACTCGCAACTTGTTGCTCCGCGACAAACTGAGGAGGAGCAGAAGCACCTATATTTATTATGGTATATGGATATTGTGAACCTGCTGCGCAAGGAGGGCAAGGAGGAAAGTGGTCACCTGGAGCATACGCTGCACCTGATAGCCGACATGCACAATCTGCATCTGCAACTTATGCACAATCCCATAGGTGAGCATTATCGACAGACCTTCGCGAAGCTCCTGCCGCAACTTCCTCAGCTGCGCGCCATGGTCAAGAAGGAGGATATTTCGGATACCGAGCTTGCATTTCGAGCACTATATGCCGCTATGCTCTATCGCATAAAAGGAGACGAAAAACGCTCGGCAACGATTACCGACATCATTGAGTTGGTGTCGCCCGTTGTGGCCGAATTGGCCGCAATGTATGGCAAAGTGGAGCGTGGCGAGGTCGATTTATTCAAAGATATGTAAATTGCGAACAAGCGCCAAAATCACGCTACAACCCCCTACGAAAGGCTTTTCACTCACATACATCCATGAGTTTGAAGCCATTTGAGGTGTTTTTATTTGAAAAAATTTTGTTAAATCAGAAAAAAGGTTTTACCTTTGCACTCCGCAGGAGAGTATTTCTGTAGATTTTTAAGACACAAACACAAAAAACGATATCGTTATGGCAATGAAAAGAACTTACCAGCCTTCTCGTCGCAAGAGAATCAACAAGCACGGATTCCGTCAGAGAATGGCTACTGCTAACGGCCGCAAGGTTTTGGCAGCGCGTCGCGCAAAGGGACGCAAGAAGTTGACCGTTTCGGATGAGTCAACATTCAAGTATGCTTAATTTTTCGATGTGAATCGAAAAATGAGAGGGAGTCGGACGCGACTCCCTCTCGTTTTTTACACTTCCCGACCATTCGGCTATTGGCTTATTGGGCTATTTGGTCAAAACTCCCGAAAAAAAATCTGCCCGACCGTTAATGGTCGGGCAGACATTTTTAGCAAGGTCTATAAGCCGAGTTCTGTACCCCAGCCCCAACTTCGAGCCTATTACAGCCAAAGCCTACAAGCATCGGGCCCCTATCATTTATCTACGACTGTGGTCACCCACAGCCTCCAGCAACCTACCCCTCGACATTGGACGAGCAACCCTTAATTGTCGATATACATGGTCTTGCAACCCGCAAGGCGTACTGCCAAGGAACATTGCTGCCCTCGCGGTGGGCTCTTACCCCGCCTTTTCACCCTTACCCAAGTGGTAACCCCTCAATAGAATCGGCTCGCACCAACCCCATATCGGCCCCTCGGGCGGTTATTTTCTGTTACGCTACTACACCCTCACGGACATCGAGTCGTTAGCTCGTGCGGCGCTCTGTGTTGCTCGGACTTTCCTCCCCCCACCCGAAGGCAGGCAGCGATAGAGCAACCTTGCTATAACTATTTATTCTCCACATGCTTGATATCCTTAATGCGCAACTGCGTACTAACGATACCGCGATAGTGGTTCTCCACAATCTGATAGCACACATCTATCGGATTTCCACCTCGCACCCACTCATAGTGCATGGGCTGCTGGAAGGCGATAGATTGGATGCTGGTATTGGGCTTCTGCTTCTGGGTAAGGTCCATACGCAGATGCTCCTGCTCGGCACCCACCAACTTGGCATCGCCATGTACGCTCGCGCCATAGGTCACAAAGACCGGTGCGGCATTTCCGGGGCCAAACGGCTGGAAACTATTGAGCTGGCGATGGAATGCAGGGGTGATATCCGAGAACAACAACTCGCTATCAATATCAACCTGCGGAACAAGAATCTGTGGGTCGATATGCTCCTCAACATAGTCGTTGAAGCGCTTGGTAAACGCCTCCACATTCTCGGGACGCATGGTAAGACCTGCGGCATACATATGTCCACCGAAGTTTTCGAGCAAATCCGAGCATGACTCCACAGCCTGATACAGGTCGAAGCCCGGAACCGAACGCGCCGAGCCCGTAACAAAGCCATTACTCATCGTAAGCACTACCGTAGGGCGATAATAGGTCTCGATAAGGCGTGACGCCACGATACCCACGATACCCTTCATCCACTTGGGATTATAGATGACCGTGCTCTTACGATTCTTCATGTCGGGATGCGACTCAATGTAGTCGTGCGCCTCCTGCGTAACGCTGCGGTCAATATTCTTGCGGTCCTGATTATATGAGTCAATAACATCACAGAACTCGCGAGCCTGCTTCTCGTTACCCTCGACCAGCAACTCCACGGCGGCAAAACCTCCCGAAGGAGCGGCATTTTCGTCGTTCTCATCCATACGCATACGACCTGCGGCATTGATTCTTGGGCCAATCTTAAAGACGATGTCGTCGATAGTGATGTTCTGGCGGTCCAAGCCACAAATCTTAATAATGGAGAGCAAGCCTGACGATGGTTCACGATTCAGGCGCTCCAAGCCATAATAGGCAAGGATGCGGTTTTCGCCCGTCAACGGAACAATATCAGACGCAATACTTACAACAAGCAAATCCAGCAGATGCTCAATCTCCTTAAAAGGAATGTTGTGCTTCTGTGCATAGGCTTGCACCAACTTAAATCCTACGCCACAGCCTGACAACTCATCGAAAGGATAGTTGCAGTCCGTACGCTTCGGATCGAGAACAGCTACAGCCGCCGGAATCTCGTCGGCCGGAAGATGGTGGTCGCAGATAATGAAATCCACGCCCTTCTCTCTCGCATAAACAACCTTTTCTACGGCTTTAATACCGCAATCTAAGGCAATGGCCAGCGTCACGCCTTTACGCGCAGCGAAGTCAATACCCTTGACCGATATGCCGTAACCGTCATTATAACGGTCGGGGATGTAGAAAACCAAATTCTTGTGACCTATCTGTCGCAAAAACTTGTACACCAACGCAACGGCAGTTGTACCGTCTACATCGTAGTCGCCATAGACCATAATCTTCTCGTTATTGGCTACGGCACGCTCAATGCGCTCAACGGCCTTCGACATATCCTTCATCAGGAAAGGGTCGTGCAGGTCGCTAAGTTGCGGGTTAAAAAACCTATTGGCCTTTTCTACGGTGTCTATGCCTCTCTGAACAAGTAGGTTCGTGAGAACAGCGGGCATTCTGAGGTGGGCTGCCAAGCGCTCCACCGCCTCTGCCTCGCCATGGGGTCTCACTACCCATCGCTTCTCTATAGGCATAACTTACAATTTTATTATTTATATATTTTAACATTTAATTTTTCACTTAACTTGTTAACGAGCTGCTGCTTAACCAGCTCAAAATCTACGGCATGACCCAACTCCTTCTCGATGCTCGTCACGCCTTTATCTACAAAACCACAAGGGTTGATATGCTGAAAATAGCGCAAATCCGTAGCTACATTCAGCGCAAATCCGTGCATCGTCACAAAACGCGACGAGCGAACTCCGATGGCACAAATCTTACGCGCACGCGCCGTATCGCCATCAATCCACACTCCCGAAGCACCTGCTATGCGTCCCGCCTCGATGCCCCACTCGGCCACAAGTTCAATAACGCTCTGCTCCAGGATGTCGATATATTCACGCAAACCGATGCCCAACTTATCCAAATCCAAAATCGGATAACCCACAATTTGACCGGGGCCGTGATAAGTGACATCACCACCTCGCTCAATATGATAGAACTCGGCACCAATCTGTCGGAGATAGGCCTCGCTGACGAGCATATTGCTCTCTTTGCCGCTTTTGCCAAGAGTATACACAGGGTTATGCTCGACAAAGAGCAGCCAGCCGGCTCTTTCGGGCGTAATCTCGGCATCATCCGCACCTGCCTTTGTGGCAAGTATACGGTCAAAGAGTGAACGCTGCTTTTCCCAACATTCACCATATGCCATACGGCCCAAATCTATGTACTCAACCTCCTTCATATCTTGGTTCAAAAGCCTCACCAAGCAGCAAAGGGGCAAACCTCCTTACGCCTTGGCAATCTTTTGCTTAACGCTTTCAAGTGCGGCATCGGCCAAATACGACGAACGCACCATAGGCGCACTCGCACAATAGCTGAAACCCATCTCAAGGGCTTGGAGTCGGTACCAGTCGAATTTTTCGGGAGTGATATACGCCGCAACGGGATAATGCTCCAACGAAGGCCTCAGGTACTGACCAAGCGTTACAATCTCGACACCCACATCACGCAGGTCACGAAGAGTTTGTAATACCTCATCATCGCTCTCGCCAAGTCCGACCATCAGTCCACTCTTCGAGACCATTCCTCGCTCGGAGATTATCTCCAGGGTGCGCAGACTTGTGCGATACTTCGCACGAGAACGCACCTGCGGGGTGAGTCGCTCGACGGTTTCGATGTTGTGCCCGATAATATCGGGCTTGGATGCGGCCACAATCTCAATAAGGTCGGCTCGCGCATCCAAATCGGGAATAAGGAGCTCAATTGTTGCGTCGGGATTCTCGCGGCGGATTGCCTCGGTGACCTCAGCCCAATGCCGGGCACCACCATCGGGTAAATCATCGCGCGTGACAGATGTCACGACAACATGTCGAAGTCCCATAAGCCTTACGCTCTCGGCCACTTTCTGCGGCTCCGAGGGCTCCGGCGCAAGGGGTATGCCTGTCTTTGTAGCGCAGAATTTGCACCCGCGCGTACATATGTCGCCAAGAATCATGAATGTAGCCGTACGACGACGCCAACACTCCGCCTTATTCGGACAAAGACCGCTACTGCAAATAGTATGCAGCGAATGCTCCTTCACGATGCGCTCCACTTCAGCAGAACCCTCGTTACTTTGCAGGCGAATCTTCAGCCACTGCGGCTTCCTCAGCACATTTACCTTGTCATAAAACTTCGGCATTTTAAGTTCATTATTTTCCAATTGATGCAAAGATACTAAAAAAAACAAAAACGATGTTATTTTTGTTGTAAAAATGGTGATATGTGACGATTTTTTTTATTACTTTTGCTTTGCGTGTAGAAAAACGGGGATTTTGCCCCATATTTGCACCACATTGAAACAATATTTACAATGAAAAATACACTTAAATTCTACAAGGATTTCCCCAAGGAGGGAATCGTTTTCGTGGATATTATTCCATTTTTGCAGGATAAGAAAATCTTTGCACAGCTCACCGACGAATTGGGCAAGATTGTCACAGCTCCCAACATCGCAGCCCCCGAAGCTCGCGGATTCCTCTTTACGGCGCCTCTGCTCATCTCGAAGCCCGAGGTTGAGAACATAATCCCCATTCGCAAGAGCGGAAAGTTGCCATTTTCGGAGGGAGATTTGCAGGAGATTTCGATTATGAAGGAGTATGGCGCCGACCACCTCTACTACCGCCTGAGCGACATCGCCGCAGGCAAAGCAGAGGGTGATAAAATCCATATTTCAATCATCGACGATGTTTTGGCTACGGGTGGCACAGCCGAGGGTATTGCGCAGTCGTTACAGGGTCGCAAGATTACAAAGGATGGTGTTGAGTACGAGGTTGTTATCAACGAATTTATCTTCCTTGTCGAGTTGGACTTCCTGAAGGGCGCCGAGCGCTTGGAGAAGATTGCGCCGGTAAAGAGTTTGATTCATTTGTAAAATCAAAATATGAATTATTAAACTCCACTCGCAAGGTGGAGTTTTTTATTGCAATCCTCACATATAACATTTTTTGGCGAAAAATTTACGGAGGTGAAAATATTGCTATATTTGTAACCGTTAGAATTAATGAAAGTAATTTAACCCAAATTAGTAAATTATGACAAAACGAATCATCACAATGCTCGTCGCCGCCTTGTTGGCTTTCGAGAGCGTAGCGCAGACCACCGATGTCCGCCGCTTTGAGTGGGAGGTCGGAGTGGGCTTGGCCGATGGATTAAGTTCGCTAAACCTCGATAAGTGTACCCCGGGACCGAAGCTCTACACCGAGTTGCGATACAACATAAAGGCTCTGCCCATTGATGTGGGTATTCATGCTACATCGAGCTACTTTTGGCGTTCTGCCGAGCAGGTTCAAAATGCCGACCGACTGAAGACCACTGCGGTAAACATTATGGCCGTTGCCGACTATAACTTCCGCCGCGGTAAGAACCTATCTTTTTTCGCAGGCGTAGGTCTTGGCCTTGGAATTTTGGATGTTACAGCACCCATATCGTTCGACAATACGCAAATGAATTGGAGCGGATACATCACAGGCGATAGAGCCGAGCGATTGGCTTTTATGCCCAGAGTAGGAGTCGAACTTTGGAATCATCTGCGTATTTCGCTGGCCCTGACAGCACAGGAGAAGGCAAATAACCAATACACGATTAACATCGGCGCTGTATTCGGCGGCGGCAGAAAGAAGTAATATTTTACATCGACACGATGGAGGGTTTTGTCCGCCGGGCAAGGCCCTCTGTTTTTTTTGTTATACCGTACCAGGGATTTAGTTTAGGGAATTTAGGGAAATTAAGGAATTTAGAGATGTCGCAACAAAATCACTAAATTCCCTAAACTCTCTAACCTCACTAAACCCTCCAACAGCCCTAAACTCTCTAATTTCTTTAATCTCCCTAAACCCTCTAAACTTCCTAAATTCCCCAACCTCCCTCGCAATTTTAACCCGACACAAGGTCGGTTTTTAATTGTTCCTGCTCGGCATAGAAAATGACTTTTCTCTACTCTCGCTTACTCGCAATTTTGAATTTTGAATTTTGAATTGTATATTTGCACGATTGTACCTCTTTTAGAGGTAACAGAAGTTGTAAAACGACTAAAAACGAAAACAAAATAAAATACAACATCCATTATGAAGTTCAACGAGTACAAAGGCCTCGATTTGGCAAAGATTGCTGACGAGGTATTGCAGAAATGGGATGCTGATGATACTTTCCACAAAAGTATCTCAACACGCGAAGGTCATCCTACATTCGTATTCTATGAGGGTCCACCCTCGGCAAACGGAATGCCGGGCATTCACCATGTCATGGCACGAACCATTAAGGATGTAATTTGCCGTTACAAGACCCAGCAGGGTTTTCTGGTGCATCGCAAGGCGGGTTGGGATACTCATGGTCTGCCCGTAGAGTTGGGTGTAGAGAAGAAGCTCGGCATCACAAAGGAGGACATCGGCAAGACAATCTCAATCGAGGAGTACAACCGCACATGTCGCGAGGCTGTGATGGAGTTCACCGATGTATGGGAGAACCTCACAAAGAAGATGGGTTATTGGGTGAATATGGACGACCCATATATCACCTACGACAACAAATATATCGAGACCCTGTGGTGGCTCTTGAAGCAGCTCTACGACAAGGGCTTGCTCTATAAGGGTTACACCATTCAGCCCTACTCACCCGCTGCAGGTACAGGTCTTTCGACTCACGAGCTGAACCAGCCGGGTTGCTACCGCGATGTCAAGGATACCACCATGGTGGCGCAGTTCCGCATCCTGGAGCCAAAGGCCGAGATGGAGGGCTGGGGTACTCCCGTATTCCTGGCATGGACCACAACTCCTTGGACTCTGCCTTCGAATACCGCGCTTTGCGTAGGTCCGAAGATTGATTATGTCGCAGTTCGTACATACAACGGTTACACCGGCGAGAAGATTACCGCCGTATTGGCCGAGCCACTGCTCTACGCTCACTTCAACAAGAAGGCCGAGGGTATTGCTTTGGAGGATTACAAGCCGGGCGACAAGCTCATTCCTTTCGAGGTTGTAGGCCGCTGGGCAGGCCCCGAGTTGGTAGGCATGCACTACGAGCAGCTTATCCCTTGGGTTAAGCCCGTAGAGGTTGATGCCGACGGCAACTGGGTAAATGCCGAAGCGAAGGCGTTCCGCGTAATCCCCGGAGATTATGTTACAACCGAGGATGGTACGGGTATCGTACATATCGCGCCTACATTTGGTGCCGATGACGCCTTTGTAGCGCGTCAGGCAGGCATTCCATCACTCTTTATGATTAACAAGCGTGGCGAGACCCGCCCGATGGTTGATTTGCAGGGTAAGTTCTACCTTACCGAGGAGTTGGACGAAAAGTTTGTCGAGGAGTGCGTTGCTCCCGCTTACAAGGAGTACGAGGGCCGCTGGGTGAAGAATGCCTACGACCCACAATTCACCGTCGATGGTCGTTATGACGAGGCTGCGGCAGCTGCTGCCGAGTCACTCGACATATATATCTGCCTCTCGCTGAAGGCTATCAACAAGGCATTCAAGATTGAGAAGCATGTCCACAACTACCCCCACTGCTGGCGAACAGACAAGCCGGTGCTTTACTATCCGCTTGATTCGTGGTTTATCCGCACAACGGCTCTGAAGGAGCGTATGATGGAGCTTAACGACACCATCCTTTGGAAGCCCGAATCTACGGGTACAGGCCGCTTTGGCAAGTGGTTGGAGAACTTGAACGACTGGAACCTTTCGCGTTCTCGCTTCTGGGGTACTCCGCTGCCTATTTGGGCTACTGAGGACCGCTCGGAGCTAAAGTGTATCGGCTCTATTGAGGAGCTTATGGCCGAGATTGAGAAGAGTATCGCCGCAGGCAATATGACCGAGAATCCATATAAGAACTTCAAGGTCGGCGACATGTCGAAGGAGAACTACTCGGTAGAGAATATCGACCTGCACCGTCCCTATGTCGATTCTATCGTCTTGACATCGTCGAAGGGCGAGCCTATGAAGCGCGAGAGCGACCTTATCGATGTATGGTTCGACTCGGGCGCTATGCCTTATGCTCAGATTCACTACCCGTTTGAGAATGGTGGCGCGGACTTCGGTGAGGTATTCCCCGCAGACTTCATTGCCGAGGGTGTGGACCAGACTCGCGGTTGGTTCTTCACTTTGCACGCTATCGCTACGATGTTGTTCGACTCGGTAGCGTTCAAGAATATCATTTCGAACGGCCTGGTGCTCGACAAAAACGGCAACAAGATGTCGAAGCGTCTGGGTAATGCCGTAGACCCATTTGAGGTACTGTCGACTTATGGCGCCGATGCCACTCGCTGGTATATGATTTCAAACTCGCAGCCTTGGGATAACCTGAAGTTCGACAAGGAGGGCGTGGACGAGGTACGCCGCAAGTTCTTCGGTACGCTCTACAATACATACTCATTCTTTGCCCTCTACGCCAATGTGGATGGCTTCACAGGCAAGGAGGCTGAGGTGCCCATCGAGAAGCGTCCCGAGATTGACCGATGGATTATCTCGTTGCTGAATACTTTGGTGAAGGATGTCACCCGTTACCTCAACGACTACGACCCCACACCTGCAGCACGCGCTATTCAGGAGTTTGTGGGCGAGAATCTCTCGAACTGGTATGTGCGCCTTAACCGTAAGCGTTTCTGGGGCGGAGGCATGAGCGAGGATAAGCTTTCGGCTTACCAGACACTCTACACCTGCTTGGAGACCGTTGCGAAGTTGGCTGCACCATTTGCACCATTCATCTCGGACCGCATCTTCACAGATTTGAACGCCATGAGTGGTCGCCACACAGAATCTTCGGTACATATCGCCGACTTCCCTGTGGTAAATCCTGCACTCATCAACACCGAGTTGGAGGAGATGATGGATATTGCACAGAAGGTGTCGTCTATGGTATTGGCTCTGCGTCGCAAGGTGAATATCAAGGTGCGCCAGCCACTAACCAAGATTCTTATCCCCGTTTTGGACCAGACAATGGCCGCACACATCGAGGCTGTAAAGGCTCTCGTGATGGGCGAGGTAAATGTTAAGGATATTGAGCTTCTGACCGACACAACAGGCATCATTACAAAGCGCATCAAGCTTAACTTCAAACACTTCTGCCAGCGTTACGCTAAACTCGCGAAACAGATGTCGGCTCTTGCCGCAACATTCTCGCAGGAGCAGATTGCCGAGATTGAGTCGGCTGCCGAGACTACACTTGAGCTCGGAGGCGAGCAGGTTACAGTTACCCCTGCCGACTTCGAGATTACCTCGGAGGATATGCCGGGCTGGTTGGTTGCTTCGGAGGGTAAGCTCACCGTAGCTCTCGACATCACCGTCAGCGACGAGTTGCGCCGCGAAGGTGTGGCACGCGAGTTGATTAACCGCATACAGAATATCCGTAAGGAGTCAGGTTTTGAGGTCACCGACAAGATTAGAGTCGAAATCGAGCAGAAGGAGATTGTCGAGGGCGCAATTGCCCACTTCGCCGACTACATCGCATCGCAGACCTTGGCCGTAGAGGTTAAAGCCGCGGCTAATCCCGAGGGTGGCGTTGTTGTGGATTCGGATGTCGACGATGAGCCTTTGAAAATTGCCGTTACGAAGTTATAATATTATAGATGTTATGTTTTTAATGTAAAGATTTGGTAGTTTACGAAAATTACCTTATCTTTACATTAAACCTAAAAACAAATACGACTATGGCAGAAGAGAGAGTAAGATATAGTGACGCCGAGTTGGCTGAGTTTAAGCAGATTATATTGAAAAAGCTCGAACAGGCGCGTGCTGATTATGATTTGTTGCGTGCGAATATCGCCAACGACCACGACACGCACGACACTTCTCCCACCTTCAAGGTTTTGGAGGAGGGTGCCGCTACGCTCTCAAAGGAGGAGACAGGCCGTTTGGTGGCTCACCAGAGCAAGTTTATCCGCAACCTCGAAATGGCTCTTGTGCGTATCGAGAACAAGACTTATGGCGTTTGCAAGACCACCGGCAAACTTATCCCCAAGGAGCGCTTGATGCGTGTACCTCACGCCACCGAGTGCATCGAAGCCAAAGAGGCCCGCAAATAGCGTAACGAGAGTATATCAAGGATATAAAAAGAGGGTTTGTTTCGTGCAATCCCTCTTTTGTCTTTCGGAGTGTCATGTCCGACGCGCTACACCTCGACCAGGCCGTGACGAATGGCATAGACCACAAGGCTGGCGGTATTCTTACAACCACTTTTCTCCAAAATATTGGCGCGATGCTTATCGACCGTGCGTTTCGAGATATACAACTTATCGGCAATCTCCTGAGTGGATAGCCCCTGACAAATAGCCACCAAAATCTCAATCTCACGCTCCGACAGACGGTCGGCATCGACAATTTCGTCCGTCACCGTATCGCCAACATGCACCGAACGCATGGAGTGTGACAGAGCCGCGAGTAACGACTCCGAGAAAAACTCTCCTCCTGCAACCACCGTCTGCACCGCCTCAACAACCTCGTCGAACTCGGAATCCTTAAGCAAAAAACCCTTGGCTCCGACCGCTACCATATGAGAATAATAGGCATTGTCGCCAAACATCGAGAGTGTTATGACCTTCAACTCGGGATAGCGCTCCAAAGCCTTGGCCGTAGCCTCGGCGCCATTCATCCCCGGCATAGAGTAATCCATAAACACCACATCGGGGCACACCCCCTCCAATTGCGCCAAGAACTCCTCACCGCTGCCGGCATCCACCACAACTTCGAATTCGGGACATGACGCCAGGAGCATCTTCATGCCATGGCGGAACAACGAATGGTCATCTACAAGAGCTATGCGTATCATCTTGCTATCTTTTTACCGTTTTTGGGGCGCTGCACCTTCCCACCTAAGGCTGGCGACGCAGCAACAAAACGCGTCGCGCCCTTAACATTTATCTTCACCGAAGCCCTCATGCCACGCCCCTTTGAGGAGGTTATATCCAAATCGCCGTTCAAGGAGTTGATGCGAGAGTAGATGTTAGAAAGTCCCATACCGCAATCCATGACCGCCTGGGGATTAAACCCTCGGCCGTTATCGGAGTATTGAAGTTCGAGCGTATCGCCCGTAACCGACAACGACAGGCGTATCTCGCTACATCCCGAGTGTTTGAGCGAATTTGTTACGAGTTCACAAATCACACGGTACATTATCACCTCGATGTCGGTATCATAACGCTCACTTCTAAGGTTTGTGGCAAAAGCGATTTTCACTTTATGCAGCAAAGCCGAGCGGTCGATGAAATTTTGAACTCCACGCGCTAAGCCGAAGTCACTCAACACATGCGGAGAAAGGTTGTTTGAGATTTCGCGCAGCGAGCGCAACGCCTCGTCAACCACATAGAGCGTATTGTTATATATCTCACGCCGTCCCTCCTCCATTTCGCTACGCGCGAGTGCCGACAACGAAATCTTGGCCGACGAGAGCAGGGGACCCAAGCCGTCATGCAACTCCTTGGCAAAGTTTGAGCGCGTACGCTCCTCGGTGCGCAACACCGCCGTAAGGATTCGTTTATTGGTGAGCTGGCGGTGACGATTCAGGCGGTCGATATAGATAAAGAGCTTATCCAGCAACACGATGCCCACCGACATACATATCGACACCACAATATCAAACCACTCAAGGTTAATCAGGGGTTCGGGATTGCCGTAGCTTATCCACAGTTGCAACACTCGCTCGCCGGCAAGTACCACAAAGCCAATGATAAAGAGCACCCAAATAGCATTATATTTGGTAACTCGAATCAGGCGCACGGCGTAATACATAGCCACGCACTGCACAATAAGCGCCACATAGAGCAATACCTGAATCATCATAATCTCAACACTTTATCTATCTATTCCACTACTTCGTTGGCAATATATTCCTCAACATGGGGAGCTGTGCATAGCTGGTCATGTCGACCTGCACAGGGACAACCGAAACATATCCATTTGCCAACGCCCACTCATCAGTATCGACCGCCTCGGGCTCATAGTTGGTGTAGCTGCCCGTAAGCCAGAAATAGGGTTTTCCACGCGGGTCTTCGTGACGGAAGAACTCCTCGGTCCACACACCTCGACATTGACGACATACCTTTATGCCCTTAATCTCTGATTCGGGGATGTTCGGAATGTTAACATTCAAACAAAATGGGTAGCTTATAGGCTCCTCGCTCTCCAGAACCGAGGCTATAATCTCGCGTGCATATTTTTTTGCAGCCGAAAAGTCGGCATCAGCATCGTGGTCGGTAAGCGACAAGCCTATCGAAGGGCATCCATAAAAGCTTCCCTCGATGGCCGCACCCATAGTTCCTGAGTAGAGAACATTGATTGCAGAATTTGAGCCATGATTTATACCCGAAATCACCAAATCCACCCTTCTATCCTTCAGCAGATGGTCGAATGCCACCTTCACGCAGTCGGTAGGAGTGCCCGAGAACGAATATACCTCGACACCCTCCTCCTGGCGCTTTGACTCCAAAAACAGCGGCTCATACATCGTAATGGCCTGACTGCGACCGCTCTGCACCACAGCCGGAGCCACAGCAAATACTCGTCCAAACTCGCGGGCCACCTCGACCGCCACCGAAAAGCCTTTGGCCGAAAAACCGTCGTCGTTTGTCACAAAAATCAACCTTTCGTTTTTATCGCGTTTCATAATTCAGAATCTCACATTTATATCACTATCCTTACAAAGGTAAAAAAATATTCCGATTTATAGAGATTATTTACCGAGTTATTTTCCGTCGGCGTGAGGGATTATTATATGCCGATGAGATATTTTTGCAAGTTTATGAATTGATTTTCTTTAGATTTAACTATATTTGCATATAGATGCTAACCAATTTGAAAAATTCTAAACTATCAACCATAATGAAAAAGTTATTCCTTTTGCAATCGTTGTGTCTGATGCTGATATTTTCGGCCTGCACAAACGACAATACCGAGCAATCGCCCAAAACCGTAGCTCCACCCACAAATATCAAGGCCTACGACGGATTGGGGCGCATAAGGATTCTGTGGTCGCAAAACGCCGACGATGCCATTGCAAAGACCATGATTTATTGGAACGACCGCAACGGCAGCGCAACACACACACCCAAGCACACCTCACAAGAGGGTGTTGTACGCGACTCAATTGACATTAATGAGATTTTGGAGGGCGTCTACACCTTTGAGATTGTGAATTATGATGCCGAAAACAACCCCTCGGAGGCAAAGACAATTCAGGCGCAAGTCTATGGCGAAGATTACAGCGCCGAATTGGCTACGCGCCCCATCGAGGAGGTAGCGTTCGACAAACACCTCAGCCGAGCGACTATCACATGGCAGGAGGGCTGGAACAAGGGCCTTGGCACCGAAGTGCAGTACGACGACGCGAGTGCCCCTGTTTGGGTTAAAAACAGCGACTCCGCAACCGAAATATCGCCCATCGAAGTGGGTACGGAGCTGACCGCTCGCACGCTCTACTGCCCCACAAACTGCCTCGACACGATGCGTAGTGCGCCCATAAAGCGAATGGTGGAGGCTGCGCCGGTGGTGCTGTTTGAGCCGAGCGAGGCGAAGGGTTACGACGGCTACAAGCGCGTAAAACTGATGTGGTCACAGAATGTGGAGTCCGACCTCCACAAGACCTCTATTATATGGGGTCTGACCGAGGAGCAGCGATGCGAAAAGGTGTTCAATCGTGAGGCTGAGAGCGGCTTGCAGCGCGATTCGATTTACATCGACCTGCCTGAGGGCGAATACACCTTCACACTCACCAACATGGACGCCGAGGGTAATGCCGCAGAGCCTGTCGAGGTAAAGGCGAAGGCTTACGGCGCAGAGTATGTCGCAGAGCTCGAAACTCGCCCCGTGACCGAGGTTGAGTATAAGGCAAATATCTCACGCGCCACCCTGACATTCGACACTTGGGACAAGGGTTTGGATACCGAGTTGCGTTATACCCGCACCAACGGCCAGGAGGTTATTTCCATTCTCGCGAATGATAACAATACCGCCGTTTGCAACAATATCGACAAGGGCACAGCTATTGAGATTCGTTCACGCTACTGCCCCGAGAATTGCATCGACACAATGCGTTCGGCGGTTGTGACGAAGTACACACCAAAATTTATTTTGGCCAAGCCGAGCGAGGCGAAAGGTTACGACGGCTACAAGCGCGTAAAGCTTATGTGGTCGCAAGATGTGGCAACCGACCTCCATAAGACCACCATTTCATGGGGCTCGGCCGAGGAGCAGCGATGCGAAAAGGTGTTCAATCGCGAGGCTGAGAGCGGCTTGCAGCGCGATTCGATTTACATCGACCTGCCCGAAGGCGAATACACCTTCACACTCACCAACATGGACGCCGAGGGTAACGCCGCAGAGCCTATCGAGATAAAGGCGAAGGCCTATGGCGAAGAGTATGTCGCAAAGCTCGAAACTCGCCCCGTGACAAACTTCACATATCAGGAGAGTATTTCTCGCGCCAATCTGACATTTGCCTCATGGAACAAGGGCTTGGATACCGAGGTGCGCTATACCCGCACTAACGGACAGGAGGTTATAGCCATAATTGCGAATAGCAATAACACCACAAGCTGCAACAATATCGGCGGAGGCTCTGCTATCGAGATTCGCTCGCGCTTCTGCCCCGAAAATTGTATCGACACAATGCGCTCGGCAGTCGTTACGAAAGTTACGCCTCAGTCAATCAGTGTCAGCATGAAAGTCATGCAGCTCAATGTAAAGAACGGCATGATTGGATTCTTATATGGCATGTGGGACAGCCGCAAAGCCGGCATCGTGAACTTCCTCAAGAGCGAGGCTCCCGACTTTATAGGTTTGCAGGAGTTGGGTTATGGCAGTGGCAACAACGACTACTATACCTATATTTTAAGCGGTATGGGCTCGAACTATGCCGGCGTAAAATATGAGCGCAACACCATGGCAGAGGGTAATGCCATACTCTATCGCAAGGATAAGTTCGACTTGATAAAAGAGGGTCGATTCTGGCTGTGCAGCACTCCCGATAGCCCGAAAAAGCACTCGGTAACCATCGGCTCAACGACCTACACCGCAAACTATGAGCGCATTGCCGTATGGGGCATCTTCCGCGACAAGACGACGGGCAAGGAGTTTTATGTAACGACTACCCACCTCGACAACAGCAATACGGCCGACGATAAGAGTAGCGACTGGCGCGTATATCCCGTACTTTGGGAGCAGGGCCAGATACTCGTAAACAACACCAATGCGCGTGCGAACTATGGCTCGAACGATGCTGCGGGTCGTCGCCCGATAATTCTAACGGGCGATATGAACTGCAACTACAACGAAGAGCCGATGAAGAACATCGTGAACAATGGTTACAAAGACACCTGGGATATAGCCCAAAGCAAGAGTTGCCCCGATGCGTCATGTCCTCGAAGCACCATGAGCGAGGCAAAAGCTTCGGCCGCACAGAAGCCATATTCATGCTTCGACCATATCTTTGTTGGCGGAGGTGTAATCCCCACCGTTACAAAGCACACGATTCACCCTCCGAAGTTTGAGGGCACTCACCTCTCGGACCACAACGCCGTATCGATAGAGATTAAGTATACTTTCTCGGAATAGGGATAACGGATAATTCCAATATAATACAAAGGGTGTCCAACCGCATGGGTTGCAACACCTTTTTTCGTAGATAAACGGCATAACAAGAGTCGTCTTAAGGCTGCTCGCAAGCCGAAAAACACCGTTTACCCGGGATGTAAACCGACACTTTTCAATAAGACCCATGCCGAAAGACAGCCATCAAGCGCAAGGCGCATGTATTTATGACTCAATGCATTATACTATCGACCAAATGTATTATCATAATACCGAATCGGCATTTTATCTTTGCAATGAAACCTTTTAACAACTTAAAACTTTAATCTTATGAAACACATTTTATCTATTTTGGCAAGCGCGGGAGCACTTCTCCTTGCTTCGTGTAGCGACTCTATGCTCGACGACTCTCAACTGGGCAACGCATCCGCAACGCGCTCCACGCAAGCAACGCTCAACATGGAGCTGATGCAGTTCAATATCAAATCGGCACGCCCCATCGAGCCAAGCGGCCACACCTGGGACGACAGAAAAGCTGCGGTAGCGGCCTATATCAATGCCGAAGCGCCCGATATTGTGGCAGTCCAAGAGGCTTACGACGGCTGGACCATGAATCAATTCGATGAATTGGCGGCACTCCTAAGCTCATACACCGGATATGTGGCTTATCGAGGCACAACAACGCTTTGGGATAACGAGGGTTGCGGAATTTTCTATAAAACATCGCGCTTCACCGAGGTCAACAAAGGACGCTTTTGGTTGAGCGCAACCTACGACACCGAGTCGGTGGGTTGGGGTGGCGAATACAAGCGCATCGCCACATGGATAATTCTTCGCGAGAAGAGCTCTCTCAAAGAATTTTTCGTAATCTCAACACATTTTGAAACATGGTCACAAGGCGATGACGACGCTTCGAATGATGGTAATTGCCAATATGAAAGCACAAAAATCATCAATGGCCGCATCGCTGGCTTAGCCGAGGGGCGCACGGTTGTGTTGATGGGTGACCTGAATAGCAATCCGTCGCTTACTCCTGCACGCATGTTGCAAACAGCAGCCGAGGGTGGCACTTTGGTCGATACGCGCAACATCGCAAACTCGATTAGCGGCATGAGCTATACCACCAACAATTGGGATACGGCCGATAATACGGGAGCACAATTCGACTATGTAATGGTTACGAAGAACTCCGCCTCGGTAAACACCCACCACACGGCGACTCCGCTATACAATAGCGTTGTAATGTCGGACCACAACCCCGTAGTGGTTAATCTTGATTTCAACCTGTAAGTTTTACACCATAAAATAGATAGCGAGGGGCTGCTGCAACAAATAAAGTGTTACAGCAGCCCCTCGCGATAGAAGCTAATATAACAAAATCTAATTAGCCGGTTTCGAGCGCGTGAAAAGCGACACGATAAGCAACAGAATAATAGCTCCGAGCAGCGAAGTGAGCAGGCTACCAAATGTGCCCATAGGCAACCAACCGAAGAGCGACACCAACCATCCGCCCAGCACTCCGCCGACAATTCCGACTATAAGGTTCACAACAAGCCCGGCGCCTCCGCCCCGAACAATCAGGTTGGCGAGCCACCCGGCCACCAAACCTATAAGTAAATACCACAAGAAATACATAATCTTTCGTTTTTAGTTTCTCCGGTTATTATACAAAATCCGTTCCCTTATTCGCGGTAAGCGATATTCACGACGGCAGCGAAGATAAAAAAACCGGAGCATCCCAAAGGGAAACTCCGGTTAAGCAAACAGTGCGATGCACTACTTCGATACTCTGCGCTCCTTGATACGAGCCTTCTTACCTGTAAGGTCACGCAAGTAGTAGATACGCGCACGGCGTACAACACCATACTTGTTAACCTCGATGTGGTCGATGTGTGGTGAGTAAAGAGGGAAGATACGCTCAACGCCTACACCGTTAGAAATCTTACGGATTGTAAACATCTTGGTCTTGCCCGAACCCTTAATCTGGATAACTACACCACGGAAGCTCTGCAAACGCTCCTTGTTACCCTCGACGATACGGTAAGTTACTGTAATTGTGTCACCGGCAGCGAACTGAGGTACATCAGCCTCGCCCTTGGTCCACATCTGCTCGTTTACGAGCTTAATGATTGCATCTTTGTTCATTGTTGCAACAAATTTAATAATTTATCCGTTCAACATTATCGCTGCACAAGGTTTACCATACTGCCCATTGACATGTAATCCCAAGTCCTGCTGCCTCGCGGCATCGACACTTATTTAACCTTATGCCCTATATAAGAGGTTGATACGGGAGTGCAAAGATATGCGATAAAATTCAAAATTCAAAATTTTCGGCACTAAATCCGTTTTTTCGCGCGAGCTAACATGCTCATCATCACTACAAAAACGCCATCACTACGATATTCACTGCTGCTGTGAGCAACATAAGGCGATACATCGTTTCGGTAAAGCCGATACCCATACGCACGAAGAACAGGGGCACAAACATCGCCACAGGTACAGCCACCAGCGCAAAGAGCGTAGCCGTAGCGCTCGGCAGGCAGAATATGGCAGTCAGCACAGCCACAAGGAGGGCACTAAAACGCAGCATCACACGCGACTTGCTCTTTATAGAGTAGCGGTCCGAAATCGTCAATGCCAAAGCGCTCACTATCATAATAATAATCACGCCCAACAACAATATCGTCACAATATTCATAGCCTCGAATATGCGAAAACCGCTCGCCGAGAAAAGGGAGTTATAGATATCTATCGCCGGAGCGGTAAACTCGCCACCGGCGCACCAGCCCCAATAGCAAATAGCCGCCGGAGCAAGCAATACGCTCGCCAAAGTAACCACCACATCGCGCCACGACGCGCGCACGGCAAGCACCAGCAGGGGCATCGCAACATAGAGAACCGCCGCCGGAGCAAACACCAAAGGCAGCACGCCAAAGTAGAGCATCGCAAGCGAGAGATCGCTAAATCGCTCGGTACGCATAATAAAGCGCGTCATACTCTTCATTGCCTGATACATAACCGCCACGGCCACTGCGGTTAGGAGATAGTCGGTAGTACCTACTACGCAGCTCGCAACAACGGCGAACACCGGAATACCCATCAGCGTATATGCCGGGTATATCGAGTAACGCACACCCAGACGCCCGACGCCCAAGCCGAACACAAAGAGCACAAGAGCCCACACGACAGCCGAAAGCACGGGGATATGCGCCTGCCAATGCTGCAAAATACCACCTATGGGCGTTGCGACATTCACCACAGCCTCACTCTCCGAGGGCCAAAACGAGCTTCGAAGAGTAGTCACCACAGCGACTACCAGCAAAAGTAGCGCAAGGTCAAATATGCGATGTTGTACAACTTTGCGTCCCATAGAATTTTGGATATAATCTTTTCCGATGACAAATTTAAGAAAAAAGCTCGCATGCAACCAAAATATTCTTAACTTTGTGATGTTATGCTTGAAAATTCTTATCAAACCGAGCTTATCGAGGCAGGCTGCGACGAGGCGGGTCGCGGATGTTTGGCGGGGAGTGTATTCGCTGCGGCGGTGATTCTGCCGCCCGACTTTCATCATCCGCTGCTCAACGACTCGAAGCAGATGACCGAGCGACAGCGCAACCTGCTGCGCACGATTATCGAGCGCGAGGCGGTGGCGTGGCATGTTGCCGAGATTTCAGCCGCACGCATCGACGAGATAAACATCCTGAAGGCCTCGATTGAGGGCATGAACATCGCAGCCGCAAATCTTAAGGTTGCTCCGCAGTTCCTCGCCATCGACGGCAACCGCTTCCTATCGCACAACGGCCTACCCTACAAGTGCATCGTCAAGGGCGACAGCAAGTATGCCAACATCGCCGCCGCTTCGGTTCTGGCCAAGACCCACCGCGACGAATATATGATGCGCCTGCACGAGGAGTATCCCCAATACGGCTGGGCAGGCAACAAAGGCTACCCCACCAAGCAGCATCGCTTAGCCATACGCCAATATGGCCTCACACCTTATCATCGCCTGTCGTTCAACCACGACCAGGGGCAGTTGGAGTTATTTTAGAGGCGTTTTAGAGTCGTTACGCCACCACATTGCGTGCAAAGTTTTGCATATTTCATTAATTTATTGTATATTGCAAACGAAATCAATTTCCACAAACTTATAAAAGTTCAGGCGCATGAAAAAGAGGATGTTTTTCTGGATGCTGGCTCTTATGATTTGTGCTGCGGGTTGTGCAGACAGTTTTACCGAAGAGCCGCAATTACCTACGCAAGAGGCGTCGCACGAGGTGACGCAAGCCGAGGCGCGCCAAAGCCTCGAGAAGATTGTTTTCGACCTGAAAATCCCCTCCACGCGCGGTGGCGAGCCGAGGTGCGTGCCACCAATTACGAGTGTCTATTCTACGGGGCGAGCAGCCGAGGCAACACGCTCGGGCGAGGAGATTGAGCCCTATTTCCACATCTTTAATTTCGGTCGCGACGAGGGTTTTGCCATAATGTCGGGCGATGACCGCGTGGAGCCCCTGTTGGCGCTCACTTTCAAAGGGGAATTTACTCCCGAAACGGAGATTGACAACCCCGGATTCGAAATTGCCTACTCTCGCATGGAGGATTACTATGTGCAGCGAGTTGCGACCTATTCCCCCGATGATGCAAGAGTGGGCATCTTGCCGGATTCGATGCCCGGAAAAGACCAAATTGGATTTCGTGAAGGTGAGCCATTTAATGTCTATTACGAAATGCCATTGGGCCATTGCCCTGTAAAGTGGGGACAGACAGATCCGTATAATATGTTTTGTTATGCGTATGATGAAGAACCAGCATATACAGGATGCGTAGCTACTGCAGTAGCACAATTAATGTCTATATACAAGTATCCAAGCAGTTATAATGGCTATACATTTGATTGGGAAGAAATGAACATGTATACAGACAATAATACTCCAGAGTTATTAAATCTTCACATATTAGGAGTGCGTCATATCGCACTATTAATGCAACAGATTGGATTGAGTCATAACTTGGATGTAGATTATGGTGCAGTGATTGATTCTATTGGCAGTTCAGCTCCTACGGCTAACATCCCACGAACCTTAGAAAATTTTGGATATATTAATGGCGGTAGTAATGTACCTTATAATACAGATGCTGTTGCTGCGGAGCTTAAAGCGGGGTATCCTATATTAATAAGCGGTGACAATCAATATGATATAGGGCATCAATGGCTCAGTCATGGTATTATGGAGAGAAAAACGCCCATATATTCATACGATTGTCTGACGGGAGAATTTATTGGGACTACTTATCAGACTTCTACATACATATTATGTAATATGGGGTGGGATGGAGATAAAGATGGTTACTACTTAAGTCTTTATTTTGATGCAAATAATGGACCCGATTTTGAACAAAATACGACACGGTCGGTTATGGCTCAAGATAAAAATTATAGATATGATATTGATGTAGTTAAGGGCATAAGGAGATAGGCATATGAAAAGATTATTTTTTCAGACGATAATTGTATTTTCTGCGATTGTACTTGCAGGCTGTAGAGAGAGTGGTGACAACCAAGATAATAAGCCGGGTATGCCGCCTCCTTCATATCATTATTTTATCAAAGGGTATGTCATACCTTCTGAAATGAATGTTCATTTTGATGAAGATTTAGACTGCTTGGTTTGGGAAATAATTGGAGAAACTGTAGAGGTAGCTGATACCCCAGAGGAGCTATCGGAGGAGGCGCGTTATTTTGTCGAAATGTATAATGATACCTATAAAGGACATAATCGGGTGACAGCTCTTGCTTATCCGATTGATGAAGTAACCATTTTTTGTGACAAAGATTTTGACGCAAGACATTCTGCAAGAGAGGTTTTGGATGATATTGTTAGAACGCAATATACTTCATACTATCCTTATATTCTAAATGGATATCATCTTATCTATAATCCGTCATTAGACATAAAGTGGTGGGCAGTTTCGTATGATTTATGCCTGGATTGCGTGCGTGGTGATTTAGCGACATTAATATCCTGCTCAACGGAGGGTAAATCTTGGGGGCGACTAACATTCACCACCACTCCCGATACCCCCGGTGAGTATACTTTCACGCTGTCGCTGACGACAAACGGCGAAACCTATACGACAACATTCACGCACACATTTGAGTAAAACAAGCTGTGACAAAACAACAAATCGGGGTTTTCTTCGTGAAAACCCCGATTTGCATTATAATAGTCGAGCAAATTACATTCGCTGCGGAACATCTATGCCAAGAAGCTTCATGGCACGGCTGATAACGCGGGCAATCTGTGCCGAGAGCATCAAGCGCATGCGACGCACCTCTTCGTTCTCCTCGCGGAGGATTGAGTGGTCGTGATAGTAGCCGTTGAAGGTCTTTGCCAAGTCGTAAGCATAAGCCGCAATCATCGACGGAGCGAAGTTTTCGCCAGCCGCAGCCACCACATTGGGGAAGTCGGCCAAAGACTTGATAAGCTCAATCTCCTCGCCGAGCAACTCTGCGCAGCTGTGTGACTTATAGTCTATACCCGCCTCGTCGGCCTTACGCAAGATAGAGCAGATGCGGGCGTGAGTATACTGAATAAACGGACCTGTGTTGCCGTTGAAGTCGATAGACTCGCGAGGGTCGAACAACATGGTCTTCTTGGGGTCAACCTTCAAAATAAAGTATTTCAAAGCGCCCAAACCGACCATCGTGCATACGGCATCGGCCTCCTCCTTCGAGCAGCCGTCGAGTTTACCCAACTCCTCCGACATTTCGCGTGCCGTTGCAACCATATCCTCAATCAAATCGTCGGCATCGACAACTGTACCCTCGCGTGACTTCATCTTACCCTCGGGAAGCTCCACCATACCGTATGAGAGGTGGTAGATGTTGTCGCTCCACTCGTAGCCCAACTTCTTCAAGACGAGCTTCAGCACCTGGAAGTGGTAATTCTGCTCGTTACCCACCACATAAATCATATCGTCGAGCTTATTCTCTTCGAAGCGGCTCAGAGCTGTACCCAAATCCTGCGTCATATATACCGATGTGCCGTCACCACGCAGAAGGAGCTTCTGGTCCAAGCCATCAGCCTCCAGGTCAATCCAGACAGAGTTATCCTCCTTGCGGAAGAATACACCCTTATCGAGGCCCTCCTGCACGAGTGACTTGCCCAAGAGGTATGTCTGCGACTCGTAGTATACCTTATCGAAATCTACGCCCAAAGCCTTGTAAGTCACATCGAAGCCCTCATATACCCAGCCGTTCATCGTCTGCCACAACTCGTATACCTCGGCATCCTTTGCCTCCCACTTACGCAGCATCTCCTGAGCCTGCAACATGATGGGAGCCTGCTTCTTGGCCTCATCCTCCGACATGCCGCCCTCGACCAGCGCCTTGACCTCGGCTTTGTAGTGCTTGTCGAACTCGACATAGTATTTTCCTACCAGGTGGTCGCCCTTCATGCCCGAAGACGCGGGGGTCTCGCCACCGCCATAGAGTTTCCAAGCGAGCATCGACTTGCAGATGTGAATACCGCGGTCATTCACCAGATTCACCTTGATGACATTGTGGCCGTTGGCCTTCAAAATCTGCGCCACCGAATAACCCAAAAGGTTATTGCGGATGTGACCCAGGTGAAGAGGTTTGTTGGTATTGGGTGACGAATACTCAATCATAATGGTGCGGCCCGAAGGCTCTGCCTGACCGAAATTCTCGTCGGCAGCCACCTCGGCAAAGCGCTCGGCCCAGAACGAGGGAGCAATCACCAAATTAAGGAAGCCCTTAATGACATTAAAGCTGCTGATTTGCGGATTGTTGGCCACGATGTGTTCACCAATCTCGGTAGCAGTCATCTCAGGTGACTTGCGGCTGAGTTTCAGCAGCGGAAAGGTCACGAGCGTATAGTCGCCCTCAAACTCCTTGCGTGTCTTCTGAATCTGCAACTGCGCAGGCTGCACAGCACCATACAACGCCTCAACTGTCGAGGCCACGATGCCTTGGATAAATGTTTCGATGTTCATATGTTGTAAATACTTGTTATTCATTTGGAAATTTCGCTGCAAATATACTAATTTTCCCGCAGATAATAGTTCTATATTACAAATAATGTTGTAACTTTATGCTACTTAAGATTGAACTACGAATCAAATCGAGCAACTATGCTGGGGCATATTTTAGGCTTATTATTGGCAATCGGGCTCATCTCGCTACTCTACGACTTCCTGCTTAAGGATATTGTGGATTTATTCCGTCGCAAACCCAAATAGGCTCTTTTCGCCTCACGCCCCTGCCTACAAAATACGCCGAGAAGAGCGTAACACAACAAACGGCAGTCGCATATTGCGACCGCCGTTTGTTGTGCATTAGGCCTATGTGGTGATTGTCGTTTTACATCAAAACCCGGCAACCTCCCGCCTAAAACGGGCATCCACACCCTATATGAGCTTAAAACTCGACCTCCAAACCCATGAGTGGAGCATGCTGCTGAGCACCATACACATCGGTTTCGCCCAACGCGCCACTGGGGATAGGACGACGAATCGTAACCTTCACAGCCTTCGCCGGGTCGAAATAGACCAAATGGAGAATCTCGCCTTCATCAATGCCATATGCCTGGCAGAAATTCTGCTTATTGATGGCATTGGCAGCCTTAGCCATTCCGTAAGTTTCGAAATCCTTGAAGATAACATCGAAGGTCAATTCATAAGGACCCGAATTCTTGCTTCTGATAACCGAAGCGATATCTACTAACTTATGTTTTGCCATAACTTCTTCGTTTAATTAGAATTCAATATAGGTAACAGGGAACGGAGCGCAAGTATCCTCGATACGCATCAAGTGGTATACATTGAACTCATAAACGGCACCCATCTTGCAATCGCTCGGCGAGAATGGGAATGCAAGGTTTCCGGCAGTAGAGATACGACCCTCGTAACCATAGTGCAGCATCGTAGAGCGTGCAAAGCCACAGATGGTATTTGCCTCCTCCTGAGTCGGAGCCACAGCCTCAATGATAATCAAAAGCTCGTCGCTCTGTGAATCGGGAGTCTTGGGGAACATATTCATAACACCCTTCTTACCGTAAATCTTGAAGTCGAGGTGGAAATCCTTCATGCCCGAATTGCGGAAGTTATCCATAACGCGCTCGCGCACCTTCTCGACAATGGTGTCAATCTGGCTAATCATCACGGGGTCATGTGTAGCCGCAGGCGACATAGTACGATAGCCCACGCGACGAACACCCTCCAACTTAACGAAATACTCCTCCGTCGGGATAAACTTCGTGCCGCTAACCTCAACCTGAGTGTCGCTCAACTGATTGAACTTCGTCTCGTGCAAATCCAGAGCACCACCGGGTCCGGGCAGAACATAAGGATTAGACTTCTCGTAAAGCGAGTGAGCCGCAACCGACAGAGCTGTACACTTACGGATAGGATTCAAAGGCTCAACAATGAAACTATCCTCCTTCAAAGTACCCAACATACAGTCGCTACCGCTACCCGGCAGAGCTGTGATGGCTGCGCACTCCAAAATCTTACCCATATGTATCGCCAGAGCCTTATCGAAACCACGGCTGATAGCCAATGCCGAGAACTCGCATGGGTCGTAGCTGCGACCTGCAAGGATAACCTGCGCACCACTCTCGTAAGCCTTCACGAAGGGCTCCTCACCCATCTGTGCCACGATGTGGATTGACTCGTCGACATCCTCCTCCTTAAGCTCTGCAACAGGGCCCAACGGGAATATATCGCCCTTGCGAATCTTCTCCTTAACAAAATCCTTATCGAACTCCGACTGAATGACAGCCATCTTGAAGTGCAACTTCTGCTCCTCGACAATCTCGCGGATGATGCCTACGGTCTCCTCAACATGGGGACGCGCACCACTACCACCCGCTGTACCAATCATCACGGGAATACCCGCCTTCAAAGCGGCAGGAATCATAATCGCAAGGTCACGCTTCACGGCATTGCGGTCGGTGAACGAATAACCTGCACCCAAATAGTATGGTCCGGGGTCGGTAGAACCGGCATCCACGGCAATTACATCGGGCTTACGACGCATACCCTCGAGGAATGACTCCTCGGGGAAGCCATAGCCAAGAATGGCGGTAGGCGAAAGCACGCGAATCTCTCTCTTATTTTCGTTACTCATAGTGTTTCGGTTTTTAACTATTGAAACTTCCTCGGCATATTACTTTCTCAATGCCAAGATGCGTGACATCTCGTTGAAGACAATCATATAGCCCTCATCCACGCCCATACCCGGCTTTGCCAGATACTGCTTGGGGTGAGTAGCCATTGCTATGTGAGCGCAAACCTCAGCCGAGCGGTTAGTCTCGTTACAAGTACCACCCAAGTATGCACCCATGCCGTTCTCGCGGCAATAGAGCACAGCCTCGATAGAGTTGTTGATACCGCCCAAATCGGGCGTCTTAATCTGCGCCATATGGCCTGCCTTAGCCTTTGTAAAGTCTACAACATCCTCGAAAGTATTGCACCACTCGTCGGCTACAATCTCGGCCTGCGAACCTCGAGCCTCCAAAGCCTTGCGGATAGCTGCCAAAGCCTCAATCTGAGCCTGCTTCTCGCCCATATCTACGGGACCCTCAACGCGAAGGTGGAACGGCTGCGCAATCTTCTCCAAGCCTGCGATATACTCGGCAATAGCCTCAAAATCGTTATTGAAAACCAAGCCCAAAGTACCATATACATCGATATGGAAGATAGGATTGTAGTTCTCGAATGGCTTCTGTGTAAGCACGCGGTTACGCAACCACTCGATATACGCCTCAATCTTCTCGCCCTTCAAGCCGACCTTCTCCTCAACATGGTTGAACAGAGCGTGAGGCAATACCGCCGCACCCTTCATAATCATCTTATCGGCATTCATATAGCGGTCATCACCCGACTGAGTGAAGATAGGAATCATCTCGCCGCTAACCTCGGTGCCATACTCCTCGGCGATAACCTCGGCCATGAGCTTATGCTGGCTCTTTGCAACAGCGTCCAAGCAAGCCTGAGTCACACCATAGCGGATAGCGGTGTGATATACCTTACCCGTAGAGGGAGAGGTCATCTTGTCTACAACATCGGCCATCTCGCGGAAAGAGGTAATGTCGCGACCCTCATACAAGGGGGCAATCTCTTTCTCGATTACGGGGATAAAATTCTCGGCCAAGAACAAGGGGTCACGACCACCTGCACCCGAATACTGCACAGCCGCGCAGTCGCCAAATGCTACCTGACCATCCTCCAACACAAACATCACCGAGATAGACTCACCCATCTGGCGCACTGATGTAAAGCCCTCAGTCATAGGCTCACCAACATAAAAGTTACCATCGTTTTTCGCTCCTGCTTTGATGGCTTTCTGGTCATCGAAGAAAAAGCCTGTCTTTCCGGCAGAACAAACTACTTTTTTAATCTTCATAATCTTAGGTTATTTTAAGTTCTAAATTATTCGCTTAATATTTTATTCTTTGTATTGCTTGCTACTTGCTGGGGCGACCTACCAATACACCCTTCTCGATAGCACTCACATCGTCGATAACCATCTGCAACGACACCTTGCGGCCCTCCAAGCGAGCACGCTCCTCGAACTTCGCGCGGTGGAAGTCGACGAGTTCCTGAGTGAACGGCAAGTTACCCATCTCCAAGATGCGGATTGCACCGTCATCGTCGCGAGCAGGCAATACCTTACCGGCATTGTAGCGGTTAGGAGCAAACGGAACATCCAAAACGCCTGCCTCGAACGCAGCCACAGTACCCTGCGCAAGGTCACCCTTACCCAATACCTCGACTCTATCCATGATGCAACGCACCTCCGACTCGATAATCTGGCTCTCCATAACAACCAACGGAATCTCGCGCAAATCCTGGTCACGAAGCATCGAGATAACCTGCTTTGTAGCACGCAAACCACAAGCATTTGCCTCCTTGGTGGGCACGCCATAAGCCTCGTGCGGAGTCTTTACGATAACCTTCGTAGCCTTCGACAAAGCGGCAGCTGCCGAGCCCCACGAAATTACACCAAAGGCCTTCGACTCATCCTGCGGGAAACCACCCATCCACTGGTGGAATACGGTTGTCACACGCACATCGTCGTGGCCATATTTATGGAGATACTCGCGAGTGAGCTTCGCCAACGAGCGCATAGCGGCAACATCCTGAATAAGGTTACCACACTGACCATAACCAACGGTTATATCCTTCACACCCTGCTCGGCTGCAAGCAAGGTTTCGATAATAGCCACCGAGTTAGAGATACAGGGAGGAATGAGCGTTCCTGTCAAAGGTCCAAACGGCTCGCGGTTGATGCTTACGCCGGCCTCCTCGTACATACCTACCAAGCGGTCGGTATACTGCCAATACTTGATAGTCTGCTCGATAGTATGGTTCTTCGAATATGGGATATTATACGAAATACCGCCACCCTCGTAAGAGGTGAAACCGCCGGCAATGGCAATCTCGGTCAACAAACGCGCATCGGGCGTACCATGACGCACCTGCACGGGATTCTTCAGCGATGAAGTAACCATACGGCACACCTTAGCACCATAGTTTACTGCCGGGAAACCATTGAGCATCGAACGACCCGAAGCCTGGCTCTTCTCGATACCCACCTGACACTCGTTGTAACGATTAAGACGAGTATAGCTGTCGATAGTTGTAGGCAGCAGGTCGGCACCACCCTCGTTCTCAAGGTACTGCAACAACTCAATCTGCTCCTGATACAGAGCCACACCGGCACGCGGCTGCACAAGGGTAATACCCTCCTTGTCGGCCTTTGCCAACTTCTCGCCGAAGCGCTTATCCTTGTCGATTGACAACTGATAATCTACCGCCTCCTGAAAATCTACTTCCTTACCCGTAGGCCACTGCTGAAGTACCTCGGCGCGTTCCTTCATGAACACATCCTCAGGAATCCTTTGGTTTTTTAACTCTCTCTCCATATTTCTGTTAATTTAACGATTTTCTCTCTTGCTTTATACTTTATATCGTAGTCTTCCGCCACACAAATCCCCCGTTCCTGCTACTCGCCCAACGCCGCACACTCCCTGTCGAGCAACTCGAAAGCCAGCTCCGCATCGACCATACTTAAAAGTCCCATCGAAGCGAAAATATACTTCTGGTCGAGGTAGAATTTCGGACGACACGGCTTGGTCGATTCAGGGTGCATCATATCGTAAAGGCAACCCCGCAAAATCTGCTCGGGGTGGCGCGAATTACGAATCACTCCGCCAATGCCTATCACCGTAGGCACCGACATCAAATCCTTGCCCTCCAAAGTGTGCATCTCGCCAAGCGGGGTATAGACATTTGCCAGGCGGCCACAATGACGCTCCACAGCCATAGCAACGGCCGAACGCCCCAAAAACTCTTCGATGCGCTCCTCGTCGGAATCTGCCTCGGCCAAGAGGTCGGGATGCGCCGTACAACGCTCGACCCATGCTCCAACCCTCTGCATATACTCCTTGTCGGGGCCATAATGCTCGGGCAACTGCTCAAAGACATGCGTCAGGCTGTAACGCATACCCAAATCACCTTCAACGGTACGCTTTGCCCACGGCTCGGGCAAGCCCTTAAGCATGGTGTTATCCACCGTAGGAGTACCTGCGGCCATAGAGTAGACATCTGTCGTAGCACCTCCAATATCCACAGCCAGTAAATCGCCGCGACCCCCTTGCGAAGCCGTACCTCGGCTCAACAACTCACACGCCTGCAACACTGCCAGCGGCGTAGGGATAATCTTCTGCGAGGCCATAGCCTGAAGACGGTTAAGGCCCTTAGCCTCGATAATACGGGCAATGAAGAGTTGGCGAATGGCATCACGCGCCGGCTCGATATTGAGGCGATTGAATTGCGGCATCACATTTTCGGTGATGACCACCTCCTTGCCTGCCTTGCGGAAAATCTCCAATATCTCGTCCGAAGCGCTCTTATTGCCGGCGACGATGGTCATAAAAGGTCTATCTATCGCCACCAACCGCTTGGCATTGGCGACGATGACCTCCCTGTTTCCTCCATCAGTACCTCCACACAGCAGAACCAAATCGGGATTTATTTCGAAAATCTCCTGCTGCTCGCTGCCGCTTATCTCGTAAGCGTAGGTCTTCACGACCTTGGCTCCGGCATTCGATGCTGCCGTACGCGCCGCTTTGGCCGTAAGGTCGGGCACCAAACCCAAAGCGACCATCTTCAAGCCTCCAGCAGCCGACGAGCAGACCAACATCCTGTCATATTCAAAACCTGCACAGGGGTTATCCTCGCGCTCGGCGGTGAGTTCATGCCACGCCTGCTCGAAGCCCTGCATCACATCGCTCTCGATGGTGGTAAAGGCTTGTGCGGTGCCGAGAATCTCTCGCGTAGTTGCATCAATTGCGGTCAGTTTGGTATAGGTACTGCCTACATCAACCGTCAAAAACCTCATAGCGGATTGCTCGAAATTACTCTATACCCAATTTATTTTTCAAATCGACAATAGTAGTCTCGATAGGAGTGCTGGGAGCATACACATAATCGAAGCCCATGGCAAGGAAACGCTCCTTGACATCCTCGAAATTCTGCTTACCCACAACCAGGTTACCGCCCACAAACAGAGGCATAGCCTTCAGACCCGCCTCATCGCACTTCTGGCGAAGACCCATACAATCAATCTCGCCGTGGCCATAGAGCGATGAAACCAAAATAGCATCAGCGTTGGTCTCCACAGCTGCATCAATAAACTCCTCCTGCGATACCATCACGCCGAGATTCACCACATTAAAACCTGCATTAGTAAGTGTCAGGTCAATAATTTTGTTGCCCACGGCATGAGCGTCGGCACCAATAACTCCAATTACGACAGTTTTTTTGCTCATATCTTAAAATGATGTTATAAAGTAGTACAAATTTATAATTTTTTTTCAAAGTGGTATCAATGTTTCGACTCTTTTTGGCAGAAAACTAAAAAATGTTTGCATCACAGAGCATAAAAGAGGTGTGTTTTCAAACTTTTCACTATATTTGTGGGGTGAAGTCCTAATCTACAAAAGGATTCTTCGCCAAGGGCTGCGCCCTAATGCTTATTAATTAAACACATATTTATGTCAGGTTTTTTTGGTTGTGTATCACGCATCGAGTGTGTCAATGATGTTTTCTATGGCACCGATTATCACTCTCACCTCGGCACAAAGCGCGCAGGTATGGCCTTTGTAGACGGGGATGTATTCAAGCGTTCGATACACTCTTTGGAGGATGGTTATTTCCGCAATAAATTTGAAGACGAATTGCCCAAGTTCGGCGATGCAAAAATGGGCGTCGGCGTAATTTCCGACAACGAATCACAACCCATAACCATCACCTCGCATGTGGGGCGTTATGCGGTGGTAACCGTTGCCCGCATCGACAACATCGAAGAGCTCACGCAGGAACTTCTCGACGACCATCATCATTTTGCCGAGCTCTCAAGTTCGCAGATAAATGCCACGGAGTTAGTGGCGATACTCATCGGATTGGGTTCTTCAATCAAAGATGGCATTGAGCTCGTATTCAAGAAGATAAAAGGCTCGTGTTCGATGCTTGTATTGACCGACCACGCAATCTATGCGGCGCGTGACAAGTTTGGACGCACACCGATTTCGATAGGTAAAAACGAGAAGGGATATGTCTGCGCCAGCGAGTGTTCGAGCTTCGACAATCTCGGTTACAATTTTGTCCGCGACCTGGGTCCGGGTGAAATTGTGCGCATCACAGCCGACGGCATACATCAGGTTTTAGCTCCGGGTAAGCGTAAGCAGATTTGCTCGTTCCTTTGGGTCTATTATGGCTATCCTTCGGCCTGGTATGAGGGTATAAATGTCGAGGATTGTCGTTATCGCTGCGGTGCGGCCATGGCTCGCCGTGACACCGACATTCAGCCCGACTTTGCAGCCGGCATCCCCGACTCGGGCGTGGGTCACGCCATAGGTTACGCCAACGAGAAGGGCATTCCATATAAGCGTCCGTTTGTAAAGTATACGCCCACATGGCCTCGCAGCTTCATGCCTCAGAATCAGAAGATGCGCGACTTGGTGGCAAAGATGAAGCTTCTGCCCAACAGCCGTTTCACGCAGGACCAGAAGATTCTGTTCATGGATGACAGCATCGTGCGCGGTACGCAGCTCAAGGATAATGTTGTGAAATTGCTGGATTCGGGAGTCAAGGAGATTCATATGCGCATTGCATGTCCGCCACTGATTTTCCCATGCCGATTCCTCAATTTCTCGACATCGCGCAGCACCTACGACCTCTATGCGCGTCGAGTAATTCGCGATATGGAGGGCACCGACAACATCCCCGACGAGGTATTTGCAGAGTATGCAAACCCCGACAGCCCCAAGCATCAGGAGATGGTCGACATTATGCGTCGTCACCTGCAGCTCACCACGCTGAAGTTCCAGCGTTTGGATGATTTGGTCGAGGCGATAGGCCTTCCGAAGGAGGATTTGTGTACACACTGCTGGGACAACAGCAGTTACGACGAGTAGTTATTCGCCTAATAATACAACGAGAGGGTGTTCAAATGTTGAACGCCCTCTTGTTATTAATTTCCTTAAAAACACACCGTCACAATTGGGCAAAGTATTAGTTTTCAGGTTCGCATCAGTTGCCATTGCCCAATTGGATGATAGGCAAACAATATCTGCAAAAAAAATCTTTGTGCTAATGCGGAATGACGATTTTTGCTTGAGATTCTCACGCAAAAACTGCGTTTTGCTCAGAATGACGGATTGGCTACCACATAGCGTCACTCTGAGGAGGGCAAAGCCCGACGCGAGAGTCAATTCATGGAAGTCTATCGCCCAAAAGAGATTCTCACGCGAAACTGCGTTTTGCTCAGAATGACGCACGGGAGTTTAAGGGGTTTAAGGAGCTTTTTGCGCCTGCGCTAAATTCCTTAATCTCCTTAATCTCCTAAAAGAGTCTGGCTATACGGATTCGGCTGTTAATCGTCGATGTCTATCAACCGATACTGCCTGTCAAATTGCAACTCAAGCCCATTCGACAGATAGACCTCGAAGCCGCGACGGTCGCGCTCTATGCGCATGATGTGTTCACCGGAGTAGTGCTCACCCACATATTTCATAATCTCCATAGGGACAATCGCCGAGGGCACCATACCGCACTTCACGGCAACTTCCTGCCACTCGCCGTCGGCATTAAACTCTATGCGAGCGCCATTCTTCAGCGCCACCTCATAATCCTTGTGCAGCAAATCATCGTCCTGAGAAACCAGCACAACTTCAATCTCCGAAAAATAATCTTTCAAAAAGATTTGCGCTTTCATGGGCAACTGCGTCACCGTAATCGGCCTATCCTCAGCCACGGCTGCTCCCACGGCGAAGAGAGCCAAAATAACACTTAATAAGATTCGTTTCATATTATTTTTATTAAAAACATACCCCGCTATATGCAAAGATTATACACAAAAGGCGATAGGAGGCAAAAAAAAGATTTAATAATTTTGAGCATTAGGCAAAAACCAATACCTTTGTATATAAAGGTACGCATATTGCATAGTGTCAACTTCTGCAAAGAATGACTCAAAGCAACAAAATTTAACAGATATGAATATTGCCATCGTTGGTACGGGATATGTAGGATTGGTTTCCGGAGCTTGTTTTGCCGAAATGGGTATAGATGTCACCTGCATAGATATTGACTCCGAGAAAATAGAGAAATTACAACAAGGCATAATCCCGATTTATGAGCCGGGATTAGAGGATATGGTACGCCGCAATTTCTCGGCAGGGCGTCTGCATTTCACAACCGATTTACGCAGCTGCCTCAACGATGTCGATGTGGTATTCTCAGCCGTAGGAACTCCGCCGAATGAGGATGGCAGCGCCGACCTAAGCCAAGTAATGGAAGTTGCCCGCACATTCGGCCGCAACATCCGGAAACGCACCCTGCTGGTTACAAAATCAACCGTTCCCGTAGGTACAGCCCACAAAGTTGCCGAGGTGGTGCGCCAGGAGATAAACAAACGCGGCGAGGAGATTCCTTTCGATGTGGCATCAAACCCAGAATTTTTGAAGGAGGGCGCAGCAATCAAGGATTTCATGACCCCCGACCGAGTTATCGTCGGCACAGAGAGCGACTATGCCCGCAAGATTATGGCGCGCCTCTACAAGCCCTTTATGCTCTCGGGTGAGCGCATGATTTTCACCGACATAGCTTCGGCCGAGATGATAAAATATGCCGCAAACTCGATGCTTGCAACTCGTATCTCGTTTATGAACGACATCGCCAACCTATGCGAACGGGTAGGCGCCGATGTAAATATGGTCCGCAAGGGCATAGGTGCCGACAGTCGCATAGGTCGCAAATTCCTCTACCCGGGTTGCGGATATGGAGGTTCTTGTTTCCCGAAGGATGTGCGCGCCCTAATAAAAACAGCAGAGCAACACGGCTACCGCATGCGCGTTTTGGAGGCTGTACAGCAAGTCAATGACAAGCAAAAAAGCATATTATTCGAAAAACTTCTTCAGCACTATGGCGGCAAGCTACAAGGCTTGACCATAGCCCTCTGGGGCTTGGCTTTTAAGCCCGAGACCGACGATGTGCGCGAAGCTCCTTCGTTGGTGCTTATCGAGCATCTCTTGGCCGCAGGATGCCATGTTAAGGCCTATGACCCCATAGCTATGCCGAGTGCCGAGAGTGTTTTGGGCGATAAAGTCACCTTCTGTCGCGACATGTATGAGGCAGCCATGGATAGCGATGCGCTGATGCTCGTTACCGAGTGGAAGGAGTTCCGTATTCCGAGCCTTGCGGTTTTGCAACGCACGATGCGAGGCAAGGTTATTCTCGACGGTCGCAACATCTACGACCGAGAGGAGATGGAGGAGCATGGTTTTACTTACTACAAAATAGGCTAAGAGCAGATGAAAAAGATTCTCATCACAGGTGCCGCCGGATTTATCGGCTATCATCTCGTCGCACGATTGCTCAGCGACGGGCACGCGGTTGTGGGAATCGACAACCTGAATAACTACTACACTCCGACGCTGAAACTTGCCCGCCTGAAAGAGTTGGGCATCGAGGCACAATCGGCAATGGAGGGCGAAGAGTTGCAGAGTAAAAAATTTGGAAGTTTTCGCTTTATAAAGGGCGACATTGCCGACCGCGAGTTGCTGCCCGAGATATTTCAGCAGGAAAAGTTCGATATGGTGATAAACCTTGCGGCGCAGGCCGGAGTGAGGTATTCGTTGGAGAATCCGTTTGCCTACGCAGAGAGTAATGTGGTAGGCTTTCTGAACATCCTGGAGTGCTGTCGCCATTACCCCGTCGAGCATCTGCTATACGCCTCATCCTCTTCGGTATATGGCTCTAACAGCAAAGTCCCGTTCTCTGAGCGCGACGAAGTGAGCAGCCCCGAGAGCCTCTATGCCGCCACAAAACGCAGCGACGAACTTATGGCGAGCGTATATGCAAAGCTCTACGGCATACCCACTATGGGATTGCGATTCTTTACGGTCTATGGCCCTTGGGGACGCCCCGACATGGCACCTATGCTCTTTGCCGATGCCATCAGCCGAGGCGAGAGGATAAAGGTGTTCAACGGCGGCAACATGGAGCGCGATTTTACATATATCGACGACATCGTGGAGGGCATAGCAAGGGTTTTGGCAGTACCGCCGACCAAAAATGGCTCTGACCGACCGCACGCCATATACAATATCGGATGCTCGCAGCCCGTTATGCTCGCAGAGTTCATCACCGAGCTTGAGCAGGCTTTGGGCCGAAGAGCCGAGCGAGAACTTATGCCCATGCAGGCGGGTGATGTCGTGCGCACCTATGCCGACACCTCGCTTTTGGAGCAGAGGTTTGGTTATCGCCCCACAACCTCACTGCACGAGGGTATAGGGAAATTTATTGATTGGTATAAGAGTTTTTATAAAAAATAGCCGTCTATAATGAAAGGAATTGTTCTGGCCGGAGGTAGTGGCACACGCCTCTACCCCATCACAAAGGGCGTGAGTAAGCAACTCTTGCCCATCTACGATAAGCCGATGATATACTACCCTATCTCGGCTCTGATGAGTGCCGGCATACGCGACATACTCATAATCTCGACTCCGCAGGATTTACTCAACTTCCAGCGCTTGTTAGGCAGTGGCGAGGATTTTGGCGTAAGGTTTTCTTACGCCGAGCAGCCCTCACCCGACGGTTTAGCGCAGGCATTTATCATTGGCGAGGAGTTTATCGGCGAGGATAATGTATGCCTCGTTTTGGGCGACAACATCTTCCACGGCGCAGGCCTTGAGGAGATGCTTTGCGAGGCGGTACGCTCAACCAACGAGGAGCAGAAGGCTACCGTTTTCGGCTATTGGGTCGACCATCCCGAGCGATATGGCGTGGCGGAGTTCGACTGCGAGGGCCGTTGCCTCTCGATTGAGGAGAAACCCAAAAATCCGAAGTCGAACTATGCCGTTGTGGGACTCTACTTCTACCCCAACAAGGTGGTCGAGGTAGCCAAAGGAATAAAGCCCTCGGCGCGTGGCGAGTTGGAGATTACCTCGGTGAATCAGCACTTCCTGGAGCATGGCGAACTAAAGGTTAAGCGTTTTGAGCGCGGATTTGCATGGCTCGATACGGGAACTCACGACTCGCTGGCGGAAGCATCAATTTTTGTGGAGGTTATCGAGAAACGACAAGGCCTGAAGATTGCCTGCCTGGAGGGCATAGCCTATCGCAATGGTTGGATTTCGGAGGAGAAGATGCGCAAGATGGCCGAGGCTATGGGCAACAACCAATATGGACAATACCTGCTGAAGGTTATCGAAGCAGAGAAATAGAGATTTTAGAGATGAAGGTAATTCCTACCGAGATAGAGGGCGTAGTCATCATTGAGCCCGATGTATTTGGCGACGAGCGCGGATATTTTATGGAGAGTTGGTCGCAGCAACGCTTCGATGAGGCGGTGCGCCCCACCTGCTTCGTGCAGGATAACCAAAGCAAATCCCGCTACGGAGTAGTAAGAGGTCTGCATTTCCAAAAAGGGCACTATGCGCAGTCGAAGCTGGTGCGTGTGGCTCAGGGCAGGGTGTTGGATGTGGCGGTAGATATTCGCCGCGGCTCACCCACCTTCGGGCAGCACATCGCTGTGGAGCTTTCTGACGAGAATCATCGCCAACTGTTTATTCCGCGCGGCTTTGCTCACGGTTTTTCGGTATTGAGCGACGAGGCCGTACTGCAATATAAGTGTGACAACTACTACTCGCCCCAAAACGAGGGTGCCATAGCGTGGAACGACCCCGCAATAGGCATTGACTGGCTCTTGCCCGAGGAGGATATTATCCTCTCGGCTAAGGACTTACGCAATCGCCCTCTTGCCGAGGCCGAAGGGTTGTTTGACTATAATACGGATTACTATGCAGAGTAAACACACTATACTCGTTACGGGAGCCAATGGGCAGTTGGGCCACGAGATGCGTCGTTTGGGCGAGGCTTCACCCAACCGTTACATCTTCACCGATGTAGAGGAGTTGGACATCACCGACCGAGAGGCGGTTGAGGATATGGTACAACGCGAGCAGGTCGATATTATAATCAACTGCGCCGCCTACACCAATGTCGAGCGTGCCGAGGAGGAGCCTTTGGTGGCCGAGCGAATAAATGCCCTTGCGGTGGAGAATTTAGCTCACGCGGCGGCAAAACACAACGCTACGCTATTCCATATCTCGACCGACTATGTATTTGACGGCGAAGCAAATACACCTCTCACCGAGGATATGCCGACCAATCCGTTGGGCGTGTATGGTCGCACGAAGTTGCAGGGCGAAAAGGCTATCGCCGCATCGGGCTGCAAGGCTATCGTAATTCGTACGGCATGGCTCTACTCGGAGTTTGGCAACAACTTTCTAAAGACCATGTTGCGGCTGACCGCAGAGCGCGAGCATATAAATGTAGTCTTTGACCAGGTGGGCACGCCGACCTATGCCGGAGATTTGGCGTTGGCGATATTTTCAATTATCGAAGGCGACCTCTACGAGGGCAAGGAGGGCACATATCACTTCTCGAACGAGGGCGTATGCTCGTGGTATGACTTTGCGGTGGAGATTGCACGCGCCGTAGGTAATACAACATGTCAAATAAACCCCTGCCGCAGCAAGGATTTTCCCACAAAAGCGACACGACCGGCCTATTCGGTCTTGGATAAAGATAAAATCAAGCGCACTTTCGGCATCGAGATACCTCAATGGCGCGAGTCGATGTTCTATTGCTTAAAACGCCTTTTGACGCAAAAACAGTAAGCCAATGAAGAGAAACATTCTTATAACGGGAGGAGCAGGTTTTATAGGTAGCCATGTGGTACGACTCTTTGTCGAGAAGTACCCCGACTACCACATCATAAACCTCGACAAACTCACCTATGCAGGCAATTTAGCCAACCTCAGCGACATAGAGCAGGCCGAGAACTACACCTTTGTCAAGGGCGACATCTGCGACTTCGAGCTGGTGTGCGACCTATTTGACCGCTACTCAATCGACGGCGTGATTCATCTTGCCGCCGAGAGCCATGTCGATAGGTCGATAAAGGACCCCTTCACCTTTGCCCGAACAAATGTTTTGGGAACTTTGTCGCTTTTGCAGGCGGCACGCCTTAAGTGGGAGGCCTCGGCCGAAGCATACGAGGGAAAACTCTTCTACCATATCTCAACCGACGAGGTATATGGAGCTTTGGAGATGGACGATAGCCTCTTCACTGAGCAAACGAAGTATGCTCCGCACTCGCCATATTCGGCGTCGAAGGCGTCGAGTGACCACTTCGTAAGGGCCTTCCACGACACTTACGGCATGCCGACCATTGTTACGAACTGCTCGAACAACTATGGACCGTATCAGTTCCCGGAAAAGCTTATTCCGCTGTTTATCAACAATATACGCAACCGCAGGCCACTCCCCGTATATGGCAAAGGCGAGAATGTGCGCGACTGGCTCTATGTCGAGGACCACGCGCGCGCTATCGACCTTATATTCCACCGAGGTCGAGTGGGCGAGACTTACAACATAGGCGGCTGCAACGAGTGGCGCAACATCGACCTTATAAAAGTAATCATCAAGACCTGCGACCGCCTGCTTGGCAACGAGGAGGGCGCGAGCGACGATTTGATAACTTTTGTAACCGACCGTGCCGGTCACGACCTGCGCTATGCCATAGATGCAAGCAAATTGCGTCAGGAGCTCGGCTGGGAGCCTTCGTTGCAATTCGAGGAGGGAATAGAACGCACCATAAAATGGTATCTCGACAACGAGGAGTGGCTCAACAACATCACCTCGGGCGACTACGAGCGTTACTACGACGAGATGTACAAAGGGCGATAAGCACCACCTGTCACCTACTTAAGCAAAGAAACCTCAACCCTATGGCGATAAGCTCGATAAAGAAGAATTTCGCGTATAAAAGCGTTTTGAATCTGTCATCTTACCTGGCGGCATTCATCGTCTTTCCATATACATCACGCATCTTCGGTCCGGAGCGTATCGGCCTTGTCAATTTCGTAGACAATACGGTGAGCTACTTCCTGCTCTTTGCCACGATGGGCATCGGATTGTTGGGCGTAAGGGAGATTGCCGCCGTGCGTCACAACGAGCAGCAGCGCAGCCGTGTTTTTGCAAACATCCTGGGACTGAATCTGGTCTTTACGGCCGCAACCCTCATCGTCTATATCATCGCCGTGGCCTCCATTCCGCGTCTGGCGGCTCATCCCGAGATGTTCTTCATAGGTGGCGCAAAAATCATCTTCACAGCGCTTGTCGTAGAGTGGTTTTTCTCGGGCATCGAGAATTTCCGCTACATAACCCTGCGCAGCATCGCCATACGAATTTTATATGTCGCAGCGATATTCCTATTTGTACGCAACCGCGACCAATATATTCTGTTTTTTGCCATCACGACAGCCTCGGTCATTATAAATGCCTTGATAAACATCGCCTATGTCAGAAGGTTTGTCAGCCCCCGTTGGCGCGATTTGCTCGACATGCGCTATACGCGCAGCAACTTAACGCTCGGCATATACTCCATCATGACCTCGATGTATCTTACATTCAATGTGGTATGGCTCGGATTCGTTGCGGGCGACACCGAGGTAGGATATTACACCACAGCCTTTAAGCTCAATACCGTAATGCTCGGACTCTTCTCGGCCTTTACGAATGTTATGATGCCGAGAATGAGTGCTCTGGTGGCTGCGGGCGAGAAGGAGGAGTTTCAGACGCTGATTAACAAATCGTTCTCGGCGGTGGCGACATTCAGTGTGCCGCTTGTGCTGTGCAGCATGGTTATGGCGCCACAGATAATTCGGATTTTGGCGGGTGGTGACTTCGACGGCGCAATACTCCCCATGCGCATAATCCTGCCGGCTGTGATTATGGCAGGTGTGGCGCAGGTGTTAGCCATTCAAATCATCATGCCGCTGAAGCACGACCGCATACTGTTATTGGCCTCGGGCATCGGAGCTTCGGTAGCCATAGCAATAAACATCTTCTTCGTACCGCATTTGGCAAGCATCGGCTCGGCCATAGTGCTCCTATGTGCCGAGACGGTCGTAACGGGCACATATATTGTATATGTAACGCGGAAGAAGATAGTGAAGATTCCCGTAAAACTTTTCGTGCGCAGTGCGCTGCTCTCGCTACCCTGTGTGGCGATATGCCTCGCATCGGCACACTTTATCGAAAACCCATTCATTGCTTTGGGCGCAGCCTTTACGGCAAGTGTTGCTTGCTGGTGCGCCATTAACTTCCGCGAGTTAAGACAATATTTGGGCATATAATGGACCTCTCCATAATCATTGTAAACTATAACACGCTCCGCCTGACGGCAGCGTGCATCGAGCGTATCTTTGCCATAACCGAAGGCATCAACTTTGAGGTTATACTCGTCGATAATGCCTCGACGGATTGCAGCCGCGAGCATTTTTCGAAAGATGACCGCATTACCTATATTTACAACCACGAGAATCTCGGTTTTGGCCGTGCCAATAACCTCGGGCTAAGGGTTGCCACGGGGCGAAATATCCTATTCCTCAACCCAGACACATTGCTGCTTAACAACGCTGCCGAACGGCTCTGCTCGTTTTTGAACCGAAGCCCCTCGACGGTGGCTGTGGGCGGGAATCTCTACGACGAGCAGATGCAACCGGCTCTGTCGTTCCGCAGACTGCGGCCTTCGATTCTCGAGGAGTGCGATGCCCTATTGTTTCATCTTCCGCAGCGCATATTCGCTGCGCGCAGCCGGTTTTTCAACCATACATCCCACCCCGTAAAAGTGGGTTATATTTCGGGCGCTGACCTTATGGCAAGGCGCAAGGATTTAATCGCCGTAGGAGGCTTCGCCGAGGAGTTTTTCATGTATTACGAAGATACCGACCTCTGTCATCGCTTGGCGCAACTGGGCGGCAGTATACTCTCGATACCCTCGGCACGGATTCAGCACCTCGAGGGGCGAAGTTTCGATGAGGCGCGCCTGAATCGGCGACGCATAACCCTCTCGGAGCAGGGACGACATCTCTACTACTCGAAAAATCACAGCCGCCGTTATCATATTGCGGCAAATGCAATATACCTGCTTTCGCTCCGCCTGCATAGCATCTACTATAAGATACGCAAGCAGACAATCCGCTACAAAGCGTGCCGACTGCGCCACACGATAGTCAGCCACCTGCAAAAAAGCCTCAAGGGATGATGACAAATGCCCTGCCCTACCTCACTCTCATGCTCCTTTTGCTATGGCTCTATGCCAACGAGCGCCAGAGTATTCGCCTACTCTCGCCACGCACAGCAGGGTGGAGCGCCTTTGTGTTAATCTTCCTGTTTATCGGACTAAGAGGGCATCTATACTCCGACTTTATCAACTATTTTCCATTCTACGAGCAGTTACCGACAATCACGCGGCTCAACTCTTCGGCTATGTTAAGTTACCTCTTCGAACCGGGCTTTGTGATATACTCCTCGATAATCAAATCACTCGGGGCCGACTACTTTACATGGGTGGCGATTGGCAGTTTGCTTGATTTGGCGGTTTTCCGCCTCACCTTCCGCCGTTACACCGGTTCGGTGATTCTTCCGTTTATCTTCTTCATCGCTTACAACGGCCTGACCATAGAGTTTAATCTCTATCGCAACGCCAAGGCTATGGATCTGTTTCTGCTCTCTTTACCCTATTTGGAGCGCAGGCGGGCAATGCCTTACATCATGCTAAACATATTGGGTGCGACATTTCACCTCTCCTCGCTGATCTACCTGCCACTCTATCTGCTCCTGCATCGTAACCTCGGCGGCCGGATTCGATGGGGTGGAATAGTTTTTGCGAACATTCTCTTCTTGGGAAATATTGGGATTGTCGCGGAGCTGATGGAGTCGTTGGATATATTTCGGGCTATGGCTTTTTACGATAAATTGAGCGCACATGCCGAGCATAGCACCGCCCACTACGGCCTGACATTCGGCCACATAGAGCGCACATTTGCCATCGTGCTATTCACCTGGCTCTATGAGCCGATGACAAGGCAACGCGCAAGCAATACGATTTTCTATAACGCACTGTGGCTCTACTATGTTACATTCCTGATTTTCCACGAGGTGGAGGTGTTCGTAGACCGCATACCCACACTCTTTGCCTTTGGGTATTGGATTCTCTACTCCAACCTCGCATCGCTCAGGTGGCGTTGGCGACAGATAATATTGCTGGTGGCAATCCTGCTGGCGATGGTAAAGACGGGCATCGCCAACCGCTCGATTGCCACGCGCTACGAGAATGTGATGTTCGGCATTACGGATTACCACACGCGGCAGCACGAAATTGCTCCACTTTTGAAGGATTAAAAACTTGTTATGAAAATTTTATACGACCATCAGATATTTGCCTCGCAAGCTTACGGAGGCGTATCGCGATACTTTGCCGAGGTTATTCGGCATATGCCCTCAGCCGAGTGGGAGGTCACGGCAACCCTCTCAAACAACCAATATGCACGCCAATATGGGATAATTCGTTGCCGAGAGTTTCTACCCCGCTTCGATTTTCGACATAAGGGACGCTTGATGTCGGAGTTGGGCAAACCCTACTCGGCATATCGTTTGCGACATGGGAAGTACGACCTCTTCCACTCCACAAATTTCGACCCCTACTGTATCGCACCCCTGGGCCTAAAGCCCATGGTTGTGACTTACCACGACACAAATTTTATCACTTCGCACAACTATAACCGCCGCATGCAACGAGGGCAGGAGCTGTCACTTGCACGCGCCGACCATGTAATTGCCGTGAGTGAACACACGCGCCGTGATATGCTCGAGCATTTCAACCTCGACCCCGACATGATAAGTGTCATACATCATGGCGTAAGCCGACTCAAAGATGAGGAGTTTGCTCATATCACGCCTCTTGGCTTCCCTTATATATTGTATGTGGGTCTGCGCCACGGATTCAAGAACTTCCGGGCCTTTGCCCGAGCCTTCTCGCTCGTTGCGCACCAATACCCCGAGGTCGATGTGGTCTGCACACGCCAAAAATTCAGCCGTGAGGAGCTCTCGCTTTTTCGCAAGTTGAACATCGAGAATCGCATGCACGCCGTCGTAGCCGACGAAACAGCGCTCGCACGACTCTATGCCGATGCGCTGTTCTTCATATTTCCCTCGCGCTACGAAGGCTTCGGCATGCCTATTCTCGAGGCCATGAGCTATGGCTGCCCCTGCGCACTTGCTCGAGCGAGTTGCTTTCCCGAGATTGCCGGCGATGCGGCGCTCTACTTCTCGGCCGACGACATAGGCAACATGGCCGACATCATCGAAAAACTGCTCAACTCGGCAGCTCTGCGCACGCGATATGCCCACTTGGGGCTTCAGCGCGTAGCGCAATTTTCGTGGGAGCGCTGCGCAAAACAGCATATGGACATATACTCTTCGCTCATATGACGGGGGTTGTAATCGTTCTCTATAATCCCGATTTCGGGCTCTTTGCGAAGGTCATAGATGCACTCAAGGAGCAGGTCGACATGATTTGCATCGTTGATAACTCCGCGCAAGACAATCACCACATGATGTGCGGAGCTGCAAACATCGAATATTTCCCCCTACACGAAAACCGAGGTATTGCAGCGGCGCAGAATATAGGTATCCGATGGCTCATGGCTCAACAATGCCGTTATATCCTGCTTGCCGACCAAGACAGCATAGCCTCACCACATATGGTCGAGGAGCTAAAGCGGCGCCATCGCTCACTTAGCCGCGTATACGATATTGCGGCCATAGGTCCTATGCCCATAAACCGCAAAACGGGGTTGCCCTACACCACCTCGCGTGACGAACGCATACTGCGCCGACTCAGCCACGAAGGCTATGAATTTCTCGAAACCCACAGCATCATAGCCTCCTTCTCGCTACTCTCCACAGAGGCATTGCAACGCATCGGAGAGATGTGCGAGGAGTTGTTCATCGACTTCGTGGACCAGGAGTGGTGCTGGCGGGCACGCCGTTGCGGATTTAGGGTCTTTATAGCCCCCGACCTTCGATTTTCTCACGAGCAGGGGCGCTACCTCAAGCGGTTGGGCCTTGGGCTCAACATCTCATCGCCCGCGAGGCTCTACTACCAGATTCGCAACCTGCTGTGGCTCTCGCGCAGCCATTTAGCACCACGCAGCTGGCGACAAAGAAATCTACGCAAAATGTGTTTGAAGATTATCGGCTATCCGCTCCTTATAGCGCCTCGCGCGGCCTACCTAAAAAGCATCGTGCGAGGCCTTAAGGATGGACTAAAACGAAAACAAGATTATGAAAGAGAGTTATAATATTTCGGTACTTATGGCCGTACACAACGGCGTGGAGCCTCGGCATCTGCATGAGGCGTTGGAGAGCCTGCACAACCAAACGCTGCCACCGCGGCAGGTTATTCTGGTAGAAGATGGTCGGCTCAGCAACCCCCTGAAGCGCGTAATCGCCAAGTGGCGCCGGATGTGGCGGCATCGGCTGACCATTCTCCGCAACCGCAAGAATCGAGGACTTACCGCCTCGCTCAACCGCGGTCTTAGGCAGGTGCGCTATTCGCTTATCGCTCGCATGGACAGCGACGATATTGCCCATCCAAAGCGATTTGAACTTCAGGCCTCATACTTAGCCAAACACCCCGAAGTAGCGATTCTGGGAGGCGCTATCGAGGAGTTTGGCGAGGCCGCGACACACAACACGCGCCACTATCCCCCAACGCATGAGGAGGCGTTGCGCTCGATACATCGTGCCTCGCCGTTGGCGCACCCTGCCGTTATGATGCGTCGCGAGATTTTCCGTAACGGCCTGCGCTACGACGAGCGTTACCGCACAAGCCAGGATATTGCTCTGTGGTTTGATGCCATCGCAGCCGGTTACCGCATAGCCAATCTACGGGAAACGGTGCTATATTTCCGCTGCGATAGCCAGATGTATCGCCGGCGTGGATATAGTAAGGCGTGGGGAGAACTTAAAATCTATTGTAGAGGCATACGCCGCTTACACGGCCCTATTTCATGGCGATACATCTTCCCCGTAGGTCGTTTTCTATCGCGCCTAATGCCCTCGGCTGTGATTCGCCGGCTCTACCGCAGTGGCCTGCGCCGAGCCATAGTGGAGTAAAGGAAAATTCAAAATTATTAGGGAATTTAGTGAAGTTAAAGAGTTTAGTGCTGACACCGAACAGAGTTCGGGCACAATTTCTAAACTCTCTAAATTCATTAAGTTCCCTATCCTCACTATGTTTGCACACAGATACATCAAGGCAGTAAGTCCCAAAGGTAGATTCCATTCAATTTACACATAGACCGTAAGTACAGATTTTGCAGCAAGCCAAGTGTGTAAATTGTGTAATGACGGTATCATCTTTCATCTTTGCTCTTTTATCTTTCATCTACAAAAAAGCCCTCACACCAAAAGTGCAAGGGCTTTTTCATATTGCAAGGCAACCGATTACTCGGCCTTCTCGGGACGCATAATAACCTTTACAAGGTTACCATCGGCCAAAACCTTCTTCGCCAAAGCCTGAACATCCTCCGATGTTACAGCCTCAACAGCAGCCTCGTACTCCTCAACATTGTTGATACCATACTTATAGTACTGATGAATAGTAGATACCCACCAATAGTTCTGCTCCAAATTCTTTTTGATATCCTTCATCAAGAACTCGCGAGTCTTAGCCATATCCTCAGCCAAAGGTCCCTCGGCAGCAATCTTTTCGATCTCGGCAACTACGATAGCAGCCAACTCGTCGGCCATCTGCTCGTTAGTGTCGAATGCTATCGACAACGAATACTCCTCGACAGGCTCAGCATCGATTGTGCCACGAACACCTACACCATAGGTACCACCCTTCTCCTCGCGGATTGACTTCAAATAACGGTTATCCAAAGCTGAAGTAAAGAACTCCATAATGAGCTTATTCTTTGAATTATACTGCAAATCGCCAGAGTACATAAACGATACCTTAACCTTGGGCTGCTCCATCTTAACGCGGAAGTCGTTTACTACATCACCCTTAACCATGCGCACACCATCATCAACGAATGAGTTGGCAGCCTTCTTGTTTACGGGCAGTGAGCCGATATACTTCTCAACCAGTGGCTTCAACTCCTCGGGGCTCATATTACCCACGAACTCGAAATGGAAGTCGGCAGCATTGGCAAACAACTTGGCGTGAACGGGTGCCATATGCTCGAACTTCACATTCTGCAACAACTCGGGAGAGATCTGCTGACGACGGAAGTTGTTGCCATAATATGTAGCGGTACGCTCCTTGCTGAAAATCATATCGGGGTTGGTCATCTGATTTGCCAACAGAGTGTTGTAGCGATTCATCAAGACATTGAAATCGTCCTCGCTGAAACGAGGTGCGGTGAAGGTAAGATACAGGAGCTGGAACATTGTCTCGGCATCCTTCAACATAGCCGAACCGCTCACAGTGTGGCTATACTGACTTGCTCCAAGATAAACCTCGGCCTGCTTGCCCGAGAGTTGCTTGCGGAGGTCACTTGCCGAGAACTTCGAGATACCCGACATACTCATCACAGAGCCCAACATCTGGGCAGAATAGAACTGCTCGTTGTCAAAGATAGCCGCACCACCATCCGAGAAGGCGTTGAAGCTGATATTGTCAGCCTCGTAAGGAGTCTGCTTAACGACAACCTTAATGCCGTTCTTCAAAGTCCACTCAGTTGTGCCGAGCGATGAATTTACGCTCTCCTTCTTAACCTTTGAGCCCTTCAACTGAACATCCTCGCCAATCAAAGGCTCCTTGACGGTGTTATCCTCGAAAGGTGCTACCTCGGCTGCAACAGCAGCCTTCAACATATCGACAACCTCCTGCTCTGAAGGAACTGCGACGCCCTCCTTCTCGGGTGACTGCACGATGATAACCACATTCTTCAATGGGTCGTAGAGCTGCTTAACGGTTGCGTTAATCATATCTACAGAAATCATCTCGGTAAGCTGCTTATCCAAGTTGCGCTCGGTATCGGCATCGGGGATAGGAGTACCCAAACGGAAGTTATCAATGCAACGCTCGGCGAAGAAGTCATGCTCGCGGTCGTCGCGGCTGTTGTACTGGGCCTCGATGCTTGACAAAATGTTCTGCTGTGCGCGCTCAAACTCACCCTGAGTAAAGCCATAACGGCGCATGCGCTCCATCTCGGTCAAAAGTGCTGCATAGCCCTCCTTCAATTTGCCATCGGGAGTCATCACACCACCGACATTCACATCGAGTGTCGGGCAGATGCCCAGTGACGATGCTGCCGAGAACGATGCCATAGTGAAAGGTGCATCGGGCTTGCGCGAAATATCGGTCAGACGCTCATTCATCATAGTTGAGATGTAAGCAGTCATAATATCCACCAGCTCAGCCATTACCAAGCCCTTATACTGCTTGGGCATAGCCTGTGACTTATAGATAATCTGCATCATAGAGCGCTGCTGCTCGGGGTCGGTGAAGATGCTCACGATAGGCTCGTCGTTGCCGGGGATAACCACCAACTCCTTCTGTGCTGCATCGGCTGCCGCAGCAGGGATGTCGGCCATAATGGTCTGAATCTTATGCTCTACGGCATCAACATCAATATCACCCACTACAACCACTGCCTGGTAGTCGGGGCGATACCACTTATGATAGAAGTCGCGAATATCCTGATAGGTGAAGCTCTGCAAGCCCTCCAAATAACCGATAAGGTTACGCTCGGCATAGATAGTACCCTTACCCACAGCCTTCAACATCTCGATAGTCGAACGCCAAGAAGCGCCGTCGCGTGTACGCAACTCCTCCTTGATAACGCCACGCTCGTTGTCAATCTCTTCCTCCTCCAACGAGATGAAGTGTGACCAATCGTGGAGAATCATAAGTGTAGAGTCGATAACGCTCTCGCGTGCTACGGGAACATCGGTCATAAAATACTGAGTCAAGTCCCACGAAGTGAAGGCGTTGAGGTTGGCACCAAACTTCACACCGATGCCCTCCAAATACTCAATCATCGTCTTCTCGGGGAAGTTCTTTGTACCGTTGAAGGCCATGTGCTCCAAGAAGTGAGCCAAGCCCTGCTGGTTGTCACCCTCCTGGGTAGCACCTACATCGTGAACGATATAGAAGTTGGCCATACCCTTGGGCTTCTCGTTATGACGGATGTAATAGGTCAAACCGTTGGGCAACACGCCCTGACGAATCTCCTTGTCGGCGGGAATAGGCTGCGAGGGGTCAATCTGTGCCTGAACTGCCGATGTCGCAACCAAAACAAAGGCTACGACCATTAAAAACAATCTTTTCATAGTTCTAAAAAATATTAGTTTGTTGCAAATATACGAATTTTGAGTGTAATTGTTAATATTACAACGATTATTTGACATTTTTATTAGTCGCACAGCCAATTATTTTACTACAAAAACCTCCATTTTTTTGCACCATAAAATCGGAACATGTATTCCACCATAAATATTCAGCACTCCGTTCTCCGCACAATTTTGATAAAAATGTAGCCACATAACATTTTTTAGTAAAATTTTCATTTTCACTTAACGATTATAATAAAAATATCATTATATTTGTAGTAACAGAAACACCTAAAAACTAAAACAGATTATGAAAGTACAGAATGTAATGGCTGACCTCGAGCGCAAACACCCCGGTGAAAGCGAGTATCTGCAGGCAGTACGCGAGGTCCTTGAATCAATCGAAGAAGTATATAACGAGCATCCCGAATTTGAGAAGGCTAAAATCGTAGAGCGCATGGTTGAGCCCGACCGAATCTTCTCTTTCCGCGTAACATGGGTTGACGACAAGGGTGAGATTCAAACCAACCTCGGCTATCGTGTGCAGTTCAACAGCGCAATCGGCCCCTACAAGGGAGGCTTGCGTTTCCACGCTGCGGTAAACCCCTCGATGTTAAAGTTCCTCGGCTTTGAGCAGACCTTCAAGAACGCCCTCACAACCCTACCTATGGGTGGCGCAAAGGGTGGCTCGGATTTCAGCCCCGTGGGCAAGTCCGACGCCGAGATTATGCGTTTCTGCCAGGCCTTCATGCTCGAGTTGTGGCGCAATATAGGTGTCGACACCGATGTTCCCGCAGGTGATGTGGGCGTGGGAGGTCGCGAAATTGGCTACCTGAATGGCATGTATCAAAAGCTCGCGCGCGAGTATCACACAGGCGTTTTGACAGGTAAGGGCATGACTTGGGGAGGCTCAATTCTCCGCCCCGAGGCAACAGGCTTCGGAGCGCTCTACTTCGTCGAGCATATGTTGGCAAAGGCCGGCAAGAGCATCAAGGGTGCAACAATTGCTCTCTCGGGCTTCGGAAATGTGGCTTGGGGTGCGGCAAAAAAGGCTACCGAGCTCGGCGCTAAGGTTATCGCAATATCAGGTCCTGACGGAGTGGTTTACAACCCCAACGGCATGACCGACGAGAAGATTGACTATATGTTGGAGTTGCGCGCATCGAACCGCAACATCGTAGCTCCCTTTGCCGAGCGATTTACCGATGCGACATTCACTCCGGGCAAGAAGGCTTGGTCGGTGAAGTGCGACATCGCATTGCCTTGCGCCTTCCAGAACGAGCTTAATGAGGAGGATGCAAAGGAGCTTTTGGCTAATGGCACTTGGTGCGTTGCCGAGGTATCGAACATGGGATGTACTCCCGAGGCTATCCACACTTTCCAGTCGGCAGGTATTCTCTTCGCTCCGGGTAAGGCGGTGAACGCAGGTGGCGTTGCCACTTCGGGCTTAGAGATGACTCAGAACTGCATGCACATCTCATGGTCGGGCAAAGAGGTAGACGAGAAGTTACACTTCATCATGAAGTCAATTCACGAGGCTTGCGTGCGCTTTGGCGAGCAGCCCGACGGCTCAATCAACTATGTGAAGGGCGCCAACATCGCCGGCTTTATGAAGGTCGCACAAGCAATGCTGGAGCAGGGCGTGATATAAAATTACGATTTAGGATTCAGAATTATTTTTGAACAAGAAGAGGGTGTCCAACAATTTGGGCACCCTCTTGTCACGCTGAGGGCTAAAAAAGATGAAAGAGATTCTCACGCAATTATTTTTTTCGTCACTCTGAGGGAGTGAAACGACCGTGAGAGTCTGAAAAAATAATCGCTCAGAATGACGGCAGGAAAATTAAGGAGGTTAAAGTTTCTTTGCGCCAGCGCTAATTTCTCTAATTTCTCTAAACTCGCTAAAACAATTTTGAATTTTGAATTTTCAAGAGCGAGGCAGATGCCGAAAGAGCCTTGTTATACGGATTTGTGCATTACTCGCGATATTGCTCCAAATATTGATTAGGCAATACGCCAAACTGCGACTGGAAACACTTCGCGAAGTAGGATGTTGACGAAAAGCCCACCATGTAGCAAATCTCCGACACGCGCAACTTATTATCACCCGACAAGAGCTCCGCAGCCACCTTCAGGCGCATCGTACGCAGATATTCATTGGGCGTAAGTCCCGTCATCTGCTTTATGCGCGTAAAGAAGAGCGTACGGCTCATTCCCACCGCCGAAGCTATATCCTCAATCGTAATGGCCGTATTGGCTATATTATCCATGATATAGGCGTTGACCTGCACCATAAATCTGTTTTCGACCAGCGATTTGTTATCCCTTCCACTCTGCACAAAAGGCGTCTTGGAGTATTTGATTCTCAGCTTATTGCGACTATTGATAATGGAGTGAATCTGTCGGGTTGCAAAGTCCGGCGAAGCCCACTTGTCGATGCAGAGGTCGGCTCCCGCCGACAACATGTTGCTTTTGGCCGCCGGAGAGCTGTTTTTTGCCAGCACAATAACCGGGATGTCGTCAATAACCTCGTCTGAGCGAATTGCACGACAGAACTCCTCGCCCGTCATGTCGGGTAGCTGCCAGTCGACCAATATCAGGTCGTAGCGATTCTCGCCGATACACGCGAGAGCCTCCTTGCCGCCATTTACCGTATCGACAAAGTAGCGCGACGAGAAATAACGCACAAAGAAGTCGGTAAACTCCTTGTCCTTATCGACCAACAGCAGCGTGGCCTTATACTCGGAACCATCCTCCGCAACAAGCTGCGGAGGCAACACCGTAGGCGTTGTAACCTCCTCAGTTTCCGGCATATCGGCACTCGAGGTGCGGGGGGGGGTATTTCCTCCTCCGTCGGCATTGTCAATCTCGGAAATGCTATCTACCAATTGCAGCAATTTTTGGCAATTGCGCTGTATCATTTCGGCATCTTTGCGCACCTCCTCGCTCAAGTCCTGCTGGTGGGCAATGCTCTCGGCCGGTGCGACAATCAACGACAAAGGAGTATATATCTCCGAGGCAATATCGGTGAAACGCTCAAACTTCGTCTTCAAAATATCGAGGTTGTTCTTGTGCATCAACGCCTCGATTTGCTCACGATGCTGGCTGGCAATGCGACGACGCACGAGTCGGGCAACGACAATTAGCACGGCAATCACCATGCAGGTGTAGACCACAATCATGGCGTGCGACATCCACCACGGAGGCAACACCTTGATTGTAAGCACCGTGGCGTCACCAAACACCTCACCATCGTGCGAAGCACTCACCATAAAACGATAGGTCGCCGGAGTAAGGTTTGTATACGACACGCGACGCTCGCCGGAGTGGATATACGAATCGGTGGTAATCCACTCGTCATCGAAATGGTCGAGTTTATAACGATAAACGGTGCGTTGCGGTGTAGCGTAGTTCAAGGCTATGAATCCCAGACTGAAAGAGAGTTTGCTACAACGAATTTTCACCTCCTGACCGGGGATTACCCAAGTAGAAGACCTCTTTTCGTCCCGCCCGCTCTGATTCAGCACGCTGAAGTTCGACAACACAACGCCTATCTTCTCGCGCGTATAGCTCTGCTTCAAATCGTAAGGGTGGAAGCGGTCAAATCCGTTGTTACTACCCACATAGATATAGCCCGACGAGGTCTTAATGCCGGAGTTGGCATTAAAGATATTTGCCGAAAGGCCATCCTCCGAGGTGTAGCGCACCAGTGGACGCTCGGGGTGGCGGTAGCCATAGTTTATGAGTCCGTTATTTGTCGTGAGCCACAACTCCTTGTCGGCATGCAGGATTTGGAAAATCGTGCTTATGCCATATTCGCTATCGGCAAATTCGCGCGTAAGCCCTCCCGTCATAATATCGTAGCGCAGCAAACCCTGACCATGAGTACCAATCCACAGATTGTTACCCTCGACAAGCAACGAGCCGATAAATGGCGGAACACTCTCCTCCCCCATGGGAACAAAATTCTCGAAATATCCCATCACCGGAATATATCGCAGCAGGCCGTTGCCATTCGTGGCAAACCAGATATTTCCCAGAGCATCTTCGCAAATGTTGGCAACGCGACCATTATAGTTGGTATCGTAGACTACATCTATGCTCTGCGTTTTTGGGTTATAACGACATATGTTGCGCATGGTTCCAATCCACAGCAAGCCTCGGGAATCGGCAAAAATAGAGTATACATCAAAATCGGCATGCTCCATGCCCTGCATGCGGATTTTATATGAGTTCATCGTCGCCAAATCCACGCGATACAGACCATGGGTAATAGTTCCGACCCACAACGAGCCGTCGTGAATCAGCAGCGAATGGATATTCAGATTAGGATAGGCGTAGTCCACCACCACCGAACGATAGCGCCCTGTTGTGGGGTTGTAGAGGCTCAGGCCACCATCGTCGCTACCAATCCATATCTTGCCGTCGACATCCTCGCAAAAACAACTTATAATATGCCCGCATCCCTCGGGGATTTTCGACGAAAAGAAGATATTTTGACCCGCAGGCATATAATTCATACCGCCATAGTATGTGCCAATCCACAAACCGCCATCACGGTCACGAATCATGGAGTGAATAAAGTTGTCGTTCAAGCCCGTAGCCTGCTTGGTGCGGCCGTTATCCTCGATTGCAAAGCTGCGCTCACGCGTATTGAACGAAATCAATCCCTGGTCGGTACCCAACAGCAAAACGCCCTGCTCGCGCTCGGAAATTGCGCGGATATTACCTCCCGTAAAGGTGGGGACATTGCGCGAAAAACGCATCGCCGAACGGTCGAAGAGGAACAAATCGCCCGCCATTCCGGCAATCCATATATTGCCCACATTGTCGGCATAAATGGTACTGATACGCGAAATCGGTTGTCGCGTAAGGGAGTCTTCCACCTTGAAGGCGCTGAAGTCATCCTGCGCGGGGTGGTAGCGGCAAAGGTAACTTCCACCCATACCTATCCACACCTGCTGCTCCTCGTCGATGACGATTTTCGCCACCGTATTACGCTCAAAAAGTGCCGGGTGGCTCTTCTCGTCATACTGCGTAAAACTCTGCTTCTCGATATTGTATCGCAACAGACCGTGGCCCAAAGTACCAATCCACATATTCCCGGCATAATCGGCCACCATGGTGTATATCAGCACATTCTCCAGCACATGACCGTCAACGACGATTTGCAGATGCGAGAATTGCTGCGTGCGGGTATCAAAAATCTCCACGCCGTCAATGGTTCCTATCCACAGGCGGTCGCTGCTATCGGGCGTTTGGCTCGTTATGCTGTAAATATTGTCGTTACTCAACCCGTCCGAGATACGGTAGTCGGCATAGAACTTGGTGAAATCGTGCGAGTTAAAACGATTCAAACCACTCTTCGTACCGGCCCATATATAGCCGTTATGGTCTTGAAATATACATTGTACGGTGTTCGACGAAAGGCCCTCCATATCGGTATAATGGCGAAAACGCCACTCCGAAGCCTCGGCCCGCGCAACAGCCGTCAGCGTCAGTGCCACGAGCCAACACCACTGAATGAGAATTTTAATATATCGCATCATAATCTTTAACTCCATTTTCGAGGTTATGCGCCCCGCACCATGCTCCACAGCACCTCACGGACTTTATCGTCCGACCGCTGCGCCACACCCGGCAGGCGCCACACTCCCCAAATTTATGTAAAAATAGACTATTTTTGCGAGATATCCAAATTTTCGATTCGCTCCATCCCGAACAACCACTCCCAAATACAGAAAAACCGCCCCTCCCGGGAGCAGTTTTGCAGGCACATCCAGAGCCAATAAAATGTTGCTAATCGAGCGCCTCGACACACTCCAGAAGTTCGGCCAAATAGTGAGGTTTATACTCCACCCGAAACATCACTACCATACCATCAGCACCTACGACATAAACCCTTGGCACATAAGCCGTTGCATAGAGCCCATAGACCTCTCTTCGGGCGTCGGAAATCATATCAATCGTATAGCCGTTTTCGGCACGAAATCCGAGCAACTCTGTGGCCGTCGCATCACGCCCGACAGCGAGCAGTGAAGGCAGCTCTGCGCCGTCGTCAATCAGCCGCTGCAAATCATCGAAAAAAGCCTTGCAATCGGCGCAGGTGTGCGAAAACAGAATAAGCATCATGGGCTTGCCGCGATACTCCTCGAGCGACACCTCGCCGCCGTCGATAAGCGTGGCCGAAAACAGTGGTGCCACATCGCCCTCCTTTACGATGCTGCTCTGCTCATAGGTCGGCAAATCATCCATCACAGAGCCCGAACACCCCGTCATAGATAGCGCTGCCACGGCGACAAACGCAACATAAAACGACCTGAAATTTATCATGCAAAACGCCTTCATCAGTCAGTAATTTTCATATCAAAGCAGGTCGCAACAACGGCTATATAACCCGCGTGCCACAACCACAACACAAAGATACAACTAATCGTCAAATATCAACACATCACCAAACTGCTATCGGCAAAAAAATCCCACCCGACCACTTTTTTTCATGCCGCGCAATCACTTTTTAAGCCATTTATTTTGCTATAAAATATATATTTTATAATTTTGCGCATATTAAATACGAAAGGTTGTTTAAGAGGCCTTAAATTTGTTTTACACCCCCCCCCCCGCCAGATTCCTGGCGGAGGGGGGGGGTGAAATCGTAAAATTGAGATTACTAAGCAATTGCACGGCCAAAAGCAGCCCGCTAACCCGAATATCAACTACTAATTCGCATATAGAATGAGGAGATTTGTGCTACTACTGGCATTCCTTGCATTTGGCGTTGCAGCATCCAACGCCCAAAATGTAGCAATCAAAAGCAACTTGCTATACGATGCAACCCGAACTCTCAATCTCGGAGTCGAGGTAGGCTTACACCCACGCTGGACTTTGGATTTATCGGGAAACTACAACTCTTGGAGCCGAGATGCCGGCGTCAAATGGAAACATCTCTTTATTCAGCCCGAAGCGCGTTACTGGTTCTGCGACCGCTTCGCCGGTCACTTCATAGGCGGACATCTCATCTACGGCGCCTACAACTTCGGCAATCTCAACAACAACATATCGTTTTTGGGCACCGACCTTAGCCCCCTGTCGAAATATCGCTACCAGGGCTTTGGCTATGGCTTAGGTTTTTCGTATGGCTATGCTTTTTTGCTGAGCAAGCACCTCAACTTAGAGCTGGAGTTGGGCGTGGGATATATCCGTGCCGACTACGAAAAGTATGAGTGCAGCACTTGTGGCCGCCATATCGGCACCGGCAAGCACAACTACTTCGGGCCTACAAAAGTGGCTGTCAATTTTGTTTATCTCTTTTAATGTTTTGCACCTATGAGAAGAGTTTTAGCTATTTTGACCATATGTGTCGCAGCCATTTCGGGCGTTAGTGCCCAGAATCACGATGGCGTGACCATCGACCGCTATAGAATGGAGCGCAGTGGCGACAGCATTCGCCTCGACATCCGCTTCAACACCTCGGGCCTCGATATCAAGAACCGTGAGGTTGCCGTCATCACCCCCATGATTGTCAAGGGGGATGAGAGCGTTGCGCTGCAATCTTGTGGCATCTACAGCCGCCAGCGTGACATCTATTACACCCGCAATGAGCATTTAGCCCCCACCTCGCATGCCGATATGCGCTTCCGCGAGAAGAGCGTACCTGCGAGCATCGACTACCACATCGCCATGCCCTATACCGATTGGATGGAGAACAGCGCGGTTGTCATCTGCCGCAATGGCTATGGCTGCTGTGGCGGCGAGATTTGGTCGGAGAAGGATACCCTTATCGCCCGCTTCCCCTATGAGCGATATATCCCGCAGATGATTTATCTGCGTCCCGAGGTTGAGGTTGTCAAGACCCGACTATTGAAGGGCTCGGCATATATCGACTTCCCCGTGAGTCGCACCGAGATTTACCCCGACTACCACGACAACACCAACGAGCTGCGCAAGATTATCGGCACTATCGACTCTGTCAAGAACGATAGCGACATCACCATCCGTCACCTCGCAATCAAGGGTTTTGCATCGCCCGAGAGCCCCTATAAGAACAACACCCGCCTGGCAAAGGGCCGTACCGAGGCTCTGAAGGCCTATGTCGAGAACATGTACCACTTTGGCAAGGACTTTATCGGCACATCCTACGAGCCCGAGAACTGGGAGGGCCTCGAGGCGTATGTCGTAAACTCTACGCTCGCTCATCGCGATGAGATTTTGGCAGCCATACGCTCCGAGCGCGAGCCCGACAACAAGGAGTGGTTTATCAAGAAGAATTGGCCCGAGGATTACCGCTATTTGCTGGATAATTGCTATCCCCGACTCCGCCGCTCGGACTATGTTATCGAGTATGAGATTCGTAGCTACACCCAACCCAAGGAGATTGAGGCTGTGATGTTCTCGGCGCCGCAAAAGCTCTCGCTCGAGGAGTTTTACATCCTCGCCCAGAGCTACGAGCAGGGCAGCGACCTCTACAACGAGGTGTGGGAGATTGCTATCCGCATGTATCCCTCGGACCCTGTGGCAAACCTCAATGCCGCCAACACCGCGATGCTCAAGGGCGACTACTCGCGCGCGCTGAGCTACCTGAACAAGGCCGGCGACAGTGCCGAGGTGCTCTATGCCCGAGGTGCTTTAGAGGTGCTGCGCGAGGATTTTGATGCTGCACGCCCATATCTACTCGAGGCCGAGAAGCGGGGCATCACGCAGGCGCGCGAGGTGCTCGACAACATCCGCGACCGCTGGGTTGTGACGAGCGAAGACCAGGAAACAAACAATTAGACGACCAGAAAACAAACAATTAACAAATAATCATAAACAAAAAACACAAATCAATCAATTATTTAATCATTTTAATCAATTACAATTATGAAAAAGTTTTTCATTTGTGCTCTTACAGCAATGGCATTTGTTGCTTGTAGCGAGAACAACGAGAATGGCAATGAGCCTAACCAGAAGGGCGAATTGGAGCAGTCTTATGTGGCTATCACATTGGCAGCTGACGACATGACCCGTGCCGAGGGTGACAAGTACGAGGATGGCTTACCCGCAGAGAGTGCGGTTAAGTCGGCGCATGTATTCTTCTTCCGTGATGGTGTAGCATTCCCTGTATCATACAATGATGGTACTACAACTAATGCAGGTGGACAGAACTGGCTCTCATTGAACTTGACTATGAACGATGAGGGTGATGCCACAAACAACATCTCTGACTACTCTAACGAGATTTTGGTTATCGAGAACTATAAGGGCGAGTACCCTAACCAGGTAGTAGCAGTTCTCAACTGGACTCCAACCGTGGACCTCTACGACCTCACAGAGCTTCAGGCTGAATTGCTTAATATTGGCAATACTACCAACGGATTCGTTATGTGCAATGCTGTTTATGCTGATGAGTCAACTCCAAAGAAGACCATGATTGCAACTCCTATTACTGAGGCAAACATCGGCACAAAGAATGACTTAAATGAGCTTGAGGCTGTTCAGATTTATGTTGAGCGTCTTGCTGCTAAGGTTGTATTTACTACCCAGAACGCTAATGGCAAGTTTGACACTGGTGCAACAGTTGTTGATAGAAGCACTAATCCCAACACAGAGATTAAAGTTTATGCTAAGGTTAAGGGTTACGAGCTCTTCGACGCATATTACGATTCATGGTTGGTAAAGAAGATTGATCCAAATTGGTCTAACACTGACCTTGGTTTCACTTGGAATGATTCACCTTTCTATCGTAGCTACTGGGCTAATTCAGATAGTGCGGGCAAGGCCTTCCCTGACTCAAATAAATTTAACTGGAGTGTTAACGCAGGTGAGGAGTATTGCGGTGAGAACACATATCGTGAGGCTAACGACCGTACAAAGGTTATCGTTAAGGCTCAGCTTGTAGATGAGAACGACAATCCTGTTGAGGTTGTTAACTGGCTTGGTCAGGACTATGTAGGTGAGGACTACCTCAAGATTGTTGTAGCGAACACTCTTAACCAGAAGTATTTCTCTTCTACAGACCAGAAGGAATATAATGGTATCACACCCGATGATTTGAAGTGTGTAGCACGCCAGTCAAATGTAGATAAGGCATACTATGTTTATTTCCAGCTTACTGATGGCAATGCCAAGATTTGGTATGAGAGAACTGCAGAGGGTAAGTACATTGCAGTAGCTAATATGAACAATAAACTTAATGAGGTACACCCAGCATTGGTTTACAACGATGGTATGACTTACTACTACACTGATATCCGCCACCTTGCACCAGATAAAGCAAAGACTGGCGCATATGGTATCGTTCGTAACCATGTTTACAAGGTAAATATCACTGATATCAATGGTTTCGGTACTCCTGTCTATGAGCCAACGCAGGATTTCATCGAGGTAGAGACACCTGAGAATATCAGAACTTATGTATCTGCTCAGATTAATATCCTCTCATGGCGTGTTGTATCTAACAACTACGAGATTTAATTTGTTGAGAATTACTAATTTTAATTAGTAAAATTATGAAAAAGTATATGTTTTTGGTATTGGCTGCCATTGGTTTGGCAGCTTGTACCAATGACGACCTCGGAGGCGACAACGGCCCCGCACATAGCGGCGAAATCGAGGAGTCATATATCGCAATCAACCTCTCAGCCGCCGGCGGCACCCGTGCAGAAGGGGACTCTTATTTGGATGGAGATGAGGCAGAGCGAGTTGTAAAGACTGCGTACTTCTTCTTCTTTGATGGAGATGGTGATGCTTTCCCAGTTAATATTAATAACACTACAATAGATCAACCAGGAGATGCCAATGGCGTCAACTATCTTTACGCAAATATTAACCCAACAACAGGCTCTGAGGCTCCCAATATCTCGGATATCAAGAATGCTGTTCTTCTTCTCAAGACATATGAAGGAGAGTATCCAAGTCAGGTTGTAGCAGTTCTTAACTGGACTCCCCCAACCAAGAGCGAGGAAAATAAAGGTTATAGCATCAGCGAATTATCGTCAGTAATAAGTAATATTCGTGGCGTAGAAAGCGCTTTTGTAATGAGTAATTCTGTGTATGCTGATGGTGCTGGTGCAAATGCTATTATTGGCGTACCTATCACTGAAGATGATATTTTCAAAGATGAAACTGCAGCCTTAAATGACCCTGTTACTATCCATGTTGAGCGCATTGCTGCAAAGATTTCTGTTTCAACCGACGGTGGTAAAACAAAATTTGAACTTAATAAAGAATTTGAGGGTCTTGGCAGTGAAGCACCGGTTGATGTTTATGCACAGATTCTCGGTTGGGAGCTTTATAACGATTTCTCTCGGTCATATTTGCTCAAGAATATTACTCCAGGATGGACTTATCAAAATATCGGTTTCAACTGGAATGACCCAGGTTTCTTCCGTAGTTATTGGGCTACATCAATACCTATGGCAGAGATTATTGCGGACAAGAACACCTATAAGATGTCATATACCCAAGACGAACAGACTGCTAATGGTTTCTTCAATGAGTACGGTTTTACTTTTAGCGATTATACAGAGGCTCTCAAAGGCAACTATACCAATAAAGCATACACTTATGTAGGTGAGAACACCAATTATGAAGTTGGAAATGCGAAAAATCCTTGTACAAAGATTATTCTTAAGGCAAGACTGGTGGATGAGAACGATAGCCCAGTTGAGATTGCGCGTTGGTATGCAACAGAGTATGCTGGTAAGGATAATTTGTTGAAAGCTGTAGCAAATACAATTAAGTATACTTTCTATTTTGCGAATGCTGATGGCACTTACTCATCTATTCGTCCAGAAGATTTGATGGTTGTTAAGGGTGATGGTGAAATAGCGCCTCTTACTCATGTATATTTCCAGCTTTCTACAGAGGATAATGTTGGAGATGCAAAGGCTTGGTACATAAAGGATAGTAATGGTGATCCTCAGTCTGTTGAAGATTCATATGTTAATGGAGAGTTGGCAAAGATTGAAGAAGCTCTTCTTTATGAGAGCGGTGAGACTTTCTATTTTATAGACATCAAACATCTTCCAGTAGGTGACGCGACTGACAAACAAGGTGAGTATGGTATTGTTCGTAACCATATCTACAATGTTAAGATTAATAGCATTGGCGGTTATGGTAGCCCTGTATATATTGGTAATAGCAATCTTGTTGAGCCAGGATACCCTATAGATCCCACAGACAATGGTTCATTCGTATCAGCAGAGGTGCGTATCCTCTCATGGCGATTGGTTAATCAGGAGGTTACTATTCAGCCGAACTAATTGGCTAAATAGAAAATAACAATTCAAGGGGTCGCCGGACCTTGTTTGACGACCCCTTTTAACAACAAAAACTTCAGGGGCAGACCCGAAACGAAAAAAATGGCTCACCGAGAGCCAAAACGCAAAAAATTAGATGAAAAGAGCGCAGATATACAGAAAATGGATGGCGGCACTTGCGATGGTGGCAATGGTGGCGGCATCGGTGTCGTGCAGTCGAAGTCATATCTTTGAGTATGAGGGCGATTGTAATGTCTACTACGACATACACTTTAAGTATGACTACAACATGAAGTTCGCAAATGCCTTTGCACATGAGGTAAACTCACTTGCGCTCTATATCTTCAACGAGGAGGGCATCCTCCACGATAAGATTGTTACCACCGACAAGCAGGAGCTCGAGAAGGAGGATTTCCATATTCGTCTGACACTCCCCGAGGGTCATTACGACCTGCTGGCATGGGGTGGCCTTGCCGATGAGGAGTCGTTCGAAGTGCTCGCCAACGAAGAGGTTGGCACAACACGCATCGAGGAGATGAAGGTGAAGATGCTGCGCAGTCACGACGCTGCGGGTGCGGCCTATCGCGACACGGACCTCGAGGCGCTATTTCATGGTATGTTGGGACTCGACATCGCTAACGAGCCCGGCACCTACAAAGCGACTATGTCGCTAAAAAAGAATACGAATGTGGTGCGCATAGTGTTGCACGAGATGTCGGGACATCCGATGGATGAGAATCTCTTCACATTCGCAATTACCGACCCCAGTGGTCTTTACAACTACGACAATTCGCGCCTCGACGACGAGATGATAACATACCGCCCCTGGCATTTGGAGAGCATTTTTACCGATTTCTCGGCCTCGGCAGGGCGTAGCCGCGCAACAGAGATGAATGCGGTGATGGCCGAGCTGACCATAGGTCGCATGATGGCGGCCGAGTCGCCCGTGCTCACCGTAAGCAACAGCGAGAGTGGCGAGGAGGTGCTGAAGTTGCCGCTTGCGAAGTATGCGCTTCTGGTCAAGGGCAACTACAACGAGGATATGGGCGACCAGGAGTATCTCGACCGTCAGGACGAGTATTCGCTCACGCTCTTCCTTGACGATGGCGAGTGGGTGAGTGCCCAAATCTATATCAACGGCTGGCGCATAGTGCTAAACGACACAGGTTTGGAGTAAACCATATATAAAAATAGGTAAAGAGTGAAGAATTTGGTGAAATATATCGTTGTGCTGATATGTAGCATGCTCGCGGTATCGTGTGTGTACGATAACGAGGAGTGCTATGTTGTGCTTAAGGACGAGCGCACCATATCCTTCACCATAGGCAGTGACGAGTCAATTACGCGCGTGGATTGTATTGAAACCAACGAGGGTGTGCCTTTCGACTACTATATCGACCCCGTGACGGTAAGGGCGATGTTGCTGAACCCCGACAATACGCCCATTGGCGAGATTACACAGCTCTACTTCTGGCCGACAAACCAGGAGCAGACCCAATTTAAGGTTACGGGAGTGTTGCCCAAGGATATGAAGGTAAATACCTCCAACCCGCAGTGCAAGATTGTGGTTATAGCCAACGCCAAGCCCGAAACCATCGAAAACGAGAAGACGCACTACAACTATACGCAGCTCGACCCCCGCAATGAGGGTAGCTCGATACCGATGTGGGGCGTGATGACAACCGACCTTACGCCGCTGATTGACGCTACGCACTACGAGTTAGGCGAGAGTATCTGGCTATTGCGCTCGGCAGCGAAGATTGAGGTCAAGCTCTCGGAGGAGCTCAAGGCGAAGAATACAAAGATAACCTCGGCGACATTGAAATATTACAATGTGGAGGGTAATGTCGTGCCGTCCAACTGGCAAACATGCGCCAATACCCAGCGGCTCAACTGCGAAACGGGCATCAATGTCTACCGCCATGCTGCGGTGAAGCTGCCGCTTATTAAGGACGAGGCGACGGGCGACTATTATGTATATATGCCCGAGTACGACAACATAAACTACCCCGGCGAGCGCAACAAGATTAGCCTATCGTTCCTCGACGGAGGCAAGGAGAAGGTCTTCGAGGATGCCATATCGTTCTGCGAGTACAGCAATGGTAAGAAGATTGAGGGCACGGACTACAACATCACACGAAACCACATCTACCGCTTCACCATACGCGCCATTGCCGGCGAGAGCATTACGCTCGAGTATCATGTGGCCGACTGGGATGCCGAGGATTGGGACAATGGCGAGGATTACAAGGAGCACAATATTACATATCCGACCTACCTTAATCCTATGGTGCCATACGACTACATCAGCTCCAACAACCCCGAAAATTATGTAATTGAGCAACAGCCAACGATGTACTACGAAAGTCAAAACGACCTCGAGGCGGGAGCTTTTGTCGGTTACTTTAAGATTCTTTCGCCAAGCAATGACCTTGGGGCGGTGCAGTGGAAGCCCGGATTTATGGCATCAAAGGAGAATTACCGAATCAGGGTTTACCCTATCGTGGATAAGACTATCGGCGATATAATTTTCGATTCCGCAGATAACGGCAAGCAGGGCGTATTACCGGCATGCAAGTCAAGCGATTGGTTTAAGATTGTTATCTTCCCCCTCAGCGCCGATGGCGCCGAAAGTACAACTGTCGAGCTTGGTGTATCCTATTACCAGGAGTGGACCGACCAATATATCAACCTGTTTATCAATGGCGAGTATGGAAATATTCGCTGGCCAAATAGTGGAACCAATCCAAAGATTATCGAGGTTAAGCATGTTGCACGACCCTAACATTTGAGCTTATAGATATGAATATTAGAGGTTTACATATATTATTTATGTTTGCTGCAATGCTCTTCATTGTGGGGTGTAGCTCGCTCTACGACGACGAAGTGCCCCAGCCCGAGAAGGAGGAATATATCAAGCTCTATTTCTCGCCACTCGGTCAAACACGCGGCACGATAGAGGATAACGAATATGAGTCATATCTGCGTCACCTCGACATCGTAATCTATAAAGTTGCAAACGACGGCGTTACATATAGCGGTGTTTACCATGAGCGAGTGAATGTGTCGGCTACGCCCGATGGTGTAGCAACCTTAAGACGCACAAAGAAGGATTTTGAGGAGGATGTTAAATATAAGGTCTATGTTATCGCCAATTGCGAGGCGGGCGAGAGCATCTACTACAAAAACGGGGCGATTATCGGCCATACGGAGTTTTTGAAGCTCGACCAGACAAACTCTAACATCCACCTCTCGGGTATCGAGTTCGGTAATGAAAATTTCCACTATCCGCAGATGTTCCTGATGGATGGTGTGGCATATATGGGCGATAGCGAGCCTGCGACTCAATCGACGGTGATAATCAACAGCAGCAACTCAACCGACGATGTGGTGTTGAAGGTTACACTGCGCCGTGCGGCTGCCAAGATTGTCGTCACAATAAAACCGGGCGACAAAGTCAGCTTCTCACCCGAACTTATAGCCAAGTCGCAAGGTTACCTGTTGCGAAATATGCCTATCCGCACCACGCTTGTCGAGGAGGGCGGATATCCGCTTACCGAGGGTGACCAGCGTCCATATTGGGCCTCGCCGACAATCTCGCAGACGCCATATTTCTCGCTTGTGAAGGATGAGAATGACAATTACAACCTGCAAATTACGGCCTATTGTTACTCTCACTATTGGGAGAGTGCCGAGGCGTTCGTGAAGGGTACTTCGCTGGTGGTGATGTTACCTATATCATATCAGGAGGATGAAGAAAGCACCCCTATTAAATATATCAACAACTACTATCAGATTTCGTTCAGCAAGAAGGAGGGTGACACGGGTAGCAGTTACCACCGCATCAAGCGTAATACGCTCTACGACTTGCGTGTCAATCTTAATGCTCCGGGCGCAGAGGATTATTCCGCACCTGAGGATATTGAGGATTTGAAATATTTCACCACGCCATGGCAAGGTGTAGACCTCGATGTGTCGGGCGAAAGTACGGTGGAGTATCTGAAGGTGAATAAGAATAAACTTATCATGTACAATGTCGAAGAGGACCTCGAGTCGATATACTTCTCATCTTCGTCGCCTGTTACAGTTACCTATGTGCCGAATAGTGCCCACTACTTCGATAAGTATAGTACAAAACAGAATCTTTCTAATACTGCAGTAAATGATAACAATATAGGCGGTAGTGTTGATGCTAATGCGACCTCGGGAAATATAGCTATTAGCAGCAAGGTTCCTGACAACAATACCATTCGCTACTTCCAGATTCAGGTTAAAAATCAGGAGGGCCTTACCGAGATTATCGATGTGGAGCAATATCCGCTTATCTATATCACCAACTCGTTGCCATGGTATTCCTATCGTGACGATTACTACTATCGTACTACGGGAGGGCATGGGTTCCGTGACAATGTAATAACAAGCATATCGGACAATAACCCTACAACCTACATCTACGATGGTGCCCGTATTGTGAGCATCTATCAAATTGAGAGTGTCGATACTAAGAACAAAACCGTTAAATACACATATTCAAGTGCCGCTCCGAGCAATAACCATGGCTGGACGGCATCCAAAGTGCGAGGCAATAAGAGTACTAATAATAAATATGGGATAAACTACTATTATTATCAGAAACCTTGGTATAGTTCCACCGTGACAAAGCAAGTTTCCAGTTGCGAAACCCACAATGTGCGAAATTATCAGGTGCGTGTGATGGCTACATCCGGGGATTATATCCTTGCGCGCCCCAACCTCGACGAATATGGCTATACGGCAGGAGATGATAATAATGCGAAATTGGTATCACCCTCGTTTGTCATTGCTTCGCGCTTGGGTGCTGTGCTTTCGACATATAGTGGCTTGAGCGGTATGAGCGCCGAAAAGAAGTTGGTAGTTTTTGCCGACCACTGCAAAAATTATGTTGAGGTTGACGACATAAACGATGATGGCAAAGAGCCATCTATCAAATACGACAACTGGCGACTGCCGACCGAGGCCGAGCTGAAGATTATCATGGATTTGCAGGGCGGTGATGGCGTAAATGCCGATGCCATCGACTTTTTGCTCAACGGTGGTTACTATATGAGTGCCAGCGGACCTGTGTTTAACCCCAAAAATAACAGTAGTGTCAAAGAGGCCGCCGACAAGTGGAGCGTAACAGATGTTGCCATTCGCTGCGTAAGAGATGCCTACTAATACTAAAGCATAGAGAGTATGAAACGACTACTATACCTATATATAATAATAGCACTGCTCGTATCGTGCCGGCACGATATGATAAACGAGGTGCCCGACATTGTGGTCCCCGAGGGCTATACCCGCATTGAGTTTAGTGCCAACATCAGCGACCTCGAGAGCGTCGATACGCGCGCCGTAGACCCCGACGGCTTGGATTTGAACAACATGACGCTGTTCTGCTTCAACGAATATGGTCTGTATATCAGCTCCGAAGTGGCCGACCTGAAGGCTCACACGGTTGATAGTGGTACTTTCTCGGCTATCATCCCCAACAACACCCATATCATCCACTTCCTGGCCAACCATAGCGAGGGACTCTATGACGACAGCAACTTCCCGGGTCAAACCGAGAGTATGGTTGTTGCCAACATGGAGGGAGGCTCGGGTATGTTGGTATATTGGTCACGCTTCCAGAAGGATGCCGAGAGCGACAAAAGTATCAGCGAGCAGATTGCCGACCTGGAATATGAGGTAAATGGCGTGCGGTATAATGGTGTAAAACTTATCCGTAATCAGGCCAAGGTCACCATTGCAGATTGGGATACAGATTATTTCCATGTTACAGGTTATCGTACGGTCAATATTCCGGCTTTCGGTACGGTTGCACCTCACCACCCGGAGCGCCATTTCGATATCGTCGAAGATTGGGAGGAAACCGACGATTTTGTGACGCTTCCGAATAATCAGGCGCTGCTCTCGGATATTACGGAGATTAACACCAAGTCCGAAGACTACATCTTCGAGTCGATAAATTCGGGTGACAGGCTTGTGAGTGTGATTATTCGCGGACATGTTCCCGGAGATGTACACTCCGAGGATAATGATTTGTACTACCGCGTAGTGCTTCAGAATGAGGATGGCAGCAACTTCATGATACGCCGCAACCACCACTACAACATCAACATTACAGGACGACTCACCTTTGGTCAGAAGACCTTCGAAGAGGCCCTGAATGGTCCCGCTACCAACAACGCCTGGATTTCGATTGACGAATGGGTGAACGAGATTTCCGACGGCACCGAGACGCTTTGGGTCGAGCAGACTGCCTATGTGCTTAGCAGCGACCTCTATGCCGGTACCAACTGGACCTTCCCTTATAAGTACACCAAAAGCGGTAGCGGCGACCAGGAGGCTCCTACCGTCACATGGATTGACAATAATGTCGCCTACGACAATATCACCAACACCTACAACCCCCAAACGGGCGAGGGAGAGGTTACGCTGCACCTTTATCCGATGTACGAGGGTAACGAGCAGCAGGTGGGCTCGCTACTTATCAAGAAGGGTAAACTCCAGCGCAAGATTACCGTATATGTCATCCGAACACAGCAGTTTACACCTTCGTGGATTTCGTCACAGGTGTTTGGTGTTGCCAATGAGTATGTCACCGTCGTGTTTACCGTCCCCGACACCTGCCCTGAGGCTCTCTACCCCTTTACGGTGCTGGTGTCGGTCAACCACCTCGATGTGCGCTCGGCATCGGGACAGCGACTCCCCGTATATATTAAGGGCGAGGAGGGTTATTTTGGCGCCGACTGGGAGGGTATCAACTACAAATATGCCTATACGGTGACAGGCCCGGGAAAACATCGTCTGCACATGAAGTCTATCCTTCAGCATGAGGAGGATGAGATTGAGGAGGTGCACCTCGAAGCACCATTCTTTGAGACTATCACTAAGAGCGCTATGTTTACCGCCGCAAACAAGGCGCACCGACGAGTGATGGTGGATAATTTGCTCACATACTCAGCGCAGTATGCTGATGACCAGCCTCTATACTACATGCTTGTGCCACAAAAGCGTGCGCAGCCTATAACATTTACTCTAATGTTGCAGGAGCGACAGGCGGATGGCTCTTATACAGCTCTAAATCATGCTGCACCGGCACAAAACAGCGAGGAGTGGCATAAGAATGGTAGTGATGAGTTCCTGATATACACCAAGGTGTTTAGTGACTATCGTACATATTACAACAATCACGAAGATACATACGAGGAGATTCAGAATCAGGTGTGGGAGGGTGATGTGATACCTATTCATGAGGATTTATGGAGTACGAATGGTCGTGTTATGGCATTCCGAACTCACGACTTCCATGAGCCACCATCGACAGCGGATCGGTATGGACTTCAAGAGGATGGAACATACAACATCTACTTCCTGACCAATAGTGCAAACAATAGGGATGTGGTGCGTATTGCGTCGAACAATACAAAGAGTCCCAACGCCTATCCAAACCCTCGCACAGGTTCGGACCCCGATTATGGTAGCAAACCGTACGCGGGTAACGAGTATCGCTCCATCATCTTCGATGTGGCGCACTACCGCCCATATCGCTTCGCTGCGCAGGTGCGTGTGGCAGATGCCGATGGCTCGAACGAGCAGCTTATACCGGCCACCAATGAGCTTTTGGGTAACAAAACTCATCAAGATACTCCAGAGCATGAGGACGAGGTTATGTTGAAGTACAAACCCGGTCAGCGTGTCGACATCTTGTTTGACATCACAAGCTTCGAAGGCTCGGATGGTTGCTCGGTACACCCCTTTGGCGAGAACTTCGGCGACCCATTTGAGGTATATATCGATGCTCCGATGCTTGAGATTGACTACGACCGCTACCCTGAGAAGTGGCGCGCTCAAAATGGCTTGTTAGGTGTTGACAAGCTACGCCCACACCCCACAATCGCAGGCCGTTATATCTACACCGTAGACCGTCACCGCATCCATGAACGAGAGTATGGAGGCGAGGGGCTAACTGTGGCAAATGTAGATAATGCGAAGGTGGCATACGGCAAGTTTGGTCAGAAGGAGTCTGTGACGAGCATCGACCAGACGGGTGAGCGCAAGTTGTTGCCTTTCAAGAAGTCATCCATCACGGCTGGTGGCGATATAACTATCACTACCGATAAGAGCGCTATCGTCTACTGGGATAAGACCTTCAAGGTCGAGACTTCGCATATCATGGGCAAGATATATTATGAGGATGCACAGGGACAGCACCCTGTACCGCGCAATGCCTTCGTTGCCTTTGTGCGCCTTCGTACGGGTGCGCGTATTGGTGTAGCAACGATTTATCAGGATGGCATGTTCGAACTTAACCTCCGCGAGGAGTATAAATATACCTGGACCGACGACCCCATCGACTTCTACTACACCATCGAGGATGGCAACGGCAACCAAATCACCTACAACCTCAACTACGAGGTTGAGGGCGAGCGCAAAACCGTAGACCTCGAGTTGCTCAACAAATTGGTAAACGAAGGCACGCCTATCGTACTTACTCGTCAGGAGTAGATATTGCAGGCGAGTTCCTCCACATCGACATGTAGGATTGTTCGACACGATTAATGTATAAAGCAAAGGGCCTGTCTAACCGTTAGACAGGCCCTTGTGTGACAACTCCACTCGTCTTTTAGGAGTGAATTACAACTTCTACAACTCCTTAACGCGCACATTGCGGAGCTTCATGCCCTCGCCATGGCCGCAGAAGCAGATGTAACCCTTCTTGTTGAACAATCCGGGGTGGTTGTAACCATCCACCGTATATGGGTTGTGTCGGCCGCCATCGGGAGCAACATTGTGACCCTTGCACGCCTTGCGGATATTGCCATCGACGATAACCACGCCATCGACCGTAACGGTGATGTGGTCACCCTTCACGCGAATCTCCTCCTGGTGCCAGTCGCCAATGCCTTCCCACTTGATGCGCTTCGCGGGGATAATGCCATAGACAGAGCCGTGTACCTGATGCGCCAACAAGTTCTTGTAAATCGGAGCATCGTGGTGCAAGAGCTGAATCTCCATGCCGTAATATGCGGCATCCTTACCCATATCGGCACGAATACCTACGCCGTTATTCACGCCCTCCTTGCCGAAGCAGAACTCGAAGCGAAGCACGAAATCGTCATACTCCTTGAGGGTGTAGAGGTTGCCCGTAGAGCCGTAAGATGCTGTAACATACATATATCCGTTGATGGGCTGGTAAGCAGCGGTGTTACCCTGCCACTTATCCATATTCACACCGTCGAACAACAACTCAAAGCCCTCGGCCTGCTCCTCAGCCGACAACACAGCCACAACCGAGCGACCCTCCTGAGCCTTATTCTCCGAGATAAACTTCTCGATATCCTTGCGCTTGTATACGGCATCGCCATCGTTGAGCGTAGCCGCAACCTTCTCCAATAGAGCCTTAAGTTCCGCGCTGAAGAACTCGGGATGCTTTGTAGCAATCTCCAAAACGGTGTTCGCAGCCGCCTGAGCCGTAGCCTCATCGTCCATATACTCCGCAGCAAGCATCATACCCTGATATGTCTGGGTGGGTGAGAGCGCACGCAACGCCTTGTTCTTATTCGCAACCGAAGGATTCAACTCCAAAGCCGCACGATAGCGCGCAAACTTCTGCTCGCCATTAAATCTTGCCGACGCCTTCACCAGGGCGATGTAACGAGCAACAGCCTGCTCCTTCAAAGCCTCATTCTCCTGCGCTATCTTATACATCTGGTCGATAAGCGAGTCGTCGTTTATCGTGCAAAGGCTCGCAAATGCCAAATTCTCGACATTGCCATTGTTGTAACCCTCGACAATGGGAGCAATGGCCTCCTTAGCACCCGTTGCGGCCAAGATAGGATAGAACATGTGTACCTTATCGGTCTTTGCCATCTGGCGCTCGATGCGCTCAACCTGCTCGGCTGCCGGCAACTCCTTCAGCGACTTGATGATAGCCTGACTTACAGCCGACTTATCACACTTACCCGCCAAAAGCATATCGCACAAAGAGTCAAAATTATGCTCGGTAGCAACCGTAGGCAAAGCCTTAACAGCGGCCTCGCAGCCGGCATTTGCCATAGCCAACACCTTGTCGGCAGCCTTCGTAATGCGGCGCTTCTGCAAAATCTGCAAAGCGGCGGCCTGCGACTCTTCGTTACCCTCCAAAGCGGCAACTACGGCGTCATCAATCTTACCGTTGAACGCCAAGAGTGTGGCAACAGCAGCATCATAGACCTCGCCCTCGTTCTCGGTGGCAACCTCCGCCATAATAGCCTGCAAAGCCTCCTCGCCACCAATACGGCCGGCAGCTTCGATAGCAGCTACAGCTACGCAATCGCAATCAGATGAGATATGTGATGCGACAGAAGCAATCTGACCCTCGGCATGCGAAGCACCCAGGTAATTCAAAACATCGACCTTCGCATCATCCGACACCTTAGGCAATGCCGCTGCTATGGCAGCATAAACCTCCTCGTCGGCGAAATAGTTGGCCGTAAGCAGTGCGCCATAGCGATAGTCGCGGCTCTCGTCCTTCAAACCCTTCAAAATCAAAGGCAATACATCCTTACCATTCAAACGAGCCATGAGGTCCAAGCCCTGCAAACGAACATTATTCTTCTCGACCTTCATCAACTTCTTAGCGCCTGACGCTGCCAATATCGGGTTGTCGGCAACCAAACGATTAAGAAGAGTCACATACGATCCATAAGCATCGGTATTCTCGAAATTATAACCCACGCCCTTTGCAGCAGCTGCCAAAACCTTCTCGGCCTTAGCTCCACCGCACGACGCCAACGCATGATAAATCTGAGCACGCTCGTTATCATCCTGCGCCTCCTTTAACCACAAAATCAAGAAGCCTTCAGCTCCGGGAATATGCTGATATGAGGCTACATGCGACAATACCGACTTGTCGATATTAATGCCGTATGCACGCTGGAAAATCTCCCAAATAAAGGCTCCGCTGGTATCAATCTTCGCCAAAGCATGCACGGCATACTCCTTCAAATATTCATCGTTAAGCTGCTCGGCAAAGAACTCGATGTCATCCTTTGTAGCGCAAATCTCTAAAGTCTGCATCAAATAGGCCTTCAAAACAGGAGCCTGCTCGCTTGCAAATGCAGCCTTCAGGCCCTCACGCACGCCGGCACGCAACTCGTCATCGGCCTTCGTCACATAGGTCGCTACGCCACTCAGTGCATACTCCATAGGAGAGTTGTTGACACCCTCCTTGGCAATCTGCAACATGTCGGCAATCATCTGTACGCCCTCACTGCCCGTTGCTGCCAACTCGGCCATGACGCTATTATAAACCTCGGCATTATCGGCAGGCAACTGCGCCAGACCATCGGCTACGATTGTAGTCATAGCGCGCTGACGACCTTCCTCCTGAGCATTGATAGCCACAAAAGGCATCAATGCCAACATTGTAATCAATAAAAATATCTTTTTCATCTTCATTTTCTTTTTTTAGAGATTTTTTGAAGGGTTAGATTTTCCACGGACCACGCATAGGCTGGTCGATAAGGGCGTTTGCCGCATCGTCATTGATAAACTGCAACTTCACGGGGTCAAACTCCAAGGTGCGATTCAAGCGCAAAGCACACAATCCCAAATTCACAACCGTAGCCGAGCGGAAACCATTCACCTCATTGAGCGCAAACTTCTCACGCGTATGAACGCACTTCAGGAAGTCGGTATTCTGAGGCTCGGGGTCGGGCAATTCGGCCAACTTATCCATAACATTGGGAATTGTACAGCGGAAGCCCTGATACACCTTACCCAACGGACCCTCGATATAAGGAGCCGTAGGATCGCCATGGTCCTCACCCTGAAGAATAATCTGGCATCCATCGTCGTAGGTATAGGTAATCTTTCGCCATGTACCAATTGCATCATGGTGCTGCTGCGGAGCATCCACCTCAACCTTTACGGGCGAAGTGTTATCCTTACCTAAGATATACTGCACGGGGTCGATATAGTGCTGTCCCATATCGCCCAGACCGCCACCGTCGTAATCCCAATAGCCGCGGAAAGTCTGATGCGTACGATGCTCATTATAAGGCTTATATGGCGCAGGGCCCAACCACAAATCATAATCCAAGTGAGCCGGAACAGGCTGCTCGACAAGATTCTCCTTACCTACCCAGAAGAACTTCCAGTTGAAGCCCGTATATCCCGAAATAGTGACCTTCAAAGGCCAGCCCAGCATACCGCTATCGACCAACTTCTTCAATGGCTCAACCGTAGTACCCAGACCATAGAATGTATCCTTGAAGCGGAACCATGTATTGAGGCGGAAAACTCGCTTATTCTGCTCAACGGCCTCCATAACCTTCTTACCCTCGCCAATGGTACGCGTCATGGGCTTCTCGCAGAAGATGTCTTTTCCGGCCTTGGCTGCCTCAACGGCCATGATACCATGCCAATGAGGAGGTGTGGCAATGTGAACTATATCGACATTCGGGTCGTTGATAAGGTCACGATAGAAATGGTAACCGCGCACCGTTTCACCCAAACGCTCCTTTGCCAAATCTACTCCGCGCTTAAGATGCTTGCTATCCACATCACACATAGCGACCAAGCGGCATCGCTCGTCGCTCGAGAAATGCAGCGTATTCAGTCCTATACCTCCGGTACCAATGATACCCTTGGTCAATTGGTCGTTGGGAGCTATATGTCCCTCACCACCAAGCACGCGACGAGGAATAATGGTCAAAGCCGCAATTCCTCCCAGCGTTTTAAGAAAATCTTTTCTTGTAATAGCCATAATAAAGGTATGTTTTCTGTTTTGTAGTTTTCGAATTGTGCAGTAAAGGTAATGATTTTTTCATAATTCGTAGAATTATCATTTACAAAAATAGGCTCATACTCCTTATTTTTGTATATTTGTGTGGCGAGTTCTTTAATCGCAGTTTATACCAAACCAACGAATGAAACAACAGAGGCGACATAATGAGTTCACGAACGAACAACTGCTGGCGATATTTTATAATTATATCGCAGCCGAGCGTCGCTACTCGCCCCTCACGATACGAAATTACATGCGCGACATACATGATTTTATTGCGTGGGGCAAGAAGAGTTCCGCCACAGACTTTTCGCTCATGAAGGTTAAGGGTGAAGACTTACGCAGCTGGGTGGTGTACCTTGCCGACGAGCGCAAACTCAAACCGCAGAGCATCAACCGCATGCGTTCATCCATCAGGTCGTTATATCGCTATCTGCAAAAACGCGATATGATTGAGCGGGATGTACTCATCAGGCTCTTCGCCATGAAGAGCGCAAAGCGTCTACCCAAGTTTGTACCACTCGAACAGATGACAAACCTTGTAACACAGGCCCTCCAAGAACTTTCGACGGGTGATTGGCGCGAGCGTCGCGATGCCATGCTCACCCTGCTGTTTTATGCTTGTGGCATACGCCTTGCCGAACTTATAAATATTGACAAAAGCGATTTTAGTTCCGACTTTTCCACCTTGCGCGTATTCGGAAAGGGCAGCAAAGAACGAATGATACCCTTGGTCGGCCGTGTCAAAGAGGAGGTGAAACGCTTTTCGCAGGAAAATTATCCCGAAAATATTTGCATAAGTGATGAAAATGCACTATTTTTATCCTCACAAGGTTGTCGCATTTCGCGTAGCGATGTTCAGCGCAGTGTGGCACGCCTTCTGCGGAAGTGCGGAGTGAGCGGGAAATGTTCGCCCCATGTATTGAGGCATACTTTTGCTACACACCTGCTCAACGACGGCGCCGATTTGCGCGAGATACAGGAGCTGATGGGCCACGCCTCGCTACAAGCGACGCAAGTCTATACGCACAACAATATTGCATCGCTGATTAGGGTTTATGCCCAGGCGCACCCCCGCTCAAAAGAGACCGCCGGTACAAAGGGTATTGAGCCGTAAACGGGAAGGGTGACGGCGAGGCAAGAGAACGACAAAATAAGGTCTTCGACCTACTATTATATTGTTTAATTCTAAAATTTGAAGGCTATGAATGTACAGATTCAGTCAGTGAAATTCGACGCCAGCACGAAGTTGGTAGAATTCATCGAGAAGAAATTAGCCAAGTTGGACCGAGTAGCTGAAAATGCTACGGGAGTAGATGTTGTACTAAAGCTCGACAAAGACGACGAGCACGGCAACAAGATTGCTGTTGTGACACTTCGCATGCCGGGTGGCGATATTCGCGTCGAGGAGCAGGCCCGCACCTTCGAGGAGGCCATCGACAATGTTATGGATGTTATGAAGCGCCAAATCGAGCGCCGCAAGGATAAATAACAGATTTTCAGGAGTTTTCTCCCATCATTCAAAAGGTCCGCCATATCGAAAGTGGCGGACTTTTTTTCAAAACAATCATATTACCACGAAAATTCAGTTTCTTTTCGGTATTTGTAAAGAACTTTGCACCAAACCGCTATACCTTATTATAATAAATGTAGATTCTCATCGTCGAAGACAACCGCGAGTTGTCGGACATCATGCAAAGCTCTCTCATCGCAGAGCGATATGTCGCAGAGGTGGCATACGACTACACTTCAGCATCGCAGAAGCTTGCTGCGTATGAATACGACTGTATATTACTCGATGTTATGCTGCCGGATAGTAGCGGACTCGAGCTGCTTGCCGAGCTCAAGGCTGCAGGAAAGCGCGAGTCTTCACCCGATTCTATCAAACCCAAAAGCGGGAAGGCTCAACAGGCCTTGGCCTATTTTTATAAGCATGGGCCAATTTGCAAAAGTCGAAAAAGGCGAAAATGGGCGATTGAAATAAATTTCATCGCCTATTTTTGTCACTTCACCTATGGTGATAAGCCGATTTTTGGCCTATTTTAGATACTTTTTTGTATCTTTGCATTTGATTTATGTTAAACCAAACAATTCTTCCCGATGAAAAGAAAATGGATTATTACAGCAATTCTGATTGTCGTTTTTTGCCTGCTGGGTGCCGGGTATAAATACTACACAACCCACCACACTTCTCAGGGCAATAGTGAAGCGCCCAAGAAGAGTGCTCCCGCGCGCAATATCCTAAATGTAAACGGCATGGTCATCCAAACCCAATCTCTGACCGACGATATAGCGATGGTGGGTAACCTGCTGCCCGACGAGGAGGTGGATTTGACATTCGAAACCTCGGGAAAAATTGCTACCATCAACTTCCAAGAGGGTACAGCCGTGCGCAAGGGTGATTTGTTGGCCAAGGTGAACGACAAGCCCCTGGTTGCACAGTTGGCCCGCTACGAAGCGCAGCTTAAATTGGCTCAGGACCGCGTATATCGCCACAGCGCACTTCTCAAGAAAGATGCCGTGAGCCAGGAGGCCTACGAGCAGGCATGCACCGAGCTGGCAAAGCTCAATGCCGAAATCGAGATTATAAATTCGAACATTGCCCTTACCGAACTAAGAGCTCCGTTTGACGGCGTTATAGGTCTGAGAAATGTCAGCGAGGGTGCCTATGCCTCACCGAGCGTCGTGGTGGCTAAACTTACAAAAATCTCACCCCTGAAGATTGATATGTTTATACCTGAGCGTTATGCCGACCAGATTAAAATCGGCACTCCCCTAACATTTACCGTCGAGGGTCAGAACACGATTTATCGCGCCTCGGTTTACGCCAAGGAGTCGGAGGTGGATATGGCAACCCGCACACTTGCCGTGCGTGCCACTTACCCCAACACAAATGGTCGTCTGATGCCCGGACGCTTTATCTCGGCCCGCATCCGCATGCAGGATATTCCCAACGCCATAGCTATTCCTACGGAGGCGATTGTGCCTGAAATGGGTATTGATAAGGTCTATGTCTACCGTAGCGGCAAGGCGCATGCCGTAGCCGTAAAAACCGGCCTACGCACCGATGCCCTTATCCATATCACCGAGGGCTTGAGCGTCGGCGATACGATTATCACTTCGGGAACACTTCAGTTGCGCGAGGATTTGCCCGTAAAACTTGATGTTATAGAATAAATCCTGCGACTATGAATATTTCGGAACTTAGCATACGACGCCCGGTACTCGCTACGGTGTTGACCCTTATAATTGTAATCTTCGGTATAATTGGTTACAGCTATTTGGGTGTGAGAGAGTACCCCAGCGTAGATAACCCCATTATTTCGGTCACCTGCTCCTATCCGGGAGCCAATGCCGATGTCATCGAGAACCAGATTACCGAGCCTCTGGAGCAGAATATCAACGGTATTCCGGGTATTCGCTCACTTTCGAGTGTCAGCTCGCAGGGTCAGAGCCGCATTACCGTGGAGTTCGAGCTCTCGGTAGACCTTGAAACCGCCGCGAATGATGTTCGCGACAAGGTGTCACGCGCACAGCGCTGGTTGCCCCGCGATTGCGACCCCCCGACGGTGTCGAAGGCCGATGCCGACGCCATGCCGATTTTGATGGTGGCAGTACAGAGCGACAAACGCTCACTCTTGGAGATAAGCGAGATTGCCGACCTCACGATCAAGGAGCAGTTGCAGACCATCAGCGATGTGAGTGCTGTGCAAATCTGGGGCGAGAAGCGCTATTCGATGCGCATATGGTTAGACCCGGCGAAAATGGCGGGTTATGGCATTACGCCTGTGGATGTGAAGAGCGCTTTGGATAGGGAGAATGTCGAGCTTCCGTCGGGAAGTATCGAGGGTAACACCACCGAGCTTACAATCCGCACCATGGGTCTTATGCACACCTCGCAAGAGTTCAACGACCTGGTAATTCGCGAGAGCGACAGCCGCATTATTCGCCTCAGCGATATTGGTCGCGCCGAACTCGGACCTCAGGATACCCGTTCTTACATGAAAATGAACGGTATTCCCATGGTCGGCGTTGTGGTTGTGCCGCAGCCTGGAGCAAACCATATCGAGATTGCCGATGCGGTGTATGAGCGTGTCGACCAGATGCGCAAGGATTTGCCCGACGATGTTGTGCTGAATTACGGTTTTGATAATACCCACTTTATACGCGCCTCGATTGCCGAGGTTAAGCAGACGGTTTACGAGGCCTTCATCCTGGTTATTATCATCATCTTCCTCTTCTTGCGCAACTTCCGCGTTACGCTCATCCCCTGTATCGTCATTCCGGTGTCACTTATCGGTACCTTCTTTTTGATGTATCTCGCCGGCTTCTCGATAAATGTATTGTCGATGTTGGCGGTGGTCTTGTCGGTGGGTTTGGTTGTCGATGACGCCATCGTTATGACCGAAAACATCTACATCCGCATCGAGCGAGGTATGTCGCCATTTGAGGCCGGAATCGAAGGCGCGAAGGAGATTTTCTTTGCCGTAATCTCCACCTCGATTACCCTTTTGGCGGTATTCTTCCCCATTGTCTTTATGGAGGGTATGACGGGCCGCTTGTTTATCGAATTTAGCCTTGTGATATCGGGAGCGGTGCTGATTTCGACCTTTGCGGCTTTGACCGTAACACCGATGCTGGCGTCGAAGTTGCTCGTTAAGCAGGAGAAGCAGTCGTGGCTCTATAACAAGACCGAGCCATTCTTCGAGTGGTTGAACGACTTTTATAGCCGCACCTTGGAGGGTTTCCTCCATCGTCGCTGGATTGCCCTACCGCTCTGCGCGGTGATGTTTGTCGTTATCGGCTGGCTGTGGAGCACAATCCCCGCCGAGCTGGCTCCACTGGAGGACCGCTCACAGATTAACATCAACACCAAGGGTTCGGAGGGTGCAACCTATGAGTTTATTCGCGACTATACGGAGAATGTGAATGCCATTATAGACTCTCTGGTGCCGGAATCAAAGTATGTCACCGCACGCGTAAGTAGCGGTTCGGGAAACATTCAGATTGCATTGGAGGATATTCAGACCCGCAAGCGCTCGCAGATGGAGATTGCCGAGCAGATAACTGCGGCGGTAAGTAAGCAGACCAAGGCTCGCGCCTTTGTGCGTCAGCAATCGACCTTTGGTGGCCGACGCGGAGGCATGCCCGTGCAATATGTATTGCAGGCCACAACCATCGAGCGTTTGGAGGAGGTGTTGCCCAAATTCATGGAACGCGTCTACGAGAGTGATGTTTTCCGCATGGCCGATGTCAACCTGAAGTTCAGTAAACCCGAGGCGCGCATCACCATAAACCGCGACAAGGCAAATATGTTAGGTGTATCTACGCGCGACATTGCCCAAACGCTGCAATATGGATTGAGTGGTCAGCGCATGGGTTATTTCTATATGAATGGCAAGCAGTATGAGATTTTGGCCGAGATAAACCGCCAGCAGCGAAACAAGCCCTCGGACCTAAAGTCGATATATCTGCGTAACAGCGCAGGTGAGATGATTCAGATGGATAACCTCGTGTCGCTTGAGGAGAATGTTGCTCCGCCGCAGCTCTACCACTACAACCGTTTCCTCTCGGCTACCGTATCGGCAGGTTTGGCAAAGGGTAAGACGATTGGAGATGGTTTGAAAGAGATGGACCGCATTGCTGCGGAGGTTCTTCCCGACGATTTCCGCACCGCCCTTTCGGGTGATTCTAAGGAGTTCCGCGAGAGTTCCTCGAGCCTGATGTTTGCCTTTTTGCTGGCCATCGTGCTTATCTACCTGATTTTGGCGGCTCAGTTCGAGAGCTTCAAGGACCCGCTTGTGATTATGCTTACCGTGCCGTTGGCTATTGCCGGAGCGTTGGTCTTTATGGCCACAACCGGTCAGACAATGAACATCTACACCCAAATCGGTATCATTATGCTTATCGGCTTGGTGGCGAAGAACGGTATTCTTATCGTGGAGTTCGCCAACCAGAAGCAGGATTCGGGCTTGAGTAAGATGGAGGCTATCGAGCAGGCTTCGTTGCAGCGTATGCGCCCGATTTTGATGACGAGTGCATCTACAATCCTCGGCTTGCTGCCTTTGACCATGGCTACGGGTGAGGGTGCAAATGGCCGTATCGCTATGGGTGTTACGGTTGTGGGCGGAATGTTGGTTTCGACAATCCTGACTCTATATGTCGTGCCGGCAATCTATTCGTATGTATCAACCGACAGAAGTAAAAGATTATAAATGAGCATTATGAGATACATTCTTTCTATAATGGTGGCCTTCGCAGCCATCTCCACCGCCTCGGCGCAACATCGTTTGTTGTCGCTGCGCGAGTGCTTGGAACAAGGCCTTGAGAACAATTACGAGATTCTTATTCAGCGCAATGAGGAGCGCATAAGCGATAATAATGCTACGCGAGCCTCGGCCGGTATGCTCCCCACGCTCGACCTCTCGGCCGGTTATGCCGGCAATGCCGACAGAACGACCACAACGCCCGAAAATGGTGCGAATATCGTCGACAAAGCCACCTATGACCAAAGCGTAGATGTGGGCTTGTCGCTCAATTGGACCATTTTCGACGGCTTGCGCATGCAGACCAATTATGCCAAGTTGCGCGAGATGCAGAAGGTCGGGAAGTTGCAAACCCGTCTGGCAATAGAGGACTTGGTGGCAAATATCACCGCCGAGTATTACAACCTTATCCAGCAAACCATTCGCCTGAAGAACTATCGCTATGCGGTGGCACTCTCGCGCGAGCGTCTGCGTATTACCGAGGAGCGATTCCGCATCGGCAGCTTCTCGCGCCTCGATTTGTTGCAGGCCCGCGTTGATTTCAACGCCGACTCTTCGCAGTATATGACCCAGCAGGAACTGGTTGCCTCATCGCGCATCCGCATGAACGAATTGATGGCAAGCAAAGATATTAACGAACGCTGCTCGGCGCGCGATTCGGTGATATGGGTGAACGACCACCTTAAGTGGGACTCTTTGGCTGCGCAAACTGCCTCTACAAATGTGGCTCTCTTGATTGCCGACCGCAATACCGCGCTTTCAGAGTTGGAACTCAAGGCTGTAAAATCGCGCAATTATCCCTATCTGCAACTCATGGCCGGATATGGATACACCCACAACTACTTTGGTGGAGGGGAGTTTAAGTCGCGCGGAACTTTAGGCCCAAATGTGGGTTTGAAGCTCGGTTTTACAATCTTTGACGGTAATCGCCGCCGCGAGCAGCGCAATGCCCAAATCGAGATTGAGAATGCGCAATACTCTCGCGAGCAGTTAGAGTTGGAACTGATGGCCAATTTGGCGAATTTCTGGCAGGCATACCAAAATAATCTGGAGGTTATAAAGCTCGAAACTCAAAATCTGATTTCGGCAAAGGAGAATTACGAAATTGCCATGGAGCGCTACTTGTTGGGTAACTTGGCAGGTATCGACATGCGCGAGGCACAGAAGAGCCTCTTGGATGCCGAGGAGCGTATCCTGACAGCCGAGTATAATGCGAAGTTGTGTGAAATTTCGCTTATGCAAATCAGCGGAAATATTCTCGATTACCTAAATTAAACAGCCTATTCGCAGGTCGAGATTGCCGTTTTCGGAGTGTTGTGAGGTGTTTTGAGTAAAAAAATTCACTTTTTTTCGAAAAAAATTTGCAGAATCATTTTTTTGCTCTATATTTGCACCACGAAACAACAATGGTGGATTCATCTAAGGGCTAGGATACATGCCTCTCACGCATGACATAGGGGTTCGAATCCCCTATCCACTACAAAAAAGGCGCTGAAAATCAGCGCCTTTTGTTTTTCAATCACCTTTGCACCTCATCCCAAGGAGAAAGAGCGGAGAGCAGGGTGTGTGGTGATGAATGGAGGGGGAGGGGTAATCTTAATAGCATGAAACAATTTGCAGTTATTACAGGAGCATCGTCAGGTATAGGTCGGGAATATGCCCGACAACTGGCAGCAAAGGGATATAATATCGTCGTAGTGAGCGAACGCGACGAGGAGAATAGCCGCGTAGCCGAGTCGTTGCATGCAGAATATGGCGTCGAGGCGCTGCCTTTGTGTGTCGATTTGACCGACGACAATGCCGCTCAAAGGGTATTCGACTTTGCACAAAACATCGACGGCGAAGTGGAGATTCTTATCAACAATGCCGGCATGCTGCTTTTTTCGACCTTAGAGCGAACCCCCGAGGAGCGACTATCAAAAATCATAGCACTACACTGCACCACGCCTACGAAGTTATGCCGATTATTTGCCACAGAGATGACAAAGCGTGGACACGGGCATATTCTTTTGATGTCGTCGGTAACGGCATGGACTCCCTACCCCACAATCTCGCATTACGCCGCCACAAAGGCCTATCTAAAGAGCTTCGGGCAGTCGCTATGGTATGAGATGCGCAGCAAGGGTGTGGGCGTCACTACGGTCTTCCCTTCGGCAGTAGATACACCTTTCTATAATTTGGAGGATAGTACGCGCCGCATACTACTTCGCCTGGGACTGATGCTCTCTGCCGAGGATGTGGCTCGCCGAGCCTTGCGCGCAATGTTACACCGCCGCAGAAAATGCCTTCCCGGCTTTTGGACCAAGTTAGAGGCGGCCCTCTGCGCCATTCTACCTGCGTGGGCTCTGCTCCCGATAATGAAAATTCCCGCCGTAAAGCGGATTTTGGAGCGAGTATAGCAAACAACAAAAAATCAGTATCTCCCGACCAAGAAACAGAAGTGGCGTATGCTGAACTGCGAGAGTCAGCATACGCCACTCATTTTACATTAAAATATCGAAATGTCGGCACAACCTGCTTTGCACCCTATCGACAACGCTCTACCCCCTAACGGCCCAGCGACCGAGGCAGACCATCAGCAAGCCCAGCATAAATGTCAGACCGGCATAGAGCACAAACACCAGCCAATGGCGCTGCGTAAGCAGCAGATACATATCATCGGCAAAGGATGAGAATGTGGTAAGTCCGCCACAAAAGCCGGTGATAAGAAAAACATTCATCGCGGGCGATATAACCCCGTTCTTTTCGGCCAGGGCGAAAAATATTCCTATCAAAAAACTACCCACGATATTCACAACAAAAGTCCCCCATGGGAAAGCTGCCGCCGTGAGCATATGGCACAAGCGGCCGGTCAAGAAGCGCAGGCAAGTACCAATAAAGCCTCCTAAGCCTGCAATAAGCATTGATTTTAACATACTACACCTTATTTTTCAATCAACAGTTCAATTTCAATGCCACACATCACACATCGGTTTGGCATATTCTTTGCCAAAGATACGGCATAATCTCATTATTTTATTCAATATGCATTTAACACCTAAAGAATTCGACAAATTAACCCTCTTGTCACTCGGCATAATCGCCGAACGACGACTGAAAAAGGGGTTGAAGCTGAACTATCCCGAGGCGGTGGCATACATCACCTCGGCAGCTATTGAGGGTGCGCGCGAAGGGCACACCGTAGAACAAGTAATGAGCAACGCTGCCTCCGTACTACGCAAGGAGGATGTTATGGAGGGCGTTGCCGACATGATTGAACTATTGCAGGTCGAGGCGGTCTTTACCGACGGTTCGCGACTTGTGAGTATTCACCACCCTATAAAATAATGCGTTATGGAGATAAAAAATAAAACGGCGGCACCAAATGCCGCAAAAGTAACGGCGCAGCATAAATCCGCAGCCGAGGAGAGTCGCGCAGCAAAGGCTACCAAACATGAGCTATACCCCTCGGATAGAGGCTTTTACCCCACAGAGGCAATACCCGTCGGAGGCACTGTCTTAAGCAGCGAGGAGATACCCTACAATCAGGAGCGACGCACCGCCACCCTCACCGTACGCAACACGGGCGACCGCCCCATTCAGGTGGGCTCACACTTCCATTTTTTCGAGGTAAACCGCTACTTGGAGTTCGACCGCGAGGCGGCATTTGGTTGCCACCTGAACATCCCGGCCACAACGGCCGTACGCTTCGAGCCCGGAGATGAAAAACAGGTCGAAGTGGTCAGCTACGCCGGCAAGCGTCGCATCGTAGGTTTCAATGGCTTGGTAAACGGCTATGCCGGCGACGAAGATACGCCGATGTATCTACCTACACAACATCGAGCCATAGAGCATATGCACAAGGCGGGATTCAAATGCTCGCGCAAGCACAATACCGAACATAGTAACAAAGAGAATCAAAAACAGTAAAATCATGGCAATAAGTACACGACAAGAGTATAACAACTTATTTGGGCCGACCAAGGGCGACAAGATTCGCTTAGGCGACACCGACCTTTATGTCGAAATCGAACGCGACCTGCGCAAATATGGCGATGAAGTGGTCTACGGCGGAGGAAAGACCCTGCGCGACGGCATGGGATTAGCAAACACCATGACTTCGGAAGAGGGCGCACTCGACATTGTAATCACAAATGTAACCATCATCGACGCCGTTTTAGGTGTCGTGAAGGCCGATGTGGGCATCAAGGATGGTCGCATTGCCGGCATAGGCAAGGCAGGTAACCCCAACACCATGCAGGGCGTTTGTCCCGAATTGGTTACAGGAGCTGCAACCGATGCCATATCGGGCGAGCATCTGATTCTGACGGCCGGAGGTATCGACGGGCATGTGCACATGATTTCACCCCAACAGGCCTACACAGCCCTAAGCAACGGCATCACAACTCTCGTCGGAGGCGGAATAGGCCCCACCGACGGAACCAACGGCACAACCATAACATCGGGACGATGGAGCACCGAGCAGATGCTCAAATCGTGCGAGGAGCTACCCGTAAACATAGGTCTTTTGGGCAAGGGTAACTGCTCGGCAAAGGCCCCCATACAAGAGCAAATCGAAGCTGGCGTATGCGGACTTAAGATTCACGAAGATTGGGGCTCGACACCTGCCGCCATACGCACCGCCCTAAAGGTTGCCGACCGCTATGATGTGCAGGTAGCAATCCACACCGACACGCTCAACGAGGCGGGATATGTCGAGGATACAATTGCGGCGATTGATGGTCGCACGATTCACACCTACCACACCGAGGGCGCCGGCGGAGGTCACGCTCCCGACCTGTTGAAGGTCGCTTCCATGCCCTTCGTATTACCCTCTTCGACCAATCCGACACTTCCGTTTGGCATAAATTCGCAAGCCGAATTGTTCGACATGATTATGGTGTGTCACAACCTGAATCCCAAGATTCCTTCGGATGTAGCATTTGCCGAGAGTCGCGTACGACCCGAAACGCAAGCTGCCGAGAATGTCCTGCACGATTTGGGCGTTTTGTCGATGGTGTCGAGCGACTCGCAAGCCATGGGCCGCATCGGCGAATCCTTCATGCGCACATTCCAGATGGCATCGTTTATGAAAAATGCCTGCGGACGCCTACACGAGGACTCCACCGAGAACGACAACTTCCGCGTCTTGCGCTACATAGCCAAGATAACGATAAATCCCGCCATAACATTCGGTATGTCGGACTACATAGGCTCAGTCGAGAAGGGCAAGATTGCCGACCTTGTACTCTGGGAGCCACAGTTCTTCGGGGCAAAGCCCAAGATGGTGATAAAGGGAGGTATGATAAATTGGGCAAATATGGGCGATGCTAATGCCTCGCTGCCAACACCTCAGCCCTGCCTCTATCGTCCGATGTTCGGCGCCTACGGCAAAGCCTTGTCGGATGGATGTATATCATTCGTTTCACAGGCCGCCTACCAAAACGACATTGCCAAACGCCTACATCTGCATCGTCAGGTATTACCCGTGCGTCGCACGCGCCAGCTGACGAAAAACGACATGGTTCGCAACGGTGCAATGCCCTCGATTGAGGTGAATCCCGAGACCTTCGAGGTATTGGTAAACAGGTGTCATGCCTATGTGAAACCGGCCGAGAAGTTTTCATTATCGCAGCTTTATTGGTTTGGTTAACAGATAGCTGTCGGAAGAAGATGATAATATGCAACGAAATTATCGGCAACTTAGCCGACAAGGAGGTCGCAGTGCGATTTTCTCAAGCCCAAAGAGAGGAGATTATGCTCGACCAATGGACAGCTCAGAAGAGTCGTTTTGTGGTGCGTGACCGCCAAGACAAGGAGTACGCCATAGCACTTCGGCGCAACGAGAAACTGCGCGACGGCGATATTATAGCCTTCGACTCGAAGGCTAATCGAATCATCGTTGTGCGCCTCGACCTCAACGAGGTGATGGTTATAGATTTGGGCTCTTTGATACAAAAAGAGCCCGATGACATAATCCACACTGCCGTTGAGTTGGGGCACGCACTCGGCAACCAACATTGGCCGGCGGTGGTGAAGGGTTGCATGGTATATGTACCTATGACGGTAGACAAGAAGGTTATGACAAGCGTCATGCAGACTCACAACTTTGAGGATATTGACTTTTCGTTCCATCCCGGAGCGCAAATTATACCCTACCTCGCACCACACGAAATACGGCGCTTATTCGGAGGAGCGGAACACGCCTCCACACACTCTCATTCGCACACCGGGCATGAGCATTAATCGAAATTCGACAGCTACACTCATTCGACTTTTACAACTCTCAGACTCGGCACTCCCCGTGGGTACTTTTTCTTTCTCCAATACCCTGGAGAGTGCCGTAGAATGGGGCGTGGTAAACGACGAGGTGAGCTTGGGGCAATACTGCATGGAGGTAGTTCGCTCGGCAGCCTTTACCGATGCCGTGGCGGCATTGCATGCGCATCAGGCATATTGCGACCAAGATTATACCCGCATTGCGGATGCCGACAGCATGTTGCTACGCACAAAACTCAACGACGAAGCTCGCCAAATGTCTCAGCGCATGGGGCGCAAGCTCGCCGAATTGGGTGCTGCTCTTACCGACGACCCTACACTCCGTAGATGGCTCAGCGATATTCACAAGGGTGAGGTTGCAGCAACATATGCCACGACTCAAGGCCTCATGACGGCTCTATGCGGTATCACACGCGAGGAGTTGTTCTGCTCGATATGCTATGGGGCCGCCAGCATTATTCTTGGAGCAGCACTGCGTTGCATGCGCACATCGCACATCGCAACCCAGCGCATACTATGGAATATGGCACCTCGCATCGAGCCTTTGTATATTGAAGCCTCGGTTTGCCGGCTCGACCAAATGAATGCCTTTATGCCCGAATGTGACATCATGGCATCGCTCCACGAAAAGGGCGATAAACGACTATTTATGAATTGACGACAAGAATGAATAACACTTGCAGAATAGGTATTGGCGGGCCCGTAGGTTCGGGTAAAACCGCCATAATCGAAGCCATAACGCCACGACTCTTGGAGTTGGGGCATCGTGTATTGATAATTACAAACGATGTGGTCACCACCGAAGATGCCAAGCATGTAAGACGCATGCTCAAAGGCATACTGATGGAGGAGCGCATCATTGGAGTGGAAACGGGCGCATGTCCGCATACGGCCGTACGCGAAGACCCCTCGATGAACTTGGCCGCGGTCGAGGATATGGAGCGCCGCTTTCCCGACGGCGATGTTGTGCTCATAGAATCGGGTGGCGACAACCTCACACTGACATTCAGCCCTGCGTTGGTCGACTATTTTATCTATGTGATAGATGTTGCCGCAGGGGATAAGATTCCACGAAAAGATGGACCCGGAATATCGCAATCCGACATACTTGTGATAAACAAAACCGACCTCGCGCCCTATGTCAAGGCCGACTTGGAGGTTATGCGTCACGACTCGCAGGCGATGCGTGGCACAAAACCTTTTATCTTCACAAACTGCATGACGGGCGAAGGTATCGAGGAACTGGTTACGCTTATCCGTCGTGAGGCGTTGTTTGATAACCCCGCAACCGAACACAAATAGCATGAGAGATACTCCGAACGACACTTCTGCGACCACTCCGCACGAGATGCTGCCCTACACCGCCGAACCCAAGGCTGCTCCGGCCGGCACCATAGGAAAAACCGGCTTCTTACGCCTCGGATTTGAATGTGACCAGAACGGCCGCACGATACTGCGCGATTGGGAACGCCGCGTACCCCTTGTTGTGCAGCAAGCACTCTATTTCGACGAGGAGCTGCCCTCGATGGCATGTGTCTACATACTCTCGTCGGGAGGGCCCAATGTCGACGGCGATCGCTATGAACAGATTTTCACGCTACGACGCGGAGCCATGGTGCATCTCTCGACGGGAGCTGCCACGAAGCTTGCCGAGATGCGTTACAACTTCTCGGCGATGCGGCAGACCATTCGTCTTGAGCAGGGGAGCTATTTGGAATATCTGCCCGAGCCGATAATCCCATGCCGCCACACGCGCTACCACTCCGACACACGCATAATAATTGCGCCGTCGGCCACTTTAATCTATGCCGAAACACTATTCTCGGGACGGAGATTTTTCGGCGAGGGAGAGCGTTTTCAGTATGATATTTTATCCTTCTCGGTGCAAGCCGAACGCGAAAACGGAGAGCCTTTGTTTCGCGAGAAATTTATCGTTCGCCCCGAGCAACACTCGCCTCAGGCCGTAGGTGCAATGGCAGAGTTTGACATCGTGGCAAATGTAATTGTTCTTGCCCCTGAGGAAGCGTCAGAGGATATATATGCCTCAACCATGCCGTTTTTTGACCCACAAGAAGAGCTCGCGGCCGGCATAACCCGCCTGCCAAACGGATGTGGTGTGCAATATAAGATTTTGGGCAACAGCAGCCACAAGGTAAAGCGCACGATACGACATTTTGCCTCGGCCGTACGCCACAGGATGAAGGGTCGACCACTCAAGGAGGATTTCCCGTGGCGATAAATACGCCTGAAAAGCTCGATGTTTACAAGCCTAAACGATACGATTCCGAAACAGATTCAATAACTCATAAAAAGCAGAAAAATCATGGAAGAATCAACTTCTATCGACAAGAGAATTTCAGAACAAACCACTCGCAGCATTATAGACGAATTGTTGCGTGGGGCCGGGCAAGTGATGTTCCAAAATAATGTTTGGACCGGACTAATCTTCTTAGTAGCAATATTTTGGGGTGCTCTGCGCGAGTCAGACATAATGGTTGCATGGGGAGCATTGCTCGGCTTGGCAACCTCGACCGTCACCGGGCATATATTACGACTGCCGCAAAAAGATGGGCAGCAAGGCCTGTGGGGCTTCAACGGCATATTGGTGGGATGTGCATTCCCCACCTTTTTGGACGAAAACGCCGCCATGTGGATTGCCCTGGTGATATGCGCCGCCATGACCACATGGGTGCGCTCGGGCCTCAACAATGTCATGGCTCCATGGAGGGTAAATTCGTTCACCTTCCCCTTTGTGTTGTGCACCTGGATATTCCTGCTTGCCGCGCGTGCCATGCAGGGCCTCCCAATCGAGGATATGACCACACCGTCGCTACCCTCCGACTTCACCTCGCTCAGCACCATACCACCTCTGCACCTTTTAGAGTATTGGCTGAAGGGCATCGCACAAGTCTTTTTGCTCAACTCGTGGGAAGCCGGGATATTGATTCTCATAGCTCTCTACATTAGCGACCGCTGGGCATCACTATGGGCGGCGATAGGTTCGGCCATAGCGTTGCTATGCGCCATAGCCCTGAAAGCCGCAGGCAGTGATGTTTCGGAGGGTATGTATAGCTTCAGCCCTGTGCTTACGGCCATAGCCTTGGCGACCATCTTTTACAAACCCAATTGGAACTCGGCATTGTGGGCTGCGATGGGCGTTATAGTGACCGTATTTGTCCAGGCGGCAATGAATATCGTTTTGCAGCCGTTGGGCATACCCACCCTTACGGGTCCTTTCTGCATAGCCACCTGGTTGTTCCTTTTGCCCATGATACGCTTGGACTACCAATCTTCGCCCGACCACTCGTCGTGGGACGACGAAAGGAAACCGCATCTGGCCAAGCACAACAAGCGACAAGCAGAGCCTCGCAACTAAATTGTCACAACTCAAAAAAAACACGAACCTATGCACATGTCCGACGCATTAATCTCCCCGACCGTAGCTGCGGTGACGGGAGTCGGTGCAGCAATTCTCACCGCAATAGCCATACGGCAGAGCTCTCAACCTCGAAACGACAGCTCCACGCCTCGCTCGCGCCCATCATTTCCGCTAATGGGCGTTTTGGGCGCATTTATCTTTGCCGCACAGATGATAAACTTCACAATCCCCGGCACGGGCTCCAGCGGGCATATCGTTGGAGGCGTACTCCTGGCGGCGATGCTGGGACCTTGGGCTGCATTTCTGACCCTCACGGCGGTATTGATTATTCAATGTCTGATTTTTGCCGACGGAGGTCTGCTTGCTTTAGGTTGCAACATCATAAACATGGCTGCGATGTCGTGCCTGGTGGCATATCCCATGTTTTTCCGCAACATCATTACGCCAAATGCCACCACACTACGCATTAGCATAGCCTCGATTGTAACTTCGATAATGGCTCTGTTTTTTGGCGCCGTTGCCGTCACCATCGAGACATCGTTATCGGGCGTCACGGCACTTCCCATGCGACGATTCTTGGTCTACATGGTCGCTATTCACTTGGCCGTAGGCCTGTGTGAGGGAGTAGCCACAGCGGTCATTCTCGCCATTGTGAAGCGCTATCGCCGCGATTTGATTCCGGACATGAACAAGGACTCCACACCGCAGCACCGCCGATTGGGGCGGATAATATCGACATTCGCCATTGTTGCATTGGTCGTAGGCGCCTCGTTTTCGTGGATAGCATCGTCAAAACCCGACGGCTTGGAGTGGTCGATAGAGCGAGTGTCGGGCGGCGAAGAGTTGGCTTTGCCCGACAATGCTTACCACGCCTCGGCCCTGTGCATCCAGGAACATACCGCGTTGCTTCCCGATTACAACACCTCACTTGCCGGAATACTCGGCAGTGGCGCCATAATACTCATTGTATTCATCCTCACCTACATATTCTCGCCTCGCGCAAAGTCATGAGCAACAAACTGATGCGCCTTTTATGGCTGCTCGACGAGATTGAAAGTTCCTCACGCCGACGCTCACCCCTAAGGCAGATTGCACCGCGCGCCAAAGTTCTGGTTACGGTGATATTTCTGCTCGCGATGCTCTCGATGCCTGTGGAAAGGCTCTCGGAGTTGATGCTCTTTGCGCTCTACCCCATTATGACTGCCGCCATAGGTGGCATAGGCTATGGCAGAGTATTGCGGCGCTCGTTGCTGATTGCACCCCTGATGGCGCTCATCGCCCTGCCAAACATCTTTTATCAACGGGAGGCGATGTTTCAAATCGGAGAGGTGGTGATAACGCGCGGGTGGATAACTTTTTTGTCGATAATCGTGCGCGGAACACTCTCGCTGCAAGCCGCCATACTTCTCGTTGCCACCACCGGCATTTACCCCACATGCCGCGCCCTGCAACAATTGGGTTTGCCGGCCATACTCTCATCGCAGATATACATGATTATGAGATATATACGCCTAATCGTCGAGCAGGCATTCACCATGCAGCAGGCGCGCGCAGCACGAGGTTTCGGGCAGAAGAGCTATCCCCTGAAGATGTGGGGCATGTTTGTCGGGCAGCTCCTCCTGCGCTCGGTAAGGCGCGGCGAGGAGATTGGGCAGGCGATGGCCTCACGCGGTTTCGACACACAACTGCCGGCCATCGCCCTGCATAATGCCGAGCGGTGGCGACGACGCGATATGTTTTACATCATAGCTTGGGGCGTTACGCTCCTATTGCTGCGCACACTGCACTTTGCCGAGAGGATATTTTAATACCACACATTACCATGCACCACTATTTGCACTTCGATGCCGTTCACTTCGCCTACCCCGACGGGCACGAGGCTCTGCGAGGCGTATCGTTTCGCCTCACGCATGGCGAGCATGTAGCTTTGGCCGGAGCCAACGGAGCGGGGAAATCGACTCTGCTGATGCACACAAACGGGCTGCTCATGCCTTCGAAGGGGAGCATAGATGTGGGTGGCATAAAGCTCTCGGAGCGAAGCCTCAGCACCATACGCCAACGCGTGGGATTTGTATTCCAAGATGCCGATAATCAGCTATTTATGCCCACCGCAGAGGAGGATGTTGCATTCGGGCCCTCGCTCATGCCGCTCTCGGCCTCGGAGGTTTCGTCGCGCGTCGACAAGGCACTTCAGGCTGTGGGTTGCGAGCACCTGCGTCACCGCGAGCCACACACCCTTTCGGGCGGAGAGAAGCGCCGCATAGCCATAGCTACGGTTTTGGCGATGACACCTTCGATTTTGGTCATGGATGAGCCGACGACAGGCTTAGACCCCAAGGCTCGGCGCGAGTTGATAAATCTACTGCGCGATTTTTCGCATACAATATTGATTGCCACACACGACCTGGAACTCATAGCCGAATTATGCCCTCGCACGCTCATATTAAACCAAGGAGCCATTGTCGCCGACTCCTCAACCGAAGAGGTGTTCTCGGATTTGGCTCTGCTTGAAAAGTGCGGTTTGGAACAGCCCCTCTCTATGCGATTTCGCCAATAAGCCAATATCGCAAAGCAGTTATGACAGCAACAATTTGCGACCAAACACAGCGGTCACTATTGCACCAACACTTTGCAATGCAATTGTGACGCACATAACAAGATAGACCCCTCCTAACTTCAGCAACATTGGAATCAGAAACACCCCCAATACTCCGCCAATTTTACCAAACGCCGCAGCCAAACCGACACCGGCACCTCTATCAGATACGGGGTAAATTTTGGGTGGAAGTATATATGTCATAAGATGCGGCCCACCATTCATAAATAGCTCATATATAACAAATCCCAGTATCATCACGCCGTGGGGAAGGTGAAAAGCATAACCCACAAGCAAAATAACAAGACCCATGGCACAAACCACAAAGCCATAAACCTGCTGACGAATATGATTAACACGGCCAATAAAATATAACCCCATATAAAAACCCAGCACGACAAACAAGTTGATATAAACCGAGATTTTAACCGCCGAGGTGATATGTTGCATGCCATTAGAATCGCCATCACCCAGACCTAATGCCATGATGACAACCGGAAGAAAAACGCCCACACCATATACGCCAAAGCCTTCGCAGGCCCAAGGAACTCCACTCAATATAACCTTGGATATATTTCCTTTGGATAGCAGTTGTGACCACTCGTTTTTGCCATGCTCCTCCGAAACATTGCGCTGCTCGATTTCACCCCTCAAGACCACATCCGGCCCTAAAAAATAGCGGATACTCCGTTCTGCCCGGTTTCGTAGCCCATGGGCCATAAGCCACCCCGGGCTCTCGGCAAACCGCACACGGCCAAGCATGGCTGCAACAGCTAAAATAGCCATTAGAAACAGCAGTTTATTCCACGCCTCGGGGCTCTTCAAGACGCTGAGCAGATAATAGCAGGCCGCAGCCATCAAAATGTTTCCCAAAGCTGAAGAGGACTTTGCTACTCCGACCATTTGGTAGCGCCATTTTCGAGGCATTATTTCGGAGATATAATCCAAATCCAGACTATAACCACCGCCTATACCGCAGCCCATGATGAATAGGCCCACAGCAAGCCCCCACTCATCATCAATCCACATCACAAGCAAAGCTCCGACTAAAACAATAAAGGGACACAAACGAAAATACCGCAAATAGCCATAGCTATCGCTCAAGCCCCCTATAACCAAAGAGCCGACCATAATTCCGACAAGGCTCATCGAGGCAACCAAACCCTGCATAAACGCCGACAATGATGGATTGGCAACAAGCTGGAACATCGGTATCACAATACCCACCAGTGTAGCAAGCGCACCTCCCATAAACTGCTCGGCCGAGGCTATCGCCACCACTCGCAGATGCCCCCAGCGAAGAGGCATCTGTTCCATATCTATTTGACAACCCTCTTCACACCCCGAATTCGACAAGCGCGTGCGCAGGCGAGTCCATAGTTCTATCACCCATAGCAACGCCACGCCGACCCCGACACCCACAACCGACTCGAAAAAGCGCAACAAGCAGTTTGTCAAGGGGTTTATCGCAGGTTCCATTTGCGTGATAAGTAGGATAATGATGAGCGTAATTGTAGCAATACGGCTCTTGGTATAGATTCCGAGCATCATGCAAAACATCTCCAACAGAAATATGGCGCACAACATTCCAAATAGGCTGAAGTGGAAGTATTTCAGATAGATATAGCCAATTGCAGCACCGATAAAAGTGCCTAAGATACGCATCGCCGCAGGACGCAATGACTCGCGGAAATTACCCGCTTGCAACACAATGACAACTGAAGAGCAGGCAAGCAGCGCCCCCATCCATTGCGACACCCGATGAAATGAGCCGGTTACATAAACTCCGACAACATAAGCGATAAGAATACCCACACATGAGGTAATAAGCACCACGATATTTACTCGTGCCCAAGCCCTCGCAAGCAGGTCAAGAATCTGAGAGAAGATATGTTTCATAACACTCGTTTATTACATCAACGGCAATAAGCGAGCCGAAAACAAGATGAAAGATAAAAGATAAAAGATGAAAGATTATTAAAAATAACAAATCTTTGCTCTTTCATCTTTGCTCTTTGCTCTTTTATCTCTCCTCCGGCTTTACATCACATACCTTCACAAGGCCTCGCTCGGCGGCCAACTTCTCCATCAAGGCATACGCCTCGTCGAAGTCGTTGCGGATGTCGCCATCCAAAATGGCATTTTTTATTATCTCCTTTATCTCGCCGATTGTATTGCAGGGTTGCAAGGCATAGCAGCGCATGATAATATCGCCCGTAATGGGTGGTTGGAAGTTGCGCACTCTGTCGCGCTCCTCCAAATCCTTCATCTTGCGGCGCACCAACTCGAAGTTGGCAAGGTAGCGCTTCACCTTGGCATCTATGCCCGAAGTGATGTCGGCCTCGCACAGCGTCATGAGCTTCTCCACATCGTCACCCGCCTCAAACAGCAAACGCCTAACAGCCGAATCGGTAACCATATCCTCCGACAAAATTATGGGTCGCAGATGCAGGTAGACCATCTTCTGCACAAACTTCATGGGCTCACCCAACGGGAGCTTCAAGCGACGGAATATATCGCGCACCATCTTCGAGCCGACAACCTCATGTTGGTGGAATGTCCAGCCTATCTTCTTGTCGTAAGCCTTGGTCAAAGGTTTGGCTATATCATGCAGAACTGCTGCCCAGCGCAGCCATAAATCGTCACTCTTTCGGGCTACATTATCCAGCACCTTCAAAGTGTGGCGGAAATTATCTTTATGCGCATGACTTCCCACTCGCTCGACACCACAAAGGCGTTCCATTTCGGGGAAAATCAGCTCCAACAGCCCCGTTAAATGCAACAAATCGAAGCCGATAGAGGGCACGGGCGAGAGAACTATCTTATTGAGCTCCACCTGAATACGCTCCTTAGATACGATTTTGATGCGCTCCTTGTTGCGCACAATTGCCTCGAAGGTCTCCTCCTCTATATCGAAGCCCAACTGCGTGGCAAACCTCACGGCTCGCATCATGCGCAAAGGGTCATCCGAGAAGGTTATATCGGGGTCACATGGCGTACGGATAATGCAATCCTCCAGGTCGTACATACCCTCAAAGGGGTCCACCAACTCGCCAAATCGCTCACCATTCAGGCACCACGCCATGGCATTTATTGTAAAGTCACGACGACGCTGGTCATCCTCCAACGAGCCGGGTTCGACTGTTGGTTTTCGCGAGTCGAAGCTATATGACTCCTTACGCGCACCGACAAACTCCACCTCGGTACCTCCGGCGCGCACCATAGCTGTGCCGAAAGTCTTGAAAACCGACACCTTGCCCTTAACCTCGCGACCCAAAGCCTCAGCGACCTCGATACCGCTACCAACGACCACGACATCAATGTCGGTCGAGGGGCGATGCAGGTAATAGTCGCGGACATATCCGCCCACGACATACGCCTCGACGCCCAACTTATCGACGATAGCCGATATTTTGCGGAAAACAGGATTTTCGAGAGCCTTTATGCTATTCTCTTCCATTTTAATATTCGCTTCTATTGGATGGATTACTTGGTCGAGTTGAGGCAACGACGATATAACTGAACTGTATTTTCCAAGCCGAGATAGAGGGCATCGCTGATAAGTGCATGGCCTATCGACACCTCGTCGCACCACGCTATGCGCTCGGCGAAATATTTCAGGTTTTCGAGGCTCAAATCATGCCCCGCGTTAAGCCCCAAGCCCACTCTGCGAGCCGCCTCGGCCGCCTCGACATAGGGAGCGATAGCAGCCTCACGGTCAGCCTTATAGCCTGCGGCATATGCCTCGGTGTAGAGCTCCACGCGCTGCGCTCCGCACGCCACAGCACCCTCGACCATCTCGACATCGGGATTGACAAAGATTGAAGTGCGGATTCCCGCATCGTTAAAGCGGGCGCATATATCGCGCAAGAATTCGGCATGACGAATGGTATCCCAACCGGCATTCGAAGTAATGGCATCCTCGGCATCGGGCACAAGTGTAACCTGCGCAGGGCGCACCTCCATCACCAAATCGACAAAGCTCGGAATGGGATTTCCCTCGATATTGAGTTCGGTCGAGATTGCAGCCTTCAGCTCCCTGACATCCGAGTAGCGGATGTGGCGCGCATCGGGACGCGGATGAACCGTAATACCCTCGCCACCAAAACGCTCGATATCCAATGCCGCCTGCAACAAATTGGGCACATTACCGCCGCGCGAATTACGCAATACGGCAATCTTGTTTATGTTTACACTTAACTTTGTCATAAAATCGTTATATTTGCATCATATTTCGCCACTTAAAGATTTTCAGTGGGCTGCGACAGTTGCCAAAACCATGGCATCTTCATGCACCAAACCCCAAAATCCGCAATTGGCGAGGTAAAGTTACTTATTTTTTTTGACGAAGAAGATGAAAATCTTACTTTTTTCCCGTCCGCAGGTAAAACTCTCTGCCGACGACATAGAGCGATTGTTTTCGCTCATTGAAAAACATGGCTTCGACTACGCCATAAATCGCGAATTTGCCGAAGTTTTGCAGTGCCGTTTTGCACGCGTCGTTTCAGAGGATAAAATCTACGACCACGACATCGCATGCGATGCCGCGAATTGCCTTATGGTGTGTTGCGGAGGCGACGGAACACTGCTCGAGGGAGTACACCGCCTAAGCAATAAGGCAATTCCCGTAACGGCCATAAATTTCGGGCATTTGGGCTTCCTGACAGCCACCACGCGCGAGGGATTGGAGGAGTTTTTCGACGATATAGCTCATTCGCGCCTTCGCATAGAGCCGCGCACGATGCTCTCGGTAGAGGGATTACGCCAATGCGAAAGCCCCATTACCGCACTCAACGAGGTTGCGGCACAGCGTTTGGAAGCTACGATGCTGAAGGTCGTAACCAGAGTGAACGGGCAGACTGTAACACAATTCAGCGGCGACGGCATAATCATTGCAACACCCACAGGCTCAACGGCTTATTCCTTAAGCGCCGGAGGCCCGATTGTGGCTCCCGCATGCGGATGTTTCCTCATCACACCATTGGCTCCCCACAACTTCGGCATGCGTCCGGTGGTGGTGCCCGACACAGCCGAAATCATGCTCGACATCAGCGCGCGTCACGGCGAAGCGATGCTCTCTATCGACAACCGCACCTACCGCATTTCGGAGGGTGAAAAGATTACCATTCGCCGCGCTTCGGAGGAGGTTTTATTGGCCCTGCCGCACAATATATCATTTTACGAATCGTTACATAGTAAAATGATGTGGGATGCCGATATTCGCAATCGTCTTTAAGGCTAAGAGTTTCTCGCGGCAAAGGGTTCATAAAATGGACTAATAACCGCGCAAAAGGGCCTTTGCGAAAGAATATCATTGCCTTAAAGTCGTTTTTATGTATAAAAACGGGGAAAAACTTTATTTTCCCGCTAAAAATACCTACATTTGCCGGTTGTATGAACGCCGAGATGAAAATACCGTCACACCTTGCCATTATTATGGATGGAAATGGTCGCTGGGCCAAGTTGCGTGGCAAGGAGCGCAGCGAGGGTCATGTGGCCGGCATGGAGGCTTTGCGTCATACCGTACAACACGCCGCAGAGATAGGAATTAAGTATTTAACCGTGTATGCCTTCTCGACCGAGAATTGGGGTCGCCCCCAAGAGGAGGTTGACGCCTTGATGGGCCTGATATGCAAGGGCGTGGAGCTGGAGGCTCCGACACTCATCGAGGCCGGCATAAAGGTGGTGGCAATAGGCGACCGCGAGCGTTTTTCGCCGAAGGTACACGAGGCGTTGAACCGCATCGAGGAGCTGACTTCCAAAGGCGAGAGGATGACCTTTGTATTGGCTTTGAACTACTCGTCGCGCAGCGAATTGACCATGGCAATGAGGAGTATGGCCGAGAGAGTGGCAGGCGGAGAGTTGAAGGTGGAGGAGATTGACGAGCAGATGATTTCGGCAAGTCTATATACCGCCGCGATACCCGACCCCGACCTTATAATCCGCACAAGCGGAGAGTGCAGGTTGAGCAATTTCCTGTTGTGGCAGGCATCGTATGCCGAGCTCTACTTCACCGATGTGCTGTGGCCCGACTTCGACCGCACAGCATTGGAGGAGGCCCTGAAGGCTTTTGCTCGGCGCGACAGACGCTACGGATTGGTAAAATAACGATTTGGAAATAATTATAAATAGATGAAATACCTGATTAACAGATTTATGGCAATAACAGCAATGCTGCTTTGGGCAGTATTGCCGTCTATGGCTCAAAGCACAACAATAGCCCAGGCCGAGCAAGCAGATTCAACTGTCGATGCCCGTCGCAAGGAGGTCAAGGAGATTGTGTTCGACAAAAATGCCCCCATGATGGAGATGAAGGGAGCGCCTCGCCTGTACTACATTCGCAATGTGAATGTAAACGGCGTGGAGTACCTCGACGAGAATCAATTGCGCATCACTGCGGGTTTGATTCCCGGAGATTCGATTTACATGCCGAGCGACTATATCTCGAACTCTATAACCCGATTGTGGAGCCAGCGCTACTTCTCGGATGTGAAGATTGGTGCAACCATCGAGGGCGACAGCCTCGATTTGGAGATATTCCTCAAGGAGCGTCCTCGCGTATATCAGTGGTATTTTACGGGCGAGGGCATTGGCCGTTCGAAGCAGAAGGACTTGGCCGACCAGCTGAAGCTCAAGCGCGGTACCGAGCTCTCGGACTATGTAATCGACAAGAACGAGAAACTCATCAAGAAACATTTTGCCGATAAGGGTTTTCGTAATGTGGAGGTAAAGACCTACATCGAGAATGATTCGGTAATCAGCAACGCTGTGAATGTCACTTTCCACATTTCGCGCAACGACAAGGTAAGAGTGGGTGCCATCACATTCTCGGGTAATGAAATTTTCGACGATAAGCGTTTGCGCAAGACCTTCAAGAAGACTCACCAGAAGTCGGTAAACTTCCTACGCAACACCAAATTCAAGGAGGAGGAGTACAAGGAGGATAAAAACCTGTTGCTCGACTTCTACAACTCACGCGGTTATCGCAATGCCACCATTATCTCGGATTCGGTATACAAACTCAGCGACAATCGCATAGGTATTCATCTTGATGTCGACGAAGGCAACAAGTTCTATATCCGCAATGTAAAGTGGGTGGGTAACTCGGTCTACGAAACAGATATGCTCCAGCGCATGTTTGGTGTGAAGAAAGGAGATGTTTACGACAAGAAATCAATGCACAAGCGCTTAGGTATAGGTCGCGAAATGGACCCCGAGCAGATGTCGGTATCAAGCCTCTACCAAAACAACGGATACCTGATGTCGCAAATCGACCCCACGGAGGTGGTTATCGGCAAGGACTCGATAGATATGGAGATTAAGGTCTTCGAAGGTAAGCCTTTCACCATTAACGAGGTCGGCATTTCGGGCAATGTGCGCGTAGACGACGAGGTGATACGCCGCGAAATGGCGATTTACCCCGGTCAGCTCTACGACCGCTCGATGTTGATGTATACGCTGCGTCAGATTATGGGTATGGGACACTTCGACCCCGAGGCTCTGCAACCCGATGTGCAGCCCGTGAGCGACGAGTTGGTGAACATCAACTTCCCGCTCACCGAGCAGGCGAGTGACCAATTCAACATCGCCGGAGGTTGGGGTTCGGGTTCGTTTGTGGGCTCGGTAGGTATCACCCTGAACAACCTCTCGACCCGCAACATGTTCAAGAAGGGAAAGTGGATGCCTTATCCTATGGGCCAAAACCAGAAACTCTCGATTTCGGGACAGACCAATGGTACATACTACAAGGCTATCTCGGCAAGCTTCACCGACCCATGGGTGGGTGGTCGCAAGCCCAACTCTTTGACAATCTCGACCCACTGGTCGGAGCAGAACGACGCATACTACATCTGGCAGTCGGCAACGATGTATTTCCGTACATTCGGTTTGGCGGCAGGATTGGGTAAGCGCCTGAAGTGGCCCGACCCGAACTTCACACTCTACATGGAGGCTCAATATCGCCGCTATGCGTTGAACAATTGGGGATACTTCATCATGAAGGATGGTGTGGCGAACGAGATTTCGTTGAAAGTAGCTTTCTCGCGCTCGACAATCGACCAGCCTATCTACCCGCGTAAGGGTTCGGAGTTCTCACTTGTGGGTACATTCACTCCGCCCTATTCGGCTTGGGACGGCAAGGATTACAGCGACGAGGCAATGCCCGACCATGTGCGATATAAGTGGATTGAGTATCACCGCTGGCAGTTGAAGGCCCGTTGGTTCCAGGCTCTTACGCGCAACGAGAACCTCGTATTGATGGCAAGCGCCGAGATGGGATTCTTAGGTCACTATAACAAGCACAAGCTCTCACCATTCCAGCGATTCGAGATTGGTGGTGACGGTATGAGCGGCTATACTATATATGGTGTCGACATCATCGGCTTGCGCGGTTACGAGGATGGCGCGTTGGACCCTGTGGGTAGCAATTACTCAATGGCTTACAACAAATATACTATGGAGTTGCGTTATCCCGTTATATTAAAGCCATCGTCACAGATTTTCGTGCTCGGCTTCTTGGAGGGAGGTAGCGGATTCAACTCATGGCGCGAATTCTCACCCTTCAAGATTAAGCGTTCGGCAGGTTTTGGTGTTAGAATCTATCTGCCGGTTGTGGGCCAGCTCGGATTGGATTGGGGTTGGGGCTTCGATGCTCCTATGGGCAGCACAACGCGTAGCGGTAGCCAGTTCCATTTCACCATGGGACAGTCGTTCTAAGCCCTGCATGAGAGGCCTTCATCGAGGGGGCAGCTCAGCGTACGAAGTATGGCATGAGGCGTAAAATGGCGAGATTTTTGGATTTATTTTGTTATATTTGTATTAGTAACCATAAAATATTTGACTTATGAGAGGAGTGATATTGGCTGTAGCTCTGATGTTGGGTATTACAGCGGCATCGGCACAGAATTATGCCGTAGTAAATAGCGAGAAAATCTTTAAGTCGATAGAGGCCTACAACGAGGCTATTGCGCAACTCGACCAGTTGGCCGAGAAGTACCAGAAGGATGTCGACGCCAAGTTTGAGCAGATTGAGACCTTATATAATAATTATATGCAGCGTCGTTCGCAGCTCTCGGAGGCCTCACAGAAGGCTAACGAGGATAACATCTTGCGCCTTGAGCAGGAGGCTACCCAGTATCAGGAGTCATTGTTCGGCACAGACGGCGAGCTTATGAAAAAGCGCCTGGAGCTTATTCAGCCCATCCAGCAGAAGGTTTTTGCCGCTATCGAGGAGTATGCCAAGGCTAAAGGCCTGGATATGATTATCGACACAGCGCAAAATGCAACTATGCTCTACCACTCGGCAAAGGCCGACCACACCGAGGCTGTAATTGCGCTTTTGAAGACCAAATAACGACAATATAATCACTACACACGAATAAAAAATTATGAAAAAAGTATTGAAACTAACCCTTGCGGTTTTACTCGTGATGTCATCGACATCACTCTTCGCACAGAAGTTCGGTCGTATCAACTCACAGGAGATTTTTGCAACTATGCCCGAGACTAAGGAGGCAGACACTCAGTTGCAGGCTTATGCACAGGAGCTGAGCGCACAGATTGAGACTCTTCAGGTTGAGCTTAACACCAAGTATCAGGACTACCAGAAGAATGAGGCTACCATGAACGAGTCGCTTAAGCAGCTCAAGAACAAGGAGTTGATGGACCTCGACAACCGCATCCGCGAGTATCAGCAGTTTGCTCAGCAGGAGATGTTGAAGAAGCAGGAGGAGTTGCTCGCACCTATTCGCGAGAAGATTACCAACACCATTAACGAGATTGCAAAGGCCGGAGGTTACACCTTCGTTTACGACACCACAGCAGGCTCGATGGTCTATATCGACGAGGCTACCGTCACCGATTTGGGCCCCGCCGTACGCGCGAAGTTGGGTATTGCGGAGAATGCCACAGCTGCAACCGCTGCCACTCCCGCACAGTAATAAATCTTTAGAGTAAAAACAACTGGGCTACTTGAGTTTCAAGTAGCCCAGTTTGCTATATATTATTGGGGATTAGCAGATGCCCCCCCCCAATAACAAAACTACAGTGTTTTCGATTTACCGACAACAAGCGCCTACCAATCGTAATCCTCTTGCTCATCTCCATGAGTATAGGTTTTACCCTCACCCATTTCGGTATCTTCGTATTTCATTACAAGTTTATTATTCTCAACCTTTCCATCATCGTAAAAGTCCACATTTACGGTAGTCATAGTTAAACGGTTGCATGTAATAGAGGTAGCTTTGTAGTTATATACTGTTCCATCATCCTTTGTCCATGTAAAATCCAGCGAAACAGAAGTCTTTGCTGCATCACTCGAAACTGCGCCATACCAAGAAGATGCGCTTCCGAGGTAACCAAACGAAGACTCATATATCTTACTATCAGGAGAAAGCTTTTGAACATGTTGAGAATCTATTGACACTTTCAATGTTCCCTCTGTTAGGAAATCACAGGCTACCACTCTAATTCCATATACCATCTTCTTTAGATAAATTGAGATCTCCTCATTATCAGCCTCAGGAACATACTTATCGACCTCAGCGTAATATGCATCTACATTTGCTGCACTATACACACTCTTTCCATCTGTAATCTGAATCATTAAATCAGTAGTACCTGACCAATCAAAATGTTTTTTCTCTGAGTACTCAAACTCATTCGAAACCTTAGTGATAGACCTTGAAGCAGATGCGTTGTAATAGTTATATGCATCAAATGGTTTTCCATAGCCATGATACATCTTTGAATCCACCAAGATTGAGTCACAATAAATCTTCTCCTTGGCATCATCAATCATTATAACCTCGAAATCATAGTAATGATTCTCAACGAGTTCAAGTGTCACATTTGATAAATCATCAAACAGACCATAAGCATAGTTCGCATAGCTTCCGCCACTAACGGGTCTATACTTTACCTGAATGGCATACAAATCATTAGAATCGGGAGTAAAGCGAGTGAGAGGAGTTTGTGAGACATTAATCTCGCCCGTCATATTAAAACGAGCCGTAAAAGTTTTAGGAGCATCCTCCGGCAAAGTGGGCTCCTCGCTCAAGGTTTCACATGCAACCATGCCCATACAGAGCATAAAAGCTGCCATAAAATAGTGTTTAATTTTCATAATTAAGTTTTTATTAGTTAAACAAAAAGTGGTTTTCTTCTTCATTCCACTCTCCTTAAACCAATAAAAACCTCAAAAAAAAGGAGCGTGGATAAATTTTCCACTTCGTGAGGTTTGGGAGAACCTGAGTCTACGGAAAAGTTATACCCACGCACAGCGAGGGCATCAAACTTCATTCCTGTAGACTCTATAAAACCTCCCAATTTCACGAAGTACAGAATAAAAGCCAATGCTTAAAAAACAATATGTCTTGGAATACACTATGGTATTCTCATGCAAATATAGTGATTAATTACAAAATTCGTGCTATGTCGCAAAAAATATATAGTTTCGAGTTGTTGAGCAAATGTCATTCTGAGCAAAACGCAGTTTTGCGTGAGAATCTCTTTGCTCTTTTATCTTTCATCTTTGCTCTTTTTTTTAGACTCTCACGGTCGCTTGCGCTCCCTCCGTGTGACGAAAAAATGGTAGTCAAACCGTCATTCCGAGCAAAACGCAGTTTTGCGTGAGAATCTCATCTTTGCTCTTTCATCTTTCTTCTTTGCTCTTTCATCTTTGCTCTTTGCTCTTTCATCTTTTGTCATGCCACAAATACAGCATGACGGTATATTAATTTATGCCCCCACCACGAAGCGCAGCAGGGCCTCGGCGCAGGCTTGGGGCTCCTCGATAAAGCCCATATGGCCCGACTCCTCCAACCATGCAACCTCGGCTTGGGGATTCTTTGCGATAAATGCCTCGGCAACCTCGACGGGGATGTAGCCATCCTTCTTACCCAAGATAAAAAGCTGACGCACAGCGCTCTGGCGCAACATTTCGTTCTGGTCCTTGCGCGCAATCATACCCTCCAGCAGGGCGACAATGCCATCCTCGTCGGTCATATGTACCTGCTCGACCAAATCCTCGATATAGTCCCTCAGGCGCTTGCGATTCTGCTCGGCAAAGCCCGCCTCGGGAGCTACGGCAGCCAACATATCCTTCTTACCGGCACGCACCAAGGCAATCTCGCGACGACGATTTTCCTTCTTCTCGTCGGTATCGGCATTAGGTGTCGACGAGAGCAACACCACACCATCCAAACGCTCGGGGTACTTCTCGCAGAAGGCCAATGCAATATATCCTCCCATCGAGTGGCCCACCATAGTTACACGCTCTATGCCCATAGCGTCGAGCATATCACGCAGCGTGTCGGCCATAAGTTCCATGGTATGTATCTCGGCAATCGCATCCGAAATTCCATGTCCCGGAATATCGACCGTAACGACCCGCACCCGAGGTGTCAGCAGAGGAAGAAAATCATCCCACACATACATCGACTCCAAATATCCGTGCAGCAGCACAATACACTTCTCGCCCTTGCCCGAATCGGCAACATGCAACACGGCATCACCCGCAATAACAAAAGTTTCTTTCATGGTTTCATTGTTTCAAACTGCGTAAAATTAGCAATTTTCAGCCATAAAACCGCATGTGCGACCACATTTTCAGCAAATTCGTCATCACCCACCCGTAGAGCAGTGAAAATATTTTTGTTTGTCGCAGGAAATATTACTAAATTTGAGGAATAATTACCATTTTGAAGATGCAGATAGAGATTATAAAGTGTCACGGCTCGGGCAACGAATTCGTCATGGTCGATTTAATGACCATTCCGCCCATCACCGATATGGCTGGATTTGCTCGCCAAATATGCGCCCACCGCGATGTGGAGGGTGCCGACGGAGTGCTCTATGTAGTAAAAATAGGCGACCGCTATGCCATGCGCATGTTCAACCCCGATGGTTCGGAGGCCGAAATGTGCGGTAATGGCATACGCTGCGTAGCACGACTTGTCGAAGAACGATATATCTCAAGTGGGGAGTTTACTCTCATCTCGGGAGGCTCGCTCTACCCCATACGCCGCGCCGAGGACTTTGCCGAGGGCATAAAAGCCTATGGTGTGGATATTGAGGTGCGCCTCACAAGCTCCGACTTCGCATTTGCACATGGTGCCGAGAAGTTTATCGGGCAGAGAATACCCTCGCTTGGGGGCAAGGAGGCATTCACGGCACTAAATTTGGGAAATCCGCATATCGTTGCCGCGGTAGAGGATATAGACATGGAGGAGTTGGTACGCTTAGGCGAGAAGGTAACCTCGGAGAAACGCGATTTTCCGCGCGGTATAAATGTTAGCCTCTATAAGAAGTGCGGCGACAATGCCATATATGTTGCAACATACGAGCGTGGCGCCGGCATAACATATTCGTGTGGCACAGCCATGACAGCCAGCAGCACAGCTGCGGTGTTGCTCGGCCTATGCGACGAAAATCACGAAATCAGCGTCTACAATCGTGGAGGCATGGTGAAGTGCTGCTGCCGCAAGGATAACGGGCGCATCGTAACTCGCCTAACAGGCAATGCCACCTACCGCTGGTGCGGCATAGCCGAGTGGCAGAGTGGCGAGGTGAAGAGCATCGCTCGCACAGAGAGTTTCGATGCCGAGTGCACGGCATACGACAACTTCATGGCAGAATTAAAACATAGATAACAAAACATGAGGCATCTGCGAGTATTACATATGTGGCTTATAATCGTGCTGGGGATATTATGCTCGGCATGCAGTGTCACACGCAATCTCTCGCAGGGCGAATACTTGCTGCAAAAGGTTAAGATTGAGGCAGATAAGGAAGTTCCGCGCAAAGAGCGAATCCTGGCTCCCACGCTCGAGCAATATGTCCGTCAGACACCAAACACCCACTTCTTAGGTACAAATTTCTATGTCTGGGCATATAATTTGGCTAATCCCGATAAGGATAACTGGTGGAACAATCTGAAGCGCAAAATCGGCGAGGCCCCGGTGATATTTGATGAAGCGCTGACAATAAAAAGTGCCGAAAACCTAAAGACATACATGGATTCGCGAGGTTACTACTCCTCGCAAGTGGAGTATACGGTCGACACCACATCACGCCGCAAGCGCGCACTGGTGACTTATCGCACGCATCAGGGCGAGCCCTACCGCATAACGAGCTTTGAGTATAATTTCCGCGACAAACAGATTGCTCCAATCATCGAAGCAGACACCGCCAAATCGCTGATTCATGTGGGCGACATTTTCGACATCACGGTATTGGACAAAGAGCGCGAGCGCATAGCTCAATACCTGAACGACAGGGGTTATTTCAACTTCTCGATTAACAACATCGAATATCGTGTTGATACATTGGGCGGCAATCGCACGGTGGGTATTCGCATGATTGTGAAGCGCAACATCACGGGCTACGACGAGCAGGGGCGCGCCACGATGGATAATAATCGCATTTTCCGCATCGCCGAGATAAATGTTATTCCGGACTACGACCCCGCAGTGGCACGCTCTAAGAACGACAGCCAGATGAACGACACGATATATTATCAGGGGTTGAACATCATAAGTGACGGCAAGCCGAATGTGCGTCCCAAGGTGCTACATACGGCCATCCCCATAACCCCGAATTCGACATATAGTGCGGCGCAGGTGAATCGCACATATAACGAGATTATGTCGTTGGGCTACTTCAAGAGTGCACGCATAGCATTCGAGGAGTTACCATTGGCGGAGGGCGAGGCGCACCATGTGAACTACGCCGGCGAAGGAGCAAAGCCCTATGCGCCACAGAAGTTTGATAACATAAACGAAGGTGCTCTGCGCTGCTACATACTCTGCTCACCCACGCTCAAGCAGGGTTTTAATGTCGAGTTGGAGGGAAGCACCACATCGAGCTTCTATGGTTTGTCGGCAACACTCGGATACCAGAACCGCAACCTCTTCCGTGGCATGGAGACCTTGAACGCCTCGGTGACCTTCGGATACGAATATATGAAGGCGCCTCACACCTCGAAGCGCAAGGCCAATGAGTTAGGTTTTGCCGTGGGTCTGTCGTTCCCGCGATTTATCCTGCCCTTTAACCTCTCGACACGCAATATAAACATCCCGCGCACGAAGGTGGAGCTGTCGTACAACTATCAGGACCGCCCATATTACCGTCGTTATCTGTCGCGCATCAATTGGACCTACTCGTGGCGTAGTCTGAATGGCCGATACAGTTATCAGCTGCGCCCCATCGACCTTAACTGGATTGATGTGAGCTACATCAACGCCGACTTCTTCAACTCGTTGCAGAACGAGTATCTGCGCCAGAGTTACCGCACACAGGCAATTGTCGGATTATCAGCGTCGTATGTCTACAACAACCAGAATAAGCATGTGGGTGGAAATGCCACACTTATGCGCATAAATTTCGAATCTTCGGGTAATCTGCTCAACCTCTTTGAGCGTGCATTCTCGCAAAAGACGCCCGATGGATATTATGAAATTCTCGGCGTAAGATACTCGCAATATGTGCGTGGCGACATAAGCATAAGTCGCAAAATTATGCTCGGCGAGAAGACCGCATTGGCAGGTCGCATATTCGCAGGTTGCGGTCTGCCCTATGGCAACTCCAGCGCGCTGCCATTCGACCGCCTGTTCTATGTCGGAGGTAGCAACAGTATGCGCGGCTGGGCGCCCCGAACCCTCGGCCCGGGAAATACTCCCGCAGAGGATACTCCCTACCCCGTACAGATGGGAGATATGCGTTTGGAGGGTAACTTAGAGTTCCGATTCCCGATTTGGGGCATGTTCCATGGTGCCACATTCGCCGATGTGGGTAATGTGTGGTACTTAGACCGCGACAAAGCTCAGGTTCCGGCCGATGGAATATTCCACTTCGACCGCTTCTACAAGCAACTCGGATTCAACACAGGTTTAGGCCTGCGCATAGACATCAAATTCGTAATTCTGCGATTGGACTGGGGCGTGCAGATTCACAACCCCAACCGTCCGGTTGGCGAGCGCTGGATTCATGATTTCAAGTGGAAGAATATGGCACTGAACTTCGGTGTCGGCTATCCGTTCTAAATCCATAGCACAAAAAAAGTGGTGAATTGTCGGAAAACAATCACCACCGAGTTAGGTTAGTTAGGTTAATGAGAATATGTGGGTTGCCCCACATTGCTATAACAAAGATAGCACATTTTTCGTCCTATGCAAAATTTAATCTCTATTTTTTATAATTTTCGTGCTATAATTTATAATTTTTTTCGAAAAACAACCCTCTACGAAATACTACCCACGGCAATGTCGAGATCTTCGCCATCTACGGCGGTATTGTCACTGCTTGATAATGACACATTTTGCGCCATACCGCAATGACGGCTACGATAAATCGCCGGTGTAACACCATACTCCTTTTTGAAAAGTTTTATAAAATGCGAGGTGTTGGGGAATGTACATTCGTTGCCAATCTCGGAGATAGATTTCGCCGTAGAGATAAGCAATAGGCGCGACTGCATCAAGCGCTGACGAATAAACCAACGATGCGGAGGCATCATAAAGTGGCGCTTGAACTCCTTCTTGAAAGAGGTGAGCGAGCGATTACACTTCGACGCCAGCTCCTCAATCGACACATCGCAGAAGATGTGCGAATAGATTATCTGCTCGAAGTTATCGTGTGCCGAATCCACATTGCTCAGCACCTTACTCTTCAGGCAGCCATCCGTTTGCGACACAATCAAATATATAAGCTCTGTCATCTTGATGTTCTCGGCCGTTTCATCGCGCATGAAATTGCCATCCTGAAGATAACTGATTACATGATTAAAGAAGCTGCGGAAAAGCGAATTCGCCGGCATCGAGATATGATTCATGCGGCGGCATCTATCGCAATGATGAGAGTTTGTAATGTTCATCGAATAGTTCATATTCAAATGAAGCAATATGCGCTGCAAAAGCGCAGGAGAATAATAGGTCACAATCTGCTCGAAAGGACGACCCTCCTCGGGTATATCCTCCACATAATGGCTGCCTACTCCTAAATAGAAAATATCGCCTCGCGATATTGTGTGGTGCGAGTCCCCATTGTAGATTCGCTTCTCCCCTCGCACGACATACCCTATGGCACATCTTGATAGATTTAGCAACTGAATCCCTGCTCGCATACCCTCAACATATTTTACAATTGTCGGTTGGGCACCACACTCTGTTTTAATTTTGTCTGACATGATATTGGTTTTTAAGCTTTTAGCTACACCAAAGATAACAAGAATATGCTATTATTACAATTATTTTACATAGTTTTACAATATTTTATCGTAATTATATACAAATGCGCCCAATTAACAGAGTGCGACGGGCTAATTGCATCATCACAAATGCGTTATCGCAGATATGTGAAATTGATACGCATGGCAACGGCCAATCCCATTAACGGCCCTGCCTATATGCAAAAAAACGGACACCTTCGATAGAAGATGTCCGTTTTAATATTGAAGCTAAATAAGATTAATAGCTCTCAGCCTCCAAAGATGCGTAAGAAATCTTCAGTGCATTAGCACGACGAAGCTCCTGTTTTACATCGGTGATGATACCCATCTTGGTATAGCGGTCAGCCTTAATACTTACTGTCATGAAGATACGGTCAGCCTCATCCATCTGCTCACGCTCGGCTGCGATGAAGTCACCAATATCCTTTGCTGTCTTATAAGAGTCATTCAACTGAATCTGGGGAGCTGTACCATAGCGAGCCTGCATATGTGTTACAGGCACACCTATATTAATATAGCTGACCAAATTCTTCTTCTCCAACTTCTGTACCTCAGTAGCGTTGGGGAGCTGGTACTTCACCAAAACCTCCTGCTCACGCATAGTAGTAGAGACCATGAAGAAGAACAGAATCATAAAGATAACATCAGGGAGTGATGCTGTCGAGATTGCGGGCAGTTCCTTACCGCCCTTCTTTTTCATTACTGCCATAATTATCTTCTCCTTCCTGTTTTTCGTGGCTCTGCCTCTGAAATCTTCAAAGGTACAGCGTCAATTATAACTCCTTTCTCTTCGTCGCTAAGCTCAGAGAACTCCTTCTTGAACTTGCTCATCGCAACCTCGTTACGAACCTCGTTGAAAGCGCGAGTAAGCTCGTTCTGAACCATGATATAAGTCTCATAGTTGGTATCACGAGTAGTCTGCAACGACACAACGCCCTTACTTACATCGTAAGTCCACTTACTTCCGTCGGGCATCTCAATTTCGGTAGGTGCCTTCTCGGGAAGGTTCTCGTCGTCGTTTACATTCAAAATGAACTCCTTGGTCTTATCCTTAAGGCCATGAATATCCATCTCCTTATCGCCCGCCATAATATTGCCCTGGGCATTTACGAATACCAACAATACATTGCGGTCCTTAACCTTCTGGTCCTCCACCTTCATATCCTCGGGGGGCATAGGGGGAAGTGTACGAAGAAGACCCTTATCGGTATTCATTGTGGTAGCGACGAGGAAGAACACAAGCAACAAGAACGCGATATCCGCCTGTGAGCTGGCGTTAATATCCGGTGTTTTTCTTTTATTTCCTCCTGCCATAATTCAATCTTATTTAAGAGCGTCGCTTACAGCAGAGTAGATAGCTGCAACAACAGCACCCGCCATAACTACATAAAATACAAGAATGCAGGCATCGGTAATAACAGTATCACCACGCTCAAAATAGCCCTGGTTCTGGAGGTCAACAATCTGATAATCATGACCATTAGCAACCACATAGGCAACAACTACAATTGCAATGATAGCAACAAACGAGAAAATTGCTCCCTTGAGGCCCTCGGGCTTCACGAGCAAATCACGGCATGCACCAAACACCGCAGCAGCCAACGACAATGCCAGCAAAGCATAACCCCAATAGAGGTTAGCGCCAACAGCGACTGCATTCTCAACGGTTGGGTCCTCGGGAGTAGCGAATACCGCCCAAGCAACCAGACCAATTGATACGGCCATAAGTGCTACCAGCAAATATTTAATAACTTTCTCCATTATCAAAATTCTTTAAGGTCTTAATTATTTCTTGTTGTAAGCGGTCAAAATATCAACCAAAGTGATTGAAGCATCCTCCATTGCGTTTACGAGGTTGTCAATCTTTGAGATGATGTAGTTGTAGAACAACTGAAGAATAACGGCAGCAATAAGACCCATCAAAGTAGTCAACAACGCAACCTTGATACCACCTGCAACGACGGTCGGAGAGATATCACCTGCAGCCTGAATCTGGTCGAACGCCTCGATCATACCAACAACGGTACCCATGAATCCCAACATAGGAGAAAGAGCGATGAACAATCCAATCCAAGAAAGACCTGACTCCATCTGGCCTGTCTGAACTGAACCGTAAGATACAACTGCCTTCTCAACTGCATCCATACCCTGCTCATAACGATCCAAACCCTGGTAGTAGATTGAAGCTACAGGACCACGAGTATTGCGGCAAAGCTCCTTAGCAGCCTCAACGCCCTGACCATTCAAAGTCTCCTCAAACTGAGCAACGAACTTCTTAGTGTTGATGTTAGCGAATGAGAGGTAAAGCATACGCTCGATAGCAACTGCCAAACCGATTACCAAGCAGACCAACACGGGAAGCATCCAAGCCCAACCTCCCTCGAGGAACTTCTGCATCAAAACCTGGTGCATAGTCTCGCCGGCGATCTCGGTCTCAGCATCAATAGCTGCAGCAGCAGCCTCATTAGCAACGGCAGCAACCTCAGTAGCAGCCTCAGTAGCAGCGGCAGCAGCCTCCTGTGCGAAAGACTTCAGAGTGCCGAAAACGGCAACTGCCAAAAACATAGAAACTTTTTTCATAACTGTTTTTTAATTGTTTTTAATTAGTGTTTTGTTTGTTTTGTTATTTATCGTTAAAAATTCAAATTTTACACTTTTTTCTTCCCCCTCGGGCACTTTTTGCCCCTTATTTGCACAAATCGCAACCCCCGAGAGCAACATGCCCCCAAAGGCCCGACAAAATGCCCAACGAGAATAACTATCTATCCGCCAGACAATTACAGCCCCAAAAACCACTCAACAGAGGATTCCGGTGCCATTTGTACACATTTTACGGACCGAAATATACAAAGAATTTTTTTTCTACGCAACACCCTAAAGTGTAAATTCTCCTCTCAATGGGCGTTTCATCAGTTCCAAAGTATGTTCGGCCGAAAGTCCCTTACCCAACACATACATAAGTTTGGTAATGGCCGCCTCGGTGGTCATATCGTAGGCCGACAGCACACCCACACCCTGCAGGCGCTGCCCCGTTTCGTAAAGCTGCATCTCGACCGAACCATTGTCGCACTGCGTAACATTCAGCACCACAACTCCGCGTTCAACCGTTTCGCGCATCAAATCCAGGAACCAATCGGCCGTAGGGGCATTGCCTGCACCATAGGTCTCGAGCACTACGCCACGCAGACCCTCGACCGAGAGAATAGCTCGCAAGGTGTACTCGCCAATCCCCGGAAACATCTTGATAATTGCCACACCTTCGCTGAGCATCGTGGCAATCTGCAACTCCTCGTGAACATGCTCCACCTTGGCAATGGCGGCTTGGTTATAGGCGATTTTCACCCCCACTTCGGCTAATGGCGGATAGTTGGGCGAGCGGAAGGCATCCAGTTCCTCGGCGCTACTCTTTCGCGTACGATTTCCGCGGCACAAACGGCTATGAAACAGCAACGACACCTCGGGTACGACGGGCGTGCCATCCGGATTCTTTGCTCCGGCAATTTCGATGGCTGTAATCAGATTTTCGCGGCCATCGGTACGCAACACGCCGATTGGGATTTGACTACCCGTAAAGACCACAGGTTTAGCTAAGTTTTCAAGCATAAAGCTCAGCGCCGAAGCCGTATAGGACATCGTGTCGGTACCATGAAGCACCACAAAACCATCATATTTGGCGTAGTTGTCACGAATGACCTCGGCTATGGCACACCAATCCGACGGACGCACATTCGACGAGTCAATCAACTTGGGCATGGTGTGAACATCAATGTCGACATGCAGGCGTTTTATAGAGGGAAACTCATCGTAAATGCCGCTAAAATCGAAAGGCACCAATGCCCCCGTCTGCTCATCGTTCTTCATTCCGATGGTTCCACCCGTATAGACGATAAGTATCGACGAGCGGGCATCGGTCAAATGTTCCATTGTACTCATATAGCTATATCTTTACTTCTATTTTTTATCTTTTTATCGAAAAAACATCCTCCCTTTATCGAAAAAACATCCTCGTAGCGTTAGCCGAAGTGATGCGGGCAACCTGCTCGGCGCTCACACCCTTTATCTCGGCAATTTTCTCGCACACATGGCTCACATAGGCCGACTCGTTTCGCTCGCCACGATGCGGCACGGGCGTAAGATAGGGGCAATCTGTCTCCAGCACCAAATCCTCCAACGCCATATCGGCCACAGCCAAGGCCAAAGCGCTCTTCTTGAAGGTCACAACGCCCCCTATGCCGAACAGCCAATCGCCACACGCCTTCAGGCGACGATATACCTCCACGCCCTCCGAAAAGGCATGCAGCACACCTCGCAGACGCTCTCCGCGCGCTATGGCGCGACGACACTCCGCCTCCAAAATCTCACACATATCGTCCCACGCAGCCCTTGTGTGAATCGCTACGGGCATATCCGCCTTAGCCGCCAAGCGACACTGCGCGACAAAAGCCTCACGCTGCTCGGCGACATAATCCTGACTCCAATAGTAATCGAGGCCTATCTCGCCGACGGCGCAAAACTCAACGCCCTGCGGTGGCTCGGCCAAATACCGCTCAACCAGAGCCAACTCCTCACGCCAGCGAGGATTTTCGTTCACCGAAGTAGGGTGCAGGCCCATCATGGGGCGACACATCGAAGGCTCACGAGTTGCCAGCGATAACATTCTCTCGTGGCTCTCGCTGTCGATTGCCGGCAAAAGCAAAAATTCGACTCCTCGCTCCCTCGCCCTGGCTAACGCCTCCTCTCGGTCGGCATCGAACTCCTCGGCATAAATATGTGAATGTGTGTCAATTAACCGCATAGCAACTATTTCAATTTTTCATACATCCCGCCGCGCAGTGAACGGATAGCGCCCGACATCTCCAAGGTCATAAGATGTAGCGACAGCTCGCCCGACGACATACCGCTACGCTCGAGAAGCGAGTCTATGTGCATCGGAGTATCGTCAAAGCAAGCCAACAAACGCTCTTCGTCAGAGGTTAAGGGCTGTGGCGCACGCTTCTCGGCAGGCATATCCTCCAATTCCAACTCCCACATCAGTTCCGACACAATATCGCGACCCGACAACACAGCCTGCGCCTTGCGGTTGCGAATCAGAATATTGCAACCTCGAGAGTTTTCATCCGTAACTCGTCCCGGCACAGCCATAACCGAGCGGCCATAGCCATCGGCAAACTCGGCCGTCGAGAGCGAACCTCCCTCGGCGGGCGACTCCACAACGACCACTCCGGCCGAAAGTCCTGCGATAATGCGGTTGCGCGGTATAAAATAGCGACCATTCTGCTTGGTTTGCGAGCTCAGTTCCGTAACAATAGCTCCGCCACGCCCTACAATATCGGCCGCCAGTCGCTCGTTTGTTGTAGGGGTGACATTGGGCAAAGGATTGGCAATGACACCAACCGTAGTCACACCTGCCGCCACAGCTGCGCGATGAGCAGCACCATCTATGCCATACGCCAAGCCGCTAACGATGGTTACATCCGGAACAGCCTCGGCCAGTGATTTTATCATCTCGTTACACACCCTGTCGCCATATGGGCTCATCTTGCGCGTACCGACAAACGCCACCGCACGATGTGACAAAGCCTCTACCGAGCCGCGCACATACAGAATATGGGGATAATCGTCTATTTCGCGCAGCAACTTGGGATACTTTTCGTCGGTCGAAGCCAGAGGGGTGATATTATGGCGATAGCAATACTCCAATTCGCGCTCAGCCTCGGCAAAGCCTTTGTGTGCCACCACATTACGCGCCACATCGTCACGCAAACCAGCGCGCTCGTGCAACTCTTCCGCCGACGCCGCAAACACAGCCTCAGCCGAGCCAAAGCACTCCAAAAGATGCACTACGCCTCGCACACCGAGTTGCGGCACAAAAGTCAAAGCAATATCCTCCAACCTCATAATTTCTATCTTTATGGTGAATTATATAGTTTGTTGTTTGTCGTTCAAAGGGTGTTAAGATTCTCACGCATTTGTTTTTTCGTCACTCCGAGGAACAGCAGTAACCTCTCTCCTCCGTCACTCTGGGGGAGGATGAAATCCGACCATGAGAGTCTAAAAACAAATGCTCAGAATGACATTCATTAACAATAAACCATACAATTCTTTCTCTCTTTTAGGGGTAAGTTTGTCGTAAGACACTCCCCCAAAGAGTAAAATTAGTAATTTTTGGCGAAAAACATCCCTCTTCAAGAAAAAAATATTTCCAGCACATAGAAAAAAGGTGGCGGCG
>JBGVNT010000009.1:0-223049 GCA_045125895.1 Alistipes sp.
TCTTTGCTCTTTGCTCTTTACTCTTTACTCTTTACTCTTTGCTCTTTGCTCTTTGCTCTTTGAACTTTGCTCTTTGCTCTTTGCTCTTTACTCTTTGCTCTTTGCTCTTTGCTCTTTACTCTTTGCTCTTTGCTCTCGTTACGCCTCTTCCGCTTGGGCATAAATAATCTTTAGGCGGTGCGACATGAAGTATTGCAGCACGCCTCGCAGGAACATATACGACGAAAAGGCTAACCACAGAGCATTATTTCCGATAACGGGGCTCAACAGATAGAATATCGCAAAATAGGCTATGGTGGCATAAATCATCGAATCGCGCATAATACGCGACTGCGTAGCACCGACCATAATGCCGTCCATAATAAAGGGCATCGACGCCGCTAATGGTATGGCGATAATCCAACCGATATAGCGACCCGCATACTCCAAAATCTTGGCCGCATCGCCTGCTCCACTATCTAAGAACAAAGACAACAACTCGCGCCACCAACCTATATAAACACCTACATACACCACACTCACAGCCAAACCCCACAACAAGCACTTCTTCACACAATCGCGCAGACTAACACCGTCACGCGCACCGATAAAGCGCCCCGTCAAGGCCTCGGCCGAGTAGGCAAAGCCGTCGTTCATATACGAGAACAGAGTGAAGAGCTGCAACAGAATGGTATTTACTGCCAAAATTGTATCGTCACCCATGCGAGCCGAAGCTGCGGTAAAGAATGTATAGGTAGCAACGATGCAGAGCGTACGGACAATAATATCGCGATTTATCAGGAAGAACTCCTTCATCGACTGCATATCGACCACCTCGCGCCAAGCCACACGCACAAAGCCCTTGCGGTAATACAAAAGCGTAATGGCCGCCGTAACCATAACACCCACCCATTGGGCAATAACCGAAGCATAGGCGATACCCACAATGCCCATATCGAAATCAAAGGCGAGGAAGATACTGCACACCACATGTATCACATTCACGGCAATAGCCACGACCATCGGAATTATGGCATTCTGCATGCCCGTAAGCCAGCCGTTCAGGCCAAAGAGCAGCACTCCCGCCGGCACGGCCCACACGCGGGCAAAGAAGTAGTCGGCAACCAAATCATTGCCATTCATCACCTTGAGTGCTCCCCACCCCAATGGTTTTTGCAGCAGCAGGACAAGCACTCCGATAACCAACGACACCAGCACGGCACGCAGCAACATCAGCGTCGTCGTACGATTATCGCCCGCACCAAAGGCCTGCGCCGTAAGACCGCTTGTACCCATGCGGATAAACGAGCAGTTCCAATATATAAAGTTAAAAATAGACACTCCGATAGCAAGCGAGCCGATAGTCGTCACCGAATCACCCAAATGGCCTGCAATCATCGTTCCCGCGATACCCATAATCGGCACCGTAATATTCGAGATGATATTTGGCAGCGCGATACGCAATATTTCACGATTCATTCCCATAATCAGGCAAAAATATTAAATCCTATAACTTAACCGAGTGCTTGCCACCGCCATAGCGATGTTCACGACCGCGTTTTACGACATAAGCCTCAGTACCCTCGGGCACTTCAAAGGTCATATGCAGTTTATCATTCTTGCGGCGAATATCGACCTTTATAACACCATAGTGTGTCACAACCTCTGCCTTAACCTCATTAAGGTTTGCCATTTGCGGGCTTATCGCAAAACTCTTAAAGCCCGGTTCAATAGGAGCTATGCCCGCAACATATTGCGACAGCAGAGTCAGCGTACCACCACTCCATGCGTGGTTGGTAGTACCGCCACCAAAGCCCTCTTTACCAATACCCCAGCCCTCCCAGAGGGTTGTGTACATCGGATGATTTACCATTGCTGCAAAACGCTCTCGAGTGCGTGCCAAAGCATCCTCAGCATATCCCATAACCATCAGAGCCTCACCCACATACTTTTCCATATAGGGACTTGCATGGTATTCACGCAGCAAAACCTCCCTGAGCTGCGGATATTGCTCCTTTTGAGCAAAGCCCGCCAGCACAGCCATAGCCTGCCCTCTATCGTCGGTCGCGCCCTTATAACTCGGCGAACGATACTCCTTTCCATTCCAGAAATGCCGATTAAAGCTCGCCTCCATGCCACGCATAATAGCCTCCACACGAGCCACATCATCCTCCTTGCCAAGTATTGCAGCAAACTCCCGCTCGCCCTTCAATGCCAAATAATACCAGCAATTGAGCAACAAATCCAAATCTACATTGTCACCCCAATCGCCCCACGACCAATCGCCATGGCGCGTAACCACAAGGCCCTCGTCATCGAGGCTCCACACCTCATGCAGATAGCGCTTCACCGGCTCATACACAAGCGAAACGATGCTTTCGTCATCACTATAAAGATAATAGGTATAGAATCCATACCAGCCCACCGATGCCAACATCTGCGCAGGCAACTCATTGCGCCACACACCCGAGGGGCAAGGCGAAAAGAGGACACCATCCTCTCGCTGCCAATTAACCAATTCAAGGATACCCTTGCGTGCAAGCTTATGCCCCTCCAAATCGACAGCATAAAAAGCCTCACCGAGTTCATTGACCTCATCACCCCACCACTGCGAGCGTTCACGGTCAGGGCAATCCATATAAGTGTCGCGCATCGTTACATAAAGCGTACGCAGAGCCTTTTCACGCAGGCGATTCAAGAACTCATCATCGCAAGTAAAGCCTCCTGCAAAGTCGGTATCGTAGCCCGTTTCACGATAGCGCAACGCATTAACCTTCACATCTTTCGGTATGCGATAAACGACTTCATGGCCATTCATCCAACCCAACGACTCATATTGCTGCCTTCCTTCGCGCGTAACATACTCTGCTCGCACATTCGTTTCGCCTCCACCGCGATAATTATCCGTTGCAATATGTATGAGCTGACCCGCCGTAGCCTCCACATCAAGCCATGGTGTCACATGACAATTATAGGGCAATCGGCAATAGTAGATATCGACATCCTCTGCGCACTCCTTACGGATTGACTCATACTCCATGATGCCAAAATCTCTCCATTGCGGAATAGGTCGTTCAACAAGTGCATTCCACGGAGCTACGCCGGCCTTACCCACCGCGACAGCATGTGGAAGCGCAGGTTTTGAGCCCTCCTCTCTCCATCCCTCAATCTCCTTTTGGGCGTTGAAGCGAATATTCGACTCCGAAAGTCGATAATTGGGATGCGGCTCCGAGGTCGGCTCATAGGCATCATAATAACCGCACAGCCAACTCTCATCCGATAGGATTTTGAAATTCTCAGCCTGGCAATCAAATATCAAGCCTGCACGCCCACTGCTATTGTGGGCAAAGCCATGCTTTCCGAAGTACCACACCAATAGAGCAATGGTATTCTCGCCCGAATGTAGGTAGCGGCTAATCTCCACGCTATCGAAATATGCATCACGCGGTGTAGGTCCGCGCTTTAATCCTCCCTCGAAAACTACCATCTCGCCATTTATCCATAGCCAATACTTACTATCCACAGCGATATTGGCATAGACCTTGTCACCATTTAACTCAGGCAACATAACATTTTTATGAAAACAGAACCAACTATTAGCCTGTGTGCTATGTGTAGCCGATGTAATCCATTGCGCCTCCCAAGTTTGAGCAGCCACAATCGTCACAGAAAAGAGAAGTGACATTAGAAGCAGCAGTATCCGTTTCATCTATAACCTAACCATTATTCGTAAACCACTACACAAAATTACTCATTTTTTCACAACAGACAAAGCGCCGAGAGCAAAACTTTCCCTCGCAAATGGAGGTAAAACCAATAACATCTGAACTATAAATAGTTCGCAAAGACAAAATTTGCGCATTTTTGACTCTCGGAGGGGTTATTGATTAAAAAAATAACTACCTTTGCCGCCGATATGAATCGGGAGCAATTCCCATAAACAGAAATAGACAAAATATGAAAAAGTTTAATCAAGACTCTACATCGGCATTGTCGCGTTTCTCGCGTGATAAGCGCAATCTTTCAGCTTCAGCCGAGAAGGTAGAGCGCACTCCCCGCCCTCGCCGTGAGGCCGATAACGAGGGGCGTCCAGTTCGTCGCACAAGCGACAATCGTTATTCAGAGAACCGCCGCACAGGCGATAATCGTCGTGCATCATTCAACCCCAATTTCTCGGCCGACAATCGCCCCGTATTCCGCGAGGAGCGTTCGGAGCGCAGTTTCTCGGAGCGCAGCGAGCGAAGCTATGGCGAGCGTTCAATGCGCGAGGAGCGTTCAGAGCGTCCGACACGCGGAGGCAAATCTTTCGGCAAACCTGCAAACGCTCGTGGCGGCAGAAAGCCCGAATTCAAGTCGGAGGAGCGCACTTCGGGATTCAAGCCCGGAGCAAAAGGCGGCTATAAGGGCGGCTTCAAGCAGGAGAACAAAGGTGGTTTTAAGACTGAGAACAGAGGTGGCAGAAAGCCATATGGCAAAAGCGAAGAAAATCGTTCTTACCCCAAATATGCACCCGCAAAGCAGACCGGAGCCATGCGTCTAAACCGTTTCTTGGCGCAGTCGGGTCTTTGCTCGCGTCGCGAGGCAGATGACTTCATCACAGCAGGTTTGGTTACCATAAATGGTGTAATCGTAACCGAGTTGGGCACAAAGGTAATGCCCTCGGATGAGGTAAAGTTCAACGATGAGAAGATTCAGGGCGAGAAGAAGGTATATTTAGTGCTCAATAAGCCCAAGGGTTATGTAACATCGTTGGAGGACCCCCACGCCGACAAGACCGTCATGGAGTTGGTCAAGGGTGCTTGTTCGGAGCGTATCTACCCCGTAGGTCGATTGGATAAGAACTCACTAGGATTGTTGCTCTTCACCAACGATGGCGACATCACACGCCAGCTGACACACCCATCGCTCGAGAAGAAGAAGATTTATCAGGTAACGCTCGACAAGCCACTCACAAAGGCCGACATGGAGCAGATTACCGAGGGTATAACACTCGAGGATGGCGAAATTTTCGCCGACGAGATAGCATATGTAGGCGACACAAAGAAGGAGATTGGCATCGAGATTCACTCGGGTCGTAACCGTATCGTGCGCCGCATATTCGAGCACTTGGGCTACACTGTCCAGAAGCTCGACCGCGTATACTATGCAGGTATCACAAAGAAGAACTTGAAGCGCGGAGCATGGCGTTTCCTCACAAACGACGAGGTGAATCGCCTCAAGAGCGGTCGCTACGAGTAAGGGCTCACAAATATTAGAATATTATGGAGGCTGTCGCAACATTTACTCGTTGGACAGCCTTATTTTTTATCCCACAAACATATTACTCACCGAAAGCACACATCCCATTTTGTAGTGATTTTGCTATTATTAAGTTTATTTAATAATAAAAATCATTATCTTTGCCTCTGCAAATGGGAAATTTTTATAGGACATATCGCCACCACGCAGCCGCACTACTGCTTTTTGCATTTTTGCTCTACATTGGCAATATTTACCTTTTTACTCACTATCACACCATCGACGGAGTAAAGGTAGCACACTCCCATATCTATTTCGGCTCGCAGGATACTCCGAACCACAACCACTCGACACAGCAATTCAACCTGATTCATCAGCTATCTTCATTCAATAGCGAAGAGTTTTGCTTCAACAACTCTATCTCGGCATACATTCCGTTTGTTGAGATTTTCTATCAGAGAGTTGTCTGTACATTGTGTAGTAGCGACACACCATACTGTTCGCTACGGGCCCCTCCCGTTATGGCTTAACGCATATTTTGCATACGACGACAGCGTATATTGTCTTCGTATATTATCGTATAACCATAACTTAAATAAAAAAATGACTATCAAACATATTGTATTGGTGGCCGCCGCCATCATATTGGGAGGTAATGCCTATGCCGCTAAGCCTGATGGAGCTGTGCCCAACAACAACACTACACCCGCAGAAGAACCACGCCGTTACAGCGACGCCAACATCCACGGTCACATCATCGACGCAAAGACAGGCGAACATATTCCATTCGTCACTATATATATTAAAGGTACAACAATTGGAACGGTAGCCGATGCTTCGGGGCACTTCTTCCTGAAGAATCTGCCCATAGGCAAATATACCCTAATTGCCGAATCGGTAGGTTATCGCAGCGTCGAAACAGAGGTTGAGTTAAATCGCAACCACAGCATCGAGGTGAATTTTACTTTGCAGGAGGAGATTTTGTCGTTGGATGCTGTGGTGGTATCGGCCACACGCAACGAAACAAACAAGAAGAGTAGCGCCACGATTGTAAATGTCGCCTCGGCAAAGCTCTTCGAGAACACCGCCTCGAGCAACCTGGCCGAATCGATGCGTTTCCAGCCCGGACTTCGCATCGAGAATACATGCGGCAATTGCGGCGCCGTACAGCTGCGCATAAATGGCTTAGAGGGTCAATATTCGCAAATTCTGCTCGACTCAAAGCCTATATTCAGCTCGCTTGCGGGAGTATATGGCATAGAGCAGTTGCCCGTAGCAATGATTGAGCGTGTGGAGGTTATTCGCGGAGGAGGCTCGGCTCTGTTCGGCTCGAATGCCATAGGTGGCGTAGTGAACATCATCACCAAAGAGCCTTTGCGTAACTCGTTGACAGCCTCGCATACATCAAATATCATGGAGAGTGGCGATACGGAGTTCAACACCTCGCTCAATGGCTCATTCGTTTCGGATGACAACCGTGCAGGCGTATATATCTTCGGCATGGTCAAGGACCGCGACGCCTACGACCGCAACGACGACGGTTTTACCGACATTACAATGATGAAGTCCGAAACTATCGGTTTTCGCGGCTACTACAAGACATCACTACACTCGAAGCTCACAGCCGAGTACCACCATATCGGCGAGTATCGTCGAGGTGGCGACAACATCGAGCTTCCGCCACACATGGCCGAGATTGCCGAGGATGTAAAGCACCGAATAAACGGCGGTAGCCTGGATTTTCACTATCTTTCGCCCGACTATCGTCATTCGCTCAACATCTACACCTCGATGCAGGGCATCGCCCGCGACAGCTACTACGGCACAGGCAAGGATATAAACGCTTATGGCAAGACGAAGGATTTCACCCTCGTGGCCGGAGCGCAATACAACTATCGTTTCGAGAAGTGTCTGTTTATGCCGGCTCTCTTTACAATAGGCGCCGAATATACATTTAACGACCTCAACGACCACTCCATAGGCTCGAATCGTTCGCTCGAGCAGGGAGTTCGCACAGCGGGTATATTCCTACAGAACGAGTGGCAGAGCGAGAAATTGAATTTCGTAATTGGCGGTCGCCTCGACAACCACAACATGATGGAGAATGTGATTTTCTCGCCTCGTGCCAATCTGCGTTATAGTCCTCACAAAGATATAGGTCTGCGTTTAAGCTACTCGAGCGGTTATCGTGCTCCGCAGGCATTCGACGAGGATTTGCACATCGATGCCGTAAACAACCAGTCATCAATCATCGAGCTGGACCCCAACCTCAAGCCCGAATATTCGCATAGCCTCAGCGCTTCGGCCGACCTATATCACAACTTCGGCCGCTTGCAGGCCAACTTGCTCATCGAGGGTTTCTACACCATTCTTGACGATGTATTTGCATTGGCCCGCACAGGCGAGAAAGATGGTTACATCATCCAGACACGCTACAACGCTTCGGGAGCAAAGGTTAAGGGGTTGACGGCTGAGCTGAAATTGGGTATTCCAGATATTTTCGAGATACAGACCGGCTACACATTCCAGCGCAGTCGTTACAACGAGCCCGAGGTGTGGGCCGACGATGTGGAGGGTGAGCGCAGAATGTTCCGCACACCCGACCACTATGGCTACATCAACGCCATAGGCTATCTGACCGAACAGCTCAAGGCTTCGGTTTTCGGCACCTATACAGGCTCGATGCTTGTACCCCACAATGCCGGCTGGATTGAGCAGAACCGCACCGAAAAGACATCCTCATTCTGGGATTTTGGCCTCCGCTTGGCCTATCGTTTCCAGCTCACGCAGGCAATCGCACTGGAGCTTAATGGTGGCGTGAAGAATATCTTCGACAGCTTCCAAAACGATGTCGACTACGGCCCCAACCGCGACTCGGTATACACCTACGGCCCAACGATGCCCCGCACCTACTTCCTCGGACTTACATTTATGATGTAAGGGCCGAAAGAAGATACAACAAAGCCAAGCAATTAGTTTTTGCTTGGCTTTTTCTGTTATTTTATACTACTAAAAAGTTGCCACGGCACGGACAGGACCTTGCACACTTTTACGCGCCCTACCTATGGTTGCAGCATCCATGCTAACGAGTTGTGCGCTATATTCGCGGTTAGAATATTGATATTCTCGTTCTGTCGATGACCAATACCACATAACCTGGGAAGAAGATTTATTGGACAACTTAATGCCTCCTTTTGCCTCCAATGTGCGATTGACAGCATTGCGCACAGCATCGTTAAGTGTGAATTTTTCAAGTTCATCAATTGCCGGCAGATACCACCCTGCACCTAAATTTGCACACCAGGCAAATGCAGGATAATTTGTTTTCCAATTTGGACGACCCATTACTACCTTCATATTCGCCTTGCCATCCGTTTTACTCAACGCACCAATATAGCATTTCTGTTCAGCTTCATAAGAAGACCAACTCGCAGAGGTTTGCTGCATACTCACAATCTTGCCATGCTTGCCTGTTGCATCGACCAAGAATACTACACCCTCCTTTGAGCCGTCGTTGTAGTAGTCGCCCACCTTATAGGTTTTATTCACAGCGGTCGATGTTGCAGTAGTGTTATTGTTTTTCTGCTCAATTTCAAGAACTTGAGCAATTGACACATTACCAAATCGAGCAACAGCGCGAACCTTGCATTTGTCACTTTTTGATATCAACCTAATACTTTCAACCGAATTATATACATCGACATAAGCAGGTAAGCAATAGGCACTTACAAATCTAAGAAGTGACTCCGATTCATCGTCAACCGTTGAACTCCAATAATAATCCCCACTATTAGTAGATAGAAGTTTCGCGCCTCTCGTCGCCAAACTTCTATTAATAACATTAATTCTACTATCTATGCAAAAACATAGAACCTCGCCAATAGCGGGTAAATACCAATCCTTACCCTTATTTCTACACCATACAAAAGCCTGATGTTCATATGCCATCTCATGCGCCATTACCTTATCGGTATTTACCTTACCATCACAAAAATGATTTGTCGTAGCAATGCCGACACCTGAACTATTCGTACTCCACTGCAATTCTGCCTCGTCTAAGCTGATAATTTCGCCACTCGTACCTTTATCATCTACCCAAAACACCACGCCCTCTTTGGTGCCGTCGTTATAGTAGTCGCCCACTTTATATGTTCTCTGTACAAAGGCCGATGATGTGCCTATAATTACCGCAAAAAGCAGCACTAAAATTCGGAAAAATCGTTTCATGTTAGATAGGTTTAGGTTAGTAGTTATCACAAAGTTAGATAAAAATATATAAAAAACAAATCCGTTGCAGCGTTAAGCCACAACGGATTATTTTACATGGCATCCCCAATGGGGAGCCCACCATATGATGCGAAAACTTACTCGGCAACAACCTCAGCCTCGCCCTCAGCGGGAATCTCTGCCTGAGGCATTGCAGCCTGCTCGGTTACAACTGACTCCAACAAAGCGTCAGCGTCCTTCTGGAGTGCATTTACACCACTTGCCATCTCGCTCTCCATTGAAACTGTAGCTACGAGGCTCAACACTACGATGATACCTGCCAACCACCAAGTAATCTTCTCCAAAGCATTGGCAGAGTCACGCACACCCATAACCTGATTTGCTGCACCGAAGTTTGCAGCCATACCACTCTTGGGGCTCTGCACCAACACAGCCAAAATCAGCAAGATGCTTGCCACCAAAATAAGTCCGATACAAATTGAATATAACATAATCTATACTATTTTTTAATTATTAATTTCTATTTTCGCAATAAGTTCTGCAAAGTAAACACTTTTTTCGGGATTTAGCAAACTTAATTTACGATAAGTTTCTTTTGCCTGAGCCTTAAGTCCCTGCTGAAGATAGACTTCCGCCAACTCCTCACTCACCAAATCATCGTCATCATCCAACTCCGCCGAAATTACAACATCCTCAATATCAGCATTTTCATCCACCGCAATGCGCAGATTATCTTTTCTGAGGAATCGCTCGATAATATCTTCCGACGAAATTTCGGTAAGTTTTTCGATATCAACTTTTTTCAACGCCAATTCGGGTCGAACGAGCAATTCGGCTATTTCTGCACGCAATTCGACATTCGCATTGCCGCTATGCGCATCCGAGCCCCAACGCTCCGACATCAGCAACTCGGCAACCTCTTCGGCTGCAACTAAAAGTTCTTCGCTCTTATTTTGAACACCGGCACTCATAATCCGCTCGTTACCATTACCAATTCGACGCTGCCGCCTGGAAAATATCATGCACCAACTGCTCGACAATCTCGGCATCCAACTCCGACTGAATATCGGTCAAGAGCGTCGTAGAGTCATAATCGGTGTAGGCCTTGAAGGTCTGATTAAACGAATCATCGGGATTGATGACATTCGTAAAATTGACCTTCACCGTGATGGTCAAGCGGTTCAGCAACGCATAATCGTCGCTCGACACCGACGCCGTAACCGAAGAGTAGCCGACAATCTCGCCCTCGAAAGCGAAGTCACCACCCTCCTCGACCAACTGCAACTTGGTCTGGCGCGAAAACTTATCCTTCAACGCCTCAACAAATGTGGTACTCAAAGTTGGCGACACCATAGGGGCGTTATTCGGGAAATATGCCACACTGAAGGTCTTGGCCGCCTCGGGAATACTCGCACCCGAGAATGAATAGCCGCCCTTCATAAAGATGCAACCCGAGAGCAATACGCTACTCAGAAGCACCGTCACGGCAAGTATATAATGAACTGCTCTGCTCATAATTTATCTTCTGTCAAACATTCTCTAAAATTCATCATCCGTAATGCCCAAATCCTTCATGCGACGATAGAGTGTGCGCTCCGAGAGGAACAACTCGCGCGCAGCATCGCGGCGGCGTCCGCCATTGTTCTTCAGGGCTCGCAGAATCTGCTCACGCTGCATATCGGCCTTTGTAGGCTCGCGATGTGGCAGTTCGACAACCTCCTCGCTCTCGGCATAATCCACCACAGCCTCATGTGCCGACGAAGCGCTCGAAGGCAATAGGCCAAAGACCTCGGCAGAGGCGGCAGAGGCCTGAGATTGTCCGCCGCGCATCAACTCCGAAAGCATGCGCTTTAGGTCGTTGATATCGCTACGCATATCGAACAGAATCTTATACAGCAATTCGCGCTCGGTAGAGTAATCCTCACCGCCCATCGACACATTGTGCATCGCCGGAGCCGACGAGTGTTGGGGCATAAGATATTGAGCCAAAACATCGGCCGTAATCAAGCGGCTCTTTTCCAAAGCCGAAATCTGCTCGGCAACATTCTTCAATTGGCGAATATTTCCACGCCAATAATAGTTCTGGAGCATCACACGCGCCTCATCGTCCAACTGCACCGCCGGCATCTTATACTGCACGGCCACATCCGCAGCAAACTTGCGGAACAAGAGAGGTATATCCTCCTTGCGCTCACGCAACGGCGGCACAACGATAGGCACCGTATTCAGGCGATAATATAAATCCTCACGGAAACGGCCCTGCTCGATAGCCTTTTGCAGGTCGTTGTTCGTAGCGGCTACAACGCGCACATTGGTCTTCTGCACACGCGCCGAGCCCACACGAATAAACTCTCCCGACTGCAGGACTCTGAGCAGACGCACCTGCGTAGATAAAGGCAACTCGCCCACTTCGTCGAGGAACAGCGTTCCGCCATCCGCCTCTTCGAAATAACCCTTGCGCGCCTCGGTAGCACCCGTAAACGAGCCCTTCTCGTGACCAAACAGCTCCGAATCAATCGTACCTTCGGGTATTGCGCCACAGTTTACTGCGATATATTTCGCATGCTTACGCGCCGAGAAATCGTGAATAATTTTCGGGAAAAACTCCTTACCAACACCACTCTCACCGGTAACTAAAACCGACAAATCGGTGGGAGCAACACGCAAAGCAACACCTAGCGCACGATTCATCGCCTCGCTGTTGCCGATGATGCCATAGCGTTGTTTTACGCTCATTATTTCTTGATTGTCCGTCATATTGCTCGCCAATTATTCCTTGGGTGTGATATATTCTAAATCGGGATTACGCATGCCCTCAATTTCGTCGGGTGCAGCCTCAAAAATATCATTGTCAACACCCATTTGCGAGGTCTGCTCGCCACCTCCAAAGAGGTCTATCTTGCCCGCCTGCCAATCGTTATACAATCCATACATCAGAGCCATGATAGCCAGCGCAGCCACCAAAATGGCTATTTTGATTATAATGTCGCCCTTGCTCGAACGACGCGCCGTAGCCGACTCGCGACCCGTAACGACCTTATGGCCCTTACCATAGCGCAGACCCTTGGCATACTTCTCGGGGCGGACCTTACGCGAAGCCTCCACGCTATCGCCATAGATAGCAGTCGCATTTGACACTTTATTACGATTTTTAACCTCGGTTTGGGTTACAGACGCAGCATCTGTATTTCTTATTGCCTCAGATGATTCTGTTACCTCTGCTTGAACTCTTGTTACATCCTTCTGCTCGGCATTCATCGGCTGTTTCTGCTCGGCAGCATCATCCGCACCGCGCAACACCGAATCCTCCGCTTTCTTCTCCTCGGTATAGACATGCGAAGACTCCTCGTTTTTAACCGCCGCCTCTTGTGCCCTACGCTCCGGAATATTTCCTTCGAGGTTTTCACCCACAGCCAAAGTATTATATTCAAAGGCTATCGAGCCATTTGCTCCCGAGGCAAATGTTCCAAAACAATCAATAGCGCAGCGACCCTCGCTCTGCAAACGATAATTTACTTCAAAAACAAATCTATCAATAAGAGCAGCCGCCTCCAACTTCGAGATACCGGCCTCAACAAGCAGGTTACGCAATACGCCGTCGTCGCTCTTTATAAGGTTTGAGAATAGCACATTCTCGCCCGCCTTCTTAACGATAAAAGTACCCAGATTAGGCACCACTAAGCGCTTATTCGCAAGCAGATATTTTGAAATTACCTCGACCAACATTGTTGTTACATATAAATTCGCGTAAAGATACGAACTTTTTTGCAAACTATGAAATTCTTCTCTGCAATAAAAATCGCACCTACGGCACAAAAAAAAGATGCAAAGCCCGACTGAACTTTGCATCTCTATTATTTGCAGCTGAAGTTTAAGCTTACTCCTCCTGACGGTAAGTGTGCTCAACATAGATAGCACGCTGCATAGCCTCGCGCTTTGCGATTGAAGGCTTTGTGAAATACTGACGACGACGCAACTCCTTCAAAACACCTGTACGCTCGTACTTACGCTTAAACTTCTTGAGAGCTCTTTCGATATTCTCGCCCTCCTTAACTGGCATGATAATCATAATTCTATTCTTTTTTTTAATTTGTTAGTCTTAATTTTTCGGATTATTAACGGTATCCCTACCCTTTCGCTCTTTTTGCCGCTTTGTCCTTGACACGCTCGGCAACTCTACGCTCGACACTTTCTCGGTGGCACGAAGCCTAAATCGAAGATACGGAGCCAATCTCCTTGCCTCCTCTTCTGATAATATGTTGTCATCTACCATCTCTTCGATTCTACTCCAACCTCCTTTCAATTGTCGATGTTTTACAATACGCCTCAAAGCTTGCAGCGAGATATACGGATGTCGCATCAAACTCTTTGGGTCCGCAAAGTTAATATCAATTTTTGATATTTTACAACTATCGCAGTAAATTTTATCAAAAAATCTTGCATAATTCTCCGATGTTACGCATTTTAGCTCGCGAAGTTGATCCACCGAGTGGTATCCGCCGAGTAATTCGCGATAACGAACTATATGGTGGGCACTTGTTGCACCTATGCCATAAACGCTTTGCAGCAGTATGGTATCGGCCGTATTTATATCGACCAAGCCGCGCTCTTCAGGCTTAAACTCTTCCCTCTGCTTAAAAATTACATATGGCAAAATCCTGTTTGCCATACTATCGCTGATGACATAGCAATCGCGCAACTCCGCCTCACCACGCAGACCTCCCAGCATCTTCACATAGCGTTCGATAACCTCGGCTTGGCGACGCGAAAAGCCCAACAAATAGAGGTAATGAGCCGAAGCCGTATCAATCATAAATGGTTGCATCTCGACAGTTTCACGCTGACGACGCTGAAATTTCGCGCTATCCACCGACCTTTGACTCTCCTTTTTCTCATATTTCGGATGGGGAGCCAACTCGCTATCTATAATAATGTATGGCTTCAACGCAGCATATATCGAATCGTTCACACCATTCACCAGCGCCAAATCCTCTTTTATGCGATAGACCTTGCCATATCTGCGCCACCTGACAATACCCACCGCAACCTCGACCGACACTCCGGCTGCGCGCAACTCCTCGTATTCAAATGTATTGGGATTGAAGGGCTTCAGCCGAACGGCATCAACCTCGACGGTATCGCTTTTCATCACGCTTTCGACAGCCTTTTCCATACTCTCGGCTGCAGGCTCGGCGAAAGAGTCTGCTCGCTCGACCAGCACCGCAAGCAACAGAGCCACTACTCCCAAAGGTATAATCCACAACAGGCCACGCCGTTCCTCCTTTGAGAATATGCTCATGACAAAATTGTTTTTAGTGATTTACCACTCAGCCTTCGCCGAAAGCCACAATTTTCGATAACGACGCGAGGGAGATTCTATCTTTTCTCCCAAGCCATACTCGGCCCAGCGTTCATCCACCCGATGAATCGTATCGACAGACGCCATCACAACATTCGGGAAGCGCTTCGGGTTACCCTCCACTCCGGGATGCTTGCTACGCGCGTCGAACAGAAGTTCCCCGCCCGACAACAAGACAACATCCCTGCGAGGGTCGGTATTTGCCGCCGCCAACCACAGCAAATCACTCGGGCGCATCGTCCCTGCCGCAGCATTATCAAACAGCGCGACATACTTCATGCCGACAATATTATTATGGCGCAAATACTCCTCAACATCGACCTCTACGGGGCGTTCCTTCGCCGCGAACAGCACCAACAAACCATACTCCTCGACAAACTGCGTCATAAAGAGCTGCACACCACCCGCAGGCTCGGCCTCGCGAGGCTCTGCAATAGGCTCTACGGGCTCTTCCGAGCGTACATTCGTCAAGTCAAATGCCAACTTACCACCAAAACCGCAGGTAGCCGTAGCGTGGTCCAAAACATCTAAAATACCCTCAGCACGCACTATATCGCGCTTTGTATCTATACGGCGCAACAGACGACCCAATGTCTTATACGAGCGGATATTTTCATTGGCCGAAGCCACCAACAGATATTTATTGAACATCATCTGTCCTGCGCCCCACAGCGACTGCGCAACTTTCTGGGCCTGACCCAAATAGCGCTGTTCAATACTCACCGCAGCGATATTATGCGATGTTCCCTCAACGGGCATAAACAAATCCCGCACTTCAGGCTGCACCGCCAAGCGAATCGGCGCCAAGAAAATCTTCTCGGTAGCCTCCGAGATATAGGCATCCTCCTGCGGAGGTATGCCCACGACCGTAGCGGGATAAATCGCATCACGGCGATGTGTAATGCAGGTTATATGGAATTTGGGATAGTAATCTTTCAACGAATAAAAGCCCGTATGGTCGCCAAAATCGCCCTCCAAGACCTTATCTTCCGCAGGGTCTACATAGCCCTCAATTACAAAATCGCAATCCGCAGGGATACGAATATCGCAAGTCAGAGCCTTAACCAACCTGACAGGCTTACGGCGCAGGAATCCCGCCAACAGATATTCGTCCATATTATCAGGCATAGGAGCTGTCGCGGCAAAGGTATAAACCGGGTCACCGCCAAGTGTTACCACAACAGGCATACGCTTTCCCTGTCGCTTATAGCCGTCGTAATGGCGCGCTCCGGTTTTATGCACATGCCAGTGCATACCCGTTGTATGCCCATCGAAGCGCTGCATGCGGTACATTCCCACATTACGCATACCCGTATCGGGGTCTAAAGTATTTACCATCGGAAGCGTAACGAACGCTCCGCCATCCGATTCCCACGATGTGAGCAGCGGCAGACGCTCCAAATCGGCATCCTCGCCCTGCCACACCACCTGCTGACACTCGCCACGCCCCGACACACTCTGCGGAAACCACTTCGCCACATCGCTAAGCAGCGGCAGCATCTTCATCTTCTCCCACAGCGTAGCCTTTGGTGAAAGAGCATCGCCGAGCAGTGCAGAGATTCTGTCGCCTATCTCATCCAAGCTATTCACGCCTAAAGCCATAGCCATCCTGCGTTTCGAGCCCATCATATTCGTCACGACGGGGAACTCCGTACCCGTATTTTCAAAAAGCAGGGCTTTTCCTCCGCCCTCGCTCTTTGCCATACGGTCTGTTATCTCGGCAATCTCAAAGCGGGTATCGACACGCGTCTTGATGCGCACCAACTCTCCTTCGCGCTCCAACTCACTGATATAATCTCGCAGGGAACTATACATTGTCAAATGTTTTTTTCGAAATATTACTTACGCCACAAATAATTCATTATGCGCCACGCGATGCGCAGCAGCAATATAAGTCCATAAATCAGCAGCGACTCAACCACCACGCTCCCGAGCGAGGTGAAAATCTCCTGCCACGGTGCAGCGTACTTTGCGATAAACGACAAACTGTATATAAACGACGCGGCAAAGCATATCAGCAAAATAGTTATCTCGACGCGGATTTTGAGCGGCGATAAAATCTTACTCCACATAGGCGCTAAAGTTTTATATCATAAATATGAATTATACCCTCCAAGTGGCCCTCGTCATCCGCAACAAGCAGAGCATTCACCTTGCTCGATGTCATCATCTTCTCGGCATCAATCAGCTTGGCATCGGCCGAAATCATCTTGGGTTTAAGCGACGCCATGTCAATCGCCCGAAGCGAGAAGAACTCCTCCTGACGGCTATCCATAGCTCGGCGAACATCGCCATCGGTCACAACACCCCGAATCTGCTCATTATCGAGAATCACAACAAGACCTACGCCACCTTTATTTATTTGGTGTATCATCTCCGAAACGCCACACTCCGCCTCAACCACGGGCATATTGCGCGTACGCATAACATCCTTAACCCGCAGCAGTAACCTACGGCCCAGCGAGCCTCCGGGATGCAGACGCGCAAAATCGAGCGACGAAAACTCCCTCGCCTTCATCAGCGCCACAGCCAAAGCATCACCCATAGCGATTTGTGCCGTAGTGGAGGTTGTCGGAGCAAGCCTCAACACGCAAGCCTCCTCCTCGACTTTTACCGAGAGGTGAATATCCGAATTTTTCGCAAGCGACGACTCCTCATTGCCCGTCAATGAGATGAGCAGGTTACGATTTGAATGTATAAAAGGTATAATCTTCAGCACCTCGTCGGTTTCGCCCGAATACGAGAGTGCCAGCACAATATCCTCCTCGGAAATCATACCCAAGTCGCCATGAAATGCCTCACTCGGATGCATATAGAAGCTCGGTGTTCCGGTGCTTGCCAGCGTGGCAGCAATCTTTCGCCCCACAAGGCCCGACTTACCCATACCTGTAACCACAACCTTACCTCGGCAAGCGAGCATACGCTCTACGGCTATGACGAAATTTTCGTTCACACTCTCGGCCATGCGGTTCAACGCCTCGGCCTCCACCTCGAATGTGTGACGAGCCAAATCGAGAATCTCTTGAGAAGTCAATGCACTCATATTCTACAACTTAAAGTTTTCTTCAATTTATAAAAGGCTCTTAATTACCCCCTCCAGCTCCGACAGATAGAGCATATTGGCTCCGTCGCTCAACGCCTCGTCGGGCGACGGATGTACCTCGAAGAAGAATCCGTTAGCACCAAAAGCTTTCGCTGCCTGAGCCATAGCCGGGACAAATTCGCGGTTTCCGCCCGTAGTACCGTTGCTGCCTCCGGGGCGTTGCACGCTATGGGTGCAATCCATCACGACCGTGGGAGCAATCTTTAGCATATCGGCAATATTACGGAAATCGACCACTAAATTATTGTAGCCGAACATATTTCCGCGCTCGGTGAGCCACACCTCACGGGCTCCCGACCTAATGGCCTTATCGTAGGGGAAACGCATATCCTCGCCCGAGAGGAACTGCGCCTTCTTGATATTCACGATTTTTCCCGTCTTTGCCGCCGCGACAATCAAATCGGTCTGACGGCACAGGAATGCTGGAATCTGCACCACATCGACAACTTCGCCCACGGGTGCTGCCTGAAAAGCCTCATGGATGTCGGTGCAGAGCTTCAGTCCCCACTTCGACTTCACATCCGCGAGCATCTGCAAACCCTTATCCAACCCCACGCCGCGATACGACGAGAGCGAGGTGCGATTAGCCTTGTCGAACGATGACTTGAAGATTATATCCACCCCCAAGCGGGCATTTATATCGACTAACTTGGCCGCAACCGCGTCCAGCAACTCTGCCGACTCAATAACGCAGGGTCCTGCAATAAATCGTTTCATATCAGGAATTTTCGTCTATAATTTCACTCTTTCTATATTTATTTATTGCAAGAGTCTATTTCCGCGCAGAGATTCTCACGCACAACAAGTTGCGCTCAGAATGACGCTACTCTAAGCAATAAATTTTTCTATTTCAACGCCAACGCTAACACCTGGTCAATCATCTTGACATAGTGGAACGAGAGACCTTCCAAATACTCCGCCTTAATCTCCTCGACATCCTTGCGGTTCTCCTCACAGAGAATAAGCTCCTTTATTCCGGCACGCTTGGCAGCCAAAATCTTCTCCTTGATGCCACCCACAGGCGCAACCCTGCCACGCAAGGTCATCTCACCCGTCATGGCGATGCGCTCCTTAACCTCGCGACCCGTAAAGGTTGAAACAATCGAGGTTACCATGGTAATACCTGCCGAAGGGCCATCCTTTGGAACAGCGCCCTCGGGAACATGGATGTTAAGATTCTTCTTCTCAAACACTTCAGCGGCAATACCCAACTCCTCGTGATGCGCCTGAACCCACTCGTAGGCTATCGTAGCCGACTCCTTCATCACATCGCCTAAGTTTCCCGTCAAATTAAGCACACCCTTACCCGGTGTCAAAACCGACTCGATATATAGGATGTCGCCACCTACCGCAGTCCAAGCCAAGCCCGTAACAACACCCACCATACCGGCGATTTCGTACTCGTCGTTGCGGAACTTCGCCTTACCCAAAATCTTCTCGATATCCTGAGCCGAGAATTCGGGAGCAAAAGCCTCATCGAAAGCTATCTGCTTGGCCCTCGCACGCGAGAGTTTGGCTATCTGCTTATCCAACGAGCGAACACCCGACTCGCGTGTATAGGCCGCGATAATTTTCTCTAAAATCTCTGCCGAGAGAATCATATCGCTCTCCTTCAAGCCGTGAGCCTCGCACTGCTTCTTAACCAAATGCTCCGAAGCGATATGTATCTTATCCTCAAGTATATATCCGGGGATATTAATCATCTCCATACGGTCACGCAAGGCGGGATTTATCGCGCCAATATCGTTTGCCGTAGCAATAAACAAGACCTTCGACAGGTCGTACTCCGTATCGAGGTAGTTATCGTGGAAAGTGGTATTCTGTTCGGGGTCCAGCACCTCCAACAGAGCCGACGACGGGTCGCCGTGGTTGCTGACGGTAATCTTATCGACCTCATCGAGGATAATCACAGGATTTGACGAGCCGCAGCGTTTGATAGTCTGAATTATACGGCCCGGCATAGCGCCGATATATGTGCGGCGGTGACCGCGAATCTCCGACTCATCGTGCAGACCGCCCAACGAGATACGGCCGAACTTACGACCCAAAGCCTCGGCAACCGAGCGACCGAGCGAGGTCTTACCGACTCCCGGAGGGCCATACAGACACAATATAGGTGACTTCAAATCACCTTTGAGCTTAATGACGGCCAAATGCTCCAAAATACGATCCTTGACCTCCTCCAAGCCGAAGTGGTCGTCATCCAACTGCTTGCGTGCGCACTCCAAATCAAGGTTATCCTTCGTAACATCGTTCCACGGGAGCTCAAGCATCAATTGCAGATAGGTCATCTGCACCGAGTACTCGGCAACGGCGGGATTCAATCGCTCAACCTTCGAGAGTTCCTTCTCGAAAATCTCGCCCACCTCCTTCGACCAGTTCTTCTTCTTTGCCGCCTCGCGCATCTGCTCTATCTCGGCATCGGCAGTATCGCCCAGTTCATCCTGAATGGTGCGCATCTGCTGCTGCAAATAGTAGTCGCGCTGCTGCTTGTCTATCTCGCGCTTAACCTTCTCCTGAATCTCGTTTTTCAGCTCTGCCATCTGCTGCTCTCGCACCAGAATCTCCAACAACTTGCGGGCACGAGCCAACAACCCCGGGGCCTCCAACAGAGCCTGGCGGTCCTCATCCGAGAAGTCCATATTGGTGCAGACGAAGTTTATCAGGCCGCGTGGCGAGTCGATATTCTTAAGCGCAAAGACCGCCTCCTTGGGCATCGACGACGAGATGTTGATTATATTGAGCGACACCTCGCGCACCGAATCGACCAAAGCCTGAAACTCGACATTATTCTCGTCGGGCTGCGAATCACGCAAAGTGCGCACAACAGCCTTCAAATAGGGCTCCGACTGCAAATATTCACCCACCTCAATTTTCTCCAAACCACTCAAAATCACGGTCAGATTGCCGTTGGGCATCTCCAAAATCTTAATAATGCGCGCCGCTGTGCCGATTTTATACATATCGTCGGGCGTGGGAATCTCGACCTCGGTTTCACGCTGCAACACAGCACCCAACAGACCGCCCTGAGCATTGACATCGCGCACCAACTTTATACTCTTCTCGCGACCTACCGTAATGGGCGTAATCGCTCCGGGGAAGAGCACCGAGCTGCGCAACGAAAGGATAGGCAACGACTCGGGCAAATTAACCTCTTCGATAATATCATCACCACCGGTGATGATGGGTACAACCTGATGCTTGCCGTCGAAGAGCTCGGGCATAGCATCCAACTCCGATAAATCAATATTTTTTTTCTTACTCATAGTTCAAATTTTTCCGCAAGCAACTCTATTTCACATTGCCACACAATTTCACGATTGCAAATGTACGAAAAAAATGCCACTCCGCATAACAATGTCGGCAGATTGTTGATAACTTACATATTTTATGTAAATTAACCCGCCACTCATATTGAACGCACAACCCTCATATCGCAGTATGGCCGGAGCATAAAACTTCAAAAAAATATTTCTTTTTCTCACATTTTTGCACTATTTTCGCACCAAATTTCAAACAGACAATAAAATTATGCAACAAGTAGAACTTTGGACTCTTATCCCCTTTGCGCTAATGCTGGCAAGCATCGCCGTTTTGCCCATCGTTGCAGAGAAGTGGTGGGAGAGCAACCTTCACAAACTTTACATCGCCCTCGGGCTTGGTATTCCTACGGGTATATGGCTCGTAGCCAATGGCTTGGGGCACAATCTCGAGCATCAGATGCTGTTCGATTATGTGCCATTCATCATCCTCCTGACATCGCTTTTTGTCGTTACGGGAGGCATCCATATTCATGGCGATATTCAGGCACGCCCCTCGACCAACACTGCCCTTTTGGCTATTGGTTTTCTGTTGGCGTCGTTTATCGGTACTACGGGAGCCGCAATGCTTTTGATTCGCCTTTTGCTGGAGGTCAATCAGCAACGCCGCTACAAGGTGCATACAATCCTGATGTTCATCGCCCTGGTGGCCAACTGCGGAGGTATCCTCACACCGTTGGGTGACCCCCCATTGTTCCTACTCTATCTGCGCGGTGCCGACTTCTTCTGGTTTATGACACTGCTGCCTGAGTGGATTTTTACGGGCGTGGTTCTACTCTCGCTCTACTACCTGCTCGACCGTTTCGTTTACTACCGCAAGGAGTCTACCGAGGCTATTATGGCCGATGTACGCGAGAAGAGCAGCATTTCGGTTTCGGGAGGTATAAATGTCATTTGGCTTTTGGGCATTATCGGCGCTGTGGCGTTCCTCAACGCTTCATATGTACCCGCTATGGGTGACCACCACGCACCCGTTTATATCAAGTTCCTGCGCGAGATTGTACTCTGCGCCATTATTATTCTTTCGCTCATCACAACACGCAAGAAGGTGCGCTTGGACAATAAATTTTCGTGGGAGCCTATCACCGAGGTTGCCGTATTGTTTATCGGTATCTTCGCCACGATGACACCCGCACTTATCTACCTGAACGCCCACGCTGCCGACCTTGGTCTGCACGCCCCCTGGCAGTTCTTTTACAGTTCGGGTACGCTCTCGGCGTTCCTCGACAACTCACCCACAGCCGTTGCGTTCCACACCGTGGCACAGGGCTTGCCCCAGGAGGCGGGCATTGCGTTGGAGGCAGGAATTTCGGAGGCTCTGCTGCGTGCCATAGCACTCGGTTCGGTATTGTTTGGTGCTATGACATACATTGGCAACGGCCCCAACTTTATGGTTAAGGCCATAGCCGAGCAGGCAGGCGTCAAGATGCCGAGCTTCTTCGGTTATATGATTCGCTTCTCGCTTATCGTATTGCTGCCCGTATATATCGTTATGCAGCTGATTTTCGTGTAAGCACACCCGACATTACAAAGAAATGCCCGCCAAACCAATGGCGGGCATTTTATTTGCTCCAAGAGAGAACGATTATTTCTTGTAAATATCCTCACCACGCCAACGACCTATTTCGGTAAAATCTTTTGTGTCAGGATTGTAATCATAATCCACCGTTGTCATCGAAGGATCGTAGAATAAAATATAAGCACTCTGTTTTTTGCCATCATATTCATGAACCACGGCTTTGAACTTTATCCTTTTTGTCCTGTCTGTTTTGGCAAATATCTCATCCGAAAAAGCCGACTGGACATATACCCTATGCCCCATATATTTCATATACATCAGACTGCATTTATCCGACAAGAATTCGTTAACAAAGCAGCTGTCGTGCACATCCGACTCCACAACAGAGATTCCGACCCTATATTTTCCTTGTCGCGTCACACGATTGCTGATTCGGATGATCCAATCTTTGGAGTACTCGGTGCAGTGGCTGCGTTCATATTCGATGTAGTCGTGCAAAAGAGTTTCAAAAGCCGAGCTCACAATTTCACAACGAGGCACTTGCTTGATGCCTTTGTAATCCAAAAACTCGCCTATGTTTTGTGCCCATAAGCCCGAAGAAGATAGCAGAAATACTGCTACAAAAAGAAATCGTTTCATAAGATAAATTGTATTAAAAAGTTGTTGAGTTCTCAAAGTTAATGATTTTTCGCCGAACAACAACAATTTCAACAATTATTTTCTACCTTTGTGTGTCGAACAGTTGTTACGATTATGAATGAAGCATTAGAGATTATCGGCGTTGTGGTCGGGGTGATATACCTGTGGTTGGAGTATCGGGCGAGCATCTATCTGTGGATTGCCAGCATCGTTATGCCGGCCATCTACCTCTTTGTCTATTACGATGCGGGGCTATATGCCGACACCGCCATAAACATCTACTACCTCGCTATCGCCCTCTATGGCTGGGCAGCGTGGAAGTGGGGATTTTCGTTCCGCCGCAAAGGGAAGGAGCAAACGCAGAAGGAGTTGCCTATTTCGCATATTACCGCTCGCGGCTGGATAGCAATGGCGGCGCTCTATGTGGTTATGCAGTTGGCGATAACAGCCGCACTTACCTACCTGACCGACAGCGATGTAGCGTGGTTTAACGGTCTTACATCGGCTCTCTCGATTGTGGGAATGTATATGCTGGCACGCAAATATATCGAGCAGTGGTGGGTATGGCTCGTTGTCGACATCCTCTCGGCAGGGCTCTACTTCTATAAAGATTTGCATTTTACAGCCGTGCTATATGCCGCCTATGCCGTGATTGCCGTGGCGGGTTACCTTAAGTGGAAACGACTAATGATTGGGCAAGATGCTGAAAAATAGAGATATAGACGCTGTAATTTTGGCCGGTGGCGACTACCCTCGCTCGGAGCGAGCCTTGCAGACACTTTTGCAGGCGCCCTTTGTTGTCTGCTGCGACGGCGGAGCTGATGGCTACATAGCCGAGGGTCACACGCCCGACATCATCATCGGCGACGGCGACTCCCTCTCGGCAGAGAACCGCACACGCTTTGCCGAGCGCATAATCCACGAGGCCGACCAGGAAACCAACGACCAGACAAAGGCCGTTAAATATCTGCTCTCTAAGGGCAAGCGCCGCATAGCAATTGTGGGTGCTACAGGTAGGCGTGACGACCACACTCTGGGCAATATCGCCCTCCTGGCCGAGTATCACCGAATTGGTGCCGAGGTGAGGAGCTACACCGACTACGGTGTCTTCGTTCCCTGCTCGGGAGAGAGCCGATTTGAGTGCGTGCGAGGTGCTCAAGTATCGGTTTTTAATATCAACGCCAAGAATCTGACATCCAAAGGTTTATCATATCCTATCTACGACTTTACCCAATGGTGGCAAGGCACACTTAACGAGGCTCCCGACGGCGAGTTTTCAATCTCGGCCGAAGGCGACTATTTGGTCTATGTGACTTACGAGAGTAAGTAGGCGGAGGGAATTCAAAATTGCGATTAAGCCATATACAGAGGCTGCTTGCAGACTATGTTATGGCGGAGCAATTAAGGGAAGCCCTTGTGGCTTGCCAAAATTCATAATTCATAATTCAATCGTCATGCCACAATTTACACACTTGATTAGCTGCAAAGTCCGTTGCTCGGTCTATGTGTAAATTGACTGGCATCTACCGCTTATTTACCCTCGCTACCAAGTACGAACCTGCGAGGCACTATTCCCAAAGGTAGATTCCAGTCAATTGGGTAAGGGTAGGCACTACAAACTTATTAATCAATACATTACCCAATTGTGGAATGACGAAATTTTACTTCTCTTTCATCTTTGCTCTTTCAACTTTTTTCCGTCGTGCAGCAATTGTGGGATGACAGTATTACGATAGAGATTCTCACGCATTTTTTTCAGACTCTCACAGTCACATACACTCCCTCAGAGTGACGAAAAAAAATAATTGCCCCGAATGACAATTCAAAAGCTATTTTTACACGCTTCCACGCTATACCTTTGCAAAGTTTTTATTATATTTGCATCTTGAATGTCTTCTAAAGAAGACAACCCACAAAAATCGAACAATAAAATAATAGAACAAATAACACAAAACAATTATGGTAGCAGACAAGTACACGCCACAAGAGATAGAGTCGAAGTGGTATGAGTATTGGATTGACAACAAGCTTTTCCACTCGGAGCCTGATGCTCGCGAGCCCTACACAATAGTTATCCCACCCCCCAATGTAACGGGTATGTTGCACATGGGCCATATGTTGAACAACACTTTGCAGGATGTTTTGATGCGTCGTGCGCGTCAGCAGGGCAAGAACGCCTGCTGGGTACCGGGTACCGACCACGCATCTATCGCTACCGAGGCGAAGGTTGTGGCAAAGTTGGCAGCCGAGGGCATCAACAAGGCCGACCTCACGCGTGAGGAGTTCTTAGCACACGCCTGGGAGTGGAAGGAGAAGCACGGCGGCATCATCCTTCAGCAGTTGCGCAAGTTGGGTGCTTCGTGCGACTGGGACCGCACCTGCTTTACGATGGACGAGCCTCGCACCCAGAGCGTAATCAAGGTCTTCTGCGACCTATACAACAAGGGTAAGATTTACCGCGGTGTGCGCATGGTCAATTGGGACCCATCGGCAAAGACTGCACTCTCAGACGAGGAGGTAATCTACAAGGAGTCGCAGGGCAAGCTCTACTACCTGCGTTATAAGCTGGAGGGCTCGGACCGCTATTTGGTTGTGGCTACAACACGCCCCGAGACTATTTTGGGCGATACGGCAGTCTGCCTCAACCCCAACGACGAGCGATATAAGGATATTCCCGAGGGAGCAAAGGTTATCGTACCGCTTGTGGGTCGCGCAGTGCCTATCATCCGCGACGAGTATGTCGACATTGAGTTCGGTACGGGTGCTTTGAAAGTTACGCCGGCACACGATGTGAATGACTATATGTTGGGCGAGAAATACAACCTCGAGACCATCGACATCTTCAACGACGACGGCACAATCAACGACAAGGTCGGCATGTATGTCGGCGTGGACCGTTTCGAGTGCCGCAAGCAAATCGAGAAGGATTTGGAGGCTGCAGGCCTTATGGAGAAGGTCGAGCCCTACACTAACAATGTGGGTTACTCGGAGCGTACGGGCGTAGCTATCGAGCCCAAGCTCTCGATGCAGTGGTTTATGTCGATGCAGGAGATTTCGGAGCCCGCAACGAAGGCTGTTTTGGAGGATTCTATCAAGTTTATCCCCGCAAAATATAAGAACACCTACCGCCACTGGATGGAGAACATCAAGGATTGGTGTATCTCGCGCCAGCTATGGTGGGGTCAGCGTATTCCCGCCTACTATCTGCCAAAGGGTGGCTATGTAATCGCCGAGAGCGCCGAGCAGGCTTTGGAGGCAGCACGCGAGAAAACGGGCGACGCAACATTACAGCTAAGCGACCTTCGTCAGGACGAGGATGTACTCGATACATGGTTCTCATCATGGTTGTGGCCTATCTCGGTATTCGACGGCATCCGCAACCCCGACAACGAGCAGATTCGCTACTACTACCCCACCAACGACCTTATCACAGGTCCCGACATCATCTTCTTCTGGGTGGCTCGTATGATTATGGCGGGTTATGAGTACCGCCAAGAGAAACCATTTGGAAATGTATACTTTACAGGTATCGTGCGCGATAAGTTGGGCCGCAAGATGTCGAAGCAGTTGGGTAACTCACCCGACCCGCTCGACCTGATTGCCAAATATGGCGCCGACGGTATGCGTGTTGCGATGATGCTCTCATCTTCGGCAGGTAACGATGTGATGTTCGACGAGGCACTCTGCGAGCAGGGCCGTAACTTCGGTAACAAGATTTGGAACGCCTACCGCCTTATCAACGGCTGGCAGGTAGACGAGGCTTTGGCACAGTCGGAGAACAACCGCCTCTCAATCGAGTGGTTCCGCCACACGCTCTCGCAGGCCGTTGCCGAGATTGAGGATTTGTTCTCATCATACCGCATCTCTGAGGCCTTTATGCGCATCTACAAACTCTTCTGGGATGACTTCAGCGGTTGGTACCTCGAGATGGTGAAGCCCGCATATCAGCAGCCGACCGACAAGGCTACGATGGAGGCTACACGCCACTACTTCGACCTTTTGATGCGCCTTATCCACCCATTTATGCCCTTCGTTACGGAGGAGATTTGGCAGGATTTGGCACCCCGCACCGCAGGCGAGTCAATCATGTATGCACCCATACCCAAGGCCGAGGCTATCGACGAGGCATTGCTCGCTCGCTTTGCCTTGGCTCAGGAGGTTATCTCGGGCATCCGCAATGTGCGCAAGCAGAAGAACATTGCACAGAAGAACGCTCTCACGCTGAAAGTTATCGCCGACGAGAACTACCCCGCAGAGTACGCTCCCGTCATCGCCAAGATGGGCAACTTAGAGTCTATCGACGAGGTTAAGGAGAAAGACGCTACGGCCGATGCTTTCATCGTCAAGACTACACAGTATTTCGTACCTATGGGCGCGAATATTGATGTCGAGGCCGAGATGAAGAAGCTCGCCGACGAGCTTGCGTACCTCGAAGGCTTCCTTGCGAGCGTAATGAAGAAGCTCTCGAACGAGCGATTCGTATCGTCAGCACCCGAGAAGGTTGTAGCCAACGAGAAGGCCAAGAAGGCCGACGCCGAGGCGAAGATTGCCGCCATCAAGGAGCGAATGGAAGCGTTGAAGTAAAGTTCAAAGAGTAAAGATGAAAGACCATATTTCATATTATATCTTTTGTCATTCCACCGAACGCAGTGAGGATTGGAATCTCTAACGGCTAATTATTTCGGTAGAGATGCCAGTCATTATTCGCTAACGCTCATAATGTGGCATGACATTATCTTTCATCTTCAAATCAATCTTAACTAATGCCAGACATTACCATATATACCGACGGCGCAGCGCAGGGCAACCCTGGCAGGGGCGGCTATGGCGTTGTGCTGTTGTCGGGGCCTCACCGCAAGGAGCTCTCGGCAGGGTTCCGCCTGACGACCAACAACCGTATGGAGCTTATGGCTGTGTGCGTAGCGTTGGAGGCATTGAAGTTCGAAGGTAGCAATGTGACCATCTACTCCGACTCGAAGTATGTTGTCGATGCGGTGAATCAACGCTGGGTATTCGGCTGGGAACAGAAGCGCTTCAAGGATAAGAAAAATCCCGACCTGTGGATGCGTTTTTTGAGGATTTATCGCCGACATAATGTCCGTTTTATTTGGGTCAAGGGCCACGCCTCGACAGTCGAGAACAACCGCTGTGACGAGTTGGCTGTGGCGGCAGCAAATGGCTCAAGTCTCTTTGAAGATTGCGGCTATCAGCCCGAATAACCTTTATAGCTATGGACATCGAGAGCATAAGAGAGTATTGCCTCCAGAAGGCAGCCGTAACGGAGGAGTTTCCCTTCGACGACACAACTTTGGTCTTCAAGGTTATGGGCAAGATGTTTGTCTGCATGCCACTCGAAAGGCCCGACATGCTCATTCTGAAGTGCGATGCCGACCGAGCCATAGAGCTGCGCGAGCGATACTCGGCAATCGACGCCGCATGGCACTTCAACAAAAAATATTGGAATCAGCACATCATCTCGGCCATTGACGATGGGCTTATGATGAAGCTGATAGACCACTCCTACGACGAGGTGGTTAAGAAACTGAGTCGTGTCAAACGCGAAGAGTTAAAGGCCCTTGCCGCAGCACTAAACACCAACGAGGAAGAACTATGAGATTGACTTTTCTTGGTACGGGAACATCGCAGGGCGTACCTGTGATAGGCTGCTGCTGCGAGGTATGCCGCTCGGAGGACAAGAGGGACAAGCGCCTGCGAACATCGGCAATGGTCGAGTGTGGCGATGTGCGCATTGTAATCGACGCCGGGCCCGACTTCCGCTATCAGATGCTCCGCGCGGGCGTAAGGCATATCGACGCCATTGTGTTGACCCACTTCCACAAAGACCACATTGGAGGATTGGACGATGTCCGAGCCTTTAACTTTGTCGACTACCCCACCATTCATCCCGTAGACATCTACTCAACACCCTCGACGGCCAAGGTCATCCGCAAGGACTACGACTACGCCTTTGTGGAGGATAAATATAGGGGTGTACCCGAGATGCGCCTGCACGAAATAGACCAAAACGCACCCTTTTATATAAAAGGTATCGAGATTATGCCTATTCGGGGTCGTCACTCCTCACGCTTCGAGGTTACGGGCTACCGCATAGGCCCAATGGCCTACCTCACCGACTTTAAGCAGATTGCGGACGAGGAGGTGGAAAAGCTTCAAGGCGTGGAGACGCTGGTTGTAAATGCACTGCGCTGGAGGACTCACGACTCCCATTTCTCGGTCGAGGAGGCAGTGGAACTCATTAAGCGCGTTCAGCCTCGCAAGGCGTATTTGACCCATATGTCGCACGAGATAGGGTTGCATGCTCTCGCAGGTGACCGATTACCACAGGGCGTGGAATTAGCCTACGACAAACTAACAATTGAAATTAACGATTAAAACTATAATAGCATGAAAAAGTGTTTGAACGGCAAGGTGGTCGTAATCACCGGAGCATCTTCGGGCATTGGCGAGGCTATGGCACGCGAATATGCCAAGATGGGCGCAAAGGTAGTCCTTGGAGCGCGTCAAGCCGACAAATTGGAGGCCTTGTGCAACGAGATTGAGGCCGCAGGAGGCAAAGCCGCCTGGGCGGCCACAGATGTGACCAAGCAGGAGGATTGCAAAGCCCTTATCGACAAGGCTGTCGAGAGATTCGGCGGCATAGATGTATTGATTTGCAATGCAGGAATTTCGATGCGTGCCTTGTTCGACGACCTCGACCTAAGCGTGTTGCACCGCCTGATGGATGTAAACTTCTGGGGTACGGTCTACTGCACAAAGTACGCTCTGCCCTACTTGCAGAAGTCAAAAGGCTCGCTGGTTGGTATCTCGTCGGTAGCGGGAATACACGGCCTTCCCGGGCGTACGGGTTACTCGGCATCGAAGTTCGCGATGACGGGATTCCTCGAGACTATCCGCATCGAAAACCTCAAAAAGGGCCTGCATGTAATGGTTGCCTGCCCGGGATTTACGGCTTCGAATGTGCGCTTCTCGGCCCTCACAGCCGACGGCTCGCAGCAGGGCTCAACACCTCGCGAGGAGGGCAAGATGATGACCCCCGAAGAGGTTGCCCACATCGTAGCTCGCGGCATAAAGCGTCGCAAGCGTCTTTGCCTGATGGAGGCCGAGGGTCGCGCTACGCACTTTGTGAAGAAGTTCGCCCCCGGCTTGGTCGATAAACTCTTCTATTGGGTAATGTCGAAAGAGCCCGATTCGCCGTTTAAGTAAAGAGCAAAGAGAAAAGTTCAAAGAGCAAAGAGGAAAAATCTTTGCTCTTTTATCTTTTATTTTGTCATTCCACATCACACGCACAACGAATGGGTGTAGGTAGTGAATTGCTACACTGCGTGGGATGATTGGCATCTACCGCTGATTTCCCTTGCTGCCAAGTACGAACTTGCGAGGCAGTAATTTCCAAAGGTAGATTCCAACCAATTGGGTAAGGGTAGCTCTTGCGTACTTATCAATCAATACTTTACCCAATTGTGGAATGACAAAATTTATCTTTGCTCTTTCATCTTTGCTCTTTGCCCTTAATTAGACTCTCACGGTCGCTCACGCTCCCTCAGAGTGACGATATGTGGTAGCCAATCCGTCATTCTGAGCACAACTTGTGGTGCGTGAGAATCCCAACCATGTCGTTCCACCGCACGCAGTGAGGATTAATCCCTTCGGTAGAGATGCCAGTCCTCGCCTTCGGCTCGGTGGCATGACACGATCTTTGCTCTTTCCTCTTTGCTCTTTTATCTTTTCGTTGTGCGGTTACAAAAAAAAGAGCAAAGAAAAATCTTTGCTCTTTGAACTTTCATCTTTGATCTTTACTTTGTCGCAGCCTCCAAGCGCTTCATCATAGCAAACATAAAGAGTGCCGAGATGATGCAGAGAGCGATAAATACAGACCATACCAACCACAATGGAAGACCGCCCCAAAGGAAACCTCCTACCGATACAAGCATATTACCGATAGCAGTAGCCACGAACCAGCCACCCATCATCATACCCTTGAGTTTTGGAGGAGCCACCTTCGATACGAACGAAATACCCATAGGCGAGAGCAACAACTCCGCGAAAGTCAATACGAGGTATGTAGAAATCAACCAATTTGCCGATACCAATGGAGCATCTGCGCCAGCCTCAACAGCTGCAGCCTGCTCATTAGGAGTCAAAAGACCCATAGAGCCGATAGCCATAACTGCAAAGCCCAAACCTGCAACCAACATACCGTAAGCAATCTTACGAGGTGCTGAAGGCTCCTTGCCTCGCTTTGCCAACGCTCCAAAGATAGCCAACGATACGGGAGTCAAAGCCACAACATAGAAGGGGTTAAACTGCTGGAAGATAGGTGCGCTAACTGCAACTGCGCCTGTAACATTCAAAGCCTTATAAATAAGGTATGCCACAACACCCAAGACGATTACGCCAGAGATAGCCTTGGTCTTGCGCTCCTCGCTCTGGAAGAATGAGAATGCTGCATATACAGCAACGATGATAAGAACGAGATTCCAGACATTAAATGCAAGGCTCTGAACGCCCTCTGAAGTCTTCTCGGTAAACTCATCGGCGAAGTAAGTAAGAGCCAAACCATTCTGGTGGAATGCCATCCAGAAGAAGATTACAACGGCAAATACCAAGCACAATGCGATAACACGCTGCTTGGTCTCGGCGGGCGAGAGTTCCTTCTCCTCAACCTGCGCAGCACCTGCCGCCTTAGTGTTACCACCCTCAACATGGCGGAATGAAGGACGGAAGATGTAGTAAATTGCAATCGAGAGGATAAGTGAAGCACATGCTACGGCAAACGAGAAGTGGTAAGCATCATTTGACGAGAAGCCGAGTGAAAGCTCAGCCCACTCCTTAATCTTAACGGCTGCAGTAGGAGCAAACAACGCACCGATGTTGATAGCCATGTAGAAGATTGAGAAAGCCGAGTCACGCTTGTCAGCATACTTCGGGTCGTCGTAGAGGTTACCAACCATAACCTGCAAGTTACCCTTGAAAAGACCTGTACCGAGCGAAATGAAGAGCAACGCAGCAAGCATGGCAATCATAGCTACGGTATCGCCACCCAAGGGGAACGAAAGCAAGAGGTAACCGGCAAACATTACAGTAATACCGATAGTCACCATCTTACCATAACCGAACTTATCGGCCAAAATACCACCGAACAATGGCATGAAATATACCAAGCCGAGGAAAGTAGAATAAATTGCACCGGCAGTACCTGCATCCAGACCGAAGTTGGCACGAAGGAAGAGTGCAAAGACTGCCAGCATAGTGTAGTAACCAAAACGCTCACCTGTATTGGCAAGAGCTAAGGCATACAACGCTTTGGGGTGTCCTTTGAACATAGTGTTAAGTTTATTTAATGGTTAATAATATATTTAGCTTTTACTAAATCCTGACAAAGATAACGAAAAAAGGTAATATTTCAGTATTCGCATAGCGAAATATTAAAATCCTTACTTTTTACCGCGTCGTTTTGCCACCGAGTTGCCCTGTATGGTAATCAGATGTTCACCCTTGGCGGTATTGGTGTAAATCTGCACGACCTTGTGAAAAGCCCCAAGCTCGGCTTTGTGAGGCTCATATTTCAGGCGAATTTCACCCGTCTGGTTGGGCTTCACGGGCTTACGCGAGAAATCGGCCGTAATACACGAACACGACTTGGCAACCTTCTTAATGACAAGCGGAGAATCTCCATCATTCACAAAACGGAACACCTTGATTAGGTCGCCGCCCTTGCGTTCCACCTCGCCAAAGTCATACGACACATCATCGAGAAAAGTGAGCTGAGCACCACACTTCGGATTCTCGCCTCGACGCTCGGCCGAAGTTTGTGCTTGTGCCGAAATCGACATAGCCGACAGGAGCAGCGTCAGCCACAAATAATGTAATATACACTTCATAAAAGTAAAGTTAGTTCAATCTAAAGTTATAGGTTATCGTGCCGCCCTGCATAAAGCTACGGCTCTCGGTAAAACGCGCACGCTTGGCCGCCTCGATAGCTGCGGCAATAAGAGCCGCATCCGACGATGTGGAGCCCTTGGGTTCATATGCCGCACCCGTAACCCTGCCGCTCTGGTCGACCGTAACGCGAATTACAATCTTGCCACTCGCCTTACCCGGATACGACGGCACGGGGAGTGTTCCTATCAAGCCTCGACCCTGAAGACCCTCATCCAGTTGGTCGTTCCCGACGCTATTCAGGCCACCTCCGTTGCCACTTGCCTCGTTCTTCTCGGCTTGCTTTGCATAGGGATTACCCACATCCTCAGCCTCGTCAACACCACCCTTATTGCTATGGAATATCGCACGACTATTCACCGTGCGGGTCTGCTCTTCAGTGCCCGTCACCTGTTGTGAATTTTGCGTTGTCGAAGAGAGGTTTTCGTGACGCGGCGACTGCGCTACTACTGGAGGTTTGGGCTTCTCGGGCTCTAACTCCTGAATCTCTATTATGAGCATTTCATTCTCCTTAGGCACCGGAACCTTAACATCCATCCATAGCATCGCCGCCCCCAGCACTATCGCATATAGCGCCGTTGCAGCCCCTCCATAGAGCTTGGAATTTGACTCTTGTTCGTCGTAGTAGTTCATAAATTATGCGTTTTGTTTACGCCTGATTTCGTTTAGAGAATTTAGAGAGTTTAGTGAGTTTAGTGAATTTTGAGGCTGCTCGCAGTATTTTTACACTCAGCCCAATTTGCCGTTAAAAATTCTATATTTGAGGATTTTTTAAGGCTTGCGCTCACTTCCCCAAAAAAAATTCTATAACGGAGGCTATTTTGAGGCTGCTCGCAGGTGACAAAACCGCAGCATACTATTCGTATGTGAGGATTTTGGCAGCAAGGCAGACGCCGAAAGAGCCCCGTTAGAGTATTTTTTTACGGTTGAGTGGCCGCTATAAGCTTATACCCATTATCCTTGGCGATATTCATCACCTGCACGACTTCGTCCCACTCTACGGTTTTGTCGGCGTGGAGAGAGATGGTCGGCTCCTCCTGACCTGCAAGGCGAGCCTTCAAGGTGCGAGCAACACCCTCACGCGAGCCCACATCCTCCAACTCGACATAATAGCGATAGCGTCCTGCACCCAAATCCTTGATGGACACGGTTGTGATGGCCTTATCCTTGAGCTGATTAGCGCTCTTGGGCAGCATCAACTTTATGGCATTGGGATTGATGAGCGTAGTGGCGATAATCATAAAGATAAGCAGCAGGAACATCAAGTCGGTCATCGACGAAGACGAGAATGAGTTATCTACTTTTGAACCTCGTTTAATTGCCATAGTCGGGTTACTTTACGGGTTGATTCAAAATATCCATAAAGGCGATAGAATTGGCCTCCATCTGGAATACGAGTTTCTCGATGCGTGCCACCAGGTAGTTATAGCCGAAGTATGCGGGAATACCCACAATAAGACCACCTACGGTAGTAACCATCGCCACATACATACCTCCGGCCAGGAGTGAGAGGTCGATAGTGCCACCCGCAGCCGACATATCCATAAAGGTCTGGACCATACCGAGCACAGTACCCAGGAAACCAATCATCGGAGCACCTCCCGAGATTGTAGCAAGGAAAGGCAAACCATTCTCGAGCTTCGACACCTCGAGGTTGGCGACATTCTCGATTGCAGTCTGAATGTCGCTCATCGGGCGACCTATGCGCTCGATACCCTTCTCAATCATGCGGGCGATAGGGGTGTCGGTCTTACGGCAGAGCTCCACTGCGGCACGAATCTTGCCATCAGAGATATAGTCACGGATGCGGTTCATGAAGTTCATATCAAGGCCCGAAGCCTTACGGATAGCCATAAAGCGCTCGACGAAGATAAACACAGCGACACCGCCCAACAAGAGCAGTATCCACATCAACCATCCGCCCTTTGAGAAGAGCTCCCAAAGGCCCATTTTTGTAGCCTCGGTCATCGCTTCCGAAGCTTGAGTTGCGGCCGCATCGGCAGCCTGTAAAAGTGTAATCATAATTTTTAGTTTTTATTTATTTAAGTTTCTATTTCGCTTTTGTTCTCTCGGTATATCAAATATATTTCAGCATATCCTAACTCAAAATTGATAGACGATTGCACGCTACAACGCTTTTATATTTTAACTATCATTTTAACTATCATCCAACAACAATTTTGAATTTTGAATTTTGAATTCTACTTTCTCTTGCGTCGACTCTTTGCATCCTTCATCGCCACACTATCGGCCTGCTCGCCCGCAGCCATTGCCTCCAAAGCTGCACGGCGCTTTCGGCTCATAAAGCGGTCACGGATACGGCGCTTCAGGTCGGCCCAATTATCGAAGTCCTCCTTATAATATATACCTATACCCGTCTCCTGAAGACCCTGGTTCTCGTCAAAGCGGTCGATGGTCTGCGTAAAGCCCTTGAGTTTGAGGTTGCCGGCACGGTCGATAAGCCATGTGAGATAAGCCTCGCCCATAAAGTTCGACATATTGCTGTTTGCCGACATCTTATTATCGACCAAATAGTTACCCTCAACCTCCAAGAGCAATCTATTCTCGACAAGCGTCTTCGAGAAGCCAATATCAATCTCGTCGCTCGTAAGTTCCGAGCGGGGACGATAACGCAGGATGATGTTATAATCGTCACTCGACAACCAATTACTCAGCTGATTCGACAATAGCTCAAAGCCCGTCGTAGCAGATGCCGTAGCGCCGAAATTCGACGATGTCGACGAGTCGGAGTAGAACGAGCCGCTCACCAGCAGATACATGAACTGCGTGGCGATAGATTGCTGGTTGTTCAGCAGGTTGGCCACAGCGTTCTGAATCTCGGAATCGGCATTCGGTACCTTGATGTCGAATGTCACCGTAGGATTCGACAAGTTTTCAGTCAGATTAATTATACACTCTACGGGGACATTGCGCGTGATATTATCCAGCGTAGTCGACGACAGCAGCGGCTGCAACGAAGCCTTAAGCTTATACACGGCATTAATATTCAGGCGCGGATCCATCGGCTCTCCGGTCCATTGGATTGTAGAACCGCTCTCAATCAAGAAGAGCTTATTGATGATATTTTGCAGCGTAAAGAGATAGCTTCCCTCGGTAATGGTGTAGTCGCCATACATATCGAAGATGTTGTCACGCGGCACAACACGCATATTGAGTGTACCCTCACCTCGCGCCTTGATAATATCGCCCACCGTAGGGTCGATAACCAACTGCACCTCAACATTGGGGCGCGCTGTAAGCGCAATATTTATCGCCATATTGCTATTCGAGGCTGTGGTGCGACGATTCCTGCGCTCAAACAACATCTTCTTGCGCAGCAGATAGTTCGCCGTATCGACCTGCATGTCGGGGCGTTCGAAAATCACAAAATCGGCATTCGACACATCCGACTTGCTCGACAGCGGCATGTAGAATTGCGAATTGCCCTCCGTAGTACCCACAATATCGAGCGTAGTACCATTCTTGCTGCCTCGGATTGTCGCTACACCCGACGCATAGACCTTACCATAAAACAGGTCGTTATCCTGCGAGGTGGTATTCAGCACAATCATCTCTCGAGGCGTGATGCGGAAATCATACGCGATATTCTTCAGATGTTCCAGGCTCAAATCCATAGCAAACATACCGCTGTGCCCCTCGGTATCCATCACGCGAATATCGTTGGCCAAGAAGTGGTTATTCTTCACCTCAATACGCGCCTTTGGCACCGAATATCGTGCGCGGGTATAGTCGACCATTGTCGAGAGATTCTCCACATCTATTTCGCCATTAAGTTTGGCCTCGCGGCCTTTTCCTGCAATATTCAAGCGAGCAAAAGCCAAGCCTTCGGTCTGCGACACCACGCTCGTAAGCAGAGGGTCCAGCGCCGCCAAAGGCAGGCTGTCCAACTCTGCCTCGGCATAATAACGGCCGCTCGCCGGTGAGAAATACCCCCTCACGACACTATCCTGTGTCATGCGATTTATCATATAGATGCGTGCGCGCTGCTGGCGGAAATCCCAACGCGACGAGAGCTTGAGTGGAGCAACCGAATGGTGATTTACCTTCAGACCATCGACCGCAATATCGGCCGTAAAGACGCCCTTGGCAAGCACCGCCCGCATCGTGGCCTCACCGTTGCCCCTTCCGTCGATAGTGTAACCCATGCGCTCCACGAAATTGGTCAGCGGACTCAGGCTGAAATCCTTCATGCGCAGCGTAAGCGAATCCTGCTCTCGGCGCGAAGCCACACCCTCTAAATCGAGGCGCTCCTCACCGCTGCTTATACAGAAGCCCTGCACCGCAACACGGGTTGTATCAATCGTTATATGGCTTGGCGCGATATGCCACACCTGAGAATTAGCCGAGAGCTTCGAAGGTAATATATCTACGGCCAAACATTTATGTTGTGTGACAGAGTCCTGCTCCACCTGTGCCATGAGGCCGATAACTCCCGACAATGAGTCGGCGTCCGAATTAGCCTCCGAGTGTAATCCCACAGTAATCAGCACCCGGTCATTCTTCGCGCCACCCATAAGCGAGAGTTGCGGCAGATGCAACGCTCCGAGATATAAATCCTCGGAAGAGAGATACACCGCGAGCGAATCACTCCGGTTTGTGAGATTTACATTCAGATTGGTAATCAACCACTTCTTGCGTTCGATGTAATCGCTCTCGGCACGCAGCATCAGGTGATTTGTCGCCGGATTCATCGTAAAATCAAGCTTCGTACCTCGGGCCAACTCCAAGCCTTCGGCCACGGCATCCAACAACGGGTCGATATTCTTCACCCTTAATGACAATGCCGAATAGCCCAAATCACTACCGGCATATCGTTCATCCTCGTCGGCCAAGCCGGGGAGATACTTGCGCATCGCCTCCTGGAGATATTTCGCCAAATCGGCATAACTCGTAGGGCCCGTAAATGTAGCATCGGCGAAATCCGACACCAGCTCCAACGAGCGACGACTCTTGTCGCTTTGCGCCGTAAGCTCGACAATCGACGAAGCGAGTGTATCTGCATTGTAGATGTAACGACCGCGATTCACTATCACACGACCATTCAGATTATCTATATCGCGACCCATGGCGTATACATTGGCACGCAACGACAGGTGCGACACCGAATCACGCTTATTGATATTCATGGCATGCAAATCGGCATCTTTCAAGTCCACCGTAAAATCAAACAGCGGCTCATGATAGTTAAAGTTTGCCGTACCGGCAATGTCGATATCAAGCGGAGAATTCTTATCGGTAATATGGCCCGTAAAGCTCTTGTTGTCGACAACACCACGCACCTCAACATCCTGATAGCGGCAATCATTGAATTCCATATCCGACACGCGAGCTGTTAAATCGCCCCACACATGCCCGTGCGACAACCGACCGTCAAAATCTGCCGACAGAGTAGCGTCACCCAACATCTCACTCGCCAACAAATGCCCCAACTTAAGATGACGCAAATCGGCATGAGCATGCAACGCCGATATGGGATTTTCACCCTTCTCCACCCTCAAAGGTGCACGCGAGGCTCTCAACGACGCCACTCCGGCATCGGTCGTTAAGGTGACATCACTGTCAAACCTACTCATGCCGCCATCAAACTCGCCGGCAAGCACTATTCGTCCCGCAGCCTTCGCCACATCGAGAGCCTTACCCTGAACGGTCAGACCTGTTATTGCTGTTAATAGAGGTATGGCATCCGCCGCATTACTCCTCAGATGCCTCAAATCGAGCGTCATGCGGCCTCGCTTCACATCGGGAAGGCCTTGCAGGCGCACCTTGCCTTGCAGCGAACTCGACTCGCCAAACTTCAGCTGACCGAGATTGACCTTCAAATCCGACACATATCCCGACACACTCGCTCTCACATCGGTAGCCGTAAGTTGCCATGGCAACAGGCGTGGCGCAAAGTGCGCAATATCATCGGTAGAAACTATACTCGCAGCAATCTCGCCTTCGATTCTGACTTTGTGGATAAAATCCTTATACTCCGACCAATCTTTGCCCGACAAGGTCAATTTTGTAAGGTGTATAGAGCTCTGCGTAGAGATAATATCCACATCGCGGAAATTGAGTTGTCCTCGATTCACCGAGAAATCGCCGGCAAAGCTCTTCACTTCGAATCCCGAATGCTCGACAAAGCTAAAATCACTGACATGACCATCAATCTTAGACCCCTGAAGTATAAAATCATCCAATACGCCCGACATATTCTCTATGTGCATATCGTAATAGTCGATACCATACTCCGGCTCACGATGTTCGCGGCGTTCGATAATGAGGTCAAAATCGCTCAGGCTGATATTCTTAAGGCTCAACGAGAAACCGCCCTTGCGCTCTTTGTCGCGATTGACAAAGCTATCCACAACCTGCTTGATATTCATCTCGCCATTCGACGCTTCATGAATATAGAGCTTTCCACCTCGGACATAGCCCTTGCGCAAGGCTAAGGTTGCATCTTCGTTGATGCGCACCAGATCAACATGCAGGCGCTCAACATAGAGCAGCGTATCCTTGTCGAAATCTTCAACATATATTCCATCCGCCGTAACACCTCCCAAAACGCCGATATGCAGATGGCGCACATCAACCTTAGTACCTAACTTACTGCTAACAAACGACGAGGCCTTACCTATCAAGAAGTCCTGAACCGAGGGTAATTCCACCACCAAAGTAAGCACAATAGGACAAAATATCAGAAACAAAAGTGCAACTGATAGCGTCTTTAATAATATTTTCGTAACTTTGCCCATACAACTTTGGTGATAAATCTTACAAATATAGAACTTTTTCTATTAAAATAGAAAAAAACAGTTAAAAATATGGATATAACCATACTTGGAATAGAATCTTCATGCGACGACACATCGGCAGCGGTGCTTCGAGGAACAACTTTGCTGTCGAATGTCATTGCATCACAAGCCGTACACATTAAGTATGGCGGTGTGATTCCCGAGCTCGCCTCGCGTGCTCACCAGCAGAACATCATTCCTGTGGTGGATACAGCCCTCAAGGAGGCCGGCATTACCCCCGACAAGATTGATGCCATAGCCTTCACACGCGGTCCGGGACTATTGGGCTCACTCTTGGTGGGCACATCATTCGCAAAGGGTCTGTCGATTGCCCATAATATACCGATGGTCGAGGTAAATCACTTGCAAGGGCACATTCTGTCGCACTTTATCGACCTGCCGGACAGCGAGATACCACACCCCGACTTCCCATTTTTGTGCCTGTTGGTAAGTGGCGGACATACGCAGATTGTAAAGGTTTCATCGCCATTGGAGATGGAGATTATAGGCTCGACGATAGATGATGCCGCAGGTGAGGCGTTCGACAAGTGCGCAAAGGTCATGGGACTACCCTATCCCGGCGGCCCCGTTATCGACCGCCTGGCAAAGGAGGGCAACCCCAAGGCATTCACTTTTGCCAAACCTCATGTGAAGGGTGAGTACGACTACTCGTTCTCGGGCCTTAAGACCTCGTTCCTCTACACGCTTCGCGACTGCGTTAAGGAGGATGCCGACTTTGTTGAGAAAAACAAAGCCGACCTGTGTGCTTCGTTGCAGGCTACAATTATCGACATCCTGCTCGACAAATTAATCAAAGCATCCAAGCATTTGGGTATAAAAGATATAGCCATCGCGGGTGGAGTTTCGGCAAATTCAGGACTTCGTGAGGCTATTAGCGAGGCGGGGCGTCGTCGAGGCTGGCGCACATTCCTGCCGCCCCTGAAATTCACGACCGACAATGCGGCAATGATTGCAATATCAGGATATTACCGCTACCGCGAAGGCATGGTTTCGGGCTTGGATATTGCTCCGGTAGCACGACTTGAGGAGCTGTTATAAGATGCAACGAGGGTATCCCGAAATGGACACCCTCGTTTCTTATTTTTCGGGCATCTGTCTTGCCCTACAAGAGCCTTGTTAGGCAGATTGTCGCCGTTCGGCGAGATAAACGCCCGTCAGTATTAGCGCCGTACCAACCAATGCCAACAGCGTGATGCGCTCATCAAGTACCGCCCACGATGTAATAAGCGCCACTATTGGATTGATATACAGATAATTGGTCGCCCTTACAGCACCCAATTTGTCGATAACGACATTCCATGCCCAATAACACAGCAGCGACGCCACAACCCCCAAGTAGAGAATATTCCACATAACAACGGGCTGCACAAGCAGACCCCAATCCACATCAAATGGCTCGATGGCGAAATAGGGAAGCAAGGTAAGCACGCCATAGAAAAATACCTTGCGGGTAATCATCAGCGAGTCATAACGCCCCTGAAGGCGCAAAACCACAATACTATACACCACCCACATAACAGCAGCTCCGAGCGTAAGTATATCGCCTATCGGGCTGAGTTTCAGGATAAATTCGCCATTAAACACAACCAAAGCCACACCCAGCAGCGAGAGCAGCGAGTAACGATAAAGCGAAGTTGCGACCCTCTCTTGACGACTGATAAAATGCACGGCAAGAGTCGTAAGCAGAGGCGTAGCCGCAATGATGATAGCCACATTCGAGGCTAAAGTATAGAGCAAAGCGGTATTCTCTAAAAGGAAATAGAGCGAACCGCCCGTGATACCCAACAGCACCATTTGCAGCTCGTCTTTCCAATTGTCACACAGCCACCGTCCACGCTTAAACGGCAGCATACACACATATGCCACCACAAAGCGCAGAGTCATAATCTCGGCCGGCGAAAGTCCTGCGTTAAGCAGCACTTTCGAACTCGCAAAGGTAGTGCCCCACAGGGCCGCCGTCACAATGGCAAGTATATGAAAAATATAGCTCAAAATCCTATCTGATAGAGTTCATACGAATGCTTGCCTTAATCAGAGCCAACGCGCGAATACGGCTTATCTCGATATCCTTATCGGCATGATGGGGATTCTGACTCACAAGGCGCACATAACCACGACGATCCGATTTCTGGATATATTTCACGGTGATATACTCCTCGCCGTCCAAATCAATCGACAACAGATACATGTCACCCCAGAATATATCTTCGATGTCGTGCAGCTGCTTATACAGAACAATATCTCCACTCTTCAATAGCGGATACATCGAATCACCCGATATATATATCGCGCCATCACACTTCGGCAAGTTGGGGATATGAATGAAATTCACCGGTTTCAGCTCCTCCTGCTTTGTAAACAAAGGCACCAATCCGGCTGTGCCCTCTATCGAATAGAGTGGCACACTCTGCATAGGCAATGAATTATCGGTGCGCAGACGGAATGCGGTGTAATCGGGCTCGGCATTAAACATTTCACCCTCGCCTGTATCAATCCACTCTGGGTTTATGTTAAAATCTTGAACAAGGATATTTTTATTACGAGTCGACAATCCACACTTACCCGTTTCTATCATCGACAAAGCCGCCTTACCGATGCCAAGTCGCTGAGCCAATTGCTCTTGCGTCATTTTAAGCTCCTTGCGTATAAGTTTTACTCTATTCACCATAATTATATCATAAAAAAATATTATATCATTTTTCCAACACAAAACGAATAAAAGTTCAATTTTTGAATATATCTTTGTACCGCAAAGTTAAGAGTTTTATTTATAAATTCAAAAATTTCAATCAAAAACTTATATTATATGTACCAAATTTCTTCAACACTTTACCTTCAGGTGCTAAACCTTTTGGTAGGACATATCGACAACAAGGGCTATTATTCGGGCTCATTTGAGTTGGATTTCGACGACATACGATGCCGCATGACGCTGTCGGCTGTGATATATCGCAGCAAGGACATTGACGCCGAATATGGCAAAAGCAGCATCGAGGATATTATCCCCGTATGGTGGGAGTTCCATACAAAAACAGCCAACGGCGATGGCGAGGAGATACTAAACGACTTCTCGTTCAACGAATTGCGAACCTATTTAGAGGAGGTGTGAGTATGGAAAGCAGTTCTACTTTATCGCCCTCATTCGAGCAGTTCGCAATGAAGGTTTATCCGTTTCTGGAACTACAAGAATTTCATCGGGTCTATTTCCGATTGTTGGAATACTTCGCGCAAGGCAAAATCCGCCGGCTCATGGTATCGATGCCTCCACAGCACGGCAAGAGTATGGGCGCAAGCACGCTGCTACCGGCCTACATGCTGGGTCAAGAGCCCGACATGCGCATTGCCATAGCCTCCTACTCCTCGTCGCTTGCCAATAAGTTCAACCGCCGCGTGCAGCGCATATTGGAGAGCAAAGAGTACGCAGACACATTTCCCGATACGCGCATCAAGCAGGGAGGAAAGCCTCCGCAATACCTCCGCACGGCCGACGAGGTGGAGATTATCGGTCACGACGGAGGATTACTCTCGGTAGGTCGCGAAGGTTCGCTTACAGGCAACCGCGTGGATTGTTTCATCCTCGACGACCTCTACAAGGATGCCATGGAGGCTTATTCGCCCATTGTGCGCGAAAACTGTTGGGAGTGGTACACTTCGGTGGTAAAGACCCGTATGCACAATTCCTCGCGCGAATTGATAGTCTTTACACGCTGGCACGAGGAGGATTTGATTGGCGTATTGCGCCAGCGCGAATCGGTATGCGACATCCGCAGTTGGGCCGAATTGGAGAATATCGACCCCGACACCTGGGTTGCACTAAATTTCGAGGCTTTGATGACCGCCGAGCCCTCGGAGATTGATTCTCGAAAGGTCGGCGAAGCCCTTTGGCCCGAGAGGCAGAGCGCAAAGCTCTTGGAGTCAAAGCGCCGCTTGGATGCCATACGCTTCGAGAGCATGTATCAGGGGCGTCCTTCGTCGCGCGGAGGATTGCTTTATGGGCAGGGATTCGGCGAATGGGACTCCCTGCCCAACGACATCGTCACCCATGCCAACTATACCGACACGGCAGATATGGGCGACGACTATCTCTGCTCATTATGTTACGCCGTCGACAAATCGGGAGTCATATACATCACCGACGCGGTCTATTCGCGCGAGCCTATGGAGGTCACCGAGCAGGAGGTGGCCCAAATGCTCAATCGCAGCAAGGTGCGCGTGGCATACATCGAGAGCAACAACGGAGGACGAGGCTTTGCACGCGCCGTACGGCGCCTCGCTCCGAAGGTGAAGGTCGAGTGGTTTCACCAAAGCGGCAACAAGGAGGCTCGAATACTATCCAACTCGGCCACGGCACAACATATGATTCGCTTTCCCTGTGGTTGGATGCAACGCTGGAATGAATTATACACTCACCTGACAACATACCGTCGCGAATTTCACTCCAATCGTTGGCACGACGCGGCCGATGTGATAACGGGCATTGTGGAGCGGGAATGCGGTTTCGACAAGAACAAGATTTTAAGAGTAGGTTTTTGTTAACCGCAAAAAATCGACGAGCGGCTGCCTCACGGCGGTCGCTCGTCTGCTGTCATATTAAATTAGTACTTATGGTGGTTCAAACTTAAAATCACTTCTCCTCGTCGTGCATCAAATCGCGTATATGCTCCAACACTTCGTCTACATCATGCAGGGTCTTGAAATGCAGTCTGATACCTATCGCACCACCAATGCAACCGCCAATCAGGGCCGCAATAATCAGTCCTTGCAACTGCTGAGTGTTGCTCACTAAGAGGGTTAATTCGCGATAGAAGAAATATCCCCACACGAGAAGCATCGGCACCGCAATATAGTACCAAAATTTATAGATTTTACGCAAGCGCAAACTCCTAATTCCAACCTTCACAAGATTATCGCGCGATATGTTTACGGTATTAAGCCCGAAATGTGCATAGGCAGTTGCCACGGTACAAACAGCAAGCATCATGCCCGTCCAAACGACAAAATCATGGCTAAAGTTCATCTGCGCAAAGATTGTACAGCAGAAGGGTATAGAAAAAATTCCGATTAAAAGGTGGAAAACACCTCGACGATTTATCGAGCGCACGCCTCTCTTTACCGATTGCATAATGACCTTCTCGTTTACAATCTCCTGCTGCTGCAATTTATCACGCAAAAGCGCAAGTTGCTCCCGCATCTGCTCCAACTCCATATTCTCAGGATTCTGTCCCATCTCTATTTCATGTTTTTAAGTTGTTCCCTGATTCTCACCAATCTCACCGAAACATTCTTCTCGGATATGCCTACAATTGCGCCAATCTCCTCGTAACTCATATTCTCGAGCCACAGCAGGATGATTGCTCGGTCAAAAACGCCCAAACGGTTAATTCTTTCGTGTAACAGCTGAATTTGGCGGGTATCGTTATCGCTGTCGTTATAGAGGTCGATATCCATCTTCAGCGGCAGACTATCTTTTCTGCGTCGCTTCTTGCGGTCGATAGATATGCAGGTGTTGAGCGCAATGCGCCACACCCATGTGCGAACAGAACTCCTACCCTCAAATTTCGGAAAACTCTTCCATAGGTTTATAAGCACCTCTTGATAAAGGTCCTCCACCTCGGCTTTGTCTTTCGAAAACATGTAGCATACCATATAAATGGTATCTTTCTGCTCTCGCACCACTTTCGTAAACTCCTGCTCTAACTCCTTCATCGGCAATTTTAGGGTCGTAGTTAAATTAATCTACACAATATTAGTCGCCATAAAGATTCTGCAAACTACAAAAATATAAAAAATATTATATTAATTGTAAATAAAGTAGTGAATTTAGGGAGTTTAAGGAGTTTAAGGAGTTTAAGGAGATTAGCGTCAAATTTCTCTAATTTCTCTAATTTCTCTAATTTCTCTAATTTCTCTAATTTCCTTAATCGCACCACCACTATATTAAGGGATAAAAGAAAAGCCCTCCAAAAATGGAAGGCTTTACGCATACGATAAGCATCTAAACGATTACCTACCCATATATCCCTTAAAAACGGAGCGCAGCGACCAAAGCCTCCCTTTGTCAAAGGGAGGTTTGGAGGGAATGTAAATATGAAAAGGTGGTGCTTCAGCCACCACCACTATATTAAGGGGTAAAAAAGAAGGCCTTCCCCGAAGAGAAAGCCTTGCATATAAGAAAGCATAACCCAGAATTACTTCTTGTCCATATACCCCTTAATATAGTGGTGGTGGCTGCCGTAGCGGTTGAACGCAGCCTCATCCAAAGCCTCCTGAGCTGAGGGGTGAGCAACCGAGATAATCAAGCGCGCACGCTCCTGAAGGCTCTTACCATACAAATCCACAGCACCATTCTCGGTTACGAACCAGTGGATATGGTTACGCGTTGTAACGACACCTGCACCCTCGGTCAAAACATCCGAAATCTTCGAGATACCCTTGTTTGTGATTGAAGGCATAGCGATGATAGCCTTACCGCCCTTTGAAAGTGAAGCACCATAGATGAAGTCAATCTGACCACCTACGCCAGAGTAGAACTTGCGACCGAGTGAGTCGGCGCAAACCTGACCTGTGAGGTCCACCTGCAAAGCCGAGTTGATAGCCGTTACGCGGTCGTTCTTTGCGATGATAAATGGGTCGTTGGTGTAGCCCACATCCATCATCATAACACCCGGGTTGTCGTGGATGAAGTCGTAAACCTTCTGTGAACCCATCAAGAATGTAGACACCATCTTACCCTTGTCGATATTCTTTGCCTCGCCATTGATAACGCCTGCCTCAACCAATGGAAGCACGCCGTCAGCGAACATCTCGGTGTGGATACCCAAGTTCTTGTGACCACCCAACTGTGCCAACACAGCGTTAGGAATAGCACCGATACCCATCTGAAGTGTCGCGCCATCCTCGATAAGAGCTGCACAGTGCTTACCGATAGCAACCTCCACCTCGTTGGGAGTAGTGAAGTGAGCCTCCTCCAAGGGCTGGTCGTCAGCCACGAAGAGGTCAATCTTCGAAGAGTGAATCATCGCGTCACCGAATGCACGGGGAACATATTTGTTCACAACTGCGATAACATGGTCGGCGCACTCAACAGCTGCCAAAGTAGCATCTACCGAAGTACCCAACGACACATAGCCGTGCTGGTCGGGAGTAGATACCTGAATCATCGCAACATTACAAGGCACTGCGCCCGAGCGATACAGTTTCTGAGTCTCGCTGAGGAAAATTGGAATATAATCAGCAAAACCGGCCTGTGTAGTCTTACGAACATTGCCACCCACGAAGAATGAATCGAGCTGGAATACACCCTCGAACTCCGGCTCTGAATATGGAGCGGGACCCTCGGTGTGGAGGTGGTGGATGTGAACATCCTTAAGTTCGCCTGCGCGGCCACGCTCGCACATAGCCTTAATCAAGCACTGAGGTGCCGATGCAACTGAACTGAGGTGAACATGGTCACCCGACTTGATAACCTTAACGGCCTCTTCTGCCGTTGTGAATTTAATTTGTGCCATTTCTACTTTAAGTTTGTAGGTTGTTATTTAAGTTATAATGTTTATCTTAATTTTGTAGCGAAAGCCAACTCAAAATCAATTTGAACTCTTTTCTGGCGCATTAGCCTCAATTTTAGCCCGATATAAAATCGGCTTTAATTGCAATTCTGAATTTTGAATTTTGAATTCTTAATCTTTCATTACCCCTCTTCGCCTCGCCTATCTTAAAATTGCCCAACATTAGGAGATGCTACCCGATGGGAAACAGCCATTACGGCTGTTACTTACGCTTTACCTCTACCTGCTCGTAGCCCTCGATGATATCGCCGACCTTGATGTCGTTGTATGACTCGATGTTAAGACCGCAGTCCTGACCTGTCAATACCTCCTTCACATCATCCTTAAAGCGCTTGAGTGAGCCGAGCTTACCGGTGTGGATAACGATACCGTCACGAATCACGCGAATAGGCGTGTTGCGCTGCAACTTACCCTCACGCACGATACCTCCGGCGATAGTTCCCACCTTCGAGATTTTGAAGGTCTCCATAACCTCGATAGAGCAGCAGATAACCTCCTTCATCACAGGCTCCAACATACCCTCGATAGCGTCCTTGATATCATTCACGGCATCGTAGATGATTGAGTAGAGGCGAATCTCAATCTCCTCCTTCTCGGCAGTCTTACGCGCCGCAGCCGACGGACGCACCTGGAAGCCGACGATAATTGCGTTTGAAGCCGTCGCAAGCAATACATCCGACTCCGAAATCTGACCTACGGCAGCGTGGATGACATTCACCTGCACGGTCTCCTTCGAGAGTTTGATGAGTGAGCCCGACATAGCCTCAACCGAGCCGTCAACATCACCCTTGACGATGATATTAAGCTCCTTGAACGAGCCGATAGCAATACGGCGACCAATCTCGTCCAAAGTGATATGCTTCTGGGTCATAATACCCTGCATACGCTGCAACTGCTCACGCTTATTGGCAATCTCGCGTGCCGAGCGGTCATCATCCATAACATTGAAGCTGTCACCAGCCTGTGGAGCGCCATTCAAGCCCAAAACCTGCACGGGAGTCGAAGGACCTGCCTCCAAGACCTTCTTACCATTCTCGTCGAACATAGCCTTCACGCGGCCTGTATAAGTTCCCGACAAGAGAACATCGCCCACGCGCAGAGTACCGCTCTGCACCATAATCGTAGCCACATAACCGCGACCCTTGTCCAAAGTAGACTCAATCACACTACCCTGCGCCTTCTTGTTCGGGTTAGCCTTCAGGTCGAGCAACTCGGCCTCCAAAAGCACCTTCTCCAACAACTTGTCGAGGTTGATACCCTTCTTTGCCGAAATATCCTGGCTCTGGTACTTACCACCCCAATCCTCTACGAGGTAGTTCATCTGTGCCAACTGCTCCTTGATATGCTCAGGATTTGCCGCAGGCTTATCAATCTTGTTAATCGCAAAGACCATAGGCACACCTGCCGCCTGGGCGTGGTTGATAGCCTCGACGGTCTGCGGCATCACATGGTCATCGGCCGACACGATGATAATCGCAACATCGGTAATCTTCGCACCACGCGCACGCATCGCCGTAAAGGCCTCGTGACCCGGAGTATCGAGGAAAGTGACCTTCTGACCGTTGTAATTCACCGAGTAAGCACCGATGTGCTGGGTGATACCTCCGGCCTCGCCCTCGATGACATTGGTCTTACGGATATTATCCAGAAGCGATGTTTTACCGTGGTCGACATGACCCATAACCGTCACGATAGGCGGACGAGCGACCAAATCCTCCTCGCTGTCACTCTCCTCCTCGATAGCCTCGGCAACATCTACGGTTACAAACTCGGTCTTGAAGCCGAACTCCTCGGCCACAACAACCAAAGCCTCGGCATCCAGACGCTGGTTGATTGACACCATCAATCCGAGGTTCATACATGCCGAAATAACCTCCATGGGCGACACATTCATCATCGTAGCGAGCTCGCTGACGGTCACAAACTCTGTAACCTTCAACACCGAGCGCTCCATCTCCTCGCGCTGAATCTCCTCCGAGAGCATCTTCTCGCGAATCTCCTCACGCTTCTCCTTACGATATTTCGCACCCTTATTCTTTGCACCCTTCGCCGTCAAACGAGCCAAGGTATCCTTAATCTGCTTTGATACCTCCTCGTCGCTTACCTCGGGACGCACCACAGGCTTTGGCTGATGCTTCTCCTTCTTCTTATTGCGACGACCCTCACCCGACTTGGGCTGATTCTGCTGCTGGGCGTTATTATTGTTGTTATTGTTCTGCTGGGGCTTATTCTTCTTACCGTTGTTATCCTGCGGCTTTTGACCACCCTTGCCCTGCTTGTTTACATCAATCTTCTCCTTATCCAAGCGCTTACGCTTATGCTTACCACCCGGAACCATACCCGACACATCCATCGTGCCGAGAATCTGTGGTCCGGCCAACGAAGCATGTGCAGGACGGAACACGCCGTCGCTCTTTGGAGCCGGCTGCTCGTCATCCTTTTGCTCGACTGCATGCTGAGGCTCTACTGACTTGGGGGCCTCCTCGACGGGCTTTACCTCCTCGGCACGCTTCACCTCCTCGACGGGAGCATCCTGAGTCGCAGACTTGGGCTCCTCCACAGGCTTCTCCTCAACCGTCTTGGGCTCCTCGGCCTTCACCTCGGCAGGCTTTGCCGCAGGCTTCTTGGGCTCCAAATCTATCTTACCCAAAATCTTGGGCTGCTGCACCTCGTCCTTAACACTGATGACATTGCTCTTGATGATAACCTCCTGCTCATCCTCCTTCGCAGCACCCTTCTTGCTGCCATCAATGGTCACCGATTGACGATTACCCTGAATCTTCTCGCGGATGTTATCTCGCTCGTTGCCCGTAATGGAACGGTTGGCGCCAAACTCCTTCTCCAACACCTCGTACACCTCGGGAGTTACTAACGAGTTGGGAGAAAGGTCGGCATTTATACTCTTCTTGAGCAAGAAGTCGGTGATGGTATTCAAACCCACCTTAAACTCCTTAGCCACCTGAATGAGTCTTATTTTTCTATTTTCTGACATATTTTCATCTACAACTTATCGGTTAAACACTACTCTTCCTCCTCGAACTCGGCCTTAAGGATGGCAACAACCTTCTCGGCCTGCTCCAACTCAAGGTCGGCACGCGAAGCAATCTCCTCGACGGGCAATTCCAAGACACTCTTTGCGGTGTCGCAACCTGCACCCTTCAAGGCCTCGATAATCCAAGGTTCAATCTCGTCAGAGAACTCGGTAAGAGCAACATCCTCCTCCTCGATTTCACGATATACATCAATATCGTAGTCAGTAAGCATCTTCGAAAGGCGGATATTCAAACCACCCTTACCAATAGCCAACGACACCTGGTCGGGCTTGAGGTAAACCGAAGCTGTCTTGCGCTCGTCGTCCAAAGTGATAGATGACACCTTTGCGGGATTCAACGCGCGCTGAATCATAAGCTGAGTGTTTGCCGTATAGTTCACAACATCAATATTCTCGTTGCGCAACTCCTTGACGATAGAATAGATACGCGAGCCCTTAACACCCACACATGCTCCTACGGGGTCGATGCGGTCATCGTAAGACTCCACAGCCACCTTAGCACGCTCGCCGGGGATACGAACAATCTTCTTGATGGTAATCAAGCCATCGAAAATCTCGGGAACCTCCTGCTCGAACAGGCGCTCCAGGAACTGATTTGCCGTACGCGAAAGGATAATGCGTGGCTGATTGTTAATCATCTCAACCGACTTAACGATAGCCTTAATAGTGTCGCCCTTGCGGTAGAAGTCGTTAGGAATCTGCTCGCTCTTGGGCAATACCAACTCGTTGTCCTCATCATCGAGAATCAACACCTCGCGCTTCCACACCTGGTAAATCTCGCCGGTGATAATCTCACCCACCTTCTGCGAATACTTCTCGTAGATGTTGGCCTTCTCCAAGTCCAAGAGGCGTGACGCCAAGTTCTGACGCAACGAAAGCACTGCACGACGACCAAACTGATTCATCTTAATCTGGTCGGCATACTCGTCACCCACCTCATAGGTAGAGTCAATGGCCTTCACCTCCGAAACTGCCACCTGAGTGTTGGGATTCTCCACAGCGCCATCCTCGACAACCTCGCGGTTGCGCCAAATCTCAAGGTCACCCTTCTCGGGGTTGATGATAACATCGAAGTTTTCGTCGCTCTCGAACTGCTTCTGCAAAGCGTGACGGAAGACATCCTCCAAAACGCCAATCATCGTAGACTTGTCAATGTTTTTCAGCTCTTTGAACTCGGCAAAGTTGCTGATAAGATTTAAGTTTTCCATTGTTGTGAATTTTTATCTATTTTTTGTTTCGTTTATTGCATTTGATTATTTGAAATCGAGGTACTCCTTCGTGTACTTTATCTCGTCGAACGAGTAAGTGTTCGACACCTCGACCTCGACCTTGCGTTTCTTGCCCTCAACGGCCTGCTTCTCGCGATATGAAATTGTTATGCCGTTATCATCCACGCCATCCAACTTCGCCAAAATCTTTATTCCGCTCTTCAGGAGCACCTCCACCGACGAGCCCACGAGCTTGCGGTACTGACGGATATTCTTCAACTCCTCGCCAATTCCGGCCGAGGCAACGGTGAGCTGAAAATCCTCCTCGTCGCGATTGAACTCCGCCTCGATTGTGCGCGACAACGCGATGCACTGCTCAATCGACACCGCACTGTCGCTATCAATAAGCAACTCCACCTCATTCATCGGATTACACTTGCAACTAACCGTAAAGAGGTCTGTGCCCTCCATTTCTCGCTCGGCAATAGCCAAAATCTTTTCGCAATCTATCATAATTTTCTATCTCTGTATTTCATTGTTCGGAGCGAAATACAGGCCGTTCATTCGCCACACCCCTCCACAAGGGGCTTACAAACAAGTTTTTTACTTACTCTTCGAACCTGCCACCCGGCCACTTCGCCACATTATCTCACGAAAGAAGGGGACTTAATCGTCCCCTTCATCCCGTTCATCCTCATTTCACGATGCAAATATAGTGAAAAATTATTAGATTACAAATCTTTACATGAGAAAGTTCGTCTAACGCCAAAATTTATTATTCCAAGAGCGATGTGTTTTCCACTCTCCCAAATCCTTATCCGGATACTGCTTCTCAAAATTCTGCTTAAACACATCATAATTCACCGATTCGCGCAAAGTCACAAGAGATGAAGTCACCTTACACAACTCAACATAATACACATTGGCAAACCCTGCAACATCAGAACGACCCATTTCGAGAACAATCCATTCACCATTATAAGCCAACACTCTCACCGGATATTCATAGTCTTCCACTCTATGCTTGGCATATATCACGCCATCTTCCATCCCGACCATTTCATCGACTTGGTAATGAGGTGGAACTCCACCTATCTTATCATAAAACCAATAGGCCCCATTTTCATCAAACTTTCTATAAAAATTAAGCATAACAGGATAGCCGTCAGGTGGCAGGGCATACAGCAACTCTGACGACCAGGTTTCGCTATCATAAATTAACTCGCCCGACATTCCGCTCTCCGAGTACACCCATTGACGCTTTAGCGACCACAGTTCATTACTCGACAACATTTCAAATGCCGTCTTATCCAAATCAGCCAAACCTATCTCCTGAACCATCTCTGCTGCGCTCTTGAGCTTAGGTTCATCATTGCCACTCTCGCACGACAGCGCAAGCAACGCACAAGAGATAATCGTAAATATAAAAACTCGTTTCATAGGGCAAAATGGTTTGTTTTTACAAAAATAACAAAGCATTTGCATAAGTGCAAATTATCAACGAAATTTATTCGGAGGGGGGGGGTACAAATAGACCAAAATTAAACACAAACAGACCTCTAATGGCGAGTTATTGGGGGGGGTAGGGAGTTTAGCACTAATTTCCTTAAGCTCCCTAATTTCATTTTAGACTCTCACGGTCGCATTCGCTCCCTCAGAGTGACGGGTGGGCAGCCCCCCCCTTACCGCCACATTATCTCACGAAAGAAGGGGACTTAATCGTCCCCTTCATCCCGTTCATCCTCATTTCACGGTGAAAATATAGTGAAAAATTATTAGAATACAAATATTTACGCAAAAAACGCTCCTACCAAATACTTGAGTGATACTCTCTCCTAACTATCCAATCATCTAAACTTATATTATCGGGCAAAGTCTTCTCATATATTTCTCGAAACTCGTCATAATCAATCGCTTCACGCAAAAAGGCTACATTCTGACACATTTCACACATTTCTACATAATAACACTCCTCGTCCCATATCATTTGCCGCATTTCATATATTATACTATTTCCATCGAAGGCTAACACTTTGACATAATAGTCATATCCTTCCAATCGATGTTTAGCACACATAACATCATCTTCACTCTCAATCATCTCGTCAATTTGATAATGTTGCGGTATATATTTTGACACCGTATAGAGCCAATAAACACCTCTTTCATCAAACTTTCTATACCCCCTCAATATAGGCCAAGGAAACCAAATTTCTCCATCCACACCGGCATCCTTATCAACCCAAGTCGCACTATCGTGCAGTAACTCGCCCGACATACCACTCCCAGTATAAACCCATTGACGCTTTACCAACCACAGTTCATTACTCGACAACATTTCAAGTGCCGTCTTATCCGAATCAGCCAAACCTATCTCCTGAACCATCTCTGCTGCACTCTTGAGCTTAGGTTCATCATTGCCACTCTCGCACGACGCAAAAAGCAACGCACAAGAGATAATCATTAAACTAAAAATTCGTTTCATAGGGCAAAATAGTTTGTTTTTACAAAAATAACAAAGCATTTGCATAAATGCAAATTATCAACGATATTTATTCGGAGGGGGGGGGCAAATAGACCAAAATTAAACACAAACAGACCTCTAATGGCGAGTTATTGGGGAGAGGTACTAATTTCACTAATTTCACTAATTTCCTTAAGCTCTCTAATTTCATCTTAGACTCTCACGGCCGCATGCGCTCCCTCAGAGCGACGAATTAGCTACCCAATAGCGTCATTCTAAGCAATTTTTTCGTCATTCTGAGGAGGCTTTGGCCGACGCGAGAATCTCGAAAAAAAATTGCGGGAGTTTCTATCAAATCGTCATCACACATCACACACACGATATTTACTTACAGGTATTTTAACCTACTCTGCGTGTGATGAATGGAATCTACTGCTGATTTACCCTTGCTGTCCAGTCCGTACTTGCGAGGCACAATTCCCAAAGGTAGATGCCAGTCATTAGCACAATGTTAGGTTGTTTGTTTCTGTAAATCAATACTTTGTGCTAATGTGGCATGACAGTATTATTATAAAGACTCTCACGGTCGCATGCGCTCCCTCAGAGTGACGGGTAGGCAGCCCCCCCCCTTACCGCCACATTATCTCACGAAAGAAGGGGACTTAATCGTCCCCTTCGTCCCGTTCATCCTCATTTCACGATGCAAATACTATATCGCAAAATTTTGCATGGAAAATATGCATATTTTTTGCTATTCAAAGCGAATAGCATTATATATCGACTTCAGATACTTTTTCTCCTGCTTTTTAGCCTTATCGGTCATCTTTACCGAGAAGCGAAACATCACATCGCCTTTTTTCAGCACAACACATGTCAAGTAAGTATATTTTTCGAGAAAGGTTTTGCCATCGTAATCGGAGCATACAACATAACCTTTGTCGATGTTTAGACGACGACACTCCTTGCGAGAGAGGTGTTCCACATCGGTTGCATTCTTAAGACCTTGAGCATAGAGCAACTCAACCGCCTCCGAAGACTGCTCTTCCGGTGGCGTCAATCGACGACCGCCATAGCCAACAATCTTTTCGCCCCTAACATCGAAAATCCGCAAATGATCAATCGCCTCAATCGGACTGAACATCAACGCCACCTCGCCATCCTCGGAATGGAGTCGGCAGGCATAAAACGCTCCACGCGAATAGCCGCTATTCCATTTCTTAAAACCTGCGGGCGCGGTAAGTATTATGCCATTCTCGGCGGCATCTGCAGCCAAATCATCGAAATAGCCCCACGGGGTGCGGACCATCATATCTTTATACTTATCCTCGAGTTCGAGCTGTATATCGCCCAAATCCATATCGCCCTCGACAACGACTTTCTGCTGCCAAGTTTTATGGCTCAGGAAATCAATTTTCAAATCATATTCGCCCTGCTCGAGTTGCAGAGCAAATGTTCCATCCTCGCCACTTTTCCCACTCTGGCAGGCTTCATTACCCGTTGTAGCGACTACCGTCGCACCACAAGCCGGGATTCCCCCAGTCAAAACGCGCCCCGTCACGCGACTCTGCGCAACAACGCTTACTGCCATAAGCAGCATAAACGATAATAAAAGTAATCTTTTCATAAGAATAATGTATTAGTATTAGTGTTTTGCAAATATAATATTTTTTTCCGACAAAATCAATCCATAAACGCCGGAGCACAAAAAAACCGCCCTCTTTTGAAGAAGGCGGTTTATGATATCGCAACTCGGGCGGATTACTCTGCCGATGCGGCGCGCTTAACATAAGGTTTAATTACGCCACGCTTCGACGAGCGCACGAAATCAATCAAGTAATCACGCTCCTTCGACTGCGCAACCTCGGCTTCAGCCTTGTCACATGCGTTGAGATAATTCAAATCGCTCTGGAACAGGATGCGACATGTATCATGGATAGCCATAATCTGCTCGTGAGTAAAGCCTCGACGCGACAAACCAATCTTGTTGATGCCGGCATAATGCTCGTTGTTCGACGCTGTAATGTAGGGCGGAATATCCTTCGTTACGCCCGACATGCCCTGAATCATAGCGTGGTCGCCGATGTGTACCCACTGGTGAACAGCCGAGTGACCGCCGATAACAACCCAATCGCCGACATGCACCTCACCTGCCAACGACACGCCATTTACGATAACGCAGTTGCTACCCACCACACAATCGTGGCCCACATGAGCATATGCCATAATGAGGTTATTTGAGCCGATAATGGTAGTACCTGTCGAAGCCGTACCGCGCGAAATGGTAACGCACTCGCGAATATCGCAATTATCGCCAATTACGGCAGTTGTGACCTCACCTGCGAACTTCAAGTCCTGGGGAGTACAAGCCACCGAAGCAAACGAATGAATCTTACAATTCTTACCGATGCGTGCACCATCGTGAATAACCGCCGAAGGGCCAATCCAGCAGCCATCGCCAATCTCAACATCTCCGGCGATGTAAGCAAATGGTTCTACGGTTACATTTTCGCCAATCTTGGCGTTAGGATGAATATATGCCTGATTGCTAATCATAGTAAATTAGTTGTTAGTTTTGTTTCTAATAATTTGGGCCATAAGAGTAGCTTCGCAAGCCAACTGACCGCCCACGAAGACCTTACCCGACATCGACGCAATACCGCGACGCATAGGCTCGATGAGGTGAACCTCCAACTGAAGGGTATCACCCGGCACAACCTTACGCTTGAAGCGTACGCTGTCTATCTTGAGGAAATATGTCGAATACTCCTCGGGGTGTTCAAGGCCATTGAGTACAAAAATGCCACCTGCCTGAGCCATAGCCTCCACAAGCAATACACCCGGCATAACCGGCTCGGTGGGGAAGTGACCACAGAAGAAAGGCTCGTTAATTGAGACATTCTTCACAGCGCCGATGCTGTTCTCGTCGATGTGGAACACCTTGTCGACCAGCAAGAATGGATAACGATGTGGCAGGAGCGACATAATCTTGTTGATGTCCATCAAAGCGGGCTTCGACGCATTGTACTTAAATGCCGGCTTCTCGCCATCGCGACGAATTGCCGAGATAAGCTGCTTCATGAACTCGGTATTGGCATAATGGCCCGGGCGAGATGCCCACACGCGGCCCTTGATGCGCATACCCAAAAGAGCAAAGTCACCAAGCAAGTCGAGCAACTTATGACGCGCCAACTCATTCGAAGCGCGCAGCTGAAGATTATTCAAATAGCCGCCCGTAACACGAATATCGTCCTTATTGAAGATTTTCTTCAAGTGGTCGAGTTGCTCATCCGACACGGGATTCTCCACCACAACGATAGCGTTATCCAAGTCACCACCCTTGATAAGGTTCATCTTCAAAAGCGGCTCCAGCTCATGCAAGAAGACGAAAGTACGGCAAGGAGCGATATGCTCGGCATACTCGCTGAACATATCGAGCGTAGCATACTGATTCCCAATAACCTTCGAGTTGTAATCGACATGCACCGATACGGTAAACTCATCATCCGGATAGATAATGATTGCCACACCCTTGTCGGGTATGGTATACACCTGACGCTCGGTAACTTCGTAATATTTACGCTCGGCCTTCTGCTCAACAAGGCCCACCTCTGAAATCTTAGCCACATATTCACGCGCCGAGCCATCCATAATCGGGGTTTCGGGGCCGTCAATATCAATCAAAGCATTATCCACGCCCATGGTCCACAAGGCCGATACGATATGCTCGATTGTGCTAACCTTCGCAGCACCCTTTTCGATTGTAGTACCGCGCGAGGTGTCGTTCACATACTCACAAAGTGCAGGCACGGTGGGCTGACCCTCCAAATCCACACGGCGGAATACGATACCATGATTCTCCTCGGCAGGATTTACGGTCATATTAACCCTTACGCCTGTATGCAGGCCCTTTCCCGAGAATGAGATTGTGCCGGCAAGAGTTTGTTGTTTAGTCTGCATATTTTTCAAATAATTTTCTAATTTAGTCAAATTTATGCGCTTTTTATCGTCGTTTTTATGTTAGTTTACTAAAGCGCGCACAAATATACAAAATATTTATATAATAGCCTATATGAACTATAATAATTCAATCATTATCTTTCTCTAACACTTTAAGTTTGAGCTCTACAACGCCACCCAAAGTCATATCGAGGGTATAAAGTTTCGGCCTCTAAACTTCCACTACCACCAACTCTACACCCATCTCCTCAAGGCGACACGCCATGGCCGAGGGAATACCCGAGTCGGTGATGATAATATCGACATCCTCGATATTGGCTATTTTGCTGAAGCCTCGACGACGGAATTTCGAGGAGTCTGCCAGCACAATGGTCTTTTGAGCCGTGCGCATCATCTCCTTATTAAGGTCAGCCTCTCGCACATCGGTAGTAGTCAAGCCAAACTCCAAATCTATACCATCCACACCCAAAAAGAGTTTGCTGCAACAGAAGTTCTGCAAAATCTGCTCGGCATACTTTCCAACCACAGAATTACTGCTGTGACGCAGCGTACCGCCCAGCTGTATAATCTCTATCGCCTCGTTGTTTGCCAAAATCTCCGACACCTGCAACGACGCCGACACAACCGTCAGTTTATGTCGCGGCTTTATGTTTCGCGCCAGGGCATGCACCGTAGTTCCCGAGGCGATGATTATCGAGTCATCCTTCGTTATCATATCGGCCGCAGCACGACCTATGGCATTTTTCTCCTCGGTCGAGAGTTTTTCCTTCTCGTTCACCGAGCGATTGTTGATATATGGATTTATCAGAATCGCCTTACCATGAGAGCGATATAGTTTGTTTGCCCGCTCCAATTCTGTCAAATCCTTGCGTATTGTCACCGCCGACACCTCCAACAACGCGGAGAGGTCCGACACCTGCACCGATTCATGCTTAATGAGCGTATCAAGTATCTGTTGATGGCGTTCTTCTTTTGTCATAACCGTTTTGGTATCTAATATTTTATAATTTCACCTTGTTAAGCTCCATCGTGCGCTCGACATCCAAAGCCTCGGCAAGAATCGAAATAGGATTTTCAACCCTCACACCCACCGACATCTCGATTTGCCACTTACAGGTTTCGCAATCGGTCGCCACAACATCCACACCGAGCGAGCGTATCTGATTAAAGAGCGGCTCGCCAATAGCCTGCGAATATTTATAATTTTCGCGCTTGAAACCATAGGTGCCGGCTATTCCGCAACAGGCAGAATCGAGCATAACGAACTCCACACCCGGAATCCGCTTTAGAAGCGAAGTTGAGTATATCGCCCACCCCAATTTTTCCATGTGGCAAGGTGTGTGATAAGCTATTTTCAGCTTAAAATTATCGCGGAACGCGAGTTGAATCTTGCCCTCATCCAGCAGACGATACAAAAAGCGTGTTGCCAAATTAATCTTATCGCGCACATCCGAATTATCGAGGCCCAAGATATGGTGATACTCGTCACGCATCGTAAAGGTACAGGTTGTACTTGTAGCAATAATTTCGCGCGAGAGTGCCACCTGTCGGCGAATCTCCTCCAAATTGCGCCTTGCATCGCGTGTAGCCTGCTTGATAAGGTTGTTTGAAATCTTCGCCACACCACAGCAGCGCTCCTTCTCCATAAGATGCACACCATAGCCCACAGCATTGAGCAGCTTCACCAAATCGCGTCCCAACTGAGGATTATTGTAGTTGGCATAGCAACCATGAAAATAGCTGACATGATTCTCAAACTTATCTTGATATTTCCGGGCATTGCGCTTAAACCATGTGGTAAATCGCTGCGACGCATACTTAGGAAATGTTCGATGCGAATCTATGGCGAGCGCAGCATCCATAATCTTCCGTACGGGCTTCAGCCCCACCGCGCTGTTCACTATCGGCGCAAAGGTTGTAGCCAGCGTGCCCATAAAGTCGGTATTTGCCAAAATCTGCTCACGCAAGCCGGGGCCCTTCTTACTGTATTTGATGCGTGCCAGCTGGATGATGTCGCCAATCTTCACATTCGACGGACAAGCCACCTCACAACGCTTGCAATTGAGGCAATATTTCAACGCCTCGTCATAAAACAGAGGCCTTTTCAAGCGATAACGCTCGCCATCGGGGCCCGCCTGCTTAGGGCCCGGATAAGCGGGATTGACAGCCGTAACGGGGCAATAGACCGTGCAAACGGTACACTTTATGCACTGCTCGAAATCGTTACTGCTGATATTGCTCTTTTGGTAATTCATATCTTCAGGGCGAATTAAGCGTTTAATATTTCATCGGCGACGGCTAATGCTGTGGTAATTGCCACACCGCCACCCGTACCCTGCTCTATGGCATTCTGCGATGCCAAAACCGAGCCTGCGGCATAGAGGTTTTCGATAATTTGACCACCCTTCATGCAGCGGAGTTTATCATCTGTCGCAACGCCATAACCCATATAAGGTTGATGGGCATAGAGATTTTTGTCGTACCACTCCGAGCGCTGATTGTCGGCCACAACATCCAGGCCGAAAATGGGCTCATAGATTGCATCCTGGCTGGCGATAAGTCCATGGCTGAAGAAACTACCCGATGCAAGTATGAAATTCTCGGCACGAAGTTCCATATCGCCATGATTTTCAGTCATAATCGACACCAAATGCCCATCGCGAATCTCACCGCCCATAACATTGTCACCCAAGAGATATACGCCACCCAATTTCTGGAACGCCGCGCGCAGCTGAATCTGCGTACGCACACCCGGAACTGAGGCCGGCATGGTGGGCACAAAATAGAGCGGAACACGGACCTGCGCACGCAACTCCTCGACAGCCTCATTGTCAAAGACTCCAAATGCCGCAGGCATAAACACAGCCTGGGCGTCACCTATACGGCTCTTAAGCTCACATGCTATTTTCTCTAAAATTTTACCCGTCATAATGCGGGCGATATTGGTAGCACGCATCTCGGTAGAGCTCTCACGCAGATGCTCGAACTCCGACAACAATAGCGTATGCCGCTCACACTCAACACCGCATTTTGCAAAGCCACTCTCAAGAAATTGAGGATAAAAATCGAGGTATCCATCGAAATTCACCAACGCAACCCTCTGCCACGGCATCCCGTCCTCGCTCTCGAATCGGGCATAGTCGTCGAGCGTAAGCCACGCCGATTTCATCATTCCGATTGGGGTCAGGCGATAGTGATTTCTCGTCGCACAACCCGAACACCTGATACCCGCCTCGGAAAATATCTCTTTAACCTGTTCGGCATATTTTTCAACTCGCTCGAGACCCAATTTTTGATAAGGATGCTCCTTTGGCAGGCGAGCAATACCCTCCAACGGATTCTCTCCCTCGCCATATAGCTCAAACGAGCCCGAGCTGAAATGCAGCGCACTCTGACCCGCCGAAACGATTGCCACATGCTGCCCTCTGCGAGCAAGCGCTATACCGCTGAGCAAACCGCTCAAACCTCCGCCAATGATTATAGTATCGTACTTCATAGCCTACCTCCTACTGATTCTTCTCTTCACTACCCCCTCTTGCCACTTGGTTGATGCCGCAAACGCCATTATACAACCACGAGGTAAATTGAATCTCAACCAAACTCTCGCCCCAAGCGATGGGATACATACCCTTCCAACGCTCATTGAGGAACAAAGCCAGGTCGCCCAGCGTGCGCTCGGCACAACCATTGGCCTTACCCAGCAGACCCGCTGCGCGGCATGCACACAACTCGCCCTGGCAAGTACCCATACCCATGCGTGTACGGCGACGCAGATTGATAAGATTATGCACATGGAGGTGGTCGATGGCGTAATTAACCTCACCAACCGACACCTGCTCACACTCGCACACCAAAGCATCGTTCACAGCATCATGCGACGGAATATAGCGGCTCATCGTACCATGACGGCCCTCGGCAGCCTTCTGCTCGGTGCTAAGTTCGATGATGTGCGACTTACCCCTTTTCTTCTTCTCGGCACTTGGCTCCGAGCCGGGCAGCGGCTGCTCGGCAGTCAGGCACCGAGCCTTGCGACCAAGCTTTTTGCAGGCCAAATCGGTTGCCCACTCGGCCATAAGGCGATAGGTCATAAGTTTTCCGCCTGTAATGGTGATGAAACCCTCCAAGCCATCACGCTCGGCATGGTCGAGGCAGACGATACCGCGACTAATGCTGCGTCCCGAGGGGTCGTTATCGGCCGCAACCAGAGGTCTTACGCCCGAATAGGCACGCAAGATGCGGGTATTGGCCAGCACAGGTGCCAACCTCGAGCCCTCACAAAGCAGAATATCCACCTCTTCGGGAGTAACCTCATTTTTATCTATATCTTCATATGGTATACGGCTTGAAGTGGTTCCGATAAGCGAAATGGTATCACCCGGCACTAAGATGTCGGCATCGGCAGGCTTGCGACAGCGATTTATCACGACACTATTGACGCGATGACCAAAGATAAGCAAAGCCCCCTTTGCCGGGAACATATTCACCTTGACGCCCGCCATCTCGGCAACATGATGCCCCCAGATACCGCAGGCATTAATCACCACATCGGCATAATAAGTAGATTGCGAGCCATTGCGAATATGACGCAAATGCACGCCCTCGATGCGATTCTGATTCTTGACAAAACCCACGACCTCATTATAAGTAATAATGTCGGCGCCGTGCAACTGGGCATCCACAATATTTGCCGTAGTCAAACGAAACGGGTCAACCGCACCGTCGGGAACCGTAACCGCACCGATAATATCGGGATTCACCGAAGGCTCCATTCGGATAGCCTCCTTCGGGTCAATGACCTTTGCAGCAATGCCCGCCTTTTGGCACGCCTCCACAAATTTAGCCTGATACGCCAAATCATCCTCGGGAAGGGTGATAAACAGGCCACCCGTTGGCTCGACACAATGGCGAGCTATGCGGCGCAGAATCATATTCTCGCTGATACACTCTGCGGCCGACTCCCGATCGGTTACGGCATAGCGCGCACCACTATGCAGCAATCCATGGTTTCGTCCGGTTGCTCCGGCCGTAAAATCCCTACGCTCGACAAGCAGCGTCTTAAGGCCGCGCATCGCGCAATCTCGAGCCGTGCCGGCCCCGGTAGCACCGCCACCGATAACAATTACATCGTAATGATTCTTTTCGCTTTGCAACATAATTTCTTGTGTTTCGCAATCACCAAGGTTTCATTTCGTAACAAAAATAACTGTATTGTGGTAAACTGCAAAATTTTTTCCAACCTTTTTTCATTATTTCATTTATATCGTCGCGTATCAAACCGTTTTTAAGAAAAAATCGTTATTTTTGTGGAGTTTTATGAGCATCGAATCACAAAATACAAAGGTCGCAAACACCGACACCGACGGCAAAGGATTGCAGCGCGAGGAGATTACAACCCGCCCCGCAACGCGCAATACTACCGCTTCCGACAAGGCCAAAGCAAAGCCCCGTCCGAAGCGTCGTAAGCGTATGGGACTACCCTTCGAGCCCAAAAAGCAAGATGCGGGCGAATGGGCTTACGACCATCGCATAGGCCTAAGTGTGATGATTGCGGCATACCTCATACTCGGCATCGTATTCTTTTCGTCGAAGATTGTTATCGGCTCAAAACCCCATATTCAGGGCATCTATGTCGATTTGCAGACCTTAGAGGAGTTGGAGGCCGAGAAGGAGCGTTTGGAGCGCGAAATCGAGCTAAAGCGTCAATCGGAGATTAATTGGTCGGAGATAAAAAACCTGCAATCGAACGATGCGATGCTGAATGAAAACCTGAAAGACGACCGAGGCACTCAGACTTCGGAACTTAACCGCGCAGCCAAAGAGGTTGCCGAGCGCACAGCGGCCAATCGCAAAGCCTACGAAGCAGGTCTGAAGGAGGCGCAAGCAATCCTCGATGCCGAGCGCAACAAGGGCGACAAGGGCAAGGATAGCGAGCGCAAAGACCAGAAATATAAAGGAGGCGTTACGGTGCGTTTCGAATTCAAAAACCCCGTTCGCCAAAAGGTCGATTTGGTAATCCCCGCCTATCGTTGCGACACGGGAGGTCAGGTGGTGGTGGCTGTGACACTCGACAGGGGTGGCAATGTCATTTCGGCACGAGTTGTGTCGGGAGGTGACGACAGCATGCGTAGTGAGGCATTGAAAGCAGCTCGCTCATCACGCTTTAACATCGACAACTCTGCCCCCGAGAAGCATAGCGGCACGATAACTTATACATTCATACCACAATAAGGTCAACATGATGCGAAAATTTCTCTTCATAATGCTAAGTTTTGCGCTCTATCTCGCATGGGGCGTATCGCATGTGGCCTTAGCGGAGAGAGCAAGCGCCACAGACCCGGCAGAGGAAGTTTACGGCCAATGTACCAAGGGAAATGGTGAAGTTTCGCCTGCGCAGTGTTACATCTTATCGTTTGCCACACCGCAAGCACTCGGCAACGCACGAGCAAACACGGCATACACCTCGACCGCCAAGGCTCAACAGTCGCATCAGCGCAACACCATTCGTCATCGCATTGAGTGCGAAAAATTAATGTCTGCGGCCATACATTCACGCCATAGCGGACATACGACACATATCTTTGAATATAATCATTTCAGGTCGTCACTGCGCGTTGCGTATTATCTGCACACGCTTTGCCGACTTCGTATTTAGCCACAAATGTCATATCTAAAAATGGCTCGATAATCAAAAACGATTATCGGAGCGAATCGTTATATATGTAATTTTTGGATTTTATTTTACAATTTACTACCCCCGCTTGGCTAAGGTGCATGATAAGTGCAATTTAATGTCGGGTTAGTGTGTAGTTTGTGTATGGCGTCAAGTCGTACTTATCATGCGCTTCCGCTTGCGGGGTCTTAAACAACAGATATATTATGGCTAAATACGATATGAACGAGGCACTATGTGCCTTACCTGATGGAGTGATTGAGATGCGTCGCCGCTCACTCGCAATGCCCTTGGGCATATTCTTCCTCGGCGTGATTTTGTTTGTCATCAACGGCATGGTTGATGGAGGCAGCGACTCTGCTAACCTTAAGTCGGCAATTGTACTCTTTGGTGCAACATTGGTATTAATAGGAGGAGCAATGTCGGTAATCCGCCTCAGCGGTGGCGGCATGGCCCCATGGCACACCCGAGAGAAGGTTTTTCTCAAGAAAGAGGAACTAAGATTCAATAAAGAGGATAAATTGGCGGTAGTTAATTTGGTAGAGCAACAAGATTTTACTAACTTGCGACAATTAAAGCAGGCGAACATCTCGGCCGTGATGGTTATAATGTGGAGCACACCCTCGCAAGGGTTCTCCGCAGCTCAAGCCTTTGAATATGTTGAGCTGGAGCTTCAACCCATCAGCAAGCTCTCGGTAAAGGCTTAGGCCGACTGAGTTGAGGTTCTTGGCAGGTGTTCGAGTGATGTTTAGCGTTGGAACACCTGCTTTTATTTTTTTTGAACTATAAATTTTTAATATGGAGCATCTATTATTGGTTGGAGCCATGTTGCTCTTCGTAGCGGTTGTGGCAGGTAAGGTCGCATATCGCTTCGGGGCACCGGCATTGCTGTTGTTTTTGGGCGTAGGTATGGTCTTTGGATTAAAGTTTATTGATTTTCAATCCTTCGAGCTCACCCAGGTCATTGGAATGTTGGCACTCTGCGTCATCCTCTTCTCGGGTGGTATGGATACCAACTTCTCCGACATTCGCCCCATATTAGCTCCGGGAGTGGTCCTTGCAACCGCTGGCGTTATGCTTACGGCGCTGCTCACAGGTCTGTTTATCTGGCTTTTTGCCGGCTGGGTAGGCTTCGCCATATCGTTACCCGTAGCGCTGCTGCTCGCCTCGACCATGGCGTCAACCGACTCGGCTTCGGTGTTCTCCATACTGCGCACAAAGAAGCAAGGCCTGAGGCAAAATCTGCGTCCTATGCTTGAGTTGGAGAGTGGTAGTAACGACCCCATGGCATATATGCTCACCATAGTCCTGCTTTCGGTCGTACAAAGTCCCGAGAATATCAGCGCCGGCGAGAGCATCCTGAATTTCATTGTTCAGATGGTCGTGGGTGCCGGCTTCGGCTATGGAATAGGTCGCGCTGCGGTGTGGACAATCAACAACATCAATATCAAAAATAACCCATCGCTGTATATTGTGTTGCTGCTGGCGTTTGTCTTTTTCTCGTTCTCGTTCACCTCGTTGGCCTGGGGTAACGGCTACCTGGCAGTCTATATCACAGGTTTGGTTGTGGGTAATCATAAAATCGCACATCGCTCGAATTTGGCAACCTTCTTCGACGGATTCACATGGCTTGCGCAGATTGTACTCTTCCTCACCATTGGTCTTTTGGTAAATATCGACGAACTACTGCGCCCCGAGGTGTTGCTGCTTGGCGTGGTTGTGGGTACTTTCCTGATGATTGTATCACGCCCCATTGCCATTTTCTTGTGCTTAGCACCCTTCCGTCAATTCTCAACCAAGGCAAAAGCTTATATCTCGTGGGTGGGCCTGCGCGGTGCTGTACCTATTATTTTTGCCACATACCCCATTGTGGAGGGCGTCAATGACGGAGATTTGATTTTCAATGTTGTGTTCCTTGTAACGCTACTCTCACTCGCCATTCAGGGTACCACCGTCAGCGGCATGGCCAACTGGCTCGGTTTGGCCTACGAGGAGAAGGAGCGATTGTTCAAAGTGGGCGTTCCCGACGATATAAAGAGCAGCTTCTCGGAGATTGAGGTTACCGACCACTTGATGAGCCATGGCAGCACGCTACGAGATATAAACATCCCCGACAACACGCTTGTTGTGATGATTTCTCGCAATGGTGAGTATTTCGTACCTCGCGGCAATACGGAGCTGGCCGTTGGTGACCGTCTGCTTGTGGTGAGCGACCGCAACGAGGAGGAATTGCAGCAGATGTACGATAAGCTCGGCATTAAAGAGGTCATGAAGTTATAACTCTCCGCAATAGGCAAACGATGTTCCACCACTTCACCACCCCAATCAGCGGCATCACGCCACCCGAGCGTTTCACCTGGCCCTTTCACTATGTGCCGCACGCGCTATGCCGCATAGCTGCGCAGGAGGTTCAGGCTTATATCGCCTCACGCGAAGATTGGCACGAGGAGCTCACTCGAGGCAAGATGTTCGGTGTTTTAGTCGTTGAGAACAGCCAAAAGGAGATAGGTTTTTTGGCTGCTTTTTCCGGAAATTTGGCAGGCAGCAATCAGCATGAATATTTTGTGCCGGCGGTCTACGACATGTTGCAGCCCGACGATTTCTTCCGCCGCGAAGAGGCCGCTATTTCGGCTATAAATCAGAGGATAAAGGATATTGAATCGAGCCCTGAGTATCGCTCGCACAACGAGGCCCTCAGCCAACGAAAGGAGAGCATCGAACAAAATATAGTCAAAAAAATTTCGCTTTTGAAGGCCAAGATGGAGCATCTGCAAAACGACGGCAGCGACCACCTATGCGCCGAATGGCAGAGTAAAATATCGGCACTAAACAGCTCCATACAACGCCTAAAAACGCAACTTCAGCGCGAAAAGCGAGCAATTGCCGACGAGGAACAGGCGCTGCGCGAATTCATCGCTCCGCTGCAAGCCGAGCGACATGCCCGGTCGGCAGAGTTACAACAACAGATATTCTCGCAGTTCCGTATGCTCAACGCCCGAGGCGAGGAGAAGGATTTATGTGAGATTTTTGCACCCACAAAGCAACAAACGCCTCCCGCAGGTGCCGGCGAATGTGCAGCACCAAAGCTCCTGCAATATGCCTATCTAAAAGGGCTTACGCCGCTCTGCATGGCGGAGTTTTGGTGGGGAGAATCCCCGCGTGGCGAGGTGCGCCAGCATGGCAATTTCTACCCGTCGTGCAACAGCAAATGCAAGCCTATATTGCTACATATGATGCAGGGGCTGGAGGTCGAAGATAACCCCTTGGAGCATATTCAGCCCGCCGAGCCTGAGATTTTGTGGGAGGATGACTACATCGTAGCCATAAACAAGCCCGAAGGTATGCTCTCGGTCGAGGGTAAGTCGGGTGTGCGGTCGGTTGAGGCGTGGGCAAAGGAGCGCTATCCGCACGCATCAGGACCAATGATTGTGCATCGCTTGGACCAATCCACTTCGGGTATTTTGCTGATAGCAAAGGATAAACACTCGCACAAATCGCTACAAGAGCAATTTATTTCGCACTCCATACATAAGGAGTACACAGCTCTTTTGGAAGGAGTTGTCGCACAACAGGAGGGTCGCATCGCCCTACCCCTAAAGCTTGATTATGAGCATCGCCCGCGCCAAATGGTTGCGCAGGATGGCCGCTCGGCCGTAACAGAGTATAAGGTGCTAAGCGAGGCTAACGGGCGCACCCTGATACGCTTCTACCCCCTCACGGGTCGCACTCATCAGTTGCGCGTACATTCGGCCCACGCCGAGGGCTTAGGATGCCCGATTGTTGGCGACGATATTTATGGTTATAGCGGCAAGGAGCGCCTGCATCTTCATGCCTCGCAGATAGTCTTCACACACCCCTATACCTCGGAGCGTATTACAATTAACTCCGAGCCTCAATTCCTCAAAAGCATCCAATAGAAAAGCGGCTGTCATGACATCAACATCACGACAGCCGCTTTTCTTGCGCTCATTCGCCTCTACTCCTCCGTCTGGAACTCTTCGGGAAGCTCACAACGAACATAGACGCTCACATCGGAATCATCATCCTTCGCTACCCAAACCATCTCATCGGCGGTAAGGCTGGTGACGATATAGCGGTGGGCCCAGTCGCCATTGCCATAATCGTAGTTACCGCGAATCACAGCTCCCAACTCGGCATCAATCTCGATATTGTACATACCTGTGATTTTGCGCGCAGGAGCACTATCCACATTCTGCCACATGGTATATGTGCGGTCGGCGCGCTCAAACTCGATGTAGACATAGCTACCCTCGGCCAGCGCTCCGCCATTCCAGCTTTGAAGACACCACACGCCCGAGATATTATGGCGCGTAACCTCCAACTGAGGCTCTGTATACGACTCGTCATCACTGCATGCCGACATTGCGGCCACAGCCACCAACAACATGAATAATCTCTTAAATAAACTCTTCATTTTATATCATTTTTATATTTTCTACTCTTCAACCATTATCACCACTCTTCGCTCGCGCGGAGCAACATTTAACCCTTGCAGATAGAGTTGCACGCTCTTGAAGTTCAACTGCTCGGGGAGCGTAATTACCAAATCGCCCTCCTCGCCCGCATTCAACTCCCGGGGCTCGGTATAAGCCTTAATGCCCTGCGGCGAAAGGAGCGTATCGGCACTTAAGCGCAGCGTATCTTCTCCGCCATTCATACATGCAATACGGGCCTCCTCGCCTCGGCGCACCCTCACCGTATCGCGACGCAGGAGCAATGGCCCCAATATCTGCGGATAATCGCCTCGGTGGTCGGCACTCGGTTTCACAACTCCCGACACCGTAATAATTGCCGTAGGTTGCTTGTCCGAGAGGTTGGTGTAAATCATCACACGCTGCGAAACCTCACCCGGATGCCCCTGAGGGTAATATCGCAATGTAATATACCCCTTCTCCGAGGGTTTCACCGCATTGCGCTCAGCCTCGACTTTTAAGCATGAGCAGCTACTCGAAGTGCGTGTAACGACAAGCGGCTTATCGCCCTGATTTTGCCACGCAACTCGGCACTCCCAAGCTCCGCCCTGCTCGTCGATACGGCCAAACGATATGGCATTGCCACCCTCAATCACCATAGCTCGGCTATCGACCGTTGAGGGATTGGCCACACGCTCGATATCCTCACGCGAAATGATGCGGATTTGAGCAACTCCATCCATGACCAGCATCAGAGCCGCAATTGCGAGTATAAGTTTAATACGAAGCATCGTACATCAAGTGAATGATATGCGTTGGTAGTTCTACTACAACCATCCGTTAGAGTTTGCGCCCTTACGCACGGTGATATTGAACGAATGTTCCACACCATTGCTTGCCTTGACGGTAGCAGTGGTCGAGCCACTCTTCAGGCCGCTAAACACAGCCTTGCCATCCTTAAACGAGCATGTAGCAACCGACTCGTCCGCGATATTTACCGTATAGGTCAAATTCTCTCCGTCCAAGAAGTATCGAGCAGGCACGGTAGCCACCTCGCCGCCCTCGGCAATATAGAGGTTGGGGAAGCGCATCTCAACGCCGGCGCCCTCGATTGCTGCCAAAAATGCCGCTGCATTTACCTGACCCGAGCCCATCTGACCCTTATAGGGCGCAAGTGAACGCTGCATAGGCTGCAACACGCCCATATCCAGTACATAGCGGTAATATGACTTTGTACCGGTCATATAGCTGTCGATGGGCGTAGCCGTAGAATGTAGCAAATCGCGCAATTCCTTCTCGGTGAAGTGGCGACGCTGCTCGGCAGCATACGAGATACCCAAAGCCACTACAGCCGACACCTGAGGTGTGGCCATTGAAGTTCCCTCCATATAGCCATAGCCACTTTCACTCACATGATAAGGTACGGTCGAGAGGATACATCCAATCTCGCCATAGGTATGCTCGTCGTCAATATAATCATAATAATAGTCCTGGTCACCACCCGGAGCCGAAATCGTAGTACCGGGGCCGTAGTTGGTATATACGGCAGGAGTGAAATCGGCTGCAGTAGCCGCAACAGACACATAGTCGTCCGATGCACCGGGGTATCCTGCCTGTGGAGCATTCTCGTTACCTGCGGCAAATACCGCAACGCCACCTTCGATTGGGCCATTAGGCGAACCGGCATTTTTGGTAAAGTAATCCAAAGCCTCCTTCTCCAAAGGTGCACCGGCCTCCCACTCCTCCTGAGAAGCGAAGCCCTGCTCTTTCCAATCAAACTCATTGGCTGAACCCGACACATATCCCCAGCTGCACTGCAACACAACAGCGCCATTATCGGCAGCATACTTTATAGCGCGCAACACGGCGATAGAGCTTGAGCCCTGAACACCCGAGAAAATCTGACAAAGCATGAGCTTCACACCCGGAATATTGCCATTTCCTCCAGCGATTGAACTGATACCTATGCCGTTGTTATTTTGCGCCGCAATAGCACCTGCCACATGCGAGCCGTGACCCGAATCATAGACATCGTCCCAAGTGATTCGACCCTGATTAAGCGCGAAGTTATAGCCATAATAGTCACCCTTATAGCCATTATCGTCGTTATCGTCATGCGAGCCGTTAATCTCCTTCTCGTTAATCCAAAGCGAGTTTTTCAAATCGGGATGCTCGACAAAGACACCCTCGTCCAACACAGCCACGATAATCGACTCGTCGCCCGTCGTACGCTCCCAAGCCTTCTCGACCTGCACATCGGCATCCTTCACCGACTTAACCTTGTCGCCCGAGGTAAACATTGTACCGTCGTTGATAAGGTTCCACTGCATCGACAGCAGAGGGTCATTCATCGGAGCCGAACCTGCAGTGCGGGTCATGCGCTCCATCTTCTGCTTTGACAGAGGTGTCACCTTGCCATTATAGGCACGCTTGATTGTACGGTTAAAGTCAATCTTCTGCACATCGCCGAGTCGCTGGAAACGCTCCGCAACCTGCTCGGCAGAATAATCACCGCCAAAACGCACGATATACCAACGATCGAGGCCACTTTCGTGGGTACGCTCCTCGGTACGCTCATCCACAGGGAACAGGCGCTCAAGATGATAAGCACCCACAATCTCCAAGACCTCGTCTACCGAGGGTACACTGCTGCGTGTAACGCCTCCGCGTGTGGCGATGCCCGCCTCGGCAATAATATCGGCAACCTCGGGTGCGAACTTCACCAAAAGTTCACCCTCGGCAAAAGGCTTCTCCTCGCCACTCTCTCCCAAAGAAAGATTATCATCCACGCACGATGTAGCGAGAAGTGCCAATGCGGCTAAAATTGCATATAAATATCTCTTACTCTTCATAGCTTACTCGTTTTCTTCTGTTTCACCCTCCAACACCATATTAGCCTGCTTCTTGTTTACATAATAAGGCTCTTTATAGTAGTAATCACGCAAGCTTGCCGGCTCATTATCAAAGCCTGCCTGTGTTCCATCGGCAGCGCGACCCTCCTGAGGGAATACAAGACTGTATGGAGTCCACCAATCCAACATAGGGTGATACAACAACCAGAAAGGAGCATCGCCCGACAAACGGTTCAAGTTTATCGAGAATTGCTTTGTTGTTGGCAACACCTTAGGCGTACCGATAAGTGCACGAGGCAATGTATCGCACGACTCTATATCTGCCTCGGTCCATTTCGGGAAATCGGGGTCATCCATCAAATCAGGCAACTCTCCATGCAGATAATTCACCGACAAAATCAGCGTATCCAACTTATCCCACATAAGCAGGCGCTTGGGGAATACCTCTTCATCCTGAAAGCCTCCGATATTAGTCTTTGTAGTATTACTCAAGTCGTAGACCACACTACGCTGATTGGCATTGAGCACCAACGAACGCAAGTTGGGGAAATTCTCCTTGTTCAACACCGCAGGCACAGTCTGGAAGTTGTTGGCACACAAATCCAAATGCACTAGATTCTGCAACTTCACAAAACTGTCGGGAATAGAAATCAAACCATAGCTACCGATGGTCAGGCGACGCAACTGTGTAAGTTCGGTAATCTCATCACCCAGCTCGATATTCAACAGGAAGGTGTTTGTATTACCAAAGAAGTAGAGTTCGTCGGCAGCGGTCAAATAACGCACCTCGAAAGGCAACGACTCCTTAGTTCGGAACATCGTAAACTCGGCACGCTTCACACGACCCACCTTCTCGGGAGTGCAGTCATCCATGCTCTCGTCCCACAATGTGATATATGGCCACATATCCATAGGCTCGGAAGACTCCCACGAAGACAATGTACCCAACGAACGAGCAATATTCAAAAGCGCGATAGAGTCACCTGCGCGAGTATCAGGAATAATCTTCTCGGCAGCCTCCTGAGTAACATTCAACACATCCTGCTGAGCGAGTTCTACGCTCTGCTTGGGCAGAAACTCCACCTTTGCCAAACGCTCTTCGGTCGTGGTGTTGATATTCCACTTAAAACGCACCTTCACCTCGCGAGGACGCACACCTCTATCGAGTGAGAGCTTGTAATCGTCATTCGTGAGCCACTCGGCATCCTCGGGAATTGCGACATCGAAATTAATATTCGATTTAATCGTCACATCGAAAAAGCGATTCTCGGGGCGATCGTAATTCTCAACCGCAACCTCGGCTTTGGCTACGGTAATACCATAGGGGAAACCCTTCTGCTCCACCACCAACTCCTGCTCCTCGTTGGTCGCAAGGTTCTGGATGCGCACCACGCCACGACGAGGCTCCACCGTCAAGGCCGAATCAATGCGGAACTCGCACTCGACCGAACCCACGCCATTGGCCGGAGAAATAGAAATCCACGGATTATCCGTTGAGGCAATCCAACGCTCTGAAGCATTGAGTTTAATCTTCTCAACACCTCCTACGGCCTCCACCTCGATTTTATTCTCTTCCAGAACAAAATCAACTCTCTGCTTGTCATCGGTACATGACAAGAGTGCGCCAAGAGCAAATGCTAAAAATATATATTTTCTCAAATTCATATCTCAAAACAAGATTACTCCAACATATAATCACAATTCAGAATATTCTGCGACTTATCGTAAATCAGGAAATAGACGCCTGCACGCCAATAATCGCATATATCGGTAGCATCGAAGATGATATTCGGGTTATCGCTGATATCCAGGTAATAGATATATGGCGAAATCGAATCATCGACCTTACGCAAGTCGTTCGAGCCGAGATACAAGGCACGCAAGCCTGTATGAAGGCCGATACCCTGGGGCCACTCGCGCAAGCAACGCTTACCCTCCGAGTCGCGCTGGCTGCGCATACCCAAAATTGTCAATGAAGCCGCATCCAATGGCTCAAAGGGGAACTTGCTGAACGAGTTGAACGACAGCTCCACGCCATAAAGGTATGGCATATTGCCGGCGTGCATCTCGCGTGGCAGGTCGGTGAGGTTGTTATACGATAGGTCGAGCGACATCAAATCCACCGAGTTTTTATACTCAAACGAGCCCTTGGGAATCTCGTTTATGCCACAACCGCGCAAAATGATATACGACACCAACGAATTGGTCTTGGCAAGGCAAGTGGGATACTTCTTGAATTTGTTGTTGGCCAAAGTCAGGGTCTCGACACGCAAGCCCTTGAACGAGCCATCTTTCTCACCCTCGAAGCCATCAATCTCGTTACCCGAGAAATCGACCGACTTGATTGTATAGATGCTCTTTGCCGAGAAGATGTTGGGCACCTTCTTCAATTTGTTGTATTTCACCGAGAAGTTCTCCACATCGTTCAAGCCACAGAAGTTCTGCGGAATACTCTCCAGGCGGTTGAAGTCCAAATAGAGCTGCACGAAAGCAATCTCCTCACCATAGGCCTCCTCAATCGACTCAATCTTGTTGTATGCCAAGTCGAGCAAGCCGATTTTCTTCATATTCTTAATCTCGCGAGGCAACAATGGCAGATTGTTCTGACGAGCATATAAAATCTGAATCTTCTCCTTCGAAGGACCCGAAGCCAAAGCACGCATACCGGCCAGGAAGTCGTCGGCCTCCCACTGTTTGTTGTTCGAGATGTTGAGCGAAATAAGCTCGGGCAACTCGGCGATGACCATCGGGAAATTCACCATCTTAGGACAGTTGTAAATCTCGATATCGGTCAAAGACTCCAATTTATTGAACGATGCCGGCAATGACTCAATCTCCGAGTTGGCGATATAGAAATACTCCAACTTGGTAAGGTTGCCAATCTCCTCGGGCAACGACTTCAAACCGTTGCATATTACGCCATGGTTGGTATCCATGGGGCGAATCTGCTGCTCGCCGCTCTTCAAGTCGAAAATATCCTTCTCCTTAAGGCCCTGCTCATAGAGCGCCACAGCGGGGATAGAGATACCCTTCTCCTTAAGACCACGCGCCAAAGGCTCGGTCATTTGGGTTGCAGGGTGAATCATCTGCAAGAACTTCTTATGATTCTCCATGCGGTTGCGACCACGCTCCGCGAGGCTCTGGTCGGAAGCCAACGAGGGGTCGTACTCCCAAAGGTTGTTGTCGTTGTGTGTACCCAAATAGAGCTCCACCAACTCTGTCAGCTGGCCAATGGCCGGTGACATATGACCACGGAATGCAAAGTCGCTTATATCGATGCGGGCAACGCGGCCATTTGAGTGCAACTCCACACCCGGCTGGTCGCCCCACAAATCTACATCTTTGTTGAAATTCCAATTTGCGCCCTCGGGGAAGTTCTCACCCTTGTAGTACCACTTCTCACCCTCCAAGCTCTTCCAAATCTCATACAGAGCGTAATAATCCTTTATATATTCGTCGCTCTCGAACATCGACACCTTAACGCTCGCCTCTGTCAAGGCGTTATCCTCGACCAAGAACTCCGAGAGTGAAGGATTGTTGTTGGCCTCCAACAACTTCTTATTCTCGTCATAGATTCGGTATGATGTCACACGATATTTACCCGCAGGCAGCAACACCACAGTATCGCACTTTACGGTCGAGGTCTGATAGCCGAAAGCGTCGCTCTGCTCATCCTCCTCGTCGAAGTGCAAGGCAAATTTTGTAGGTAGACCCACATAATCCACGCGGTCAGCCAACGAACCCGAGCCAATTACACGCGCCACCGAAATATCGACCTTCTTAATCTCGTCGAAGGTGTATTCACGAGTCGCTGCACGCGTTGCCATAGCGGCACTCTGCTGCTTCTCTTTCGGGTTATCGACAAACGACGAGAAATCCTTCTTCAGCGTAAAGCGAACCTCACCACGAGGCTTCACGCTGACGGTGATGTCGTGCTGCGTAAGGCCACCCTCAACCACCTGGAACTCGTTGTTGTCGGTCGGCGTACCATTATAGATTAGCGCATCCTCGGCGTCGTACAACGCAAACGAGATAAGGCGATAGGTGCCAACCATAAGTTTCAGTTTATCACTGCGCAAGCCCCACTCGGCTGACGCAGCATCGGCTGCCGCGAGAGTCAAGGTCTGCGCAATGGTGATGCCGTCATAAATCAAAGTGACCTTCACTTTGTGGGCATCAGCCAAATATTCGAGCGTACTCTGCACCGCACGCGAAGCCTCGGCCTCGGTGGGAGCGTAAGACGCCTCCTTGTACAATTTGAATTGAGCATATCCGTAGTTTCTCTCGCGGTTGTCGATGCCCTCATCGTCGGAGCAACCCACCACGAACGCCGAAGCCACAATGGCCAGCACTACGCATATGATATTACGATATAGTTTCATCTTAAAAAAGTGTCGCTAAAACTTTTTATCTATTTACAGTTCAATTTTACCTAAAAGGTTTTTCAGTTCAATTAAAAACAACACCCCGCCCCGTTTGACGGGGTGTTGTAAGAGAAAATTTCAACTATTTCTCTTCTACGCTACCGCGTGAGTGCAACTTACCGTTGTGACGGTAAACAACACCACCACTTGTAAGAGTGAAGCTGAAATAGAAAGCCTCCTCATTCTTATTGTAGTAAGACTTATTGTCGATAACACCATCGTAATCTTCCTCACGGTCGATAAGATCGGTCAAAGCGTAGCAGCCTGTACCCTCCTCGGCAACCCAAGTCTCGGGGTTAATCTCGGTCTGTGCAATGTTAAAGAATGCGTGGTTGTTCCAAGAGTAAACCACACCATAACGCTGGCCGTCCTTTGGTGTGCCACAAGGAACACCATCAACCTTACAATCTGAAGCCAACTTTACATAGTTGTGCCAGAAACCATGGCCCATCTGATCATAACGGCGTGTAATATCTGCATGCCACCAAGGGTTATCCCAAATTGTTACCTGATATGCACCGCAAACATAATCCCAGTCGATAGTCTCAGCGTCGTCGCCCTCGTCGTCGCCCTCGTTGCCACCATTTGCAGGAGCATACTCACAAACGATACGAACAGCAACCATATAGCCCTTGTAGAAGTTCAAAATGCCGACAGCAGCCTCCTCGACCATCATACCAATGTACAACTCGGTATTTGAGCCCTCGTACATAATCCACTCAGCCTGAGGATGTGCAAAGTCATATGAAGGAAGTGAAAGAGCCAATGTGGTACCCACCATAGTATATGTCAAGTGATACTGAGGAATTGGGTTACCCATCTCGTCTACTGCTGTAGGATCATACAACTCGGTGTCAGCCTCGGTGAGCTGTACCAATGTTGCGCCATACATCTCAGCCTCCATAGGATTAACAAATGTTACCTCGGTAATCTCATCACCATCTGAAGCACCACCTGCACCAATATGGAAATAGAATGCAGAATAAGAGCCATCGGTATGCTCAATCAAGATAGTAGCCTCACCCTCGCCGGTCTGCCAGTTCTTGGCAGCCTCGGGGATAATGCTAAGATCCTCACAGTAAACGCGGAACTTCACAGGATTCTCATCTGCACCGAATGTCTCGGCACGAACCCACGCATCCTCCTCGGCCATCTCAACCAAAGAACCCATATCATTGTAGTGGTAGCAAGTGAGTGACTTGATAGGACGAGAAGCTGTGAAATAAGTATACTCATGAGCAGATGTAGCCCACTCACCCCAGTAGCTCAAGTCGTACTTTGAGCCGATAGCAACACCCAAATCATCGAAGAACCATGTATTATTGAAATCGGCGCCAACCTCTGAGAAAGTAGCAGCCATATCATCAACCTCGGTACCCTCGATAGTTGCAGGCTCTGAATACTGAGTAACAGTAACGGCGAGTTTCTCTGCATACTCCTCCTTAACCTCGCCATTCTCGAACAAAGATGCGTTGTCGGCAGGAGCTGCATTCTTTGCAAAATAGAATACATAAGCTGTACGAACCTCAGCACCCTCGTTAGCCTCAGCAGTAGCTGTAATCTCGTATGTAGTGATTACAGCATCGTTCTGAGCCTCCTCTGAAACAGTGAGCCACTCGGCAGCAGCACCCGTAGCATCGCAAACAACCTTAACGAACTGACCTGCAACCATGCTACCCTCGATAGCCTCGATAGCCTCGCCGTCGAAAGCATACTCAGCCTCTGAGAACAAAGAGAGCTGAGGAACGAAATCGTTAGCACCGGTGATTGCAACCTTAAATGAAGCAACAGCCTCCTCGCCGGCCAAAACATCAATAGTAGCAGTCTCTGACTCGGCGGGAATCTTGGTAAGATCAGCCTTGATGATGTACTCGGTCTGACCTGCAACACCTGCCGCAGCAGCTGTCATCCACGCAGGACCTGCCAAAGTATAGTCGAAGTTAGCCTCAACCAAAACAGGAGCAAAGAATGTGTCATCATCCTCGTAGTTCTTACGCTCGACACCCCACTCCATAGCAACTGCGTCATCAGCAGTCATTGCTGTTGCGTTGTAAGAGTAAAGCAACTCGCTACCTACACCTGCACTCTTAAAACCGCCCCAAGTATTAACCTCGGGAGCATAAACTGCAGTCTCGCGAGCAGTTGTAGGATAGGTAATCTTGGCGATAACCTGAGAGAGCTCGTTCATGGTCAAAGTAACCTCTGCAACGGGAGCATTCTCGAAAATAACCACATCGGCAACCTGCACCTTAATAGTCTGCTCACCTGCAACACCCGACAAAGTGTTTACGGTAGTCTCGCCAGAGAGCAACTGGAAGTAGGTGTAAGTATCCTCCGAGATTGTAGCGGTCCAATCGTAGTTGGCGCTGAATGAGAGCTCGATTACCTCACCTGCCGTAGCAGTCTTGGTAACCAACTCCGGAAAAGTCGGCTCGGGAGCCGGAGTAGTATTATCGTCAGAACATGCGACAAAACCGCATACGCTGAGCAACAATCCACTCATCAAAAGAAAATACTTTTTCATAATTGATTAAATTTAAGTTGAACGGTAAATAAATATAAAGTATCTGTTATTTATATTTTGTTTTCTACATTCCATCCTCACGCTGCAGGCGGTCGGCCTCCTCGTCCGATACCCACTCCAACACATTCAGGAAGTGACCCACCGAACCGATGTTCTCGCCCACCTTCTCAACATAAACATGCAGCCACAACTCGACAAAACGCTGACACGAGTTGAAATACGAAGGACTCATGGGGCTAAGCTCGGCCAAGATGTGGTCATCACCCAAAATCCAGCCCAAAACCGAAGCCTCGTCGCTCAACACCTGACCGCTTGCCATAGTAACCAACGGCTCGGCAGGGTTCTCGGGGTTGAATGTGATGGTCACATCGTAACCATCATATAGCGCATCGCGCAGGATAATGGTATTCTCCTCGGTAGGATGCAGCTCGGTGCGGATAAGGCGCTGATAATTGGTATTATCGCCCGGATATGAGTATATAAAGAGCGATGTGAGCATACACCAACCTGTAAAGTTGTTGATGTCGAACGGACAACTCTTATACATCACAACCTTCGTTCTGTCACTACCTGCATAGAGGTCATTCCAGTTTAATTGCTCGGGCATAACCAACTTCAACACGAAGCCCAACGAGTCGGTAGGCTCGATATTGTCGTAGTGACCCAAAACCTCGACATCGGCAGTGAGCTCACCGGCCGGAATAGTCACACTATGGCTCTTAAGGCTGAAGTGCTTACCCTCGATGGCGTTGCTGCCCGCATCGACCACCTCGACACCAAAGGTGCGGTCGTAATCGCACTTAACGGTTGAGGCTACCGGCACCTTGAAGGTCGAGCCATCAGCCAAAACCATATTGGTCGAGAGCGTATCGGCAAACATCAAATACTCAGGGCCACTGTATGTCACATACTGCTCCTGGCATGATGTAAAGCCCCAAGCGGCAGCCACTGATATAATTATATAAAGAATCTTTTTCATCTCTACTGCTTTTATTTGTTGCTTTCGTTAGGTTGAACCTGTGAGCCCGGAGCCTCAATCTCGTGCTGGGGAATAGGCCATACGAACAATGGGTTGTCGGCCTTAATCTCCAAGCGGCTACCCTCGGGTTGCGATGAGGTCTGCGGCTGACGCTTGAAACCATTACCATTATTATATAATGTACCCCAACGCTTCAAGTCATTCAGGCGGAAACCCTCCATATAGAGCTCGCGTACGCGCTCGTCGGCAATCGTCTGCAAATAGCTGTCGGCCTTGAGCGACACCGCGCCACCCGTCGCAAAACGAGCCTCACGCAGGGTGGTCAAATCCTTCGATGCAGCACCAAAGTTTGGTGTAGCCTGACGGCAATAAGCCTCGGCACGAATCAGATACTGCTCCGCAAGACGGAACGGCTTGGGCATCGACACATGGTAAATCAGGTTGTTGTTGATAAAATCGCCATTACCATAATACTTCACCAACAAAGGCCACGAAAGAGCATGCTCATAACCCGTAGCGGCATTATAGAAGATGCTGTCGTAACGCAAATCGGCCGACTCGTAGAGCTGCAACACCCACTGCGCCGGTACATAGTCGGGATAGAAGTAGTAGTAATCGACATTGAAGTTCAGGAACACCTGACCCAAAGCTCCGCCATACGATGTGGGGGTAAAGCCCACACGCCACAGCACCTCGGTACCGACATCGTACTGCCACATATAGGTATAGAACGACGCCTCGGCGGTATACATTGTTTTAGCCGACGAAAGTGAATAGACCTCTTTCATGTCGATAACCTTCGTCGAATACTTTATGGCCGCATCCCAATCCTGCATATTCAGCGCAACACGCGCACGCAACGCATAGACAACACCCAAGGTCATATAGGTCGAAGAGTGACCCACATTATCCTCGGCAAACAACTCCTCGGCCTTCGCCAAATCCGACAATACAAAAGCGTAAGACTCCTTGAGCGAGGCTCTGATAGCCTCCTCCTTCTTAGAATAGCCCTTGCGCAACACAACGCCCAACTCCGACTCGGCAGTCAGAGGGTCGTAGGCCTTGCAATAGCACTTCAACAGTTCAGAATAGGCCAATGCGCGAATTGTATAGACCTCGGCAGTATACTGCTCCAAAGTCTCGATTTGTTCGTCATCTGTGAGTGCAGCCTCCACATCACCTACTCGCTCCAAATAGAAGTTACAATTCGAGATTACCTGATATAGTGATGCGTACACAGCCTCCACCTCAGAGGTTGTTGAACGAATATCCCAACGCCAGAACGAGCCGTAGGTATTGGTATTACCCTCGACAGCATAGACCAAATCGGTCTGGATATCGGGCAAAAGTGTCAAATATCCGCTATACAAAGCGCTGCTCTTCAACAGCGCATAGATACCCGTAACAAACTGCTCGGCATCGTTGAACGACTGCATGGCCTCCTGCTCGGGAATAGCCGAGCCGGGTAACTTATCAAGGCACGATGACATGGTTGCCACCGCTGCCAACGAAACGAAAAATATTTTTATATTGCGTAGCATATTCATAGTCGTTTAGAAAGTTAAGTCAAGACCAAAAGTAAACTGTCGCGCCATAGGATACTGCGCAGCATATACATTCACGCTGCTCTCGGGGTCTAAGCCTGAGAACTTGGTGAATGTTAAGAGGTTCTGAGCCTGAGCATATACTCTGATACCGCTGAATACGCGACTCTTGCGTACCAGATTCTGTGGCAACGAATAAGCCAGCATCACATTCTTCAGACGCAAGAACGACGCATCCTCCAACAAGCGGCTGTCGAACTCGGTATACTCGCCATGGCGAGGAATATCGGTAACATCACCCGGCTCTTTCCAACGCTCCAACAAACGACGCGACTGGTTATACGATGCAAAGCGACCATTCGACTCATCGAAGTAGCGGTCGTTGTTGATCATATAGCGGTCGGCAACCCAGCTGAACTGCGCACTCAACGACAAGCCTTTCCAGCTCAGAGCCGTACCAAAACCACCCTGCCAGGGAGCATGGTAGCTCTTGCCGACCAAGACCTTATCCTCGTCGCGCAATTCGGTGGTAATTTCGCCATTCTTATCATACCACAGAGCATCTCCATTCGCGGGATTTACACCTGCATAGCGGTTGATATAGAACTCGCCCAAAGGACGACCCACAACCAACTTGGTATTGGTATTCGAACGCTCATACTCCTTAACGCCGTTGTAGAGCTCCACAATCTCGTTGTGGTTATACGACACATTGGCATTTACCGACCAAAGGAAGTTCTCGGTTGCGATAAGTGAGGCGTTGAGGTTAAGCTCGGCACCTAAGTTAATCATCGTACCGACATTATCCCAGTAATAGCCATAACCTGTTGTGGCATAAGGCGCTGGCACCTCCATCAACATATCGGAAGTACGCTTGTAGTAGACCTCCAAATCGACATTCAAACGATTCCAGAAGCCGGCACGCAACGCAAGGTTTGTGGTCCAAGGCTTCTCCCATCCGAGGTCCTCATTTCCAGGCTGCATAAGGCCCATACCGGCATTGCCGACATAGTCCAAGCCGCCGCCAACGAGAGCCATATGCTCATAGTTGGGGATTGACGAGTTACCCGAAGTACCTGTCGAAAGCGATACCTGAGCCGAGGTAAACCAATCGGCTACCGAGGTGAAGAAATCCTCGTTGCGCACATCCCACATAAAGCCCAATGACCAGAATCCCGCCCAGCGACGCGAAGCACCGAAGCGAGAAGATGCGTCGGTACGCGCAGCAGCCTCGAAGTAGTATTTATTCTTGAGGTTGTACTCGGCACGCGCAAAGAACGAGAGGAAACCATAATCCGAATCGGTAGTATCGCTCCACGATGTAGCACGAGTACCGGTCGAGATATTTGTCAAGAAATCGTTATTCTGACCCTCGGTCATAAGGCTGAATGCCTCGTAATGATAATCTACGCCCTCCTGACCGACCATAAAGGTGAATGAGTGGTCGTTACCGGCATCAAACTTATATGTGGCAGTATTTGTCACTGTCAGGTTATAGCCATCGGTCGAAGAACGCGAAGCAGAACCCTGACCCTGATTGGGGGCATAGCTCGGATACGACACGCCGAAGCCTGTGGTATGCGAATAATCGGCACCAAACTGCGAACGGATAACAAGACCCTCGATAGGTGTAAACTCGGCAAAAATGGTAGAGATAAGTTTGTACTTCTTGTAGTGTACAGGGTTATTCTTCAACCACTCCAAGGGGTTCTGGCCATTACCCTTCCACGAGCCGTCGGCAATCGATGCCAAAGAGCCATCCTCACGATAAGGATTCCAATACGGCATCATGAAACGCGCCGCCGAGATAGGTGTAACCAAAGTATAGGCACCTTCATCGGCCTGCTGGATATTCTGGAAGTTAAGCATGGTGTTTGTTCCCACCTTCATCCAGTCGGCCGCCTTGCGCTCGAAGTTGGCGCGCAACGAATAACGCTCGAAGGTAGAGCCCACAGCCGTACCATCCTGGCTGTAATAGCCGCCCGACACATAGTAGTTATTCTTTTCGTCGGCACCCGACACCGAAAGTTCGTAGCTCTGCAACATAGCCGCAGAATTAAACACCACATCCTGCCAATTGACATTCGTACGGCTTAGCAAGGGATAGTTCTGGCCTGTTGTCATGCCAATCTCCTTCTCGTAAGCAATTCGCTCGGGCGTACTCATCAAATCCCACTTCTTATCGTTGGCAATCTGCGAAAATCCGAGCTGCATACGATACTCGATGCGGGGACGGTCCGATTTGCGACCACGCTTGGTGGTGATAACAATAACACCATTGGCAGCACGAGCACCATAGATTGATGTTGAAGAGGCATCCTTCAATACCGACAACGACTCAATATCGGCAGGGGCGATAGTATTAAAATCGCTCGCCGAAATGGGTACTCCATCCAAGATGTAAAGCGGAGCAGTACCTGAGTTGATTGAGTTTGTACCGCGAATCACCATTGTAGCCGATGCGCTGGGCTCACCCGTATTCGACAATACGGTAAGACCTGCCACCTGACCCTGCAAAGCCTGGTCAAATGCTGCCGTAGGGGTCTTCTCAATCTTCTCGACCTTAACCGAGGCAACCGAGCCCGCCACAGTACCCTTCTTACGAACACCGTAGGCGATGACCACCACATCGTCAATAGATTCACTCTCGACCATCATCTCCAGATTGAAAGTCACCTCCTTGCTGCCCTCGGGCACGGTATACTCCACCGTCTGGAAACCCAAGTACGAGAAATTCAGCACGCTACCCACTTCTGCCTGAATCGAGTAGCTACCATCAATCTGCGAGATTACTCCCTGAAAATCTTCGGTAACGATTGTAACACCAATCAGAGGTTCTTTATCCTCGGCAGATGTAATCGTACCGCTAACGGTCACCTTGCCCTGCTGCTGTGCTTCAGCGGCTTGGGGATGTATAATGATTAGCATTACACATAGACCTAAAAACAGATATTTATTAAAAATTTTTAACATAGCGCACAAAGGTAACACTTTATTACATAACATCAAAAAAATATGACATTTTTATGTACTAAAGTACATTATCCTTAACAATCATTTAACATGCGCATAAATATTCATTATACGCATAAAAATATGAATAAATAATACAAGACGCAGCTAATCGTGCAGGGTAAAGCAGGCCGATAAAAACAGAATATAGGCAAAACAGGCAAACTTATACATCTTTATCACCTTTCATCCTCGCCCCTGAATTTTGGCACAACGATTGCTTATACATGCCACAGATTTATTCAAAAAACAGTGACTTATGAAAAAATTTTTACTCTCGTTTTCATTACTCGCCCTTATGGTGGCGATGACAGGTTGCTCCGAGCAAGCGCGCTGGAATCACAAACAGAAACAGGCCCTGCGTGAGAATCTGCGCCAATACCGCGATATGGTTTACCTTGAGGACCTTACCGAGCCCGAATTTGTAATCTTTACGGATGGAGTTGCGACCGACATCGAGGAGGTCTACCCCGTATATACGACCTTTATTCAGATGCCCGGCGTAAACGACACCATCGACACATTTGTCGTAACCACCATTGTCGAGGAGCTCAATGCCGATGCGCATAATATGCGACATATTTACCCATATCGCTATCTGGTAGCACAAGGCATCCTGCCCGACCGCCTGACACACGAAGAGCAACGCCAATTCTACCAATGTTTGGCACAAAAAGTTGACAATTATTACTCTTCAATCGAGCAATTTCTGAATGCCATAATGGCCGACACGACCACATCGTCGCAAATGGCTAAGTTCCAGAAAGAGTGCGCAGCAGAGTTATTCGATTGGGTTATAGAGGTCGATGAGATAGATATTGTCGAGGATTAACAACCAACACCATAAGCACCAACCATTTTTAAGTAACTGATTGCTGACAACAGCAGAGGTCGCTCCTTCGATTGAGAAGAGCGACCTCATTATATACATACCTATATATAATACTCTATCGTTAATTGCCCCCGACGGGATGTTGCAAAAACTCCTTGGTTACAATGACCTTCACTGCGCGGTGATGAATCTTAAACTCCAGAGGCGAACCGCCCAAAAGCTCACCATCGACCTCAACGGCTATCTCGGGCGTAGACTCTATGCGTATATGGCTACCCGTTTTGTGACTCACATGTCCAATACTGTAAATATCGCCATTAAACAGGCGGTTTATACGGAACAGCAAGTGCCACCAATGGAACGGACGAATAAGCGTAACATCAAACAAGCCGTCATCTGCCACAGCCTCGGGCAACTGTTGCACTCCGCCACCGTTAAACTTACAGATACCCACGGCGAGGCTGAATAATAAATTTTTATGCACCAACTCGCCATCAATCCACACCTTGACTCCCGTAGAGCGATACTTCAAATAGCTACGCAAGCATCCCAGAGCGTAGAGGTGTTTTCCGCGGCGACCCTTCGCCTTGTCGTGCTCGTAAATCTTCGTTACCGAAGGGTCGAAGCCCGCACCCGCAACATTTGCCATATAGCGCACCTGCCGATAATGCGACTCCTCGTAATGCACCTCGCCCACATCCTGGAGGAAGGTGTAACCCTCACGAATGGCGCGAATAACCTCAGAATAATGGCGTGGCACGCCATACATCCTAATCCAATCGTTACCCGTACCCACAGGCACTACGGCCATCGTGACCTCGTTGGTGGGCACCTCCTGTTGGATGAAAAGGCCGTTCACCACCTCGTGCATCGTACCATCGCCACCTATGACCATAATGTGGCGATAGCCCTCACGCACAGCCGAAACGGTGAGTTCCGTAACATGGTGTTTATGTTGCGAGAAGACCAATTCGTAAGGTATATCGTTATCGCGAATAAGCTTGGTAATCAGAGGTAAATCCTCCAATCCGCGCCCAAATCCCGCAACAGGATTCACTATTACGAACCACTTTTTCGATATATCTACATTCTGCTGCACAACACTATTTTTTAGGAGCGTTTTTCAATGTATGAAGCAGGAAGTCATAGAACTTCTCTACCGAAGCGATATTCACCTTCTCGTCGGGAGAGTGAGGATAGCAGATTGTCGGGCCAAACGAAATCATATCCAAATTGGGATAGTTCGAGCCGATGATACCGCACTCCAAGCCTGCATGAATAGCAGTAACGGCGGGGCGCTTACCATAAAGAGCCTCGTAAGAGGCCAACATCGCCTTCAAGATAGGCGACTCCATATTCGGATTCCAGCCGTCATAGCTGCCCGTAAGTTCGACCGTAGCACCTGCCAACTCAAATACAGCCTTGATAGCATCGCCCAAAGCCTCCTTTTCAGAGCGCACCGACGAACGCATCAGCGTCTGCAACTTAACACACTCACCATCCGACACCACGCGAGCAAGGTTGTTAGAAGTCTGCACCAAGCCCTCCATAGCCATAGACATCTTCTCTACACCATCGGGACAAGCCACAACAGCAGCCATAAGGCGCTTTGCCACATCCTGAGGTATAACATTTGCGGGAGTAGCAACCTCGGCAACAGCAACGGCGATAGAGTCCTCAACCGCAGCATACTCAGCAACAAAGGTCTTCTCAGCCTCCGCAGCAATCATCTTTAGCTTCTCGACATCTGCCGCAGCAACCATTACCACAGCCACAGCCTCACGAGGAATGGCATTTCTAAGGCCACCGCCATCTACCGAAGCAAGCTGCATATCCATCTGCGCTGCCAAAGCTCGCAACACGCGGAACAGCAATTTATTGGCATTGGCACGCTGGCAAACAATCTGAATACCCGAGTGACCACCCTTGCAGCCTTTTACCGAGAGTTCCAAAGCCTTATAATCGGCCTTGGGTGACTCTGCCGCATATGGGAGGGTTACATTTGCATCCATACCTCCGGCGCAGCCTACATACAACTCACCCTCCTCCTCAGAATCGAGGTTTAGGAGAATATCGCCCTGCAACAAACCACCCTTCAAACCGAAAGCGCCATCCATACCGGTCTCCTCGGTCGCGGTAAACAGACCCTCAATAGGACCATGCTCAATAGTGTTGTCCTCCATAACTGCCAAAATCGCAGCCATGCCGATACCGTTATCTGCACCTAAAGTGGTACCGTTAGCTGTAACCCACTCGCCATCGATATATGCCTCGATAGGGTCATTCTCGAAGTCGAAAACCTTATCGTTATTCTTCTGAGGAACCATATCGGTATGCGCCTGCAACACGATACCCTTTCTATCCTCCATGCCTGCGGTTGCGGCCTTGCGCATATAGACATTACCGGCCTCATCCACCGAGTGCTCGATGCCATGTGCCACAGCAAAATCTACCAAATATTGGCGAATACGCTCCTCGCTATGCGAAGGACGGGGAATATTTACAATCTCCGAAAAATGTTTCCAAACAAGTGTGGGCTTTAGTGCCACCAAATTCTTATCCATAATCTTTAAGGTTTTTTAGTTATTATTTTGTTTCATTATCATCTTTCTTCGTTTTGCGAAGGCGCACCACGGGCGCCTCCTTCGGCTCGGCATCCATAGCAGCCTGCTTATCGAACGCCTCGACAATATACTTCACCAACGGGTGGCGCACAATGTCGCGCTTGTCAAATTCCACCATGCCGATACCCTCTATGCCGCGCAGCGTATCCATCGCCTGCGTAAGTCCGCTATCGCTCTTGCGCGGGAGGTCTATCTGCGTCACATCGCCCGTCACTATAAACTTAGCATTGCGACCCATGCGCGTCAAGAACATCTTTATCTGCGAGCGGGTGGTATTCTGCGCCTCATCCAAAATCACGAAGGCATTGTCGAGCGTGCGACCACGCATATATGCCAGCGGAGCAATCTGCACCGTACCATCCTCCAAAAATTTCTGCAACTTCGCCGCAGGAATCATATCGTTGAGCGCATCATACAAAGGCTGCAAATATGGGTCCAACTTCTCCTTCATATCACCGGGCAGGAATCCCAGCTTCTCGCCCGCCTCAACTGCCGGGCGAGTCAAAATCACACGCCTCACCTCGCGCTCCTTCAACGCCTTGACAGCCAAAGCAATAGCTGTATATGTTTTACCCGAGCCGGCAGGGCCCACGGCAAACAAGAGGTCATTCTTGGCATAGAGTTCGACCAGGCGACGCTGATTGACCGTGCGGGCACGGATTATATTGCCGTTATTGCCATAGACGATAGTATCTTTATCGCTCACCGGCTCGGCCGCGTCGCTTATTCCCGTAGAAAAGGCCTGCGACACCACCTCGTGCGATATGTGGCCATACTTCACATAATAGGCCACCAAAGCGCCTATCTTACGCTCAAATGCCTCCACATCACGCTTCGCGCCCAACACCTTGAGCGATGAGCCGCGCGCCACAATCTTCACCGTAGGCGAGAGTTCACGCATCTGCTCGATAAAAGCATCCTGCGCACCATATAATTCACGAGGGTCCACACCCTCAATCAATATCTCCTTATTTATTGCCTCCAAAGCCATAGTTACAAATTAAAACATATATCCTACACCCAGCGTAAGCCACTGAGTATTAGTGTGAAACTCCATACCCTCGAAGTAGTTCATCGTGCGCGAAAATCCACCCGTATAACGAGCCTCCAGCATTAGATTAGGTGTCAGATTCACACCCACACCCACGACATACCCGGCCAAAGGTCGCAAGCCGCCAAACTCCACACGCTCCATCTCCAAATCATAACGCCCCGTAGCAGCGGCCGAGAAGACCACGCCAAGATTCAGCCGCATGGGATTTATGCCACGAAATGAAAACATCACAGGTATCTCCATAGCCCCCACCTTGACATCGTAAGAGCGTTTATCGGAGAATAGCTCAGTCTGAGCCTCAACCTTATTATAGAGGTATGCCAACTCCAACTGCAAGGCATAACTATCGTGCCAACAAATCGACATCGAGAGCGCACCTCGCACACCTATTCGGGGCTTCAAGCTCACGAGCTCGCTTTCGGGCACAGTAAACATATAGGCTCCGGCAAGAGCCAAACCCATCTCGACCGAAGTCTTGGGTTTGGGTTGCTGCCACATTGCATGGCGATAGGAGTGTGACTGCGCCTGCGACGGCACAGCAAACGCCACCATCAGCACCACCATCAACACTCGGCATACCAACCTCGCAAAACCCGTTTTAGGCAAGAGATTGCAATCAGGCACATCTGCTTGCTCGATTTTGAATTTTGAATTTTGAATTTTGAATTTCATACGCTCATTCATCTTTCAAATATACATACTTTTTTACAAAGTAGCAAACTTTGGAGTATTCGGCGAAAAGTATTATCTTTGCAGGCGGAAATATTTTGACGAAAACAATTTACTTTTAACGCGATATGAGTTTAGTAGCAATAGTAGGTCGCCCGAATGTGGGCAAGTCGACCCTCTTTAACCGTTTGGTGGGACACCGTCAGGCAATTGTGGATGAAACAGCCGGTACAACACGCGACCGACACTACGGCAAGACCGATTGGAACGGCAAGGAGTTTTCGATTATCGACACGGGAGGTTATGCCGTAAACAGCGATGACATCTTCGAGGACGATATTCGCCGTCAGGTGATGTTGGCTATCGAGGAGGCCGACCTCATACTCTTCATGGTTGAGGTAAAGACCGGTGTCACCGACCTCGACATGATGATGGCCGATGTATTGCGCCGTTCGGGCAAGAAGGTGCTGGTAGTCTGCAACAAGGTCGACAACTACGACCTTATCTATCAGTCACACGAGTTCTACTCGCTGGGCTTGGGCGATATTTTCTGCATTTCGTCGATGTCGGGCAGCGGCACAGGCGATTTGATGGACGAGATTTTGCGTCAGTTGCCCGAGGATACCAAAGCCGAGGAGTTGGAGGATTTGCCACGCATTACTATCGTAGGCCGCCCGAATGTGGGTAAGTCGTCGATGACAAATGCCCTCTTGGGTCAGGAGCGCAACATCGTAACGAATATCGCCGGCACAACACGCGATTCTATCCACACGCGTTATAACAAATATGACATGGACTTCTACCTGGTCGACACTGCCGGTATGCGTAAAAAGGGCAAGGAGATGGAGGACTTGGAGTTCTACTCTGTGATGCGCTCGATTCGCGCCATCGAGAACTCGGATGTCTGCATCCTTATGCTCGACGCTCAGCAGGGCTTGGAGTCGCAGGACTTGAATATCCACAACTTAATAGTTCGCAACCGCAAGGGCTGCGTGATTGTGGTGAATAAGTGGGACTTGGTCGAGAAGGACTCTAACACAATGAAGGAGTGGAAGGAGTTTTTGGAGAAGAAATTGGCTCCGTTCAACGATATACCCATCATCTTTACTTCGGTGCTGAACAAGCAGCGTATCCTGGAGGTGTTGCAGCAGGCTATTCGAGTATACAATTCGCGCAAGCGTCGCATCCCCACTTCGGAGCTCAACGACTACATCCTGCCCGTAATCGAGGATTATCCACCCGCATCTACAAAGGGTAAGTATATCCGCATAAAGTATGCTACGCAGTTGCCGACACCTACACCGCAGTTCGCATTCTTTGTGAATCTGCCGCAGTATATCAAGGAGTCTTATCGTCGCTACTTAGAGAATAAGATGCGCGAGCAGTGGGATTTCTCGGGTGTGCCTATCCAGATTTACTTCCGACAGAAGTAAGAGCAAAGAATTCAAAATTCAAAATTTAGGATTTAGGATTCAACCGACGCGGTATATTTTTTTTAGAGAGTTTAAGGAATTTAGAGAGGTTAGGGAATTTAGCATTGACACCCCTAAGCTCCTTAAATTCCTTAAATTCTTTAATCAATTCCCGATGCCATTCCACCGAACACGGCGAGCGGTGCTGGAGCATACTCGGCGTATGTGAGCATTTTGCACGCGAGGCAGACGCCGAAAGAGCCGCCTCCTGCACAGTAAAATCACTTTTAAGCGAGCTATTTTGAGGCTGGTCGAAGTGGGCAAAAGCGCAGCATACTCGGCGTATGTGAGCATTTTGCACGCGAGCCAGACGCCAAAAGAGCCGCTTCCTTAATACACAAAATCACTTTTAAGTGAGCTATTTTGAGACTGGTCGAAGTGGGCAAAAGCGCAGCATACTCGGCGTATGTGAGCATTTTGCACGCGAGCCAGACGCCAAAAGAGCCACTTAAAATGATTTTACACTAATAGGTATGGACGCTGATACCCTGCGCCGCCGGAAGATAATTAATACCATACCAGCACATCTGAAGCAGCAGGAACGAAAAGAGGATAACCGCAAAGGCTATATTATAATTGCGACCAATGAGTGGGCGCAGATGCAGATAACCTAAATACGAAAGCCATGTTGCGGCAGCCCAAGTCTCCTTAGGGTCCCACGACCAATAATCACCCCACGCCTGCTTTGCCCACAGGGCACCCATAATCATACCCAAAGTGAGGAATGACCAACCCACGCGAACAAGATTATCGCACATAGACATCTCATCATCACTCGGCTCACGACGCGCGGAGCGCACCCAAAGATAGAGCGCAAACAGCGCCACAGCACCCAACAGTGCGTAGGAGAACATGTAGACTATAACATGCGGCACAAACCAGGGGCTTTGCAGTGCCGGCATGAGTGATTTATCGTGAATCTCGGGTTTGAAAAGGTTGATACAGATAAAAACCACCGACATCATGGTGCTGAACGAGAGAATCCACTTATAACGCCAACGCAGGTAGACCAAAATGCCCGCAACCGAGAGGAAGAACGAATACCATAGGCGAGTTTCGCCCATAGTACGCATAGGGGGTCGTTCAAGCGTGAGCCACATGCCCACAATAAAAGAGAAGAATATTGCGGAGCCCACAACCGAGAGTGTCGCTGCAACCCCAATGCCCCTATCGCGCCACGCCACAACAGCACCCGCAAGCCAGCAGACAACAGCCGGCACGGAAAACCATATCAAACTCTCCCACATCATTTTGAATTCTGAATTTTTGATTTTGAGGCCTTATTGCCTCGGCCGAAGAACATCACCACAGCCGAAGCCAAAATCATCCACAGAGCCACACTCACTATACCCCACCAGCCGTCGCGCACACATTCGAATGTACTCTGCGTACTCCAGCGACCTCGCTCGGCATCATAGCCCACTTGATATATACGCCAAGCTCCCACCTTTGCAGGGTGGTTTACCTCGACATCAAAGTCATGGACCTCACCCGCATTATCCTCCACGCGAATACGCGACAGGTATCGCTTCGCTTTAGGTTGCGGCATGACGACATACTCCCCATCACCCAAATCGAGCGTCGAGGGGGCAAAAATATGGCTCCCGCAGCTCACCCAACCCTCTTTAATCGAGCCTGTTGCAGCGTTTTCTGCCACGACATATGCGGCGTGAGTTGCTCCCACATGCTGCATCGGAAGATACTCCGCAGCCTCGGGCATAACGCCCGCCATAGGGATATGTTTCAATACTTTCAGTTGCCAATTGCCAACCCCGCCCACGCTATCCTCAACCGAAAGCGACAACTCCGACAGAGCCTCCGAGCGAGCGTCATAGAGGTGCAGATTTGGCGCATACTCCTCAATTGAGAAGTCGCGAAGCGTAACTACAAAGGGTAACTCCCGCTCACGACCATACTCATCCTGAGCTGTATAGGTGGGGGTTTCAAGGTAGCTGACAAGCCTATAACGAGCCTTATCACCGCTACTGAACATCGCCGCAGCAAGGGCTACAAAAACGGCTGTATGCGACAGCAGAGGCGCGATTTTACGACTTCTGAAGCAACGCCAATCGTCCACAAGCGCAAGTCCCAATGAGGTCAAGAAATTCAGCAAAACAAGGTTGAAAACCCACGACGAGGTCATGCGTGTAAAGCCCAAAGCGCCTGCAAACCTTTCCGCAGAGCCATCTTGGCGAGTGAGGCCAAAAATCAAGGTCATAAAGAGCATTGAAGCAAGCGACACAACAGAACTTTGGCGCGAGCGCAAAGACTTAAGCCACTGCCATTTATCATCGAGCGTATAGCACAAAACCAGTAGGTAGAGATAGTTGACAGCCACAATCGCACTCCACGGATAGCGAAGCCACGAAGCATCGAAATCCCCGACCGTAAGTTGCAACGCCACGCCCAAAACTATGAGCGTGGCATTCAATATAATTGGTATGCGCCAAGAGTTTTTCACAATTCAAAAATTGGCATCAAAGAGGTGCTTTTGAATTATTTCTATGCTTGCTCCCACTGCTGGCGCAACAACTCGATAGCGGCGGGTACGGTGACTGCCCTATCGCCCTTTGTGCCGCACTCGAAGCTCACATAGTGTTGATAGTTCATCTGCTTCAACGCCTTAAAGCCATCCACATAGTTATCCCTCTCGCCATCCTCTCCGGGCATGATGCGACGACCGCGACTTGCCACATGGACATGCTGCAAATACTCCTCGCCGGCAGCCCACAAAGCCGCATAGTCGGATGTTTCCTCCTGCATATGCCAGAAGTCACCCATACACTTCACGCCCTTTGACTGCGCATCGCGACATATGGCAGCAGCATCTGCCACCTGACGCAAATAGAACGCCTCACCACGATTCAGTGGCTCAAGGATTACTGTTGTATTATGTTTCAAAGCATACTCACCCAACTCATGAAGTTGAGCGCACAAGAACTCGCGTGTTTCGAGTGTATGAGGTCGGCAAGGGCGCTGATGATTGAACGCCGGAACCATAATCACACCCGTAGAGCCAAGCTCGCCTGCGGCAGCTACAATATCGCGCATTGTAGCATCAAACTCCGCCTTCACGGCAGCATCCTCAGCCAATAGAAAACCCTTAAATCCTGCACAGATGGCCGAAATCTTAACATTGCGACCCTGCAACTCGCGCTGCAACTCCTCGACTCTGCCGGCCAAGCCTCCACCCCATGGCTCAAGGCCAACGATGCCATGCGCCTCCATGAAGTCGAGCTTCGCCGCAAGGTTCTCACCCGGAGCTATACCCTCCTGAAACGATAGTCGCAACTCCGGCGCAGGAGTATTCTGCGACGCCTGACATCCTGTAAGCGACAAAACTGACGAGCCTACGGCAAGACCTGCCGCACCCAAGAGCGAACGCTGTAAAAACTCTTTTCTATCCATTTCTTAGGCTATTTACCCGGCACGGGGACCGTATAATTCGACATATCACACTTGCCCATCTCGACCTTTGCGGGCATATAATCAAGTTCCGACTGACTAATCTCGTCCCAGCTAACCGTTGCGCCCGTATATGCTGCCTCGCGGCCCATAACGCCTGCCAGGCATGAAATCACACACTCCTCAGCCTCGACATGGCTCTCGCCGCTACGGATATGGTTAACCAAATCGACATGCTCCAAGACATAAGGGTTATGCTGCTTGTAAGCCGCCTCCATAGCCTCTTGGTCGTACTTCCAGACGACATTACCCTCCAAGTCCTTAATCTCGCGAGAGTAGCTGTTCCATGAGCCCTTTGTACCCTGGATGGTTTCGCCAACGAGGGTGCTTGTACCGTCTATCTGGCGACACATACTGTGGAAATGTACACCATTCTCCATCTCGAAATCGACGCTGAATTGGTCGAACTGGTCACCTGTGCGGCGGCGGTGACGCGCACCACATGCCGTAGCTTTAACCGGCTTCAAACCCGAGAACCACAAGAACACATCAATATTGTGGACATGCTGCTCGACGATATGGTCACCCGAGAGCCACTTCCAGTTCACCCAGTCGCGAATCATCCACTCCATATCGCTCCACTCCTTCTGGCGCTCACGATACCACAGCATACCTTGATTCCAGCATACTACACCACCTGTAATCTCGCCAATCAGGCCCTCCTGAATCTTCTTGAAAGCCTCGACATATGGGCGCTCGTGATGACGCTGCGTACCTGTAACCACACATAAGCCCTTAGCCTTGGCCAACTTCGCCGTAGCCATCACCGAGCGATAGCCTACGGGGTCTACTGCGATAGGTTTCTCGAGGAACGAATGCACACCCTTCTCGGTGGCATACTTAAAGTGCAAGGGGCGGAACACGGGAGGTGTCGTGCAGATAACATAGTCACAACCCGCATCAATAACCTGCATATAAGCATCGAAGCCCACAAAGCAATTCTCCTCGGGGACCTCCTGATTGTGTTTCTCTTTGAGTTCACGGCGCAGATGCTCAATTCGCTCCTGGAAAACATCACCCAAAGCCCACACTTTGATGCCATTTGCTGCAGCCAAAGTATCCATAACAGCGCCTGAGCCACGACCTCCGCAGCCAATCACGCCAACCTTAAGCTCGCGACCATCTGCTGCCATATCGTCAAGCTGGGGAACATAATACTCACCCTCGGCATGCAGGGGAGTGTATTTCGGAGCCTTGGAGCATGAAGTAAGCGCTGTTGCCGAGCCTCCAAGCATAGCTCCGGCACCAAGTAATGCGCTGTATGACAGAAAATCTTTTCTGCTGATTTTATTGTCACTCATAGTTTAAGTAGTAATAGTTTATATTTTGTTTTATGTTTTTTCTCTATTTCGCTTCCCACTCGCATACCGCTCGGAAGCCTATGCCCTTGATATCCGAATACCACCATATACTCTTGGGGTTTTGGGGGTCGGTCTTGAGCCACTTTTCATGCTCTGTGGGGCGGCGTGCTGCGCTACGCAATGCCGAGGCGTCGTCGCCATAATATCCTCCACGCACAACATGCTCCTCACCCGCAGCAGGACCCTTGGGATTCACTGCGCCATCCTGCAATGCCGCATAAGCATCCTCCTGATACCAATCCGAACAATACTCCATGACATTACCTGCCATATTCTTCAGCCCAAAGCCATTTGCACGCACTGCATCGGGCGATTGGGTGCGATTGTGGCTATTGGCCGCATATATCGCATAGCTGTTTATCACCGTCGTATCGGCACCGAAAAGGTTATTCCACAGACCCTCCGACGAATATCGCTTAGGGCTGCCCTCAAAGAAATAGGGTGTTTCGGAGCCGCCGCGCGCAGCATACTCCCACTCTGCCTCGGTCGGCAAGCGATACTTTTTGCCCGTCTTGAGCGACAACCACTGACAGAAGGTTTCGGCAGCATAGTGCGTCATCGTAATCGCCGGGCGGTTACCCATACCCCAACCCTGGTCGGGGAAGCCAAACGGAGGCGTAGGACCACTCACTGCATCCACATCCTCACGGCTATTGTTGGCATATATAACCGAAGGAGGAGTGCGTCCCTCCGACATGGTTTCATCATAGAATGCCCAATATTGGTCCCATGTAACCTCAACCTCGGCCATAAAGAATGGCGAGAGGCTCACGCGGCGCTGCGGGCCCTCATTTTCACCTCGCAGGGGCTCATCCTCCGGACTACCCATCATAAATTCGCCTCCGGGAATTGCCACCATGTTGATTGTAACGGCTGTACCGGGAATCTGCTCGGTGAAGTTTTTGAATTCTGTAACCTCGGTGGGCTGAGTAAAGAGTTCGGCACCGACCGTCGCACCCTTGCGCTCCGACATCTGACCATGCTTGTAGTTGGGGTTATAGTGACCTGCATCCAAGTGACATGAGATACACTGCAAGTCGAGTTTGGCCTCGTTATCCTCGTAGTAGAGGTGCGCCGTAACGCCCTCGTCCGAAATACCCTCGGGGAAGATGTTCACATGGCAGGCCTTACATGAAGAGTTGTAGACAATCTTCTGAGCATACTCCAACTCGCCCTTGCGCTCCCAATCAATCTTCTCGACATCCTTCGTAAGATAAGACCACACATCCTTTACGCCAATCTTCGCTTTCGCTACGACATACTCCGCCGTACCGCGCGGTGGAAGGTGACACTCGGCACACGAAGTCATCGTGCCACTGCCGTTCATATAATGGACCGACTTCTTCCAGCTCGCATCCGATTCGGGGTGAGCATGGCACGCCATACACGACTCGTTGGTCGAAGAATTAACCCAAAACCAATTAAAAGCAATCATCAGCGAAAAGCCCAAAACAGCCCCCGCCAACAACATAAATACACTCTTACCTTTTCCCTTACAAGACATAACCTAACCAGAAATAGCTTTTGCGAAGAGCCGCCTTATCCACTACTCCCCACTTTATCTTGTCAAAGGTAGCGTTTTTTTTTGGCATAGCCAAATAATAAATCCGAAAACTTGGCTCAGAATGGCCTAAAACGGAGGATATTGGCGGCATTTCATCGACAAAAAATGCCGTTTCACCCCAACATCAGGCCTCAAAATCAAAGAAATAACAACCATCACCGCCCACCCCTTCGACGATGGAAAGAATAGGCCGCATGGCTATAATCAGCAAATAATCAAATCCTGATATTATTGGATTTTAACGGTATATTCACGCCCGTCGACCAGACATAGCGCAATGCGGCACTCTGCGCCACTACGCATCGAGCAACGACGACGCACCTCATCTACACCCATACGGAAACCTCCGCCCAAGATGATGTCGACACCCCTGCCCTTATATTCGCTTTTAAGGTGCTTGAGATTGAACGGCTCGATAGTCGCAATCGGCAACACGCGACCCAAAACCTCGTGCGGCAATTCGCGCGCAAAACCAAACGAGTTGTCGCTCCACACATCGGCCTTGCCTCGTAGCGCATGGCGCACCAAACGCGCCTTTTGAAGTGCCACATCGGGGATTATGAGGTAACGATACTCCTCGGCGTCGAAGCTCTCAGGCATGGAAGGTTGCAACAACCACTCCTCGCGCGAAAGTGTGAATTTGCCTTTGTCGATAGCATGAGCCGAGATATGAGGTGTGTTACCGTCGGCATAAACCATCAACTCCTTGCACTCGCCTGCGAGCGAGACAACCTCCACACTGCAATCTCCAAATATGCGGAAAGCCTCCTCGGCGTCGAATAGCGGAGATAGCTTGACGGCAAGTCGTTGGCTTATGCGTCGAATGTGGGGCATAAGCTCTATAATATTGGGAGAGCAATCCTCCAAGCGGAACACCCTGCGACCCAAGTCGGTGCGACGGTCGGGGTCGGCATACACCCAATCGAATTGCTCGCCACATTGCGTCAAAAACTCTTCGGCCGAGGATGTTACGACCTCGACATTTTCGACACCTAATCTTTCGAGGTTTTCGCGCACCACATCGGCCAAGAGTGCATCGCGCTCCAATGTAACTATGCGCTTAAAATGCCGCGATAGAGCTATGGCATCTATGCCAAGTCCGCAGGTGAGTTCCAGCAGCGAGTCACCCTTGAGGTGCTTGGCTGCGGCACACTTCTCACTCGACGACTGCTCGAAGGCGCGGGGTGGCAGAATGGCTTGCGCCACATAGAGCGTAGGCAGCTTTGTGCGGGCTCGTTGCAGATACTTTACCTGAGTCGCAACCTCACGAGCATGAGGAATACGCCTATCGAGGGCTATATTTAGCGGATTAGCCTCGATGTTGTCGGCTATGGCGCGTCGCACCTCATCGCTACGCAATATGTCGAACTCCTCGCGTGTCATTTGATTAAATGGAAGGCATTACTTCATGAATACAAAATATACCGCAAGAATAAGGCATCCGAAGGCTGCAAAATGGTTCCATTGCAATGACTCTCCGCGGAAGGCAAGAGTGGTAAAGAGGGTGAAGACCACAAGCGTGATAACCTCCTGAATAACCTTGAGTTGCATGAGTGTAAAAGGGCCTCCATTGCCGATAAAACCGATACGATTGGCGGGGATCTGACACGAGTATTCAGCCAAAGCGATACCCCACGAGAAGATAATCACCAACCACAAAGGCCACGACGATATAAGCTTCATCTGCTGAAGTTTCAGATGACCATACCATGCAAATGTCATGAAAACATTACTTACGATAAGCAGTAAGATTGTGTAGATTGCTTTCATTTTATATAATCTGTTTTTAATCTCTATTTCTCGATTACTCCCGAGCCGGCCAACACCTCGCCATCGTACCATGCGGCAAATTGCCCTGCGGCAATACCTCGTTGTGGCTCATCGAAGAGGATATAGAGCCCCTCCTTTTGACGAATAAGCACAGCTTTCTGCAAGGGCTGACGGTAGCGTATGCGCACATCGTAACAGCGCTTCTCACCCACCTGCATCGCCTCCGCAGGTTCAACCCAATGAATTTCGTCGGGCAGAATGTGCAACGCACGACGGTAAAGTCCCGGGTGGGAATCTCCCTCGCCGACATAAATCACATTTTCGACCACATCGGTCGAGATGATAAAGAGTGACTCCTTTCTGCCTCCAATACCCAAGCCCTTGCGCTGACCTATGGTGTAGAAGTGCGCACCCTTGTGAGTGCCGATCTTTTTGCCGTCACGCACCGTATAGTGGAAAGGCTCTGCCATCGAGGCCAAATCCTGCTCGTCGCACGGCTTGGTGTAGCCTCGCCATGATGGGAGAATTTCGTGAATATTACCCTCCTTGGCAGCGAGTTTCTGTTGAAGGAAAACGGGCAAATCGACCTTACCCACAAAGCAGATGCCCTGCGAATCCTTGCGCTTGGCGGTTGCGAGGTGTTGCTCCTCGGCAATGCGCCTAACTTCGGGCTTCAGCATATCTCCAATCGGGAAGAGCGCATAACGCAACTGCTCCTGCGTCAGCTGGCAAAGGAAATAACTCTGGTCTTTGTTTTTGTCGGCACCGGCCAGAAGACGATAGATGCGCTTGCCGTCAATCACCTCCTCCGCCTTGCGGCAGTAGTGACCCGTAGCAACAAAGTCGGCTCCGAGTTTCAGTGCTTCCTTGAGGAATACATCGAATTTTATCTCGCGATTGCATAGTACATCGGGGTTGGGCGTGCGGCCCTTCTCATACTCGGCGAACATGTAGTCGACAACCCTGTGGCGATACTCCTCCGAGAGGTCGACAAACTTAAACGGAATATCCAATCGTTTGGCAACCAACTCGGCAAAGAGTTGGTCGTCATACCACGGACAATCGCCCTCCAATGTGCCGGTCGTATCGTGCCAATTTCGCATAAAAAGTCCAATGACCTCATGCCCTTGCTCTTTGAGCAGATATGCCGCCACCGAAGAATCCACACCTCCGGATAAACCAACAACTACGCGTGCCATAAAATCCCGATAATATAAAATAGTCCTTTACGGCTGCAAATGTACAAATTATTGCCTCAAAAATCAAAAGATTCGCCACAAGGGAATATGGGTTTGGAAAATTGAACGATTGAGCTTATATTTGCCACACTAAAAAAACGGAGTTTGTCGCGGACTCATAAATAATGAATTTGTATGAAACATGCTTATGTTTTTCCCGGTCAAGGCGCTCAGTTCTCGGGTATGGGAAATGACTTATACGAAAATAGCGCCGAAGCAAAAGCGTTGTTTGAACGCGCAAATGAAATTTTAGGCTTTCGTATCACCGATGTGATGTTTGCAGGCACAGCCGACGAGCTCAAGCAGACAAAAGTTACTCAGCCTGCCGTATTCCTGCACTCTGTAATTTTAGCAAAGGTTTTGGGTGTAAAGCCCGATGCCGTTGCAGGTCATTCGTTGGGCGAGTTTTCGGCCTTGGTTGTCGCAGGTGCGCTATCGTTTGAGGATGGTTTGCGTCTGGTTGCAGGTCGCGCCATGGCTATGCAGAAGTGCTGCGAGGAGTGCGCCGGAGGTATGGCTGCAATTCTCGGCTTGGAGGATGAAGTGGTTGAGCGTGTATGCACAGAAACTGAGGGTGTTGTGGTTGCAGCAAATTACAACTGCCCCGGTCAGTTGGTCATCTCGGGCGAGAATGGAGCGGTGGACGCTGCATGTGAGAGTCTGAAGGCCGCAGGTGCACGCCGCGCGATGCGTCTGCCCGTGGGAGGAGCGTTTCATTCGCCACTCATGGAGGCTGCGCGTGAGGAATTGGAGCAGGCTATTGCGCAAGTGGCGTTCCATAATCCGATATGTCCCGTATATCAAAATGTGGATGCGCAGCCGCAGCAGGATGCCGAGCAAATAAAGCAAAACCTGATAGCTCAGCTCACCTCGCCGGTACGCTGGACCCAGATTGTGCGAAATATGCTTGCTGATGGGGTAGGTGAATTTACCGAACTTGGCCCGGGAAATGTCTTGCAAGGTCTTGTAAAGAAGGTGAGCCCGGATGTCGCATGCGAATCGAAGGCAACATTGTAAAAAATAGACTACATATAGTATTAATTTTAATGAGATTATCTCTACTTTTGGCAGAGAAATCTCATTTTTTTATAAAATTCATTAAAATAATTAATAAATATATTGCGACTTTCACCTAAAGTGCGTATATTTGCGTTGGTATATTAAAATAATTAAGCAATCCAACCATGTCATCACTTACCGAGTTTTTTAACATTCAGCCCAGTGAAAGCATCAAGGGCATCACGCATAAGAACAACATCATCAAGCGCAATATAATCGCTTACATGGCGATAAATGGCGAATGTACGCTATCGGAGCTCACCAAAGAGCTGCATATCAGCGTACCCACCATAACCAAATTGGTGCAGGAGCTTATCGAGGAGAATATCGTAAACGACTTAGGCAAGGTAGAGACTCCGGGTGGTCGTCGCCCCAATGTATTCGGTTTGGCCAATTCGGCCATCTATTTTGCCGGAGTGAATGTTGCGCGTGACAATATGACCTTTGTAATCACCGACCTTCAGAACAACATCATCAAGGAGGTTGTTGATGAGAGCTTTGAGCTTCAGAATCGTCCGCAATGTTTGGAGAAGATTTGCAGTAACATCGAAGAGTTTATCTCAACATGTGGTATTGAGCGTGGCAAGATTCTTGGCTTGGGCGTATCAATCGTGGGCCGAGTAAATCCCGACACCGGTCGTAGCTATATGTATTTCACATCGAGTGAGCAATCCTTGCGTGATATCATCGAAGAGCGTGTTAAAATTCGCGTGCTATTGGAGAATGACACCCGAGCACGCTGCTATGCCGAGTACAATTGCGGTCGCTCGAAGCAGGAGAACGATGTGATATACCTCCACCTGGGTCGTGGTGTGGCTATCGGTATAGTTATTGATGGCAAGCTCTACTATGGCAAGAATGGTTTTGCCGGAGAGTTTGGACACATCCCATTTTTCGACAACGAAACCATCTGCGCGTGCGGTAAGAAGGGCTGTTTGGAGACCGAAGTATCGGGTATTGCCATCGAGGAGAAGATTATAAAGCTCATCAAGAGCGGAGTAAACACCATTCTGCGCGAGAAGTATGATAATAGCGAGCAGATTCACATCAACGACATTATTGCCGCCGCGAAGAATGACGACAACCTCTCAATCGAGCTTATCGAGGAGGTGGGCGAGAAGTTGGGCAAGGCGGTTGCCTTCCTTATCAACACATTCAACCCCGAAACCGTTATCGTAGGTGGTAATTTGGCTGCTGCGGGTGACTACATCATGTTGCCGCTGAAGTCTTCGACCAATAAATATTCGCTCAACCTCGTATACAAGGACACCAAGTTCCGCCTTTCGAAGATGTCGGAAAATGCCAATGCGTGGGGTGCTGCGATGTTGATTCACAACAAGATTATTGGTCTTTAATCACCGCAAATATGAATATCGAAGCCTCGAAATGCACACTGCGAGCCCTCGAGCCCGAGGATTTGGAGGTGATGTATGGTTGGGAGAATAATACTGATTTATGGCGAGTAAGCGGCACTGTGGCTCCGTTTTCTCGCCATATGCTTTCTCGCCTAATCGAGGAGCAGCAATACGACATATATGCTACGCGCCAGTTGCGATTGGTCGTTGAGATAACCTCTTCGGATGGCAATGTCGCTGTGGGAGCCGTCGACCTGTTCGACTTTGACCCTCAGCATGCGCGCGCAGGTGTGGGTGTGCTTATTGCCGAGGAGTATCGTTCTCGTGGTTTGGCGAAGGATGCTTTAATGGCTGTGGAGCGCTATGCACGCGAAGTGCTGCGACTAAACCAGTTGTGGTGCAGCGTTACCGATGACAATGTAGCGAGTCTTGCATTGTTTAGAAGTTTGGGCTACGAGGAGTGCGGTCGTCGTCGCGAATGGATTCTCACACCCCACGGAGCTTTGGATGAGGTGTTGATGCAGAAAATCCTGAAGTAGGTGGCTATGATAAACAACAAAAAAGAGGTCCGAGGACCTCTTTTTTTGTTATTGTAAATATGATTAGAAGCGGAAAATGCAACTCAAGCCGAAGCTACCAAAGCCCTTGTTCCAACAATCATTCAAGAACAGGATGGTAGGACGATAATCTACGGCCAAAGTAATTGGTGCGCCTGAAAATTTAATACCAAAGGCAACATCTCCGGCCACACCTAAATTCATTTTTCCTTTATCTTCCACTTTATACATAGCCACTGCTCCTCCGACACCTGCATGCAAGAACCAATCACCGGCATTGGGTGTCCAATTATCCCAATTGAAGCACTCCCAATCATAGATACAAGTACCATAGAAGTTTCCATCGAAGTCAAACAAACCTGCATTAACCTTCAACAAATTACCAGAGTCGAAGTAACGCTCATACTGTAAATTTGCACCGCTACCAATGTGAAGACCCAAACCATTCTTCTGGGCAAACGAAGTCGCTGCAAACAAGCAGAAAATAGTTGCAAAAATCAGTTTCTTCATAACTTAAATATTTTAATGGTTGATAACTTACCACAAATATAATCAACCAACTTGAATTTTGCAATAACTATTCAATAGGAACAATAAATTTATCTATACAATAATCATCAATATTCAGCCCGAATCATGCTATCGGCTACTTTATAATCTTATCCAACTCATCTACTGCGCGGCGAATCTCGGCCTCCGACACCTCATGGTCCACAAGGTTATTGTTGAAATACTGCTCAAAAGCATAGAGGTCAATCATTCCATTACCCGAGAGATTAAACAGTATGGTCTTCTCGCGACCCTCCTCCTTGGCCTTTTTAGCTTCGCGCACAGCCACAGCTATGGCATGACACGACTCCGGAGCGGGAATTATGCCCTCGCTATTGGCAAACATCATACCGGCAGCGAAAGTTTCAAGCTGCGGCACCGACTGAGCCTCCATTAAGCCATCCTTGTAGAGCTGACTCACGATTGAGCCGGCACCATGATAGCGCAAGCCTCCGGCGTGGATATTCGAAGGCTGGAAAGTGTGCCCGAGCGTATACATCGGCATCATGGGCGTCATGCCCGCCGTATCGCCAAAATCGTATTGGAATTCGCCACGCGTGAGCTTTGGACACGACGCGGGCTCTACGGCTATTACGCGTGTCTTCTTGCCTTCGATTAGGTTGCGACGAATAAACGGAAAACCTATGCCCGCGAAATTAGAGCCACCGCCAAAACAGCCGATTACTATATCGGGGTCGTCACCAGCCATCTCCATCTGACGGAGTGCCTCTTCGCCGATTACGGTCTGATGCAGCAGGACATGGTTCATCACGCTACCCAGACAGTAACGCGTATCCTCGCCATGCTCCAACGCCACCTCTACCGCCTCCGAGATAGCCATACCCAAGTTTCCCGGACAATCAGGGTCGTTGGCTAACACCTCGCGACCAAATCGCGTTGTCGCACTGGGCGAGGGGATAACATTTGCACCCCACGCATTCATCAAAAGCTTACGATAAGGCTTCTGCTGGCAGCTCACCTTGACCATATAAACTCTCAGGTCGATATTGAAATATTGGCACGCCAAAGCCATAGCACTACCCCACTGACCGCCACCTGTTTCGGTTGCGAGGAATTTAATGCCCTGCTTGGCGTTGTAATATGCCTGAGGAATAGCCGTATTGGGTTTGTGTGAACCTGCGGGCGAAGTTCCCTCGTTTTTGAAATATATCTTCGCCGGAGTATCGAGCACCTTCTCCAATCCGTAGGCTCGCACAACGGGCGTAGGTCGCCAAATCTTATACAGCTGCTGCACCTCTTCCGGAATTTCGATATAACGCTCCAAGGAGAGCTCCTGACGCACCAGCTCCTCACCAAAGATGCGTGACATAGACTCAAAAGTAACCGGTTTCTTGGTCACGGGGTCCAATGCCGGCAGCGGTTTATTGGGCATATCAGCCACAATATTATACCATGCCGTAGGCATCTGCTGCTCGGAAAGCATAAATTTCTTTGTTTTCATAGCCACGATATTTTCTTTTTTTTCACAATTTCACCAACAAAAAGAGCAATAAAAAACCATCGTTCAATCTTTAGAACAATGGTATTCAACTCTGCAAATTATCATATATCAACCACATACACACCCGCTTACCCATTGCCCTTTATCTCCAATGAGCGCCACCAAAAACGGATATGTGAATATGACAACATCTCTACAACTTTATATCTCTTACAAATATAAGCATAAAAAACTGAAAAAACAAAAATTTTTATGCGCAAGTTTACATATTCCTTTGTACCTTTGTATATATTATAATAATCGACTACTATGAATACACTTCCTATAATTATCGTTGTGGCGCTACTCGTTGTCTGCATTCTACTCTTTGCGATGTATCTCATAAAGGGGCGCGCAATGCTCGCGGTGAATGAGGAGTTACGCACCACCTCGGAGGCTTTGCGCCTTACCCAAAGCGAGCGCGACAATATGCAACATGAGGTTGTGAGCCTGCGACAGATGCTTGAGCAGGAGCGCTCACTACGCGAGAATGAGCAGATGTCACGCATAAAAGCCGAAACAGAGCTTGCGGCCGAGCGTCGCAACAATGCCGAGAAGGCGCGTTCGCAGGAGGAGTTCGAACGACAACTCAAAGAGCAGTTCCGCATCTTGGCAGGCAATGTCTTGGGTGAGCAGAGTCGCAAATTCAAAGAGGAGAATCGCGAATCTATGGATAGTATACTAAAGCCGTTCAAGGATAATATCAAAGATTTCCGCGAGCGTGTGGAAAACATCTATTCACACCAGCAGGAGCAAAGCGGAGCACTTAAAAACGAGCTGCAACGCCTCATGGAACTGAATGCACGCATCACCACCGAAACCACCAACCTTACAAATGCACTCAAAGGCAACTCGAAGGTGCAGGGCGACTGGGGCGAAGTGATACTCGAAACCATACTCGAGAATTTCAACTTCATTCGCGGCGTGCACTATCAAACGCAATACAACATCAAAGGCGAGGAGGGTCAGAACCTGCGCCCGGATGTGGTACTTAATCTACCCGACAACAAACGCGTCGTTATCGACTCGAAGGTATCACTCACGGCCTATGTGAATTATGTGGCGGCCGAGGATGAGGCTTCGCGCCAAGCTGCCATGACGGCACATATTGCCTCGGTGCGTCAGCATGTCAAGGAACTGAGCGACAAGAAATACCAGCAATCGGTGTTGCAGTCGCCCGACTTCGTCATTATGTTCGTACCCAATGAGCCGGCATTCCTCGACGCGATGAAGGAGGACGGCAAGATATGGAGCGATGCCTACGAGCGTAAGGTTATCGTTTCGTCGCCCACAAATCTCTTTGCTCTGCTGAAAATTGTCGACGACCTATGGCGCCGCGAGGACCAGAGCCGCAACCAGCAAGCCATTTTGGAGAATGCCGAGAAGTTATACGCTCAGCTCGTTGAGTTCACCTCGGCTTTAGAGGGCGTAGGCGTGGGATTGGAGCAGGCACGAGCTCGCTACGACGAGGCATTCAAGCGCCTACACACAGGAAACAACAACATTGTGCGCTTAGGCGAGAAGTTGCGCAAGTTAGGTATTCCGGCCAAGAAAACCCTGCCCAAATCGCTCACTCAGACACTCGACGAGGAGTAGGCGTCACAGCACAGACGCTCCCTCACTTCGGATTTTTGACATAAACAAATAGCCCGACCGTTTTGGTCGGGCTATTTGCTTATAATATACCTATTATTAAAATAGGTCAATGGTGCTTTTAATACTCCATTTTAGCTTGACGCTGATAAGAGTTGTAACGCCACTTTGCATTCTCCTCGGCTGCAGCGAAGAGCTCCTCAGCCTCGGCAGGGAATGACTTCTGGAGCGAAGTATAGCGTACCTCCTTCATCAGGAAGTCGCGGAACTTCGACCAATCGGGCTCCTTAGAGTCCATAACGAATGGGTTCTTGCCCTGCTCCTCCAACATTGGGTTGTAGTGCCACAAGTGCCAGTAACCACACTCCACAGCCTGCTTACCTACGGTCTGAGTGCGAGTCATACCGCCCTTGATACCGTGGTTGATACATGGTGCATAAGCGATGATTAGTGATGGGCCCGGATAAGCCTCAGCCTCCTTCAAAACATTGAACAACTGTGCCTGTGAAGCACCAATTGATACCTGAGCAACATATACATAGCCATATGTCATTGCGATAGCACCCAAATCCTTCTTGCGGATACGCTTACCGCTCGATGCGAACTTCGCAACAGCACCTACGGGAGTCGACTTAGATGACTGACCTCCTGTATTAGAGTAAACCTCGGTATCAACAACCAAGATATTCACATCCATACCCGAAGCCAAGACATGGTCTACACCACCGAAGCCGATATCGTAGCCCCAGCCGTCACCACCGATAATCCACTGTGACTTCTTAACGAGCCAATCCTTCATCTCGAGAATCTTCTGGCAGTAGTCGCAACCGCAAGCCTCCAACAATGGAAGCAACTTCGCAGTAGCCTCGGCAGACTTAGCCGACGAACCACGATTCTCAATCCATGACTTCATAGCCTCCTTAAGCTCGTCAGAGCACTTCTCGCACTCGGCCATTGCCTGCTCCATATACTTCTGGATGCGGTCACGCAACTTCTCAACGCCGACATGCATACCCAAACCAAACTCGGCATTATCCTCGAAGAGTGAGTTAGCCCAAGCGGGACCCTGACCCTTGGAATTTGTGCAGTAAGGAGTAGAAGGTGCCGAACCCGAGTAGATTGAAGTACAACCCGTAGCGTTGGCAACCATCATCTTATCGCCAAAGAGCTGAGTGATAGTCTTAATATAAGGAGTCTCACCACAACCTGCACAAGCACCCGAGAACTCGAACAAAGGCTGCTCGAACTGCAAGTTCTTCACGCTCTTAGTCTTGTCGATAACATCGGTCTTAACCGAAACACCCTTCAATACGGCATTCCAATTCTCGGCCTGAGGCATCTGCGACTCCAAAGGCTTCATAACCAAAGCCTTGGTCTTTGCAGGACATACATCCACACAGTTGCCGCAACCTGTACAGTCGAGAGGCGACACCTGAATACGGAACTTGTAGGTCTTGGTTTCGCCCAAGCCCTGCTTCCATGACAAGCCCTCCAAAGCGGCAGCCTCCTCCTCTGTAGCGAGGAACGGACGGATAGCAGCGTGAGGACATACATATGAACACTGGTTACACTGGATACAGTTCTCAACCAACCACTCGGGAACATTTACAGCGATACCGCGCTTCTCGTAAGCAGCCGTACCGTTATCCCAAGTACCATCCTCGCGGCCATTGAATGCCGATACAGGAAGGTCATCACCCTTCAAGGCGTTAATCGGGTCACATACCTCGCGTACGAACGCAGGACGCGACAAATCAACCTTTGCCTCGGCAGCCTTAACCTCGATAGAGGCCCACTCTGCGGGAATCTCAACCTTCTCAACAGCCGAGCCACCTGCATCCACGGCAGCGTAGTTCATATTTACAATATCCTCGCCCTTCTTGCCATAAGACTTCAAGATAGCCTTCTTCATCTCCTCGACAGCCTTCTCGAAAGGAATAACCTCGGCAATCTTAAAGAATGCTGACTGCATGATGGTGTTGGTACGAGAGCCCAAGCCAAGCTCGGCAGCAATCTTCGTAGCGTTGATGATATAGAAATTGATGTTGTTCTTAGCCAAATAAGCCTTCATGTGGTCGGGCAAAGTAGCGCAAGTGGTCGCAGCATCGTGAACAGAGTTCAAAAGGAACGAACCACCCTGCTTCAAGCCCTTCAAAACATCATACTTATCGACATACGATGGCACATGGCATGCCACGAAATCGGGAGTAGTAACCAAATAGGGCGAGCGAATCGGGTTATCGCCGAAACGCAAGTGTGAAGAGGTATAACCGCCCGACTTCTTTGAGTCATAAGAGAAGTAAGCCTGGCAATACTTGTCGGTAGTACCACCGATAATCTTGATAGAGTTCTTATTAGCACCCACAGTACCATCAGCACCCAAACCGAAGAACAAAGCCTCGAAAGTACCTGCCTCTGCAACGGCAACCTCCTCGCCTACGGGCAATGAGAGGTTGGTAACATCGTCGTTGATACCTACTGTAAAGTGATTCTTTGGCTCTGCTGCGAACAAGTTCTCGACAACGGCCAAAATCTGAGCCGGAGTAGTGTCCTTTGATGAAAGACCATAGCGGCCACCGATAACCATAGGCTGCGACTCCTTGCCGTAGAACATATCCTTTACATCGAGATACAAAGGCTCGCCATTTGCTCCGGGCTCCTTTGTACGGTCCAAAACGCATACGCGCTTAACCGATGCGGGCATTACATTGAAGAAATACTTCTCTGAGAATGGGCGGTAGAGGTGAACGGTAATCAAACCAACCTTCTTGCCCTGCTTTGCCAAGTAATCAATAGTCTCTTTAACAGTCTCGGTTACTGAGCCCATAGCTACGATAACATGCTCGGCATCCTCAGCACCATAATATGTGAAAGGCTTGTAGCAACGACCTGTAATCTGAGAAATCTTCTCCATAGTATCGGCTACCATGTCGGGCACTGCATCGTAGAACTTGTTTGATGCCTCACGAGTCTGGAAGTAAATATCGGGGTTCTGCGCAGTACCACGAGTTACGGGGTGCTCGGGGTTCAAAGCCGCAGCGCGGAATGCCTTGAGGGCATCGCGGTCGAGCAATGAGGTAAGCGACGCGTCGTCGATAATCTCAACCTTCTGAATCTCGTGAGAGGTGCGGAAGCCATCGAAGAAGTGAAGGAACGGAACGCGAGCCTTCAACGCTACGATATGAGCAACACCGGCCAAATCCATAACCTCCTGAACTGAAGATGTAGCCAACATAGCAAAGCCGGTCTGGCGTGTAGCCATTACATCCTGGTGGTCACCGAAGATTGACAATGACTGCGCAGCCAAAGCACGAGCCGACACATGGAAAACACCCGGCAACAACTCACCCGAAATCTTATACATATTGGGAATCATCAACAACAATCCCTGCGAAGCTGTGAAGGTCGATGTCAAGGCACCGCTCTGCAAAGAGCCATGTACGGCACCTGCGGCACCTGCCTCCGACTGCATCTCGACAACCTTAACAGTCTCGCCAAACATATTCTTCATGCCCTGTGCAGCCCATTCGTCTACATACTCGGCCATAGTCGATGAAGGTGTGATAGGATAGATAGCAGCTACCTCTGAAAATTTGTAGGCGATATGCGCCGCTGCATAGTTACCATCACATGTGATAAATTTCTTCTCTGACATAACTAAACTTTTTATTTTGTTTATTTTGTTGTGAATATTTTATTTTTAGTCGTCTATTAGTCCTCTCTACTTTTAGTCCTCTCTACGATTAAACTTCTCTGTTTTTCTCTGCCTCTGAGTTGAAGTATACTCCAAAATTCGGACAAAGTTACACAATTTTTCCGTAGGAAACAATGTTTTCGAGTGTTAATATTTTCACAACCACCCCGCGCAGAACAAACTTTGCACTATGCGGAAAAATCACTACTTTTGTAGAGCAAAAAGCATGACAAAGAGCAATGATAACATACTCAAAACATAAACTCAATAATGGGCTTACACTGCTGGCAAATCGCGACCGAACATCGCGCATGGCTGCCGTAAACATACTCTACAAAGTGGGAGCTCGCAACGAAAACCCCTCACGCACCGGCTTGGCGCACCTGTTCGAGCATCTGATGTTCAAAGGCACGCACTCGGTGCCCGATTTCGACACTCCGGTACAGATGGCGTGCGGCGAGAACAACGCTTTTACAAATAACGATTACACCGATTTTTACATCACGCTGCCGATTGATAACCTCCAGACGGCTCTATGGTTAGAGAGCGACCGCATGCACGGACTAAACCTCTCGGAGGAGGCTATCGAATTGGAGAAACGCGTTGTGATTGAGGAGTTTCGCCAGCGATACCTGAATCAACCTTATGGCGATGTCATGATGCTCATGCGCCAAATGGCATATACCCGCCACCCTTATCGTTGGGCAACCATAGGCCTCTCGCCCGACCATATAGCTTCGGCTTCGGCAGAGGAGATTCGCGCCTTTTATGAGCGCTATTATCAACCCTCAAATGCCATACTTTCGGTGTCGGGTGACATCGACCCCGAGGCGTTTTTCTCTCTTGCCGAGAAGTGGTTTGCGGGTATCGAGAATCGAGATTTTGCACCGCTGCAAATCCCCGTGGAGCCCGAGCAAACCGAGCCTCGCAGAATGGAGGTGGTGCGCGATGTGCCTGCAACAATGATAGTTATGGCGTTCCATATGGGCAACCGCTTATCTCCTGATTTCTTTGTCGGGGATATGACCTCCGACCTCTTGGCGGGTGGCGATTCGGCACGCCTCTACGAGCGGCTCATCAAGCGTAAGCGCCTGTTTGCAACGGCAAATGCCTATATCTCGGGCGATTTGGATTGCGGAACATTCTGCTTTACGGGGCAACTGCTCCCCACAACCTCGGTTGAAGCGGCCGAGGCGGCTATTTGGGCAGAGATTTCCGAACTTCAGCAGGGCAAAATCTCGAAATATGAGATTGCCAAAGTCAAAAACAAATTCGAGGCAAATACGCTCTTTGGCGAGCTGAATGTAATGAACAAAGCAATGAACCTCGGCTATTACGAGATGACGGGAGATATATCGCTCATAAATCGCGAGGTCGACATCTACCGTTCATTGGGCGTGGAGGATGTTGCCGACTTCTCGCGCCGCATCTTCCGCCCCGAGAACTCATCAACCCTAATTTATCGAGCAAAGCAATGAAACAACCTCAGATAACAATTCCCACGAGCATCGCAGTCCCCTCGGCGGAGCGACTGACGGCAAGTAATGGTACGCCGATATATGCCATTCACTGCCCCGAATATGAGGTGGTGCGCCTCTCGTTTGTATTCCATGCGGGTTCAACCACGCAGCATCACCCATTCACCGCATCGGCTACGGCAAATATGTTGGGAGAGGGCAGTACGAAACTCACGGCTCGCCAGATTGCCGAGCGCTTGGACTATTATGGCTCATATTTCGATGTCAACATCGACCGCGACTACGCCTATATAACTTTCTGTACACTCTCGAAGTTCTTCCACAAGACGGCAGACATTATCGAGCAGGTTATTCTGCATCCCGTTTTCCCGGAGCGCGAGGTTGCGACCTATGCTGCAAAGCGTCGCCAGCAGCTCACAATCGAACGCCGCAAGGTTGAAACCTTGGCTCGCGAGCGATTTGCCCAGGCCATGTTCGGCAAAGAGCACCCTTATGGCGTGTCATATAGCGAGCAGGAGTACGACAATCTCAAGCGAGAGCAACTCCTGAAGCATTACAAGGCGCGTTTCACGGCCGAGAACTGCATTGTGGTGTGCAGTGGAAATATAACACCCGAAGTTCGTCGGCGCATAGAGGAAATTGCAGCCCAACTGCCACATAACACTCACACCGAGGAGTTGGCAATCCCCACCACATACGACACTACACTCCGCACGATAGTGCCTCACGAAGGGGCTGTGCAGGCATCCATACGCATGGGTCGTATGCTTTTTACGCGTCAGCATCCCGACTTCATACCTATGCAGGTGTTATCAACTCTGCTGGGTGGATACTTCGGTTCGCGCCTTATGCAGAACCTGCGCGAGCGAAATGGCTTTACATATGGAGCCTACTCGGCAATGGTGAATTTCCAACATGCCGGTTATTTGGCCATTGCCACACAGGTTGGCTGCGAGGTAAAGGATGCGGCTTTAGAGGAGATTATGCGCGAGATAGATATTTTGCGCAACGAGGCTGTTTCGGCTGAGGAGTTGTCGCTCGTTAAGAATATTATGGCGGGCGAGATGATGCGCATACTTGATGGGCCATTCGGTATCGCCGATGTTACGACCGAGAACATTCTCTGCGGCTTCGACAATTCGCATATTCAGTATAATTTGGAGCGTATCCGCCAAACAACGCCCGAGGAACTTCAGTCCCTGGCACAAAAATATCTCCGCCCCGAGGATTTGGTTACGGTTGTAGTAGGATAGAAAGGAAATTAGGGAATTTAGCGCTAACTCGGCTCTAAATTCCCTAATTTTCTTATCTCTCTCAAACTCTTTGCTCTTTTATCTTTACTCTTTTATCTTTGCTCTTTTATCTTTATTTATGCTCGGCGACCCAGTTGGTGAGCTCAACAAAGTCGGCGACCGACAACTGCTCGGCGCGCTGGGTAAAGAAGGAATGCTCGGCACCACCAAAGTCGCCAAATACCGATTTCAGCGAATTTCTGAGCATCTTGCGGCGCTGACCGAACGAGGCCTTCACAACCTTTACAAAAAGCGACTCATCGCAGCCCAACTGAGTCGTGGCATTGCGCTTCAGGCGGATAACCGCCGACTTAACCTTTGGGGGCGGATTGAAGACCTTCTCGCCAACGGTAAACAGATACTCTATATCGTACCACGCCTGCAACAGCACGCTCAAAATGCCATACTCGCGCGAGCCGGGAGGCTCGGCAATGCGCACCGCAACCTCACGCTGTATCATACCGACACATTCGGGTACAATGTCACGATTTTCAATGACTTTGAAAAATATTTGTGACGAGATATTGTAAGGAAAATTGCCAATCACACGCAGCGGAGCGCCGAACTTTTCCCTCAAATCCATCTTCAGGAAATCACCCTCCACCAAGCGCGGTGCAAAGTCGGGATAGTGCTCATGGAGATACTCCACACTCTCCGAGTCAATCTCGGCGCCCCAGGTGGTTATATCATCGCGCTGCAACAAGAATTGCGTCAAAACACCCATACCGCAGCCCACTTCCAAAACAGTCGCCGGCTCGGCCGATGTACCGCCACTCATCGAGTCGCATATCTTGCGCGCTATGTTAAGGTCGGTCAAAAAATGCTGACCCAAAGCCTTCTTTGCTCTTACAAGCCCCATAAATTTCAACTTTCTTTATACTCCGCTCTGTTTATTTGCGCACTTCGCGCCATAGTCGCATGAGCCACTTCGCCCACAGCCACACAAGAAGCGGAGCTACAACAACAACGGCTTTGTGGTAGTGCCACGCAGCCGCAAAATCAAAATAACATACCGACGCCAAGGCTCTCGTCATTCCGCAGCCCCAGCAATCGTGTCCCGTAAGGTTATGCCATAGGCAAACGGTATGCCCCTCATCGAAGAGCCAATCGTGTGGCACAAAATAGACTCCCAACGGCGCCAAAGCCACCACCACAACCCTCCAATATCGTAGTATAGGACCCAACTATTTATTGGTTATGAGTTTGCCCTCGGCATCGCGATATGAGCCGCAGACAATCATTATAAAGTCAATCAGTGCCCAAATGCCGCAACCTCCGAGCGTAAGGATTTGCACAATGCCGACAACCGTCTTGCCGACATAGAAGCTATGAATGCCCAAACCGCCGAGGAAGAAACTCAGCAAAACGCATGTCAGCCAATCCTTATCGCTACGATTGGGGTCCACAACCTCAGCCTTCGAAAATACATAGCCACAATGCGGACACGATGTGGCGTTATCCGAAACCTGCTTTCCGCACTCCCTACAATAAATCAGTGCCATATCTGTTATAATTTTGAGTTTTGAATTTCTAATTTCTAATTCCGAATTTTGAATTTTGAACTTTGAATTTTGAATTCCTAATTGCCCACCTCGCAGAGGAACTTGATTCTTACCAGACGAATCTCCTCCTCGCTATAATCCGAGCCTAACTCCTCGATAGCCTCATCCAACGAGTCACTCTCGGCATCTTCCTTGAAGTAGAGGTAAATATCCTCGGCCTTGTCTTCATCCATATATTGGTCGATGTAGTAAGCTATATCGAGCTTGGTACCCGAATTCACGATAGCCTCTATCTCGCTCAGCAACTCGTCAAAATCGAGGTTCTTGGCCCTTGCAATATCCTCGAAATCCATCTTACGGTCAATCGACTGGATGATAAAAATCTTATTTCCCGACTTATTCGCCACCGACTTCACGACCATATCCTGCGGGCGGATAATATCCTTCTCCTCGACATAAGCCTTGATGAGTTTTATAAACTCCTCGCCGAACTTTGCCGCCTTACCGGCTCCCACGCCCGAGATGTTCTGCATCTCCTCGATGGTAATGGGATACTGAATCGACATATCCTCCAAAGATGGGTCCTGGAAAATGACAAACGGCGGAAGGTCGTGCTTCTTGGCAACCTTCTTGCGCAAATCCTTCAACATGGCAAACAGCTCCTCATCGGCAGCACCACCCTTGCCGGCTTGCGTAGCCATAATCTCATCCTCCTTCTCCTCCGCGTCGTAGTCGTGGTCCAATGTAACGGTAACGGGTTTCGGTGAATCTATAAAAGCCAAACCACGCTCATTTACCGACAAAAGACCATAATTTTCGATACTTTTATCTATAAGGCCCATAATCAAGCCCTGACGAATCACCGCACCCCAATACTTGGCATCGCGCTCCTCGCCCTCGCCAAAGAACTCCAATTTATTGTGGCCATAGCTCTTAATCTGTGCCGTCATGCGACCAACAAGCACCGACTCCAAATGGTCGGTCTTGAACTTATCGCCTATCGCTGCCAATGTCTTGAGCACGAGCACCATATCCTTCTTGGCGTCAATCTTGGGACGAGGGTTTACACAGTTGTCGCAGCAACCGCAATTATCCTCCTTATACTCCTCGCCAAAGTAGTGCAGCAGCGTCTTGCGACGACACATCGAACTCTCGGCATACGACACCGTTTCGAGCAACAGCAACTTGCCAATCTCCTGCTCGGCCACAGGCTTACCCTGCATGAACTTTTCGAGCTTCTGAATATCCTTATAACTATAAAAGGTAAGGCAATGACCCTCGCCACCATCTCGACCTGCGCGACCTGTCTCCTGATAATAACCTTCCAATGACTTAGGGATATCGTAGTGGATAACATAGCGCACATCGGGCTTGTCGATACCCATACCAAAAGCGATGGTGGCGACAATCACATCTACGCGCTCCATCAAAAAGTCATCCTGATTATTGGCGCGCGTCTGGGCATCCATACCGGCATGATATGCCAAAGCCTTGATGCCGTTGGCCATAAGCAGTTCGGCCAGCTCCTCGACCTTCTTGCGGCTCAAACAATATATAATACCACTCTTGCCCGCCTTCTGCTTGATGAAGCGGATAATATCGTGGTCGGCATTATGCTTCGGGCGAATCTCATAGAAGAGATTTGAACGGTTGAACGACGACTTGAATACCACAGCATCGGTCATGCCCAAGTTCTTCTGGATATCCATCTGCACCTTGGGTGTAGCCGTAGCTGTAAGTGCAATCAGTGGCGCTTGACCAATGTCGTTGATTATAGGACGGATACGACGATACTCGGGTCTAAAATCGTGACCCCACTCCGAGATACAGTGCGCCTCGTCAATGGCATAGAACGAAATCTTAATCTTGCGCAGAAAGGCCACATTATCCTCCTTGGTGAGCGACTCGGGAGCAAAATAGAGTAGCTTGGTCTTGCCGTCCAAAACATCCTGGCGCACCTGATTAATGGCGGTTTTGTTAAGCGAGGAGTTAAGGAAATGAGCAATACCCGACTCGGTCGAGAATGTGCGCATGGCATCCACCTGATTCTTCATCAGGGCGATAAGCGGAGATATAATAATCGCCACGCCGTCCATGAGTAATGCCGGCAACTGATAACACAGAGATTTACCACCTCCTGTGGGCATAAGCACAAAGGTGTCGCGTCCATCCAATAGGTTACGAATTACCGCCTCCTGATTACCCTTAAACGAGGTGAAACCAAAATACTCTTTCAGCTTGTCGTGTAAAATGCTGTTACTCTGTCCCATCTTATCCAGTTATTGCTTTGTCGCGCGCACCAAAAAGGCGCAAAACAAGATTTTTCATTCAAAGATAAAACTTTTTTTCAAAAAAATAATAACTTTGTAAAAAATTTTCAACGATTATGCGTCTATTTACAAGTGAACTTGTCAAAAAATACAAATCTCGCACAGTTGTAAACCATGTTTCGGTGGATGTACAGCAGGGTGAAATCGTAGGTTTGTTGGGCCCGAATGGTGCCGGAAAGACCACTACCTTTTATATGATAGTTGGTCTTATTAAGCCCAATGAAGGTCAGATTTTCCTCGAAAACGACGAGGGTGAAGTCACCGAGCTTACGAAGATGCCTGTGTATCGTCGTGCCCAGATGGGTGTGGGTTACTTGGCTCAAGAGGCTTCGGTATTCCGCCGCCTAAGTGTCGAGGATAATATCAAGGCCGTATTGGAGATGACCTCCTACACCAAAGAGTATCAGAAGGAGCGTTTGGAGGCTTTAATCGAGGAGTTCCGCTTGCAGAAGGTGCGCAAGAGTCTGGGTATTCAGCTCTCGGGAGGTGAGCGTCGCCGTACCGAGATTGCACGCGCCGTGGCGATAAATCCGTCGTTTATCCTGCTCGACGAGCCATTTGCCGGTGTGGATCCCATTGCCGTGGAGGATATTCAGAGCATCGTTGCAACGCTTAAGAACAAAAATATCGGCGTAATCATCACCGACCACAATGTCGACGAGACGCTCGCCATCACCGACCGCACCTATCTGCTGTATGAGGGTAAAATCCTTAAGACAGGTACCGCCGAGGATTTGGCAAACGACGAAATGGTGCGTCGCGTATATTTGGGTAAGAACTTCGAGTTGCGTCGCCCGAAATTTTCGTTAGACGAGCAATAATCATCGAAAACGCAATAGGAAAAGCAATAGGAAAAGTATATATGGACAAATATGTCTCCGCAAGTAATATAAAAGGTGTCGTCATCCCACCAAGTTCAAAGAGCTATGCCCAACGCGCCATCGCAATTTCGTTATTAGCGAATGGCCGCAGCATATTGCGCAATATAGAGTTCTGCAAGGATACACGCTCGGCTCTGGCCTGCATCGAGGCTTTGGGTGCCAAGGTTTCGCTTCTCGACGAGAGCACTTTGGCGATAGAGGGAGGACTGAACCCTGTAAGTAATCTGTTGAATGTTGGAGAATCGGGCTTGGCAACACGCCTTTTCACACCCATTGCATCGCTTCACAACACCCCTATATGTATTCAAGGCGAGGGCACGCTGCTGCATCGCCCCATGGGTATGATGATTGAGCCGCTGCGCAGTTTGGGTGTTGAGGTGCGCGACGGAGGCGGTTTTCTGCCTATCGAAGTTTGCGGACCTATACATGGCGGCACTCTGACTGTCGATGGCAGCATCTCTTCGCAATTTATCACAGGACTTTTGCTGGCGCTACCTATGGCGCAAGACGACACTACACTGAAGGTCATAAATCCTGTTTCTACACCCTACATCGACATGACGATTGACTCGGCGCGTCGTTTCGGCATCGAGATTATGCACAACGAGGGCGACTACTCGGAGTTTTTCATTGAGGGCCGACAGCAATACTGCCCCACCGACATCGCAATCGAGGGCGATTGGAGTGGCGCAGCTACGATGCTCGTGGCGGGGGCCATTGCCGGCGAGGTTACGGTGAAGAATATATCCACACTCTCGAAGCAGGCCGATACGGCCATATGTCAGGCTTTGGAGAGAGCAGGCGCGGGTCTTATCATCGAGCAGGACGCTGTTACGGTGAGCCGACGCGAGTTGCGGGCCTTCGAGTTCGATGCTACGCATGCTCCCGACCTCTTCCCTGCATTGGCGGCGTTGGCAGCTGCAGCCGAGGGTGAGAGTGTTATTATCGGTACAAATCGTCTGCGTCATAAGGAGAGTGACCGTGCCGAAACAATCCGTCAGGAGTATGAGAAGTTGGGTATAGATATAGATATTTCCGAGCCGAATATTATGCGTATTCGTGGCGGGGAGATTCATCCGGCCGAGGTCTTCAGCCACGACGACCACCGCATTGCTATGTCGCTGGCCATATCGGCGCTGCGTTGCAAGGGCGAAGTAAAAATCACAAATGCGGAGTGTGTGGAGAAGAGCTATCCGACATTTTTCGACGATTTGGAATCACTTTTAGTCAGATAAGGTATGAACTCTTGGGGTAAGATATTCAGGGTTACGCTGTGGGGCGAATCTCATGGCGCACAAGTTGGCGTAAGCATTGATGGCGTTCCGGCAGGCATAGCTCTCTCGGAGGAGGATTTTATGCCGATGCTTGAGCGTCGCAAGGCCGGTGCCGCAGGTACTACACCCCGCAAGGAGAGCGATGCGCCACACATCGTGTCGGGCGTTTACAATGGCTACACCACAGGCTCTCCGCTTACCATAGAGTTTCAAAACGAGAATACCCGCTCAGGCGACTACTCATCACTCATAAACCACCCACGCCCATCACATGCCGACCTTGTGGCGCAGCAGAAGTGGCAGGGCTACAACGACCCTCGAGGTGGAGGGCACTTCTCGGGCCGCATAACCCTCGGCTTGGTGGCAGCAGGAGTCGTTGCCAAGAAGATTTTGGGCGATGAGGTGTTGTTTTCGACCGACATTATAGAAATTGGCGGCAGTCGTGACAAGTCACAGTTTGGCGACATCATCGAGCGTGCCCGCATGGCGCAAGACTCGGTGGGCGGCATTGTTGAGTGCCGCGTAAATGGCGTTCCTACGGGATATGGCGAGCCATTCTTCGACTCTGCGGAGAGCGAGGTGGCACATCTGCTCTTCTCAGTGCCGGCGGTTAAGGGTGTGGAGTTTGGTGCCGGTTTTGCCGCAGCCGCGATGCGAGGCTCGGAGCATAACGACACCATCATCGACAAAGAGGGCCATACCGCTACGAATCACGCCGGAGGCATCGTTGGAGGCATAACAAACGGCAACGGAATCGTTGTGCGAGCGGCCATAAAGCCCACAGCTTCTATCGCGCGTGAGCAGCAAACCTTCAATTTTGAAAATGGGCAGGTGGAAACGCTTGTAATCAAGGGTCGCCACGATGTCTGCATAGCGTTGCGTGCCGCAGTGGTTGTCGAGGCGGCAGTTGCAATCGCATTGGCAGATATGAAACTTCGCGCATAGCCTATGCGTAAATCCAGAGCCGACATAGTGCGTTATTTATCCCTCGGAATGGAAACACTCTATCCCGAGCGGGAGCGTATGAATATTGCTCGGCAGGTGGCAGCTTCGGCAGAGGGGGTCGATGCGATAAAATATCTCACCGAACCCAACGAGCAGGTCGAAATCAACAATTTGGAGCTGATAGCCGAGCGTTTAGCCGCAGGTTGCCCCATGCAGTATATTACGGGCGAGGAGGAGTTTTGCGGTCTTAAATTTAAGGTCGGGGAGGGCGTTTTGATTCCCCGTCCCGAAACTGAGGAGCTGGTGCTTTGGACCGAGAAGAGGGCCGCGGAGTTTTCTGCACCGCGCATCCTCGACATCTGCTCGGGAAGTGGTTGCATTGCTATTTCGCTTGCTTTGCGCGTAGCTTCGTCGCAGCTCTGGGCAATCGAACTATCCCATGAGGCGTTAGCTGTTGCCGAGGAGAATAATCGCAGGCTCGAAGCCAATGTAAGACTCTTGCGCGACGATGCTTTAGGCGCAATGCCGAGCATCGAGGGCGAGGAGTTTGATGTTATAGTGTCGAATCCGCCATATATACCTTGCTCGGAGCGGAAGTTGATGCGTCGCAATGTTACGGATTATGAGCCCGCGATGGCGTTGTTTGTCGAGGACGATAATCCGCTTGTGTTCTATCGCGCCATAGCCCACAAGGCTCTCACTGCGCTTTGCCGAGGCGGGTATCTGCTCTTTGAGGTGCATGAAAACTTGGCCTTTGAGGTGGCGGATATGCTCCGCGAAATGGGTTTTACGCAGGTGGAAGTTCGCACCGATATGTTCGGTAAACAGAGAATGGTCGGAGGGAAAAGATAAAAAAGATTCTCACGCAAAACTGCGTTTTGCTCAGAATGACGGATTGGCTACCGAATAGCGTCATTCTGAGGAGGCTTTAGCCGACGCGAGAATCCCTATAATAATATCGTCATGCCACAATTGCTGCACAATGCAAGGTTATCGGTATGCAGTAGTATCCATGCAGTAATTGAATGGCATCAACCTTTGGGAATAACTGCCTCGCAAATACCGATTTGGCAGCAAAGGTAAATAAACGGTAGATGCCAGTCAATTTACATATGTACCGCAATACGCATCTGCAATGCACTGCTTATGTAAATTGTGGCATGACGAGAGAGAAAAAAATAAAATAGCAGAAGATGAAACAACCCACAAAAAAGAGTAAGGAGCAGGCATTGGAGTCGCTGATGCGATTGTGTGCGCGTGCGGAGCGCTCTTCGGGCGATGCCATGCGCCTAATGGCACGCTGGGGCGTGGCGAGCAGTGACCGCCATGAGGTCCTGCAACGCCTTCTCTCGGAGCGTTTTATCGACGATAGGCGGTATGCCGAGGCCTTTATCCGCGAGAAAATCAACCTCTCGTCGTGGGGCGAATACAAAATCCGCACAACCCTGCGCACAAAGGGTATTGCGGAGCCGATTATCGCCCAGGCACTTGCTGAGGCTGTGGGACTGAACGATAATAACCGCCTCGGAGAGCGATTGGAGCGCAAGTTGCGCACCTTGAAGGCCGATACGCCATATCAACTTAAGGCGAAACTTGTCCGCTATGGGCTGTCGTTGGGTTATCCGATGGATAGCGTTATAGAGTGCGCCGAGGCGGCACTGCAACATCATAACATCAATACAGAATGCGATACGGACGATATATTTTAACTTCAATATTTACTTTTTGGGCTATTGTCGTAGCCCAAGCGCAGAGGCTCGATGCGGAGTATTACGATTACCCACTACGAGGTGTGGCGGGGTATTACTCGGCAAATTTCGGTGAGATGCGCACCAACCACTTCCATTCGGGTGTGGATTTCAAGACCGACGGCGTTGAAGGCAAAGAGGTGGTAGCAGTGGCAGATGGATATGTAAACCGCATATTCCTCTCACCTTCGGGCTATGGCTTGGCGCTCTATGTGACGCACCCAAATGGTACTATTTCGGTATATGCTCACCTCAAGCAGTTCCGCAAGGATATTGCCGAGTATGTTTTTGCGGAGCGACATCGCCTAAAACGACATCGCGTCGACCTCTATTGCCAGCCCGGGCAATTTAAGGTTCGGCGTGGCGAAGTTATAGCCTTGTCGGGGAATAGTGGCTCTTCGGCAGGCCCCCATCTGCACTTTGAGATTCGTAATGCAGCAACGCACAAGCCACTGAATATTATAGCTGCGGGGCTCTTTGCGCCGAAAGACGATATCTCGCCACTGATTCGCCGCTTGCATTATGTCGAGGTCGATAGTGTGGGCGGTGTGGCTCGCCACAGTCGTCGTATATCGTTCGATGTTATGCGCCGAGAGGGTGCAATCTACTCGCTTAAGGATACCTTGCCGATAGAGGTTGGGCGCAAAGGCTACTTCATCGTAGAGGTATCGGACCGCAAAAACGACACTCAGAATCGCTATGGTATATATCATCTCGAGGCAGAGGTGGATGGCGAGGTTTACTTCGAGTATCGCAACGATGGCTTTACATTCGACCAGACGCGCTACTGCAATGCAGTGGCTTACTATCCCTTGCAGCGTAGCTCGAAGAGTGAGGTTATACGCCTTGCGGGTGTGCAGGGAGGCATAAATAACTTCTATCCGACGCTTGTCGATAACGGCGTGATAACGACACGCGAAGGCTCTCGGCGTGCAATGCGCATAAAAGTCACCGACGACTGCCTGAACACCTCGACATTGGAGTTTGCGATTTTGGGTAAGCCCGACGAGGCCTCATTTGTGGGCGCGATGCCCGACAGTAGCAAAATCGCCTGGTTCGACCGCACATTCTCGGCTGAAGCGGATGGTGTGGTGGGCATAACCATACCGGCAAAGTCGTTGTATGAATCTGTGGAGATGGAGCTAAAGCGCAGCGAAACCCCTATAAAGGCGGATTCTACGATTATCCTGCTGTCGGAGGTTTACACCATAGGCGACCGCAACATACCGCTCCACAAGGCTATGACGATTGATTTCCATTGCTCCGTCGAGCAGACTTTAGAGAGCCATGCAGCAATAGCCTCGGTGAGCGAACGAGGCACGCTCGGCTATGTGGGTGGCACGCTTCGCAACAGCCATATATCGCAAAAGCACTCGTCGTTTGGCGATTTTTGTGTTGTGGCGGATTGCACACCCCCCACCATCACGCCAAATTTCAAGCGCGGAGCCGATTGCCGTGAGCGAAAAAATATTACCTTTGCACTAAAGGATAATTTTTCGGGCATCGCTTCATATAATGCCACGATTGACGGGCGCTGGGTAGCCGTTGATTTCCAGCATGGGCGAGCCTCGATAAACCTCACAGACGAAGGCATTACGGGTGGTGTAGAATACACCGTAATATTCACCGCCACAGATTCTTGTGGCAATAAAGCCTCGTGGAAAGGGACTTTTTTACGATAAACCTAAAAACTACTATAATAATGTTACGCAAGATTTTTTCTTCATTGGCCATTGCCTCTGTGGTGATGTTAGGGGCTACACTGAGCGCCTCGGCACAGGAGTTTTCGCCGGTTGACTATGCCAATCCTTTGGTGGGGACGCAATCTACCTTCGAACTCTCGGCAGGCAACACCTACCCTGCCATTGCTCGTCCGTGGGGTATGAATTTTTGGACTCCCCAAACAGGAAATATGGGTGACGGCTGGACCTACATGTACACCACCACAAAACTACGCGGTTTCAAACAGACACATCAGCCCTCGCCATGGATTAACGACTATGGACAGTTTTCGTTGATGCCCGTTGTTGGTCGCGCCGAATTTGACCAGGAGCGTCGTGCAAGTTGGTTTTCACACAAGGGCGAGGAGGCAAAGCCTTATTATTACAAAGTCTATCTTGCCGATTATGATGTGGTTACGGAGTTCACGCCCACCGACCGCGCAGCGATGTTCCGCTTCACATTCCCCGAAAATGACAAGTCGTTCGTTGTGGTAGATGCCTTCGACGGAGGCTCATATATCCGCATCGACAAGGAGAATAATCGTGTCGTCGGATACACATCCCGCAATTCGGGAGGTGTACCACAAAATTTCCGCAACTATTTTGTCGTGGAGTTCGATAAACCGCTAACATATATCGCTACATTCTGCAACGGTAAACTCGCAGAGGGCGTAACCGAGCAGAAAGACAACCACACGGGAGCCGTGGTGGGCTTCTCGACTGAGAAAGGCGAGCAGGTACATGCGCGCGTAGCCTCATCGTTCATCAGCGAGGAGCAAGCGCTGCTCAACCTGCGCGAATTGGGCGATAAGAACTTCGAGCAGCTAAAATCCGAAGGCCGCAAGGCATGGAACGATGTATTGGGTCGCATTGAGGTTAGTGGCGGCGACCTCGACCAGATGCGCATGTTCTACACAGCGTTATATCGCGCCACGCTCTTCCCGCTAAAGCATCATGAGATTGACGCTGAGGGTAATACGGTGCATTACAGCCCTCACAACGGCAAGGTCGAGAAGGGTTATTTCTATACCGGCACAGGTTTTTGGGATACTTTCCGCAGCCTCTTTCCTCTCCTGAATATGCTCTATCGTGAGGAGAATCAAAAGATGCAGGAAGGCTTCTTAAATGTCTATCGCGAGAGCGGATTCTATCCCGAGTGGTCGAGCCCGGGTCATCGCTGGTGTATGATTGGCAATAACTCGGCCTCGGTCTTGGCCGATGCGTGGCTGAAGGGTGTGAGGGTTGCCGATGCCGACACCATGTTCGAGGGCATCTTGGCCGGCACAGAGAAACACCATCCCGAGGTACACTCTTCGGGTCGCTTGGGAGCCGATTACTACAACTCGTTGGGTTATGTGCCTTACGATGTCAACATCAACGAAAATGTGGCCCGCACGCTCGAATATGCCTACGACGATTGGTGTATCTGGCGTTTGGCGAAGGATTTGGGTCGTCCACAGGAGGAGATTGACCGCTTTGCAAAGCGTGCCATGAATTACCGCAATGTTTTCGACAAGGAGAGCCGCCTGATGCGTGGCCGCAACCTCAATGGCGAATTTCAAAAGCCGTTCTCACCGCTGAAGTGGGGCGATGCCTTTACCGAAGGTAACAGCTGGCACTACACATGGTCGGTATTCCACGACCCTCAGGGGCTTATTGATTTGATGGGTGGCGAGAAGGAGTTTTCGAAAATGCTCGACTCGGTATTTATCGTGCCGCCACATTTCGACGATAGTTACTACGGCTTCCCGATTCACGAGATTCGCGAAATGACGATTATGAATTGCGGAAACTATGCCCATGGCAACCAGCCCGTGCAACATATGATTTACCTCTACAACTACGCGCGTGAGCCATGGAAAGCGCAATATTGGGTACGCGAGGTGATGAACCGTTTCTACACCCCCACACCCGACGGCTATTGTGGCGACGAGGATAATGGACAGACCTCGGCATGGTATGTCTTTTCGGCCTTGGGATTCTATCCCGTATGCCCCGCTGCCGACGAATATGTTGTGGGTGCTCCACTCTTTAAGCGCGCCGTTTTGCACCTGGAGAATGGCGAGGATTTCGTCATCGAAGCAAAGGAGAATAGCGCCGAAAACCGCTATATCGAGAGTGCAAAATTAGGCGGTAAGCGCTTCAGTCGCAACTATTTGACCTTCGACGAGGTGATGCGTGGCGGAAAGCTCTCATTCAAGATGAGTTCAACGCCCAACCTTGAGCGCGGCACCGCCGACGGCGATAAGCCCTACTCGTTCTCACGCGAAAAGTAAGGACCTGAGGCTGTAAATCCAAAAGTGGCTGTTCAACTTTGCGATTGAACAGCCACTTTTTTATCTTTCATCTTCACTCTCTCCTACCCCACTATCACATAGCGCACGGCCTTGCCATTGGGGTATAAGCCATCTATGGTTTGAATCTTGTCGTTCAGACGCTGGAGAGCCGACACCGAAGTTACAGGATGGTCGTTGATGTAGGTAATAACAAATCCCTCACGGATGCCCGAACGCCCAAGCAGGCCATCGCGCTTAACGCTCACAACCTGCACGCCGCCACGAATTTCCAACTCGGCGCATAGTTTCTTGCTTGCATCGGCAAACTTGCCACCCAAAGCCTCGGCAACATCCTGCATATCGCGAGTCACGGGTTCGCTCTTACCCACCTTGTTGCGCAAAACCACAACCGCCTGCTTTTTCGCTCCGTTGCGCGTAAAGTCGAGCGTAACCTTATCTCCGGGGCGGCGCTGGGCTATCTTCTCCATTAGAGTGGCCGAATCGTTGGTCTTGACGCCATCTATCGCCGTGATAATATCGCCCTTACGCAGACCCGCCTCCTCGGCAGCCGAGCCCTCAACCACCTCATTCACATAGAGGCCTCCCGCCTTTTTGATATCGAGTTCCTCGCCCAATTCCTTCACAAAGTTGTCATCAATAACGCGATAGCGCACACCGAGCATCGCACGCTGCACCACGCCATACTCCTTCAAATCAACTACAACCTTGCGCACGATACTCTCGGGTACGGCAAACGAATAGCCGATGTAGCTGCCCGTAGAGGACTTTATGACGGTATTGATACCCACCAATTCGCCTCGCGTGTTGACCAATGCACCACCCGAATTGCCGGGGTTTACCGCTGCATCGGTCTGGATAAATGACTCGATGCGCAACTCGTCGGGAATAACGCCCAACTGGCGAGCCTTGGCCGACACGATACCTGCCGTAATGGTCGATTTCAGGTCAAAAGGCGAGCCAATAGCCAACACCCACTCACCCAGGCGTAAAGCCTCGGAATTACCAAAAGGAATAGTCGGAAGGTCCTCGCCCGCAACCTTTATAAGCGCCACATCGGTCGTCGAGTCGGTACCCACCAACTCGGCATCGAAAGTGCGGCCATCGTAGAGCGTAACCTTGAGCTTTGTAGCATCCTCGATGACATGGTTGTTTGTGACGATGTAGCCATCGGCCGAGATTATAACACCCGAGCCTCCTGCGCGTTGCTCGCGCGTCTGTGGCTCACCATACGAGCGACCTCCGCCATAAGGAATACCAAAAAACTCATAGAAGGGGTCAAAACCATAGGAGCGCGAGCCGCCCACCTGCACCTCGCGTACGGCCTCGATATTCACCACCGCCTGCACAGCATTTTCGGCAGCATATGTAAGGTCGGGATACTCGTCGGGAGCATACGCCGCAAAGTGATTACCCGCCTGAGGCATAGCGTCATGCGCTCGCGCCTCGGTCGATACTCCCGACAGCAAAACAGATTGATTCGAGTGAGATTCGCCTGCCAAATATCGGCTCACGCCAACAGCAGACACGCCACCTGCAACGGCCGCAACCATGGCCACTGCAAGGAATAATAATGCCTTATTTTTCATATTACACAAATTTAATGTTCCAACTAATGTTCTACTAAAATTAGGCAATTTTTATCATAGGCAGCATATTTTATTTTCAATTATCTGCTACAATAACGCCCACGCGCCGAGGTTTAGTATATCACCCTCAAAAAAAAATTGCACCACCCGAAGGCAGTGCAAAAACCAAGCAATCGGCAATAAAAAACCGCTACAATCTACTTTTATTCCGAATACTACTCCTCCGTCGCAGGACACCCAAACAAAAAAAACGGAATTATATAGTTTAGTGTTGTTAAGCGTCATTCTGAGCATTTGTTTTAGACTCTCACGGTCGCCAATGCTCCCTCAGAGTGACGAAAAAAACAAATGCGTGAGAATCTCAATACTTTTTTGATATACAACACAAAACTATATAATTCCGAAAAAAGAGCAAAGAAAAATCTTTGCTCTTTGAACTTTACTCTTTTAACTTTTAGAGTCCGAACTCCTGTTTAATGGTATCCACGGCATCCAACTTCTCCCAGCCGAAGAACTCCACCTCGCGCTCGCACTCTACGCCATTCTCCCACACCTTCTCGAGCTTGGTGTAGGGACGGTTGCCGAAGTGACCATACGACGCTGTGGCCTCGAAAATCGGATTCTTCAAGCCGAAACGCTTTACAATAGCTGCGGGGCGAAGGTCAAAGAGTTTACCGATACGCTCAGCAATCTCACCGTCGGTCATGCCCTCCAACGCTGCGGGGCGCTTCGATGAATATGTATCGACATAGATTGAGAGTGGCTCGGCAATACCGATAGCGTAGCTGAGCTGCACCAAAACCTCGTCAGCAACGCCTGCGGCAACCATATTCTTTGCAATATGGCGCGCAGCATATGCCGCCGAACGGTCCACCTTCGAAGAGTCCTTACCCGAGAAGGCTCCGCCACCATGAGCACCACGACCTCCATATGTGTCGACGATAATCTTACGGCCTGTAAGGCCTGTATCGCCATGAGGACCACCAATAACGAACTTACCCGTAGGATTGACATGCAGGATATAATCCTCGCCTATCAAATCGGCCAAGCGGTCACCGGCACGCTCCAAGCGAGCCTTCACGCGGGGGATAAGTATCGTGCGCACATCGCGGCGAATCATCTCCTGCATCATCTTTTCAGCCTCCTTCTCCGAGCGATTCTCGGTGGGGAGGATAAACTCGTCATGCTGCGTCGAAACCACGATTGTGTGTACTCTCATGGGCTTACGGGTCACAGAATCATACTCCATCGTAACCTGGCTCTTTGAGTCGGGGCGCAGGTAGGTCATAACCTCACCCTCGCGGCGAATCACGGCCAACTCCTTCAATATAACATGTGAGAGAATAAGCGTTGCGGGCATATACTCGCGTGTTTCGTTGCAGGCGTAGCCAAACATGATACCCTGGTCGCCGGCACCCTGCTCCTCGTCGCTCTCGCGAACAACGCCCTGATTGATATCCGACGACTGCTCGTGAATTGCCGACAACACACCACACGAAGCGGCATCGAACTGATACTCACTGCGATTGTAACCTATGCGGTCAATCACGCGGCGTGCCGCGCCCTGAATATCGACATAAGCCGAAGATTTAACCTCGCCCGATACGACCACCAAACCTGTGGTACACAAAGTTTCGCAAGCGACCTTTGCCTGGGCGTCGTGACGAAGGAACTCGTCGAGAATTGCATCTGAAATCTGGTCAGCAACCTTGTCGGGGTGTCCCTCCGACACTGACTCGGATGTAAATAAAAAAGCCATACTTCTATATAATTTAATATCGTTAATATCAAACTGTTATGGAAGAATGGCACCTCGCGCAATATATCTGCTGGTTTAGCATTTTTTAAGTGGTTGCAAGCAGTCCAAATCCTTCCACATCATTTTCGGATGCAAAGATACATTTCTTAATTCAAAATTCAAAATTCAAAATTCAAAATTGCGTCATTTTGGGCATTTGTTATTAGGCCCTCGCGTCGGGCTTTGCCCTCCTCTGAGTGACGCTACGAGGTGGCCGATTCGTCAATGTGGCAGCTAATCCGTCATTCTGAGCAAAACGCAGTTTTGCGTGAGAATCTAAAAATAGAGAATTTAGAGAATTTAGGGAATTTAGCGCCGACGCAAAAAAGTCCTCCTTAATCTCCTTAAATCCCCTAAACTCCTTAACTTCCCCAAACTCCTTAATCTCTTTAAGCCCCCTAATTTCCTTAATCCCCCTAATCGCCTTAAATTCCCTGATATTTTCTTAACAATTAAGGCGGTTTTTCGTAAAAAAATTTATAACTTTGCATGAATTAACTACGGAGTGTTAGTTCAGCCCGTAACCAACAGTAAAAAACTAACTAAAAACACACATAAAACATACATTAAAATCTAAAAAATTATGGCTAATACCGAAAAAGCAAAGTTGTTTGCCGAGTTCCCCGCGGTAAGTACCGAGCAATGGGAGGAGGTTATCACAACAGACCTTAAAGGTGCAGACTACGAGCGTAAACTCGTATGGAGAACAGCCGAGGGATTTAACTTGCGCCCCTACTATCGCGCAGAGAATCTCGAAGGCGTAGAATTTTTGGGTTCAGAGGCAGGTGAGTTCCCCTATGTTCGCGGTACTCACAACTCGAACGACTGGGCTATCCACCAGACAGTAAGCGTAGGTTGCCCCAAGGCAGCCAATGAGGAGGCTTTGAAGCTCCTGAACTCGGGTGTAAACTCACTCGGTTTCTGTTTCTGCGAGAAGGCTGAGGAGGTGGATGCAGCGTTCATCGACACCCTTTTGGCAGGTATCTCAATCCCCGCTGTGGAGCTCACTTTCTGCGGTAAGAAGATTTCTCACATCGCAGAGGTTGTGTTGGCAAAGGTTGAGGCTGAGGGCATCGCAAAGGATGATGTTAAAATCAACTTCTGCATCGACCCCATCGTTAAGAACCTCTCGACAAAGGGTCACTTCTGCTGCAAGGATGCAACAGGCGAGAAGTGCTTCGCAAAGATTGCCGAGCTTATCAATCGCACTGCCGAGTACAAGCACATCCGCATCGTAAATGTTACAGGTTCAACATTCTCTAACGCAGGTTCTACCATCGTTGAGGAGTTGGCATTCACCTTGGCTGCGGCTCACGACTACCTCGTGATGCTCACCGAGGCAGGAGTATCGGTTGATTTGGCGGCTCGCAAGATTCGCTTCACATTTGCCGTTACCGCTAACTACTTTATGGAGATTGCCAAGTTCCGTGCAGCTCGCATGTTGTGGGCTAATATCGTGAAGGGTTACAACCCCGAGAAGGAGTGCTCTTGCAAGATGTTTGCACATGCCGTAACCTCTACTTGGAACCAGACAGTATACGACCCCTATGTAAATATGTTGCGTGGTACTACCGAGGCAATGTCGGCTACTTTGGCAGGTGTACACTCTTTGGAGGTTATGCCTTTCGACTACTCGTTCGAGCAGCCCACCGAGTTCTCAAAGCGTATCGCACGCAATGTGGAGCTCTTGCTCAAGCATGAGTCACACTTCGACCAGGTTGTAGACCCCGCAGGTGGTTCATACTACATCGAGAACCTTACGAAGTGCATCGCCGAGCAAGCATGGAAGCTCTTCCTCGAGGTTGAGGATAAGGGTGGCTACACAGAGGCATTCAAGGCAGGTTTCATCGTTGAGCGCGTAAACGCTTCAGCTGCTGCGAAGGACAAGAACATCGCTACACGCCGTCAGATTTTGCTCGGCGCAAACCAGTATCCTAACTTTACCGAGGTTGCCGACGCTGCCGTATCAGCCGAGGTTGTAACTCGTTCAGTGGCCGAGGGTAATGTATTGAAGCCCTACCGTGGTGCTATGGCATTCGAGCAGATGCGTCTTGAGGTAGACCGCAGCGGCAAGGAGCCTAAGGCATTCATGCTTACATGCGGTAACTTGGGTATGGCTCGTGCTCGCGCACAGTTCTCATGCAACTTCTTCGCTTGCGCAGGTATCCGCGTACAGGATAACACATTCTTCAAGTCTTTGGAGGAGGGTGTTGCTGCCGCATTGGAGTCAAAGGCCGACATCGTAGTAGTTTGTGCTTCTGACGACGACTACGCAGAGGTAGCTCCAAAGATTAAGGAGATGTTGGGTGGCAAGGCAATCTTGGTTGTTGCCGGTGCTCCCGCATGCGCCGCAGAGTTGGAGGCCCAGGGCATCACAAACTTTATCAATGTTAAGAGCAATGTACTCGAGACCCTGAAGTTCTATCTTAAGGAGTTGGGTATCTAAAAAGCAGAGCTATTATGAGAGCAAAATTTGAAAATTTATCATACGAAGGCGGCAAGTCACAGTGCTGCGCCGCAGACGAGGCTAAGCAGCCTTGGATTACAGCCGAGCAGATACCCGTTAAGACGGACTACACGGCAAAAGATTTGGAGAACCTCGAGCATTTGAACTATGCCGCAGGTATCGCTCCCTTCCTTCGCGGTCCTTACTCTACGATGTATGTTATGCGTCCTTGGACCATTCGCCAGTATGCAGGTTTCTCTACTGCCGAGGAGTCAAACGCATTCTATCGTCGTAACTTGGCTGCAGGTCAGAAGGGTTTGTCGGTAGCATTCGACTTGGCCACACACCGTGGTTACGATGCTGACCACCCACGCGTAGTAGGTGATGTTGGTAAGGCAGGTGTATCAATCTGCTCAGTTGAGGATATGAAGGTTTTGTTCAACGGTATTCCTTTGGACAAGATGTCGGTATCTATGACCATGAACGGTGCCGTATTGCCCGTTTTGGCATTCTACATCGTTACAGGTTTAGAGCAGGGCTGTACTTTGGACCAGTTGGCAGGTACTATCCAGAACGATATTTTGAAGGAGTTTATGGTGCGTAACACCTATATCTATCCTCCTAAGTTCTCGATGAAGATTATCGCCGACATCTTCGAGTACACATCGAAGAACATGCCTAAGTTCAACTCAATCTCTATCTCGGGTTACCACATGCAGGAGGCAGGTGCGACAGCCGATATCGAGTTGGCTTACACCTTGGCTGACGGTTTGGAGTACTTGCGTGCAGGTATCAACGCAGGTATGTCGGTAGATGCTTTCGCTCCCCGTTTGTCATTCTTCTGGGCTATCGGCATGAACCACTTTATGGAGATTGCCAAGATGCGTGCAGCTCGTATGTTGTGGGCGAAGATTGTTAAGCAGTTCAACCCCAAGAACCCCAAGTCATTGGCATTGCGTACACACAGCCAGACATCAGGTTGGTCACTCACCGAGCAGGATCCATTCAATAATGTTGCTCGTACAGCTATCGAGGCTATGGGTGCCGCTTTGGGTCACACTCAGTCATTGCACACCAACGCCTTGGACGAGGCTATCGCGCTTCCTACCGACTTCTCGGCTCGTATTGCTCGTAACACCCAGATTTACATCCAAGAGGAGACCAATGTATGCCGCCAGGTAGACCCATGGGCAGGTTCATACTATGTTGAGGCTCTTACCAACGAGATTGCACACAAGGCGTGGGCACACATCGAGGAGGTTGAGAAGTTGGGCGGTATGGCTAAGGCTATCGAGACAGGTATTCCTAAGATGCGTATCGAGGAGGCTGCAGCTCGCACACAGGCTCGCATCGACTCTGGTGAGCAGAAGATTATCGGCTTGAACGAGTACCGTTTGGAGAAAGAGGCTCCTATCGACATTTTGGCAGTGGATAACACAGCTGTTCGCGAGAGCCAGGTTAAGCGTTTGCAGGAGTTGCGTGCTAATCGTGACCAGGCAGCCGTTGATAAGGCTTTGGCAGCTATCACCGAGTGCGTAAAGACCGGCGAGGGCAACTTGTTGGAGTTGGCAGTTGAGGCTGCAAAGGTACGCGCAACTTTGGGTGAGATTTCAGATGCTTGCGAGGTTGTTGTAGGTCGCTACAAGGCAGTTATTCGTTCAATTTCAGGCGTTTACTCATCAGGTATGAATCAGGATTCAGAGTTCGAGAAGGCAAAGGCCATGTGCGCCGAGTTTGCCAAGAAGGAGGGTCGTCAGCCCCGTATTATGATTGCAAAGTTGGGTCAGGATGGTCACGACCGTGGTGCTAAGGTTGTAGCTACGGGTTATGCCGATGTTGGCTTCGATGTAGATATGGGCCCCTTGTTCCAGACTCCCGAGGAGGCTGCAAAGCAGGCCGTTGAGAACGATGTTCACATCGTAGGTGTATCTTCATTGGCTGCAGGTCACCTCACTTTGGTTCCGCAGATTATCGCCGAGTTGAAGAAGCTTGGTCGCGAGGATATCATCGTTGTTGTGGGTGGTGTAATCCCCGCACAGGACTACGACGAGTTGTATCGTGATGGTGCCGCAGCTATCTTCGGCCCCGGTACTCCTATCGCAAAGGCTTCTATCAAGATGTTGGAGATGTTGATGGAGGAGTAATCCCGAATCACTCAACATAGATAAAGAGAGCCGTCAGCTATAATGCTGGCGGCTTTTTTTATAATAAGCTAATAACTAAACTCAAAACTCTCGATTTTAGCGGGTCTATCTATTTTTATAGTTCGCAACAATAATCTTCCTGTAAGCTCTGGCAATATATCCCTTTTTCTGCTTGCAGACTTTACAACAATATAATATTCTCCATAAGGAAGCGTTACAGAGTATTTTCCAGAAGAATCAACCAATGCAAGATATTCAAATAATTGAGAGATCTCAACATATTGAGACATTATTCGAGGTGCTGTTTCATTTAATAAACTCTCGTCTTTTGATGTAAATTTAGCAAGATATCGTAGGTTATCATCACTATAGAGCACAAGTTCATCATCATTTTTCCACATCACATAAGTAGTACGGCGTGATGCCAAATCTTCATATAATTTCCACATATTTGGGAATATTATACCAACCGCTTTACTAACAGGAACTATACCTATTTCTGCACCGACATCTACCATATAACCAACATGATCATTGTACTCATATTTAACAATTCCCTGCAAATTACATTGCTGTTGATGATGTTGTACTTGAGCCTGTAATTGAATGCTCCACAACAAAAACAAAAAAACAAAATAGATTTTCTTCATTTCCGTAAATTTATAATTATGTGCAATATTGCCAAAAGGATGTTACGCTTATATATAAAAAAGAAAGCGCAGACATTATCCACGCTCTCAGGCTCACCACAAGCCGAATATACAATGAATTAGTCTGCGCCCAAAATGGCACAAACCCAATTGTATATTCTTTAGCTCGCTTATATTTCGAGGTGGTGATTCGAGAGCAATTGAGCTATATTTACAACAAGTTGATATAAACAACCCTATTATCTAACAACGAAGATACATATTCTTTCTCAATTTTCAAAATTCTACTAAAAAAATGCGTATCTTCGCTTAACGAAAGAAAACAACTTACGACTATGACACAACAAAACAGCAAATACCCCGCCTACGACTTCGTGGGAGAGTTCTCGGAGGGCTTGGCACGCGTGCGTCGCGGCAATAAATGGGGTTATATCGACGAATCGGGCGAGGAGATTATCCCCTTGATTTACGACTATGCCCACGACTTCCACAATGGCACTACAAGCGTAAAATTCGGCAACGAGAATCCCCGCATCAACCGCCAAAACAAGATTGTATTCAAAGGGTAGGCAGGGAGTCGAAATTCGAAATTCGAAATTCAAAATCTCAAAATTTCAAAATTTCTAAATTCGAAATTCGGAACGAACTCGTCATCCCACATCACACGCACGATGTGGAATGACGATATTATTATATAACTATGAAAAAGTGCGACCACCCACAAGCAGTCACACTAATATTAAAGCCTAAAGATTAAAATTGCGCCACAGCACGGACATAGTTGCCAAAGAATTTACTGAGATTGCAGGTATCGCCATCTAACATATCGACAAACCACGCGCTTTTTTCATCATCCTCATCTTCCGTAGATGACCAATACCATGGCAATTCCTCTGAATCTTCATCTACCTCCTTATTAAACAACTTTTCTCCTCCTTTATCCTCAAGAGTTTTGTTCACAGCATCGTGGACCGAATTATTAAGCAACAACAACTTTAATTCATTTATTGCCGGCAGATACCAATCTTCGCCCAACTCGGCGCACCACGCAAATGCGGGGAATTTCTCTTCCCATTTATATACGCATTCTATCTCCTCCATATTTTGCTTACCATTCGCCTTACTTGTGGCACCGTTATATTTTTTACAAGGATTATCACGATTAAAGAATGTACCAAAATTCTTATCCACAGCCCATGGCATTTCTTCTTCCAATTGGTGCATGCTCACTATCTTACCATGTGTCCCTGCTTTATTTACCCAGAATACCACGCCCTCTTTCTTGCCGTCGTTATAGTAATCGCCGACTTTATAGGTTTTGGCAGACGAAGGCGTAGGCGTAGAAACTGAAGCAACCGTATTTTTTCTCTTTGGAGCAGGTGTAGGTGCAGAGGCTGGCATAGAAACAGGCGCAGGCTTTGCCTCAGTTTTAAGCGCAGCCTTCGTTTTCTTCGGTGCAGTATCCTTTGGCGCAACATTATTGGCTTTTGGTGCTAACTCCACATCCACAAGGCGCGCAACGACCTCGACCAACTCCACGAAACGAGTCTTAAAATCGGGATAGGATTCAATCCAATGGCGATTATTGAGCATCATATAAAATTCATCATACTGCTCCAAAACCGCCGCATCAATCTTATATGGCACGATAGGTTTACGATTCGAGAAAGCGATATTTATCTCGCTCTCCACCCAGGGCGAAATAGCCGACTGCTCGGAAAAGACCAGCACAACAGCCTTACAACTCTTTATCGCCTGCGCGATTACCGAGGCATATTTCGCACCCACGGGGATATCGCGTGGCGCCATCCAACACTTGATATGATTATCCTCCAGCTCATGGCAAATTGCTTGTGCTGTGGTGGAATTTTTGCTCGAATAGCTTATAAATACATCGTGATTCATAGCGACTGACTGTTCGTATCCACAAATATACGATTTTTTAGCCAAATTGCTACATATACACAAACAAAAAAGCCCCTCGGGTCAAAGACCCAAGAGGCTCAATTTCGTGAAGTTATCGATTAGAAATACTTACCACGCAAGTCCTCAATCTCAACCATGTTCTGCAATGCGCCCATAGCGTACTGGATGCTCATATTCTCGTTTGTGGTCTGCAAGCGAGCCTTCTCCTCCTCGGCTGTGCGGGGAGCCTCAGTCTCGGCTACAACCTCCTCAACTACGAAGAATACAGCAGCACCATTACCCTTAGCCTGACCCAATGAGCCTGACTCGGTAGTAGCGATAGCACCCGCAGCCGCAGGCTCGAATGTAGAGTCGTTAATTGCGTAATCGGTATACTTGATATTCTCGAAAACTGCAATGTCAACACCCTCGGCACCTGCAATCTCCTCCAAGCTCTTGCCGGCATACTTCTCCTTCAACATCTCATACTTCTTGTCGCGACGCAAAGTCTGTGCAATAGCGAGCTTGCGAGTCTCATCCAAAGGCTGGTACTTGCTCTCGTCAATTGCTGTGAGTATTGCAACAACATAAGCATCACCCAAGTTGAAAATCTCGGAAATCTCCTCCTCCTTAGCACCATTTGCCCAGCGAACAACCTCGCGAGAGTTCTCCAAGCCTGACACCAAGCGGTCGCCCTGAGCTACACGAGCAATACGGGGAGTAACAGCAGCTGCGGCAGCAGCATTCTCGAAGTTCTCCAAAGAACCCTTACCATCTACGGCCATGATGCTTGCAGTGTTGTGGATATTGCGACGAGTCTCAGAAGATGCCTCTACGGGGAGAGTGATTGTACCAACCAAAGCGTGCTTCTTCTTAGCATCTACGCGTGTAACCTTGAAAATCTGAATTACATCGCCCATAGACACCTTAACAACGCTACCCTTCTTTGCGTCTGCCAACTCATCAACCAAATCGGTAGTGAGTGCCGAGAAAGGCATTACACCTACCTCGCCGCCATTCTGAGCCGACGCAGCGTATACCGAATGTGCCTTCGCAGCCTCAGCAAACGAAGCACCACCCTTCAATGCCGCAAAGAGGCTATCAGCCAAAGCTGCCTCAGAGGCAGGGAGTACGATGTGGCTCAAACCGATTGAATCGGGCAACATCTTAACATCCAAAGCGCGTGACATAACCCACTCGTTAGACTTAAGCTCGGGGCCATACATCTTACCATTCAACATTACAGCCTCAGCCTCATCGGTAATCTGAGTATAGTTGGGAGCAATCTGACCCATATTCTTGCGAACAAATGCGCGAACATCCTCAGCTACGGCAAACTCCTCGCCCAAGCCCTTAGCCTTAAGCTCGATAGCCTGCATATCCTCCTGAGTAGGAGCGATGTCGAATACCACATAGCTCAACGAGCGGTTGGGCAGCTTCTTATACTGCTCCTTGTGAGCCTCGTAATACTTCTTAATATCGCCAGCCGACACCTCAACCAATGAATCGGGAATAGAAGTGTACTTAACAGCAACAAAACGACCATTGCGGCTCTCGTTTGCAACCTTTACACCATGAGCTACCTCCAAAGCGTTGGCATAAGTACCGGCCTTAATCAAACCGGCATACTTGTTCATCTGACGGTCGAAAATCGCCTGATTGTTGAAGTATGACCACATACCCATATACTCGGGATTAGTCTTTACCTGCTCGAGGAATGCCGCCACAGCCGCAGTCTCATAAGCACCGGTCTGAGGGTTGGCAAACACCTGATAATACACCTGTGAGGGGTGTATACCCTTGAGCATAGACTCACGCTCCTTGTTTGATACAACAACACCCATATCCTCGAATGATGGGGTGAAGAAATGCTTAGCAATCAAATCCTGCCATGTAGCGTTAGCCAACGATGCTGCGCTCTCCTCGGTAGACTCATCGCCATTATTTGCATTCTTTACGCTCTCATAGGTCTTCATATACTCCATATAACCGACCTTGTTGCCATCAATAACACCTACTGTAGGGTCATTGCTACCAAAAAATCCCATCTCCGGGCCCAATGAAAGGATGAATGCTAAAAGCGCCAAGACAATAACAACTGTCAATACTGCGCCAAACTTAGTTCTTAAAGTGTTTAGACTTGCCATAATAATTTATTATTTATTTTACTTGTTTCAATTTCCAGCCACTGTTGTTTCAATTTCAAGCCACTGTTGTTTCTATTTCAAGCCACCAAAGATAATAATTTTATTCTTATTATCAGCATTGTAAGGCATATTTTTAATGTAAAACATCGGTTTTTGCCCGATATGGGATGCTATACCCTACTACAACTTTCGCACTCGCGCCAATTCCACTCGCGCACGCGTCGAGCGCAAGACCTTTATTTCGAGCCTCTCGGTAGCTATCACGGTACCCGCCGAGGGTATGCCGTCGTAGTTATAAAGTATGTAACCGGCCAAAGTATCATACTCATCACACTCCTCAATGCCGAGGTCAAAGTGCTCATTCAGATACTCGACATCCAGGCGGCATGAAAGGACATATTCGCCCTCGCCGACCTGCTTTTCGACACTCTCCTGCACATCGTGCTCATCTTCAATCTCGCCAAAAATCTGCTCCAGAACATCCTCCATCGAGATAATACCCGCCGTACCGCCGAACTCGTCGATGACCACCGCAACGCTCGACTTGCGTTTGATGAAATTCTGCAACAGGCTCTGCAAAGGCAAGGTCTCGGCCACATAGTCGACCTTCATCAGCACCTCGTCGATACTCTTGGGCGATGTAAACAGACTCTTTGAGTTTACATAGCCAATGATTGAGTCTATACTGTCGCGCCACACAAAGATGCGTGAAAATTTCGACTCCACGAATCGCTGCGTAAGTTCTTCAATCGAGATACCCTCCTCCACAGCCTCGACATCCACGCGCGAAACCATGCAATCGCGCACACGCAAATCGGCAAAATCCAAAGCATTCTGAAAGAGTTTTATCTCCTCCTCATCCTCTTGCTGCAACTCGACATCTTCGCCATCTACCAGGTTAACCAAATCCTCGCGATTGAATGTATAATCCATCTTGGCATTTGTATTTTTACGACCGAACAATCGCAAAATAGCGTATGAAATAAAGGTCGTAAAGATGGCTATGGGATATAGCAGCAAGTAGAACAGATAGAGAACGGGAGAAAATAGCTGATAATAGAAATTGGGGTTCTTCTTGACGATAGATTTCGGCAAAAACTCGCCACAAAACAAGATTACAACTGTCGATATAATCGTTTCAAGCAACACCGAGCCACCCTCGGCCATATCGTCCCATCCGACCAAATGAGCTAAGAGTCGAAGTAGGAGCGACATATAGAGAGAATATATAACCAAGCATATATTATTACCCACCAGGATGGTAGTAATATATTGCCCCGGATGCTTCTCAAAGATATGGGCAATAAAATCAAATGCGCCACTCTGTTTGCGATCAATCTCCTCGCGTAGGCGATTCTTACTCAAGAAAGCAATCTCCATACCTGAGAAAAATGCAGACAAAAGCAGCATCACACATATCAAAATGACCGAATTGATTAAATCGGCAGTCTCCATCTCTTGAATTTAATTGGTTGCTTTACATCTATTTGCGTTTTGCATAGGCCTAAGTATCGGCTTCGCCGTCGAGTTTAATTCATCGAGGCTCCGCACCGATTCACTCACCCTCGGCCCGACTGTGGTTAACGCTCCTGGCTCTTGGCTGCTTCAACCTTTGGCTGAGCATCATCCGCGAGCGGTTTCACAGCCCCGACAGGTCTTGCCGGTCGAGTCGATTTTGCAGGCGTAGCGCTCTTTGCTTTGCGCGAAGTGGGATTTTTCGTCTTCAGTGCCGGTTTTGTCGCCTCCTCTGCTGCGGCATCGGTTGCATCTGCCGTAGTTTTCGATTTCGCGGCCTCACCTTGCAACGAATCACTCTCGGGCTTTGGCTCCGGCTCGGTTATATATGTCACACCCTTAATTTTGCGATAGTGCCAATCTTTCATCTCCTCATCGCTCTCGAAACCCTCGCAATCATATATTTCATCGCCATCCACTACTCGCGAATCGACATTCGAGTAGATGCGATGAGTCGCCTGGTTCCAAAATAGCTGGGATGTATAAAGACGACGGCCCTCGCGCTGCACAACAACCACATCACCTTTGGCCTCCCACAATTTGCGGGTTTCATAAAATATAGCATAGTTGGCTGTGAGCGTTGCCGACTCAACAGCCGTTGTATCGCCATCATATGTCACAACTTTCACACCCTTACGAAACTCCTTGTAGGGCTCACGCGCCAAAGCATATCCCTCCATAAGTGGCGTAGTGAAATGGTATGATGTTTGACCATTTTCCGATGTCACTATCGAGAGCTCCTCGCTATACTCGGTCATGAGGTTTTCAAGGTTTGTAGAGTGCGAAGTAGTAGTTTTCTTCGCCTCGCACGAGAATAGCAAGATAGCACTCCCCAACACAGGGAGTGCTACCATGAAATATCGTACAAGTGTCGTGTGTATCATTTGCAATGATTATCTGTAACGAACAGTAGTGCTTACGCCATTAGCGAAGCCGTGGTCGATAGTGTAACGCTGACCGGCCGAAAGCTCAGCAAAGAAGCACTCCTCCTTTGTGGGGAATACTGCACGGTAGTGGTTCATCAACTCCTCGGCAGACTTCTGGATACCGGGGTCGCTTGCCAACAACGATACAGCCTGACTCATAGCGTCGTATGCAGCCCAGAAGCAAGCCTGGCAACGCAACTCGGCGCAGTTGCCTGATGAAGCATAGCACTGACCCAAGATAAAGTAAGCGAAACCATTCTCGGGGTTAATGTTCTTCACCTCCTTAGCGGCAGCCATTGCAGCAGTATAGTTCTTAGTCGTAAGGTTAATCATACCTACACGAACATACAACTTCTCCTTCTCGGCAGGGTTAGCCTCAACCGACAAAGCCTCCTCCAAATACTTCAACGCCTTGTCATACTCCTCGCGTGACTGGAAGCCCTGAGCCAAGAACAATGCGATGTCTGATGAAGGCTTCACAGAGTAGAGCTTCTCGGCAGTCTGGAAGAAGAAATCGCTATCGCAACCTGCGCGTGACATGAGTGATACGGCCTGATTCAAGATAGCCTCATCCTCGGGAGCCGCAGCCAACTTCTTGGCAAAGAGAGCCTCGAGGTTCTCACAGCTTGCAGCACCACTCATACCGAAGATACCCTCAAACTGCTCCTTATATTGTACATCATCGCCCTCGGCTGCATCAAACGCCGGTGACAGACGGTCATACTCACCAATAATCGCCTCAGCACCAACCAAGCCATTCTGGAAATCGTCGTTAAGGTTGCTGAAGTAGATTACGGCCAACTCCAAATCCATCTTACCCTTAACCTCGACGCTGGCAGCCATTGCAGCATTGAAGACCTCGCGGATGCCCTCTCTATCCTCGGGCTTGTAGGTAACATACTCGCGAGCCTTGCGGTCGAGGATATAATCCTTACCATACTTAGAGTGGTCGGCAAAGTGCTCCAAACGAACATCATAAACCCACAACAATGAGTCGATGGCAGCAGCACGCTCCTCGGCATTTTCTGCACGGTTAATCTTATTCTTATAAAGCTTAGCCGCGTTGGTATAAATGTTCACCGAACCTGCAGGAGCCTTCTCCAACAAAACCTTCAAATAACCTGCGGCAAGGTTGTAATTACGATTGTCAACTGCCTCCTTAAGGAACTGAGCTGTAAGCATCATCTCCTTACGCTCCTCTGCGGTGCTACCCCATTTTGCATACTTTGGGTCATCATAATTGAGATCCTGCGCTACTGCTGTAAAACCGACAAAAGCAAGCGCCACCACCAAAATAAGTTTAATGCTTTTCATGTAATCTAAGTTTTTTTATATTTAATGTTAATATTTTTCGTTTACCTGCCTATTAAACTCCTGCACCGTCTTACTATCATAACGCCTCGGAGTGCGATTTTATTGTCTTTAAGCCTTTGAGTAACCGTTTTAGCCTAATGCTTAGTCAAACTTATAACGCATAAACCAACGGTCGCTAAAGAGTGACAAGCCTATCGAAAGCTTAAAGTAATCCTGCTTCACCAAACCGGCCTGCGCACCATCAATCGTAACGAAATCCTTGCTCGGACGGCGCATACCATACTCAAAGCCGACATCAATAGACGAGCCTCCGAACAACTGCAACGGGAAGCCCAATCCCGCCGTCACAGCATATTGACGCACCGCACTACCGTGATAAGTCTGATAGAAATCGCCCATGCGACCTCCCACACGATAAGCTATACGATTCATATAGTTACGCACATCCGTCGGACGAGGCGTGAACTCCACGCCAACCTTGATGGTTTGAGTATCTGTATATGCTACATCGACACCCTTACCCAAACTCTCGGTATAGTCCACATTGCTATTACCCCAATCCTGGTATACATAATCAACACCTACGCGCAACGAATTGGTCTGGTAGAACAATCCTGCGGCAAACTGCTGAGGCAGTTGCAGGGCCGATTTTTCATTTTCATCACGCACGGTAGTCTGCAAAAGGTTATTCACATACACTTTCTGCGTAACATCGGGTGTAAGGCTGCCACCCAAATCATAGGTAGCGCCCAAGGTCAAGATACGCTTGGTGTTCATGATGATATGCCACTGCAAACCGGCCTGCATCTTAATCTTCGACACATAATAGGTATCCAGACCCGTAGTGCTTGAATATGAGCCGCTTCCGGTAATCACATCCGGGACTTGCGAGGTGTAATTTCGTGTGATATTTCCCCAATAATAGAGCATCGCAACGCCAATCGACAATCGCTTGAACGGACGCCAGCCCGCACCCGCCTTAATCTCGGTGATATCGCCCTCGCCATGCCACATATAACGCACGCGACCAATATTTCCGAGAATGTCGGGGTTTATCTCGTCGCGATACATCTTATAACCTACATTACTATAAGGTGTAAGGCTGAAGCCGAATCCGAGATTCTTGGCCAAAGGCATCTGGAAAGCAATATCGTGGAAGTTAATCGAATTATACGCAGTCTTAATCGCCGAATTGGCAGCGACCTTGGTCTGAGAGTTGCGATAATGACCCGCATCGACACCAAAGTTGAACAGAAAACTCTTGCGCGTGATATTACTATAAGCCGCAGGGTTCAACACATTGACCATGGTATACGACATCATACCGAGGCCCACGCCACCCATCGAGCGCATAGCCACATTACCCGGAGTAGACAACTCGCCCAAGCCATACATCGAATATGGCGAATAGGTATTGATACTACTCGAGAAATTTTGAGCCACAGCCTCTGAAGGCACCACAAAAACCAACGCCATCAAAGCCGTTAGGGCTCCTAATATTTTGCTATTCAACTTTCGCATTGTACTCTAAAATTGTGTTTAATCCGCAAAACACCAAATCACATTTTGCAAATATCGCGTTTTTAATTCGTTTAACAAAAAATTTTGCGTCTCCACCCGTAAAAATTATGGATAATTTAACATTTTTAGACAAAAATGTCGAAATATAGCCCTCAATTTCGTGAGTTATGCCCTGCATCACACCTTGTTCGATAGCTTCGCGGGTGGTGCGACCTATCTCCAAAATTTCATCCGTAGCCTCACATTCGGGCAAGCGCGAGGTGTAATCGTGCAACGCCCGAAAACGACTGCGCACGCCAAGCGAAATATTTCCGCCACGATACTCGCCATCCACAACCAAATCGATGGTTATGGCCGTACCGAAATCCACAATCATGCAATCGCCCCCGACGACACGGCTCGCACCTACAGCCGCCGCCAAGCGGTCCATGCCTAAAGTTTCGGGCGTGAGGTAGCCGTTGCGCAAAGGCACGGGGGTCGATGGTGTCATCTCCATAGCCCATATTCCCTTCTCGCGTAGCTTCCGCACAACGCCCTGCGCGTCTATACCCGTCGAGGCCACAATCGCACGCTCCACAGTCGGGTAGCTGCGCAGAACGGAGTCCAACTCCGGCTCTTGCAGCGCAGCGAACACAAACTGCTCCACCACATCTCCGTCACACATAACAGCAACCTTGATGCGCGAATTACCTATATCTACTATAAGATTCATTCCCATTGCACTACAAACTTCTCAATACCTTAACGGCCTCGGCAAGATTCGCCACCTTTCTAACGGTCATTGCCAGACGATTATTGTGCTGCTTCAAGACAAAACGGTCGGGTTGGGTGGTAATCGTTTTGAGCAGATTCATAAACACATCACTCTTATAATAAGGCGAATTCTCCTCACCCACAAAGTGTACTATCATAAGTCCGTTCTTCACCTTCACGCGCTCCATACCCAAGCGCACAGCCTCCCAGCGCAATCTGACCACATCCAACAGGCTCTGCGCAGCTTCGGGCAAAGCACCAAAGCGGTCCACCAAACGACTCTCATATGCCACAAGTTCCTCCTCTCGTCGCAGCGAATCCAACTCGCGATACAGACGCAACTTCTCGGCAGGTTGGCGCACATAGCTATCGGGCAACTCTGCCAACATATCAATCTCGATAGTCGAATCCTCGATGTAAGCCTCATTTTTCACCATTTCGGCCTCCTTGTCGGTCAAGCCCTCGACATCTAAGCCTTCGGCTCGCAGCTCGGCAATAGCCTGACGCATAATCTTTTGATAGGTCTCAAAACCTATATCGGCAATGAATCCGCTCTGCTCGGCACCCAACAGATTTCCCGCACCGCGAATATCCAAATCCTGCATTGCGATATTGAAACCCGAGCCCAAATCCGAAAACTCCTCGATAGCGCGCAAGCGACGACGCGCATCACTCGACAGCAACTCCTCGGGCGGCGTAATCAGATAACAATAACCCTTTCGATTGCTGCGCCCCACACGCCCACGCAACTGATGCAAATCGCTCAGGCCGAAATTCTGCGCATTGTTGATGATAATGGTATTGGCATTGGGGATGTCTATACCATTTTCGACTATTGTTGTCGAAATCAGCACATCAAACTCGCCATAGATAAAGTCCATGATGAGTTTCTCCAACTTATCGGCCGGCATCTTACCATGACCTATCGCCACACGCGCCTTAGGGCACAAGCGGGTAACCAACCCCTGCAAAGAGAGCAAATCCTCGACACGATTATTCACAAAATAGACCTGTCCGTCACGCGAGAGTTCCTCCTCGATGGCATCCCGAATAATATCCTCCGAAAAGATGTGCGACTCGGTGATAATAGGCTGACGATTGGCCGGGGCGGTCGAAATCACCGACAAATCGCGCGAGCCCATAAGTGAGAACTGAAGCGTACGGGGAATAGGTGTTGCGGTAAGCGTCAGCGTATCTACATTCACACTCATCTGCGTAAGTTTCTCTTTTGCTGCCACACCAAACTTCTGCTCCTCGTCGATTATAAGCAGGCCCAAATCCTTGAAAACGACCTGCTTACCCAACATTTTATGCGTTCCGATAAGAATATCTATCTTTCCTGCGGCCAAATCCTCGGCAATCTCGCGCATCTGCTTGGCGCTCTTCGAGCGATTGACATACTCGATTCTGACAGGGAAATCCCTCAGGCGCTCCATAAACGAGCGATAGTGCTGCAACGCCAAAATAGTCGTCGGCACCAATACCGCCACCTGCTTACCATCCACCGCCGCTTTGAATGCTGCGCGGATAGCGACTTCGGTCTTACCGAAGCCCACATCGCCACACACCAATCTATCCATCGGGCGTTCGGACTCCATATCGCGCTTTACGGCCTCGATAGCACTCTGCTGGTCGACCGTTTCCTCCCACTTAAACGATGCCTCCATCTCGTTCTGCAAATAGCTGTCGGCCGAAAAAGCAAAGCCCTTACTTGCCTTACGCTTGGCATACAGAGCAATCAGCTCGCGCGAAATATCCTTTACGGCCTTCTTCGTTGCATTCTTCAGCTTCTGCCATGCTCCACCACCCAACTTATAAATCTTCGGAGGCTCGCCCTCGCCACTCTTATAGCGCGAAATGCGATGCAGCGAGTGGACATTGACAAAGAGCACATCGTTATCCTTGTAGACCAGTTTTATGGCCTCATGCACTTTGCCATTCTCGTTTATCTTGACCAACCCGCCGAAGCGACCCACGCCATGGTCGATATGCACCACATAGTCACCCATCTTCAGAGCGTTCAACTCCGCAACGGTCATCTGCTCGTCGCGCTTAATCTCGCCATTGATGCGATAACGACGATAGCGGTCAAAGATGCGATGGTCTACATATAGCTGCACCTTGAGCGTATGGTCGATAAAACCATCATGCAGCGTTACGGGAAGAGCCTCAAATGCTACATCCTTACGCCCCATTTGGTGGAAAATATTATCCAAACGCTCGGTTTGGGCGCGATTTTCCGACAGGATATAGCTCGTATAACCCTTAATTGCGGCATCGGCCAAGTCATCAGCCAGCACCTCGAAATTTTTATTGAATTGAGGCTGTGGGGAGCTCTTAAACTTAACCACAGCATCGGCAATGCGCTCCTTCAGGTTGTCGCGCAACAGACACATGCGGCTCTGCTCCATATCTCTGAGCAAGCCGTTGCGACTGGTCATCAAAGTATCAATCTGCGAAGGCTCCTCCATCTCGGTCAAGAGTCTGCGGCGCAAATCATTCACTCGCTTAAGCACATAATCGGCATCATAGAGCCAATATGTAGCCTCGCCCACAAATTGCGCCAACGACACCTTCGACATGCTGCCGGCATTGAGGTTTGGCAGAATCTCCACACTCTGCACCTTATCGTTCGAGAGCTGGCTCGAAATATTAAACCTACGGATAGAATCTATCTCATCGCCAAAGAAATCTATACGGAAAGGGCGGCTCTCGGAGTAAGAAAAGACATCGACAATGCCTCCTCGCACCGAGTATTGACCCGGCTCATAGACAAAGTCGACCTGCACAAAATCGCGCTCCACGAGCATATCCTCAACCTGCGAGATTGAGATTGTATCGCCCACCTTAAAGCGTAGGCTACGCTCCGCAATAGCCCCCTCGTCGGCAACCCTCTCGGCCAATGCCTCGGGATAGGTGCAAACCACTGCATATCCGCCCCTCAGGTGGCGTATGGCATTCAGTGCGTTTGTACGCTGCACCACCCCCTGCGCATCCTCCTTGCCATAGAGTATAGACTTTTTGTAAGATGTAGGGAAGAAATAGATGCTCTCCTCGTCCAGCAGCGCATACATATCGTTGAGCATATATGCCGCAGTATCCCTATCCTCGCAAACAAAGATATGCACACCCCCCATCTTGCGTATCAGCGCCGCAGAATAGAGCGAAAGAGCCCCGCCGACCAAATCTTCGAGATGGACGGTGACGCTCTCTTTCTTCAACTCCTTACGCAGGCGCACAAACGGCTCGGAGGCCTCGACGCGCTGCAAAATATTTTCTATACTCTCCAAAACTCTGCGATTTAGAGATTTCTTACACTCCTCGCATACGGCCACATATCAAATGAAAGCTCAGCCCCGAGGGCGAACCTACATAATGAGAGGTTCATTCTTGCGACCCAGATACCTGACATCCACAATCCCCAAGCTCTGGTCGGCCACGACTTTTATCCACGCCTTATATCGCCACATCCACCTCAGGCGCAACGACACCACTCCGTGACAAATATACGACGCAACATAAGGGCTCACGCGCAATGTGATATGCTTCACACCCCTATCGGCCGTCAGGAACTGAATTTGGTTCTCAATCTTCTTATCCAGCAGCACCGTGGGCTCGATACGACCCGTACCGTTACATGTTGGGCACACATCCGTAACATCCGTCACAGCCACCGGGCGCACCCTCTGGCGGGTAATCTGCATAAGTCCAAACTTGGTGAGTGGCAAAATCGTATGCTTCGCCTTATCCGTTGCCATCAGCTTATTCATCTCTTCGAACAAAGCCTGACGATTCTGCGCCTTGTGCAAATCGATGAAATCGACGATGACAATACCGCCCAAGTCGCGCAAACGCAACTGGCGAGCAATCTCCTTCGCAGCCGCAAGGTTCACCGTCATGGCGGTCTCCTCCTGATTCTCCTCGGCGCGCGTACGATTACCCGAATTGACATCTATGACATTCATTGCCTCGGTATGCTCGATTATGAGGTATGCACCACGCTTCAACGACACATACTTGGCAAAGAGTGACTTAATTTGTTTCGATATATCAAAATTGTCGAAGATAGGCACCGAGCCCTTATAGAGCTTCACAATCTTCTCCAATTGTGGATTGATGACTTTTATATAGTTTTTAATCTCGCGATACATCTTTTCGTCATCGACCGTAATTTGCGAAAAGGTCGAGTTCAGCGAGTCGCGGATTATGGTATTTGCACGGCTCATCTCGCTCATCAACAATGCGGGAGCCTGACTTTTGCGTATGTTTCCGACAGCCTCATTCCATTTTTCCACCAGCGAGAGGATATCCTGCTCGATATCGGCATCTTGAGCCGAGGCGGCTGCGGTGCGTATAATAACTCCGAAATTATTGGGCAATACACCTGCGGCTACGCGACGCAGGCGTTTCTTTGTCTCATTCGAGCGTATCTTCTGCGAAAGAAAGATTTTCGAGGTGAAGGGCACCAACACAACATTGCGACCCGCCAACGAGATGTCGGCCGTCAGGCGTGGACCCTTGGTCGAGATGGCCTCCTTGGCAATCTGCACCATAACGGTCTGACCCACCTGCAAATAGTTCTCAATCTTTCCGTCTTTGTCAATAGGAGGTTCGATTTTCATTGTTTCGACCTTCACGCCTCGCTTACCCGGCTGGCGACTATTGACCACTCGCTCCAACGACTGGAACTGATTACCCAAATCGAGATAGTGGATGAAAGCATCGCGCTCGTGTCCGATATTCACGAACGCAGCATTCAAGCCCGGCATAATCTTACGCACCTTACCCAGATATATATCACCTACAGAGAATCCCGTCTGGCACTGCTCTTTGTTCAGTTCGACGAGAACCTTATCCTCGCACAGGGCTATGGATATTTCGGTCGGGGTAACGCTTATTACTAATTCTCGATTCATTGGAAAAAATTCTTTAATAAAAATAGGTAAAGCTAAAGGGCGTTAGATAAAATTAACCCTTTAGCTCTATACTTACCTACTTGCTAACGCAATTTCAACCGCGCTGAAGATTACTTCTTCTTATGACGGTTCTTACGCAGACGCTTCTTACGCTTGTGCGTAGCCATCTTATGACGCTTATGCTTCTTTCCGTTTGGCATAGTTTGTATAATTTAAGTGGTTAATGTCTTTTATTTAACCTTCGCTACAAAGCTCTTGGCGGGCTTGAAAGCGGGGATATTGTGCTCGGGAATTGTGATAGTAGTATTCTTTGAGATATTACGAGCCACCTTAGTTGCACGCTTCTTGATGATGAAGCTACCGAAGCCGCGGAGATAAACATTCTCATTCTCGATAAGAGAATTACGAACATTGTCCATAAAAGCCTCTACGATAGTCTGCACCATAACCTTCTCTACACCGGTGCTCTTCGCAATCTCATTTACGATATCAGCCTTAGTCATAGTAATAGAAATTTATATAATTCAACATTTAATCCTTTCGGGTTTGCAAATGTACTACATTTTTAACGATTAACAAATTAAAGTCGAGTTTTTTTTCGTAAAACTGCATCTTGTGGCCCGAAAGAACAAAAACCCTGCAAAAAACTCAGCCAACGACCTTGTTTAATTGTTATTTAGGACAAAAAAATCAGAATGGCATCTGATTAAACGCCGTAGCTAACCCCTCGACAGCCTTATCCAAACCACCCTGAATCTTGCCACCAATCATCATGCGCATCATCATATTAAGCTCGGCATGCAACACCATGCGAATACGAGTGTCGTCAGCTGCGACCTCATGCAACTGAATCCAGAACGAGAAATCCACGGGCAAACCTCCCGCCGTATCGTCGCCCGAAATCTTGATATGTTTGTTCTCAACTCTTTCGACAATGCGCAACGCAACCTTAAAGCCTTTGACCTTAAACGAGCAGCTATCCTCATCGGCCTGCCACTCCTCCACTTTATCCTGCAATGCGGGGGTAAGCATATCGAAACGGCTGATGAACGGATATATCCGGTTTGCCGACTTTCTTATCTGTTGCTGTTTTGATTCATATTTCTCCATTCCCATATTTCAAGTGTTTTATAAAATTCAGCCGACAAAGATACAAATTATTACCCAATACGCAATTACCACATCGACAAAAAACCGCTTTAGCCCTAAGGTTAAAGCGGTTGCGTCACACGATGGTATATATCTTGAGATGTTTTAATCGAAAGTAGGCCTGTACCTACTCGGCGTTTTTGGGCAAAACGGCAACATTCACCGCCTGCTCGCCCTTATCATTGCTGCCAATCTCGAACTCGACATTTTGCCCCTCTGTGAGAGCCTTGAAACCCTCTGCAACGATACCGGTGTAGTGAACAAATATTTCACGACCCTCTTCTGTGAGAATAAATCCGTAGCCCTTCTTGCTGTCGAACCACTTTACTTTGCCAATCATAAAAAAATGTGTTTAATAAATTGTTGTTAATTCGTACAATATCAAAGGTAACACTTATTTTTGATTTTACAAAAAAAAAGAAGACAATTTTTCACTTTTGCAACATGCTGCATACCAAAAATTTATATTGCCGACAACCCTCTGCAAAATAAAAAAGCCTTACGATATATAACTTTTTTATCGCAAGCCTTCACCAATATATACAAAAAAGGGTAAGCTACTCATATCGCACCGCTACAACCACATACCCTTGCTTGCTTCCACACCTGGGGGATTTTGTAGGAGCTGGTCGTATAAGACTTACCCGGGCGCAAAGGTAGATATTTTTTGTAAACTAACAAACTCTCGGCAAGAAAAATCTAAAAAAACAACCTTTTCTACTCGCTTTTTGTTGTTTGGCGCACAAATAGTATCTTTGCAGTCAAAATTACGACACAATGAAAAGAGGATTTTTAGGGATTTCGGTTATACTGCTAATCATCGCAGGTGTAGTAGTGCTTTGGGGTTACACATCATTCAAAGGCAATGCCGTCACAGGGCAGCACAGCATATATGTCTATTCTAATGCCGACTATCACGCAGTTGCCGACTCGGTAAAGGCGCACAGCCGCCACAATTGGGCATTCGACCTCTACGCCAAGCGTCTTGACCTGAGCAACAACCTCAAGGCGGGACACTATGTCATGCAGGAGGGTATGAATGTCATCCAGCTGGTCAGGATGCTGAAGCTCGGCTTGCAGACTCCTGTGAATGTTACGATTAACAATGTGAAGACGCCTCAGATGCTCGCCGGCAAGCTCTCGCAGCAGATTATGGCCGACTCTGTTGAGATTGTAGGCGCGCTGACCGACGAGGCTTTGGCCAAGAAGTTGGGATTCTCGTCACCCCTTACAATGTTCTCGATGTATATTCCCAACACATACGAGTTTTATTGGACAGTAACGCCCGACGAGTTTATGGAGCGTATGCGCAAGGAGTATAAGCGATTCTGGACGGAGGAGCGCGATGCCAAGCGCAAGCGCAGCGGACTTAGCCGCACCGAGGTTATGACTTTGGCGTCGATTGTCTATGAGGAGACCCGCAAAACGGACGAGATGCCTCGCATCGCGGGCGTATATATCAATCGTCTGCGCGAGGGCATACCCTTGCAGGCTGACCCGACGATTAAGTACGCCTTGCAGGATTTCGGCCTACGCCGCATACTCTATCGCCACCTGAAATACCCCTCGCCCTACAATACCTATATTAATAAAGGTCTGCCGCCCTCGCCAATCTGCATGCCGAGCATCGAGGCGATAGATGCGGTACTGAACTTCGAGCGACACGACTACATCTTCTTCTGTGCTCGCCCCACTTTCGATGGTTATCACAACTTCGCCCGCACCTTGAAAGAGCACAACGCCAACGCGCGAGCCTATCAAGCCGAGCTGAACAAGCGCAAGATAAAGTAAGAGAATAGGGTGTTCCGATGGAACACCCTATTTTATCGTATAACAGGAGCGGGGCAGACGCCAAAAGAACCTTGGCAAGACAACCTTTATTCGCAAGAATTCGTATAACAAGAGCTATTTTGAAGCTGCTCGAAGTTCTCGAAAGCGCAGCATACTGAGCGTATGTGAGCATTTCGAGAGCGAGGCAGATGCCGAAAGAGCCTTGTTAGGCGGATTCTTTATTTATACGCCTCAACGCCTCGCTGCAAGAAGTCGATAAAGGCCTCGACATCCAAATCATAGCCTCGGGGCTCGACAAGCGGCTCGCCATCGCGGCCCTGCAACACATAATAAGGCTGAGCATTGACGCCATAGGTCTTAAGCGCATAATATGAGTTTATCTTGCCCAAAGTCTTCAATACCTTGCCCGAGTCGGTCGTAACCCAATCCTCCTCGGCAACCTTCAGTTTATCGTCGGCATACAGAGCCACGATAACATATTCGTTGCGCAAAATATCCAGCACTCGCTCATCGGCCCACACTCGCGACTCCATCTCGCGGCAATTCACACAGCCGTGACCCGTAAAATCGACAAACAACGGCTTGCCCACTTTGGCTGCATAGGCCTCAGCCTCCTCCAAATCGAAGAAGCCCTCCAAGCCGTGAGGCAGTTCCAGCACATCGCCATACTTCACGCCCTGCTTGGGAGTATTCTCGCTAACTGCGGCCGAGCCTGCACCTACAACGAAGTCCTGCGACTGCATAGGAGGAAGATAACCCGACAAGGCATTCAGCGGCGCACCCCACATACCGGGAATCATATAGACCACGAACGAGAATGTGATGATTGCCAAGACCAAGCGACCCACCGACAAATATGGCATATCGCTGTCGTGCTTGAACTTCAACTTACCCAACAGATACAAGCCCATCAACGAGAAGATTGCAATCCAGATAGCCAAATAGACCTCTCTGTCGAGCAAACCCCAATGATAAGTCTGGTCGGCAACGCTCAAGAACTTTAGACCCAAAGCCAACTCCACGAAGCCCAACACAACCTTCACAGAATTGAGCCAGCCACCACTCTTGGGCAACTGCTTCAACCACGAGGGGAACAGGGCAAAAAGCGTGAAAGGCAGTGCAAAGACCACCGAGAATGCCAACATCGTGAGAATCGGAGCCCAGAACTCGCCCGAAGTAGACTGTATAAGAGCCGAGCCTATAATCGGGCCGGTGCACGAGAATGATACCAGCACCAGCGTAAGCGCCATAAAGAATATGCCCGTAAGACCACCCTTGTCGGCCTTAGCATCGCTATCGTTTACCAACTTCTCGGGCAACACAATTTCGAACGCTCCGAAGAACGAAGCTGCGAAAATCATAAACACCGCAAAGAAGATGAGGTTTGGCAACCAGTGTGTCGCAATCCAATTGAATATATCGGCCGTCACGGCATCGCCACCAATAAGCCATGTGAGCAGAATAATCACCGCAATAGGCAGAGTATATAGCACCACGATAAACAGGCCATACATCAGAGCACGGAAACGGCCTCGTGCCACACTACCCGACCCCTTAAGGAAGAACGACACGGTCATGGGAATCATCGGGAAGACGCAGGGCGTAAGCAATGCCACCAACGCCCAGCCCACAGCTGCAAGGATAAGGCTCCACAACGGCTGACCGCCATTGCTCGCGCTCTTGGGCTCTTCTACTGCCACAGCAGCGCTCTCCGCAGCGACTTCTGCAGCATCCGCATTGCCGACCTCGATTACAAAGTCGTTGCTTCCCGTAGTGCAATTTTGGTCGTTACAAGCCATCCAATCGACCATAACGGCTATCTCGGCACCTGTCGATTTAACCTCCTGCGAGAAGGTTACGGGTGCAGCATAATAGCCAATCTCCATGCCAAAAATATCGTTATACTCGCGTATAGCCTCTCTATCGACGCTCACCTCGCCCACCAACTCATAATTGGCCGCAGGTTCAAATGTAAAAGTTGTAGCCATAGGGCCACCCTCATATGGACCAAGGTCGTAGAGATGCCAACCCATATCGGGTGTAGCCTTAAACTCAACGCGATAGAGATTATCACCTAACGCTTCGACCGATGACTTCCAACGCACGGGAACATGGGGTTGAGCCACAGCAACAAGTGCCGCCACCACGGCGACAAATGTCAAAACCACTCTCTTTGTAATATTCATAGCCATAATGTTTTATTATCATTTCCAACGATGCACATATAACGCATCAAGCAACAAAAATAGTGTAAAAATGGCGTTTATCCAAACCATCAAGAATAGTTTTTTCTGAATCATCGAATTTTGGCCATACATAGCACGCAATATGAGGGCAGGTGGTTGCCAATTCGTCATTCCGAGCAAAACGCAGTTTTGCGTGAGAATCTCAATTAAATCGTCATTCCACATCACACGCACGATGTAAGAGTTCAGATACTGATTACTTGCCCTGCGTGGGATGAATGGAATCTACCGCTTATTATCACCTTGCTACCAAGAAAGTACTTGTGAGGCAGTAATTCCCCAAAGGTAGATGCCAGCCAATCGGGCAATGGTGACGGATGCGTACTTGCAAACTAAGACTTTGCCCAATTGTGGCATGACACTATATTTATTAGACTAATCCGACACAAGGGTGGTTTTCCCTCCTTCTTGCAATGCTGTTGTGCGCGAGAATCTCTTTAATCCCGCTACGCGGTCTTTTAGTTGCTCCGCCATAACATAGTCTGCCAGCAGCCTCTGTTTATAGCTTGATCACAACTTTCATCTTTGCTCTACAAAAAAAGCGTCATACCCCACGGGATACAACGCTTTGATTATTGTTTATCGGCAAAAATTATTCGCCTATCTCGCCCTCTTCATCCATCCAAGGAACATACTTCATCTCCTCGGTAGTCAAGCTTGCAACCTGCTCCTCCGAGAGGAAAGCGCGAGGCCCCTTCTCGAACTCCAAATCCTCGAAGCGGTTGAGCGTAAGCTGATAGGTAGCATAGTCGCGTTCACTGCCCGAATAATCCGACTGCTTTGAGTAGATACCGAAAATGGCTGTAATATCAGCCTTCTCGCCATCCTTACACAAAGGACGATTTGCGAAGCGCGAATAGCCACTCGTACGCACCACATAGATACCATCCTGCGAGCCCTGCATGCCGGTAATGCCATTAGTGAGCTCCTGAATCTTAGCCTCATACTCTGCCTTGGTGGTTGCATCATTGGGATTTAGCTGCATGTAGTACAACATGCGGTTGCACTCCTCAGTAGCCTCAATCAAATCGTCACGATAGGTAAACAACACCGAAACATAGAGGCTGCGACCTGTGGCATACTCCTGACCATCGGCCGTATGGTCGGTCTCGCGGAATGCCCAGCGATACCAAGGCTGGCTAACGGTAGGACGAGGGTCGGTATACATCCACGAAGGATAGAGATTATCGTACGAGCCATTCTTTACAGCCGGAGCGGTATAGCCCTGCTGATTCGTAACACCCGAATAGTGGCATGTAAGGCCCTCGAAACGAATCAAACGACCAAAGAACTTCTCACGCTCGGCACCTTGCAGTACGGTCTGATAGTTATCTTTTGTAATGGTGATAATATCGACAAAACCGGGGTTCTCTTTCCACTGCTCGTAGCTGCCGACACGAATCTCAGCCTCACCTCCGGGGAAGATATGGCGGTCGATAACGGTCTGAATATCGAGGTTCGAGTTGGCATAGAACTTATGCTCTCCCGCCTTGTTGTATGACTCACTCGGAGCGCCGCCCAAGCTGAGCATCATGCGGTAATTACCGATATACAAGCCCTGCAAACGCACATAAACCCATGTGCCATAGGGATAATAAAGTCCCACATTGTTATTGAGCTTAATCTCGATACCTGCGGTGTGGTCCTGTACATGGAGCGACTTATAGATGTTGCCCTGCTCGTCATCCGACACAACCTTTGCCTTGATGTAGAGGTCCTCCTCGATTTGCACATACTTCGTGTCGCTCCAACTGCTATTCTGACCGGTCTTACTGATTGAGCCATGCTCATCGGTGAACATCTTCTTCAATTCGGCCACAGTAATCAACCGACAGTCGGGGAACTGCGCTTCAAAAGTGTTATCCGCATATACCTTATGCTTGGGGACACTCTCAAAATCCTCGTAGCAACCCACCAACGCCAGGCAGGCTACCACTACTGCTAATATTTTATTCAATTTCATATTCGTCACAAGTTTTTGTTAGAAGCGGAAATAAATGTTAAGATAATAAGTCGTACCGAACAAATAGAAATACTTCGAGTCGAAACGGCTGTAAGTAGTCATGCTATCCTTCGTTGTAGGCATATTATCCGGACCCATTACGATAGTCTTATCGGTAATCTTATTGAGTCGCATCTGCTCGTAACCTCCGGTCTTGATATCCTGATTGTTCAAGAGGTTCTTAACCTCGAGGCTGAAGCCCAACTGATACTTATACTTGATATACCAGTTCTTACCGATGCTTGCCGAGAGTGTAAAGGCATCGCCCAAATCCTCCTGACGACGAATATCCTCAATCTTGCCAATAACCTCAGCCTTCTGACGGCCTGTCTCGAGGTTACGGAAATCGTAAGTTGTCATAATCTTCTGAGCCAGATACTGTGTACGATACATCGGGTTCATCGAGAGGTAGAGCTTATCGTAGTAGTTGAAGTTGGCATTGATAAACCAGTTATTACCGCTACGGAACGACAAACCTGCATTTATAGCCGTCTGCGGAGTGCTCTCAACCTTCATGCCCTTCCAATTGACCTTACTCTTCACGACATCCGAAGCCGAGTTGTCAATCATCTGGATAAAATCGGGATTTGAAGTATACTCATAATCACCCATGCTCACAGCACCAACAAACGAGATACCCAAAGCAATAGGGATATTCACACCCAACTCAACACCCATATAACGCTTGTCGATACCGCTCATTGCGAAGTTGGTAAACGAACTCTGGGTATCATCATAGAACGAGATAACCTTCGACTGGTCGTTAATTTCGGTATAGTAAGCCGACAAACGAGCCTTCATCCATGAAGCATTGAGGTTGTAGGTAATATCACCACCCAAAACCTGCTCGGGCTTTAGACCCGGAGTGAGCTGATTACGCGTACGAGCCGACACAAAAGCATCGCGGAAGAGTGTAGGATTCTGCATAATGGTAGCCGAAGCCTCCAACGAGTTGGCTCCATTGAACTGATACTTAAGGCTAAGTTTGCCCTTATAAGTGAGTTGCTTAACCTTCTCTGAATCACCGAACGAAGTCTTGGCAATATTCACCACACCATTCTCGTCGGTTGCAGCCTCGGTCGAGAACAGACCCTTCTCCCAAAGGCCCTGACGCCAGAGATGTGAGAAACCTACCTCGCCACCAAGTGTTGCCGAGAAACCACCAAACTGCATACTGTACATCGCCCACAACTGACCCTGACGCACATGCGCATAGTAATCGTAGCCATACTTATCGCCCTCCTTCACGGCCTGAGCACGACCATGCTCACGATAGTATGCCATATTATTTTGGTAAGCCACAGCATCAGCTCCGAAGTCACGCTCGGCAAATTTGTCGATATCCAACCAATAGTCACCACCCAACAAATCCTTAACCTCGCTGTAATACTCGGTGCGGTTGACGCGCAGGCGAACACCTCCCATCAACTCCGAGCCATTACGGAACGAGTGGTTAATCTGTGCCACGAAGTTATAATCCAACTGGTCGGTGTGGCGCTCCTCAATCATCGTAGCCGAACGGCGAGCACCATACTCCTGGTCGACAGGCTGTGCCTTATTGGTCTGAATCATGCCGTCCCAATCCATGCGACCGGTCCACTCGGCCATAGCCTCCTTATATTTATCCTTCAAAGTATTGATGTCGGTATCGGTATACGAACCCGGAGCAACAACATTCACTGCCATATGGCGAGCCAACTTATCACCATAGAATGAAGGCAGTTTGCGGTAATAGTCGGGGCGAGGGTCCTCACCACGCCACCAGGTAAGTGCCGAGTAGCCATTCTTTCCGAAACGCAACGATGTAGCCGCAGTCAACGCTGTGCGCTCTGAAATCTGCCACTTATAGTTAAGCATAGCGATAGGCTCGTGCATGTCGCGAACGCGAGAGTTGCGCAAGTCATCCTGCTGATAACCCACATTAGGATTGTAGAAGTTGTCACCAAACAAATCGTAAGCCTCCTGAGTTGAAGCCTGCTGCGCACCGCGCTGAGTGGGAGCACCCATAAAGGTAAGTCCCAACTGATGACCCGAATCCCAGCGCTTCTCGACAGATGCAAAATATGCAAAAGCATTATAGTAAACACCGTCGACATAACCGTTGCCGCCCTGACGGGTAGAGAACGAGAAGCCATACGACCAACCGCTGTCCAACATACCCGAAGCATACGACAACATTACGCGATAGCGATAGAGCTGCGTAGCATTCACAACACTTGCACGGAAGCCCTTACGCATCTGCGAAGCGCGCGCGTTGATGTTGGTAGTACCGCCAATATTACCCAAGCCGACCTCCGACACCTGCAAACCTGCGGTAGACTCCTGGTTGCGTGTAGCATCATTCAGACCGCTCCACAACGACCATGGACCATAGCCCGTGATAGCATCGTTGAAACGGATACCATTCAAATAAATATCCTGATATGGCGAGTCGTAGCCACGCACATTAAAGCGCATCTCGCTAAAACGATACGAAGCGATGTTGTTGAAGACATCCTTCGAAGCCGACAACGACGAGGGAAGCGACGATGTGTCGCCCGAAGACTCCGCGTCGGTATCGAACTCGGCAAAGACCGAATCATCGACCGAGCCAATCAACTGCGGAACGATAGCCACCTGATGCAAATCCTTCACCGTGCCATAAACTCGCACATGAATCAGAGAGTTCTCGAATTCGGGAGCCTCAAAACGAAGTGTATACTCTCCGGCAGGCAGATTATCAAAGATAAACTCTCCATTGCCGGTTGTTGTAGTTTCATACTTAGTACCTTCAACCACAACTTTCACTCCTTCGACGGCCTCACGACCTTCGCGTGAAACCACCACACCCTTAACACCCGACATCTGGGCAAACGACGCCACAGAAATCAGAGCAAGAGCCATTGTTAGTAAAATTTTCTTCATATGAAATAGTTTGTAGATTATTTACCCTATCGTTTGCCTACTTACCTATATAAATATATACGGGCAAGTGGTCGCTAAATCCATTCTGGAAGTTATTACCCACAAATGTACGCAACGGATAACCCTTATACTGACCCTCCTGCTGAATGAGGTAGGGACGCGAGAAGATATTGCCATAGAACTTCGATTTCTCGGCCTTCTGCAATTTAAGCTTACCCGTAGAGCCGGTAACAAGATTCTCCGTAACGCATATATTATCGAACAAATTCCAAGAGTCCTGATATGCCAAAGTACCCAATCCGGCGCGCAACATAGCGTTGTAAGGATTAAAGAAATCGCCACTCTCGAGCTCCTTCACCTTACCCTTGGCACCCATCGTCTTAACGATGCTGTCGTCGGTGGCGTCATCGTTGAAGTCACCCATCACGACCACCTTTGTAGCAGGGTTTTGTGCAATCAAAGAGTCCTTAATACCTTTAATCTGGCGAGCGCAAGCCTCACGCAAGTAAGCCGACGCATGCTGACCGCCACGGCGCGAAGGCCAGTGCGACACGAGGAAGTAGAAAGGCTCATCCTCGATAGTTCCCCACATCACCACCAAATCACGCGTACGCAAAGTAGGATTCTCGGGGCAAATCAACTTAATATTGTCCGAGCCCTCCAACTTAAACACATCGGCACGATAGAGGAACGCCACATCAATACCGCGAGCATCGGGCGAGTCATAATGACAAATGCGATACTTCGCAGGCGCCAATTTTGGCATAGCCACAACATCCTCCAACACATAGCGGTTCTCAATCTCCGACACGCCAATCACGATAGGATACTCCTTCTGAATGGCTGCAATGTCGAAAAATACACGCTCGATGTTCTTCATTTTGCAGTCGTACTTGTACTTGTTCCACTGCTTCTCACCCTCGGGCGTAAACTCATCGTCGTGAGTGTCGGGGTCATTATACAGGTCGAAAAGGTTTTCGAGGTTGTAGAATGCCACCGTGTAAGGCTTCTGTGCCACAGCAACCGATGCTGCGAAAGCCAAAACCAAAAGCAAAACTGTTTTCTTCATCTTTATAAGAGTTTTTATATCATTTTTTCACTTAAAACCACTTCGAGCGCACGCATTGAGACTCGACCTGCTCCTCGATTGCGTCGTCCAACATCGGGAAGAAATCGAAGCCCGTAATCTGCTCCAACTCATTCACCGACATAAACCATTCATCCTTCAAAGTGGTACTATCGCCTGAATTATGGTGCTGGATAAATATCGCCACGGCACGCAACTCGCCAGCGTTAGTAATCTCGCTTATAGCCTTGCCCGTATTGCCCTTCTCGGTACGCAGCAGCAGCTTATAATAGTGCGTCGGAATGGGGCAAGTCACGCCTCCGGCCGATGTGGTCGCTGCAATCGACGAGTGACGCTCACCCTCGAAGTAGCAACCCGTCACGACATAGAGCGTATCGGCGCACCTCTCGTTACGCACAGCACCCTCCAAATTACCCCACAGTTTCTGATTGAAATTAGCATACTGCGGCGTCATGTTGGTCCAGTAGAAAGTCTGGTCCATCATCTTCTGCGAGCACTTGCGGTCGGCTGCGGCAATCTGGTGACCACGGTCGTATCGTCCGGCATATGACTTTGATAAGTTCGGCTGCTCCTGTGCAGGTATTGATGGTTCACGAACAAACTCATCGCTACGCGATGCCGAGCCCGTAGTATATAAGGTGTGCATCGGATAGGCTACCCACAAAGCCGCCTTCTTCTGGCGGTCGAAGCACATCGTATAATTGCGGACATTGCTTCTACCGCCAATATTATCGAAATATGAGCGATAGTAAAAATTCTCATTCGTCTTACACTCCGGCAGCTCGGCCCATGCGCGCTCGAAAGCAATTGTAGCATCCGCCCACTTTTGCGTCAGCTGAAGCGTAAACGAGTTGCCATCGGCAAAATCCACCAGAATTGTCGCTGTGCGGTCTTTGGCTGAAAAGTTCTTCGCGAAATAGAGGAATTGTGATTTGGTATGCCCGGCAGGCATTTCACCTTCGATTGAGGCTTTGAAGTTGCCCCACTTGCACCAATCATCCTCCGCAATAATTGTCGCGGTATAACTCATACCCTGTCGCGCAGTAAGCACCACAGCGCAGTTTTCCTCTTGTCCCGACACTACTTCGAGCGATAGTTCGGCATTTGTCGTCACACTCTCCTCGTCGCTACAAGCTGCAAAAACAACCACCAACAACAAGATTGCAATATTTCTCAACTTTTCAATAACGCTCATCGTTATTTCCTTGCTTAACATTAAATTTTTACTGAAAAATCCTCCTCGGCAGACCCGCGCCTGCCGAGGGGATTGAAATTAGAGATTATAAGTACCCTTACTCAAGATATGTAACAGTGATTGAGTTAGCTCGAGCCTGAGCTGAAAGGCTATTAATTGAATAGGTATTAGATGTACCGTCACACTTAATGGTTACTATACCATTATCAGCAGTACCCCAAGGAGCAACATATTTTGCATCCAAACCCTTACAATCAACGGCAATAGATACGATTGCACCCGGAGCCTCGATAGTCACATTTGAGCTCTTGTAGAAACGACCGGGATTAGCGTAGTCACCGACAGGGCTTGTTGAAGCACCCTTATCGTTTGTCACCTTGATACCGTTCTGCTCCCATATCTGCTGTGATGTTGTGAACGAAGTACGGTTTGCCTTATCTGCAAATGAAATCGTAGCCTCAACCATATTCTGCTCACCTGATGAAGCACCTAACTGCGAAACAGCAATAGCCTGTGACAATGCACCGCAAGTTACGGTGATTACACCCTCAACACTTGTCGCTGCGGTATTCTCCTTAGCAACAACGGTCAATACGCCATCAGCATAAGAGCCCGAGAACTGAGCATTATTAGATGCGACCTTAACCTCGCTCTTGATGTTATAAGCCTCAACCGCAATAGTCTTCTCGCCTCCGGCTGCAGTGAATGATGCAGCAGTAGCATCAAATGACCAGAATGCGCGAGTACCAGGAGATACAAGCTCTACAAACAATGCGTTCTTACCCTGTGGAGAGTTACCATATTGGCTACGGATGGTCTTAACAACAATGTCATCACCTACCTTAGCGCCTGATGCAGCCCAATACTTCTCCACTCCCTCGGGGCTATTCAAACCGTAAATCAACACAGAGCCTGTGTCATCCATCATCCAGAAGTTACCATACTCAGTATTCTCTACGCTTGTGATTGTACCCTTCAAAGTATAAAGAGTCTGATCTGCATCATTCTCATTATCGGGAAGTGCCTTAAAATCAGCTACTGAAATAACACCACCCTGGTCGCCTGAATCGTCGCCACCCTGGTCGCCTGAATCGTCGCCACCCTGGTCACCTGAGTCGTCACCACCCTGGTCGCCTGAATCGTCGCCACCTGTCGAGCCGCTATTGTCACCATCGACATAGTAAAGCTCCAAAAGTGTAAGCTGTGCATTCTTGTCGTTTGCAACAGTAAGGCGATAAGGAGTGTTTGCAGTAGTGCCACTCAAGTTATAAGTGTACTTGTAAGGTGAGGTCTGCTCCCATGTAATAGCTGCGCCACCATCTACAACATCGCCCGAAGTTGTCTTAACTGCCACCTGCACAGTAGCCGAAGCGCCCGAACGCGATGTTGCAACAACCTTCTTCAAAGATTTGCCCTCCAATGCCGGCAACTCAACATAAGCATCTGTCTTACCGAAAATTACATAGCAGTCGGTATATGTTCCGGTAGGAGCTACCTGATAATATCCTGCACCGGTGCTACCGGCAAAAGCCAATGTATAATCGCCGAAAACATACTCGTTGCGAGCCTCAGTGATATTAGCCTTTGCTACGGGGAAGCCTGAAGGATAAATCGCAGGATCAGCAAAATTCACAACCACATCAGCATCGCTCACAACATCGTCGCCTGAATCGTCGCCGCCTTCGCCGCCGTCGTCACCGCCCTGACCGGGCTCCTGACCGCCTGTGCTACCGCCACCCTCGCCGAGGGTTACCTCCTGCGATGCGCTATCGGCTACACCCACAGCAACATCATCCAAACGATATACAGATGCTACATCTGCCGCAAACTTGATAGAGAGCTTTGCAGGAACATTTGTAATCTTGAAATTTGCAGTTGCATCGTTCCAGCGACCTGAAAGGTTGTCGCCGCTTGCAAATGCGTAATCAATCTCTACCCAATTGGTATTGTCGCCCGACAAATACACATGGAACTCGTCATAGCTGAATGTAGAATCACCATTCTGGGTATACTTCTCAGCACCGAAAGTCAAGAAGAATGTATCCTTGCCCGAAGGAAGTGTGATATCCTGAATCGACACATGTGCATCAGCGCCAAAGAAGAGGTTGTTATTACCTGAACCGGCATAGTCCGAATAGCTACTATTCGAAGCTGAGTTTCCTCGAACTGAAACGCCCTTTGACTCATAAGTTACGGTCGCAGCACCGTCACCCGTAGGATTAACATATGTGTCGCCCGTAGTATCCAAATATGGCCAACCCGAAGAGGGTTTTTGCGACAAATCTGTTTGCTTATCGAAGTTATCGGCGAAGAATACGCCCTCGGTAGGAGTGCTGGGCTGCCCCGGAGTATCCGATCCACCGCCACCTGTACCTGCACCACCCTGCGAGAGGTCAACAACCTGAGCACCCTCGCCACCAGAGTAGAGAGCAACATCATCCAAACGATATACAGATGCTAAATCAGCAACAAACTTGACAGAAAGCTTCTCGGGAGCAGAAGTGAGCTTAAATGAAGCCTTTGCATCGTTCCACTTGCCCACGATATTATCACCCTCCTCGAAAGCGTATGTAAGCTCAGTCCACTTTGCATTGTCACCAGAAACATACACATGGAACTTATCCAAGGGGAATGCGAGATCAGGCTCATCCATGTTATACATCTCTGTTCCGAATGTCAACACGAAGCAATCCTTGCCGGCAGGCAAAGTAACATCCTTGACAATCACATAAGAGCCACTGCCGAAGAAGAGGTTGTTACCGCCAGAGCCCTCATAAAGCGAGTGGCTGCCGTTAGATGTCGAGTTCGCACGAATAGAAACACTCTTTGACTCGTATGTTACCGTTGCCGCACCGCTACCTGTGGGGTTGGCATAGGTAGAATTTGTCTGATCAAAGTAAGGCCAGCCTGAATCAGGACGAGAGGTGGGACCCTCGGCCTTGTCGAAGTTGTCGTAGAAGAACTGCTCCAGCTCCTCGATTTCGACCTCAGAAGCCGACTGCGATACATTCACACGACCAGCCTCCCACTGACCATACTCCGAGTGGAGAGTCCAGAACTTAAGTTCTGCCGAACGCGCTGTACCGGTAGTATTGGCTGCAACCGAGATTGTTACAGTCTTGTTACCCTTACCGGCCTTGGGAGTAACGGTTACCCAAGACGAAGCAGCAGATGGAATCTCTGAAACCCACTTCGCATCGGTTACGATGTCCACAGTCTTCGACTCCTCAGCCTGTGTAAACGCGAGGTTGTCGGTAGAGACCTTAATGGAGAGGTCGCCCGAGCCACCCTCCTCAGTCTCCTCGCAACCTACAAAAGCAAACATTGTCGCCATTGCAAGCATTGCTAAAAATGACTTCAAAAAAGCACTTTTCATAATAGATTGTTTTTAATTGTTAAAAATTTCTCTTCCGTGCCTAAAATTCATTATGAATTCTCAGCATTTTACCAGTCCGTAAAATTACTACTTTTTTCCCACATCGCATAATATTTGGAGGATTTTATGCTCAAAACATCAAAAAATATATAATATTTTTCGAATTTGCATTATTTAGACCCACGGAGCCGGATTAATCTCTACCGAAATAATTTGCCGCCAGGGATGCCCGGGGCTCGGCGGCGGTACGATGACACGACGGGGATTTTTTAGTGAGTTTAATGAATTTAGGGAGTTTAGGGAGTTTAGGGAGTTTAGGGAGTTTAACGCCGCCGCAAAAAATCAATTTTGAATTTTCTTTGCTCTTTCATCTTTCATCTTTGCTCTTAATTAGACTCTCACGGTCGCTCACGCTCCCTCAGAGTGACGATATGTGGTAGCCGATCCGTCATTCTGAGCTCAACTTGTTGTGCGTGAGAATCTCAACCTTGTCGTTCCACCGCACGCAGTGAGGATTAATCCCTTCGGTAGAGATGCCAGTCCTCGCTTTTAGCTCGGTGGCATGACACCATCTTTGTTCTTTCATCTTTGCTCTTTGTTCTTTCATCTTTCATCTTTCATCTTTGCTCTCGCCCAAACCCCTACAACACAAAAAAAAGCGAGAGAACTTTCGTTCCCTCGCCATATGCGGCGGAAATGCGGCCATCAGCCCACTCCACTGCCTCGTCACAAGCGGACCAACCGCCCGTAACTGCTATTTCACTGCATTAACAATTGCCTCGAATGCCTTAGGCTCGTTCATTGCAAGGTCAGCCAAAACCTTACGGTTCATAGCGATGCCCTTAGCGTTGTACTTACCCATAAACTCCGAATAGGTCATACCATAAGCGCGAACTGCCGCATTGATACGGGTAATCCACAACGAACGATATGTTCTCTTCTTAATCTGACGGTGTGCATATGCAAACTGCAAACCCTTCTCGACAGTGTTTTTCGCAACTGTCCAAACATTTCCCCTTGAACCAAAGTTACCCTTGGCAAGCTTCAAAACCTTCTTTCTTCTTGCGCGTGACGCAACAGCATTGACTGAACGTGGCATAGTAAAATAAGTTTTTGATGGAACTCATAGCGGTGTGATTCTCTCACACTCTTTGGGGCTATTCCGTCCCGGTTAATAAAATAATTTCGGCGTCGGTTAATTATTTAACCAACAAGTTCTTGATCTTAGCCTCGTCGGCTGCAGATACAGTTGAAGAATAACACAAGTTACGCTTCTGCTTCTTAGTCTTTTTTGTCAGGATGTGACTGTGATAAGCGTGCTTACGCTTGATCTTACCTGTGCCGGTGAAAGTAAAACGCTTCTTTGCAGCGGCATTAGTTTTCATTTTTGGCATTTTCTTAAAATTGTTAATTAGTTAAACATAGCGCGCAAAGATAGGCATTTTTTTTCGAAATAACACACATTCACCGAAAAATTATCATTTTCGGACCGGTTTTTTGGTTTCTTGTGCGATTGAAAGCAAATAATTTTGAATTTTGAACCGACGCTGCGGAGCGAGAGCAGAAACCAAGCCCTGGTTGGGTTATGCCGAGCCGCGAGGAGGAAAAGCCGACCTTGCGTCGGATTAATTTTGATTTTTTTGCGTGTCCACGAAATAATTTTGAATTTTGAATTTTGAATTTTGAATTATTGTGTACCTTTGTCAATATGATACACGCACACGATATACATAAAAGCTTCGGCGAGCTGGAGGTCCTGAAGGGCGTTTCGATTGATGTGGCAGCCGGCGAGGTGGTTTCGATTGTCGGACAAAGTGGCGCCGGAAAGACCACGCTATTGCAGATTCTTGGCACGCTTTCACCTATGGATAGCGGCACGCTGAGCATCGACGAAGAGGATGTCGGAGCAATGAACGACGACCGCTTGTCGGATTTCCGCAACCGCCGCATTGGTTTTGTTTTTCAGTTTCATCACCTTTTGCCCGAATTTACGGCCCTTGAAAATGTGATGATGCCGGCACTTATCGCCCGCCGCGACCATCGAGAGGCCGAACAGGAGGCGCTGCAACTATTGAAAATGATGAACCTTGCCGACCGCACAACCCACAAGCCGAGCCAGCTTTCGGGCGGAGAGCAGCAGCGCGTCGCAATTGCGCGTGCGTTGATAAATCGCCCCGCACTACTCCTTGCCGACGAGCCTTCGGGTAACCTCGACTCGCAGAATCGCGACGAGATACACTCGCTCTTTTTCCGCCTGCGCGAGGAGTTGGGCCAGACCACCATCATCGTCACCCACGACGAGGGATTGGCGTCGATGGCCGACAGAAAAATCACGATGCGTGACGGAATGATTTTATAACCACACACCGAATGGATAGAGAAGAGTTAAAGGAGCTGTTGGAGCACCTTCACGACAAATACAACCGACCCGAATTTATCGAGCCCGACCCGATAAGCGTGCCGCACTCATTTGCGGACAAAGCCGATAGGGAGATTGCCGGATTTTTCGCCTCGACCATAGCTTGGGGCAACCGCAAAGCCATTGTCAAGAGTGCTCACCGCATGATGATGTACATGGACAATGCTCCGGCTGACTTTGTGCGCAACGCCTCGGCGAGCGAATTAGCGCACCTGCAAAGCTATGTACATCGCACATTCAACGGTCAGGATTTTACCGACTTCGTACTCGCCATACGAGGCATAATGGAGCGTCACGGAGGTATTGGCGACTATTTCGAGAGCGAGTATGAACGCACAGGCAATTTAGCTGCGGTACTGTCATCATTCCGCCGCGAATTTTTCTCTTGCGAGCACAATACACACTGCGAGAAGCACCTTTCAAGCATCGACAAGGGTGCCGCCTGCAAACGACTGAATATGTATTTGCGATGGTTTGTGCGCCACGACGATAGAGGCGTTGATTTCGGCCTTTGGCGCAAGATTCCCATGTCGGCACTCTACCTGCCTTTGGATGTTCATACGGGCAATATGGGTCGCGCCTTGGGGCTACTCAACCGAAAGCAAAGCGACTGGAAGGCCACGGTGGAAATAACTAATAATTTGCGAGAATTCGACGCCAAAGACCCCATACGCTACGACTACTCGTTATTCGGCGCGGGCATTGACGGATTTTTGAAACAATAGAGGCATTATGCGAGGTAAGGGTTTTACTTTCAAGCAGTTTCATATTGACCACAGCCGTTGCGCCATGAAGGTCGGGACGGATGGCACGCTGCTCGGTGCATGGGCGGCGCTACCCGAAGATGAAGGCTCGATTCTCGACATCGGCACAGGCACGGGACTCATAGCCATTATGGCGGCACAACGCTCGCCCAAGGCCGTAATCACAGCTATCGACATAGACGCCGACTGCGCCTCACAGGCTCGCGAAAATGCCGCAGCATCACCCTGGAACGACAGAATCTCGATTAAGGAGTGTGCCTTGCAAGATTTTCATCCTTCGGCGACATTCGACACTATAATCTCGAATCCGCCCTACTTCATCGACTCACTGTTCTCGCCCGATGCCGCACGCACAACGGCTCGCCACACATCGTCGCTCTCGTTCGAGGATTTGGCGGCAGGAGTTTTAAGACTACTCGCGCCCGAAGGGCACTTTTCGCTCATACTCCCCCCGACGGAGTTTGCCAGATTTTGTTCTGCGGCGCGTGGCAGACTCTTCCTCACTCGCCAATGCGAGGTGTGGAGCACCCCCGAAAGCGGAGTAAAACGCATCATGGCAGAGTTTTCGGCTGTGCCACCCGCCGAGATTCCCTCGCCCGAGAGAGTCATCATCGAGGATAACGGCCCGATGGGTTACAGCGAAGAGTACAAAGCTTTGACCCGCGATTTTTACTTGAAATTTTAGACCTATGAAACGATACTTTTTAATTATGAGCTTTTTATCATTTTTTGCCATTGGTTGCAACGACACCCCATCGTTCAAATCGGTCGGTGTCGAGGAGTTTTCTGAAATTATAGCCACAGAAAACACCATAGTCGTGGATGTTCGGCGCGCCGACGAGTGGGCTGCAGGACACCTGCCTACGGCGCAATACAACATCGACGCACTGCAAGATAATTTCGTAGCACAGGCCGACGCCACACTGCCTAAAGATAAAACAATCGCCATATATTGCCGCAGTGGTCGTCGCAGCAAGGCTGCCGCCACACAACTTGCGCAGCAAGGCTTCGAGGTTGTGGAACTTGACGGCGGCATACTCTCGTGGCAAGAAGCCGGGTTGCAAATAGTAAAGTAATTAGACTATTTTTTGTTATATCGCTCAAAAAAGCTACTTTTGTAGAAGTGATAACCCATTAAAACTTCAATCATTTTATGAAAAAGGTATTTTTTATCGCAACTCTCATATTAGGTTTTGCAACATCGGCAATGGCGCAAAACAATGCCTACCAATCGGTAGTCGGTGTTGTGACCGACGCCTCGGGCGCTACATCGTTCATATCGCCCACAACTGCCTTGGTGGTGGATGTGACCATCGAGAAGGAGCAGACAATTGTAGGACCTTATGCGCGCTATGCACAAAAGTATCTCGACACACGAGGTTCACTTGTAGAGAAAACCACTTACCGCCTTTTAGAGGCCAATCTCGCCCTTGTATCGGCCGACGAGATGCTTTACAAAATCGACTCCGAGCCCACAAGTGAAGAAGTATACTCACACAATGGCAACACAACTGAGTTTGCAAAGATTCTTCCCGACCGCACATCCAGCGTAGTGCAGAGTCTCGACGCCTCGGCTATGGAGGCCGCACAGGCTATTTTCGATATTCGCAAGCATCGCATGGAGCTTATCACGGGCGAGGCCGGCGAGAATGTCTTTGGTGCAGGCTTGAAAGATGCACTTGAGGCACTCGACAAGCAGGAACAGGCCCTCCTGGAGCTCTTCTTTGGCAAAAACATCATTTCGACTTACACCGAGCGATTCTATGTTTCGATGGATGCCGAGCAGCGAACATATGCACTCGCGCGTTTCTCAAAAAGCTCAGGTCTTCAGGATGCTTCAGCCAACGCAGGTGATGCCATCACACTCGAAATCACCCCTTCGGGTAAGGTTATGACACAGGGCGTAACTCCTGCCGACATCAAAGCAAAGTCGGTTATGCAGATTCGCTGTGCCGACCTAAGCCAATGCGCCGTAAAGCTGGGTGACGAGGTTCTCAACAGCCGCACACTCCCCATTTTCGAGTTTGGACAGACTACAACTATTGCAAAATAAAAATCCGTATATATCGTGGCCATAGACCTGACATCGAGAATGATACATTTGCTGGGTGAGTTACGACGCGAGATGAATGGCGCCGTAGCAGATGCCATGCGCTATTATGGCACACGCTATGGGCTGAATTATGGGGTAAGCCTGCCCACCATTCGCTCCATTGCCGCCACCGAGCCGCAAAACAACGACTTGGCCCTATACCTATATAAACAAGATGTGCGCGAATTACGCCTTGCCGCACTGCACATCGCCGAGCCGGGCAAGTTCAACGACACTCAGCATGCGTGGCGCGATGGTATAACCACCTCGGAAATAGCCGAGGAGATGGCATTTGCCCTGCTGAGCAAAGCAGAGCCATTTGCGCAGATATATGATAATTGGAGTGGTTCGGAGCTGGAGTTTGTGGCATATGCCGCTCTAATGGCAGCAGCCCGTAAGGGAAGTAGCGCCTGTCGGCATGCGCTCGATTCGCTACATGATGTCGCACAGCGGCACAATTCATCACGCCTCGTTGCGCAAGGAATCATCGCAGTGATGTCGGCCGCCCTTTCTCAAAATCTCGCAGCGGAGGTTCGCACCACGCTGCAAGCACTGCCCGACTGTCCGATAAAGGAGTATATTGCCGACGAGATGTCGTGGCGCATGGAGTAAATACCCGAAAAAGAGAATCCCCCGAAGCTCTTACATGCGACTTCGGGGGATTGGTCTAATAAATCTCAACCCGCTCATAACGACGAATCACTTCGGCGAGGCTGTCGACCGACAAAACGCCACTCTCGCGCCATAGTCGGCGCCCACGGCGGAAGAGCATGAGCGTAGGTACTGCCATAATGCGAAAATGCTCGACAATGCTCCGATTCACAGGATGGTCGATATCTATGCGCAGAACATCTACCTCGCCGCCAAACATCTCTTCTACTCTGTCTAAAGTGTGGTGCATAGCCCTACAAGGCCCACACCACGAAGCATAGAAATCCACCAATGTCAATTTATTATGTGCCGTAATGGCATTAAACTCCTGTATTGTCATACTAAATGCCTAATTAAAGAAAAACTCCCCTCGAATCATTTCGAAGGGAGTATCTCAAATGTTATACCATTTTCAAATGCTCACGAGTTAAATTTTCTCGCAAAACAGAGCCGGAGGAAGTTCTCCGATATTGTTAATGTAGACCACTTCAATACCCTTCGGTACTTTCAATGTTTTACGCAAAAATCCCGACACGATAATCCGTCTAAAGCCCAAGCGCGCAGCCTCACTAACGCGCTGCTCGGTACGCGGAGCGGGACGCACCTCACCCGAAAGGCCTATTTCGCCGGCACAGCAGACGCCCTCGGCCACAGCCCTATCGTAGTACGACGACACAACGGCCGACACCACAGCCAAATCCAAACCCGGGTCTGCAACCTTAAAACCTCCGGCGAAGTTCAAGAACACATCCTTCTGGAACATCTTCATGCCGATCCTCTTCTCCAACACCGCCAAGAGCATGCTCATGCGACGCGTATCGAAGCCCGTAGCATTGCGCTGAGGCGTACCATATGCGGCATTGCTTACCAATGCCTGCACCTCGATAAGATAAGGGCGCACACCATCGACCGAAGCACCAACGGCTATTCCGCTCAACGGCTCTTCGTAGTGCGATAGCAGAATCTCCGAAGGATTTTCCACCGCACGCAAGCCCTTGTCGTACATCTCAAAGACACCTATCTCGAAAGTTGCTCCAAAGCGATTTTTTATACCTCGTAAGATGCGATTTACATTATTTCCATCGCCCTCGAACTGCAACACGACATCGACAATATGCTCCAAAATCTTGGGACCCGCGATAGCTCCATCCTTCGTAATATGTCCGATAATAAATATCGAAGTGCCCGTCGTCTTGGCATATTTCAACAGCGACGCAGCACACTCCCTGATTTGCGACACACTGCCTGCCGAAGATTCGATTGTTTCGGTATAAATCGTCTGAATAGAGTCAATCACAACAACATCGGGCTCATATTGCTTAATCTGCATCAGGATATTTTCGAGCAGCGTTTCCGAATAGATGTAGCACTCCTCGTTGCCGATGCCTATACGCTCGGCGCGCATCTTAATCTGCTCGGCAGACTCCTCGCCCGATACATATAGCGTCTTCAGGCCATGTGCCGTCAATGCCAATTGTAAACTCAATGTCGATTTTCCGATACCCGGTTCTCCGCCCAACAGCACCAGCGAGCCCGGCATAAGGCCTCCACCCAGCACACGATTCACCTCGCTATTGTGCAAATCCAAGCGGCGGACATTCGAGCGCTCAATCTCGCTAACCCTCTGGGGCGGCGTATGTGGCATATCACCCACAGCAACCGACACCGCCGACGAGGCAGATGCCTTAGCAATCACCTCCTCGCTAAAGGTATCCCACTGCCCACACGCGGGGCACTTACCCAACCACTTGGGAGCCTCGAATCCGCACTCGCGACAGAAATATGCCTTTTTAACCTTTGCCATACAACCACAATTTAGCCTCTTAGCCTACAAATAGGCGATATATGTCGTTTCCGTTAGCATAGATAATGAGAGCCAACAGTATAAGGAATCCGATATATTGCATTATCTCCAAGAACTTATCGCTCGGCTTGCGACCTGTCACTATCTCCCACAGCGTAAACAAGGCATGACCGCCATCCAGGCCCGGAATAGGCAGAATATTCAACACCGCAAGCATAATCGACAACATTGCAGTCATCGACCAGAAGCGCAGCCAGTCCCACTCCGAAGGGAAAATCTTGCCGATAGCAATAAAGCCGCCCAACTCCTCATACATCTTGGTTTTGGGCTGGAAGATAAGCTTCAACTGCTGCCAATACTCGGCAATGCTCTCGCCGGCGAGTTGCACACCAGCAGGAATAGCCTCTAAGAATGTAAACTCGCGAGTGCGAGGCTGGAAAATATCGGTTTTGAGCAATACACCTATCTTACCCTCCTCATTCACAGCCACCTTTACATCACGAGTTTCGCCTCCGCGCAGAACTGACAATTTTACGCTATCGCCCTTATATTCGTTCTGCAACAAAGATGTAGCCTCTGACACACCCGCAAACTTCACTCCATTCAATGCCACAACCTCGTCACCGACCTGCACACCTGCCGCTGCAACAGCCTCGTTCACCACAGAATCGACAATAAACGGCACACAAAGCGAATATAAATCTACATACGCCTTCTCTCTACGCATCGAGAGCAACTCCTCGAACGGAATGGTAAAAGCGACCTCTTCACCTCCGCGCTCCACAACAATACCGCGAGCGCCTTCGGTGAGGAGTAATTTCGAACGGATTTCATTAACATCGTCTATCGCCTCGCCATCTATCGAGATAATCTTATCGCCATCGCAGAAACCCATATTTTTACCGGCCTCGTTGAACACATATCCCCAGCGAACATCCTCGTTTGCCATATACGACTCGCCATGCGTATAGCGGATGCCCGTATAAATCATCATCGCCAGCAGAACATTCATCACAACACCCGCAATCATCACCAGGAGGCGCTGCCATGCCGGCTTTGCACGGAACTCCCACGGCTGCTCGGGTTGCTTCATCTGCTCGGTATCCATCGACTCGTCAATCATACCGGCAATCTTCACATAACCGCCCAACGGCAGCCAACCCAGGCCATACTCCGTATCACCTATCTTCTTCTTAAATAGCGAGAACCAGGGGTCGAAGAATATGTAAAACTTCTCGACACGAATCTTAAAGACGCGTGCCATGATAAAGTGTCCGAACTCATGTATCGCCACCAGGAGCGACAAACTCATAAAAAACTGAATTACCCGAATTAAAATATCCATATTATTACTCTAAAAAATTTACAATTTCAAATACTCCGCAGCCAACGCTCGCGACTCTACATTCAGCGCAGCATAATCCTCCAACGAAGGCTTCGCCACAAACTCGGCCCTCTGCAAAGCATACTCTATCGAGCCCACAATATCGTTAAAACCACATTTTTCCTTCAGGAATGCCGCCACGGCAACTTCGTTGGCACCATTCATCACGCAAGCAGCCGTACCTCCCCGACGCAAACAGTCGTAAGCAATATCCAATGCCGGATATTTCACTCTGTCAGGCTCGGCAAACGATAACATGGGATTAGCCAAAAAATCAAACCTCTCGGCCTCGCGCTTGGCACGACAAGGGAACATCAGAGCGTAGCTTATAGGCATGTGCATATCGGGAGTACCCAACTGCGCTTTGATAGCTCCATCCTCGAACTCTACCATCGAATGAACGATAGACTGCGGATGTATCAGCACCGAAATCTGCTCGGCCGGCATACCAAACAACCAATGTGCCTCAATAACCTCGAAGCCCTTATTTACAAGTGTAGCCGAGTCGATGGTAATCTTTGCGCCCATTTGCCACTGGGGGTGCTTCAATGCTCGCGCAGGAGTCACCGTCGCCAGTTCCTCCGCAGGCACATCACGCAACGCCCCGCCGCTGCAAGTTATAATCAGGCGGCGCACCGGCGCATGTTCACCCACAAGACACTGAAAAATAGCCGAATGTTCGGAATCAATAGGCAAGATAGGCACACGATTCTCTGCTGCCAGACGCATAACCAAATCGCCACCCACAACCAAAGTCTCTTTGTTTGCAAGCGCGATTTTCTTTCCCGCACGAATAGCGGCAACCGTAGGTCGCAGGCCCGCATAGCCCACCAGAGCATTTATCACAACATCGACCTGCGGACTTGCAACTATCTGCTCCATGGTCTGCTCGCCCGCATATACCTTGATAGGATATGGCTCTAAAGCGTTTCGCAGAGGCTCATATTTCGATTCATCGGCAATTACCACGCAATCGGCATCGAAGCGGATGGCCTGCTTGGCAAGGAGCTCCCAATTTGAGCCTGCGGCCAAAGAGTTCACCTCAAACAAATCGGGATTTTCAGCCACTATATCGAGCGTCTGCACACCTATCGAGCCCGTAGAGCCAAGTATCGACAATCGTTGTTTCATCCTCACAAAGCACTAAAATACAATATAAATTTCGGGGTCCACAGCCTTACCCTCATGCCAAATCTCCATCTCAAAGATGGGATTATCGGCATCGCCGACCTGCGGCATAGAGTTATAACCTATAACCTGGCGAGCCTTGAGCGTTTGACCCTTATCGACCAGGACCTGCGTAAGATTGCGATACACCGCCACATAGCCATCGTAATGTTGCACCGTAACGGTTGTACCCATATCATTATTCGATGCGACATCCACAACCGCACCCTCATCAATTGATGTGACCGGTGCATTTGGCGCAGCCTGAATACCCACGCCCAAGTAGTTATCCTCACGCGAGAAATGACGGGTAATAATACCCTCGATAGGTGCTGCAAAGACCTTGCTGCCACCCTCTGTGCCCTGCGACACCAAAGTCTTGGCCAACGAATAATCACCCTCGCCCTCCATCTGGGCACGCAACAACGAATCCAGGGTCGACGGTTTAACCAATGTCTTATCCAATTTCACAGTGTCGTTTTCGAGCATTTGGGAACGCACAACAGGGGTACGGCCATCCATTATCATCGCGACATTCTCGCTATACACCAACATGTCGTTCATTCGGCGCTCCAACGAATCGACCCTCATAACCTCCTCGACCAGAGCATCATGCGAACGCTCGGCCGCTGTACGATAGCCGGGGAATATATCCAAAATGGGAGTGTATGCCACCAAAATGAGCACAAGCAAAAAGAGAAAAATTCCAAAGGCAATCATACTGCCCAACAATCCTGCCGGTGAGATATGCACACTCCAATTATCGCGTCCCTCGGCGGGGTCACTCATCGAAAAACGCTTCTTGCGGAACCATCCCTTTATATTCTCAAACAATCGTTTCATATCTAAATATCTACATCATGCAAATATACTATTTTTTTGGATATTTCACCCGACATAACCCCTCCTTTTTATCTTTACGATTCAAAAAAGAGCCAATTTCATTACATGGGAACGACACGCCGAAATGCTTTATTATTTCTAAAATGATTTTTAGAGTTAATTATTTGACAATAAACATATTTTTATTAACTTTGTGTGATTAAAAAAAACTAACACTATCTAAACTAATTCATAAAATTATGGTAAAACCTACATTACTTGTATTGGCTGCCGGCATGGGTTCTCGCTATGGAGCCCTCAAGCAGATGGATGGCGTAGGCCCAAACAATGAGGCTATCATTGACTACTCTATCTATGACGCCATTCGTGCCGGTTTCGGCAAGGTGGTATTTGTTATCCGTCACTCTTTTGCTGAGGCCTTCACTCAGGTATTCAACAAGGAGCGTTTCGGTGGTAAGATTGAGGTTGAGGTTGTATATCAGGAGCTCGATTATCTTCCCGAAGGTTTCTCAGTTCCCGAGGGTCGCGAGAAGCCTTGGGGCACAAACCACGCTCTTATCATGGCGAAGGATGCTATCAAGGAGCCTTTCGCAGTTATCAACGCTGACGACTTCTATGGTGCAGATGCCTACAAAGTTATCGGCGACTATTTGAGCCAACTCGGCGAGGAGAGCAACCACTATTGCATGGTAGGCTACGAGGTGAACAAGACTTTGTCGGAGAATGGTACCGTATCACGCGGCGTGTGCGAGGTAGACGAGAACCGTTTCCTCACATCTATCGTTGAGCGCACAAAGATTGAGCGCAATGCCGAGGGTACAATCGTATTCCACGACTTGGGCGACGATGTAGCTTTGGAGGAGAACACTCCCGTATCTATGAACCTCTTTGGTTTCACTCCCGACTACTTCACTCACTCTGAGGAGTATTTCAAGGGCTTCCTCGCAGATCCTGCAAATCAGGCAAACCTCAAGGCTGAGTTCTTCATTCCTTTGATGGTTAATGAGTTGGTAGGCAAGGGTACAGCCAAGTTGAAGGTTTTGAGCACTACAGCTAACTGGTTTGGTGTAACATATCAGGCCGACAAACCACAGCTCGTAGCCAAGATTGAGGAGCTCATCGAGGCCGGTGTATATCCTCGCAACCTTTGGGGCGAGTAATTTCACCTAAAAACAATAAACGAAAATGGGCCTGTCTAATATTTGGACAGGCCCTTATTGTGTCAGAAGTTGTATAACAAGGGGAATTTCAAGGCCTGCGAAGCCCGAAGAAGCGGAGTTTACTTAGCGTAAATGAGCATTTTGAGGACAAGCGTAACGCAGAAAGTTCCTTGTTAGACAATTTCTTTTTTGTATTGTTCAAATAATTTTATCACCTCGCGAGCCTCCTTCACATCGTGTACCCGCAGAATCTTAGCGCCCTGCCGCAGAGCCTCCCAATTGAGCGCCGTTGTACCATTTAACGCATCGTCGGGCGCAATATCCAAAGCCTTATATATCATTGATTTGCGAGATAATCCCGCCAAAACGGGATAACCCATTCCGCATAGACGGTGCATGCCGGCCAAAAGTTCATAATTCTGTTCGAGACTCTTGGCAAAACCGAATCCTGGGTCTAAAATCACCTGCTCAACGCCCTGCTCCTGTAACGCCTTAACCTTCTGCTCGAGATAACGGCACACCTCCTCGACAACTCCTTCAGGATAGTCGGTCATTTGCTGCATCGTTGCGGGCGTTCCTCGCATGTGCATCGCCACATATGGCACGCCATATTTTGCAACGACATCTATCATCTGCACATCCGCCTCGCCTGCCGAAATATCGTTTATAATCACCGCGCCAAAGCTATCCAAAACCCTACGCGCGACCTCGGCACGAAATGTATCAACCGACACCGCAACACTCTCCGACACGGCACGAACGGCACGCAAACCCCACTCCACGCGCATCCACTCCTGCTCAAGCGGCACATCCTTAGCCGCAGGTCGCGACGAGTAGCCGCCTATGTCGATTATCTCAGCCCCATCCATAATGGCGCACGATACACGCTGCAAAAGTTGCTGCTCGCTAATATTATGACTGCCCCTATAAAACGAATCGTCGGTAACATTGACAATAGCCATTACCCGGGGGTGTGACAAATCCAAAATACTATCTCCGAGCCTCATACAATAACATTTTATGAAGTTGCTCAACATCACTTTCAAGATAATCCATGCGCAGATTTACAAGGCATTTCTCCGCCTTGGCATGCAACTCCTCGTCACCCATTTGATGCTCCATGCGTCGTTCTATCGCCTCACGCTCCACTCCGTCGCGTTGCATGGCTCGGCGTATGCGCTCCTCCTTTGGCGCCAGCACAGCCACGGTCGTATCTACCTCCGTTTCAAATCCCGCCTCAAACAATATTGCGCTCTCCAGCACGACATAAGTCCCCTGCTGACGCTCTGCCCACGCGCGAAAATCAGCTCTAACGGCGGGGTGTACAATGGAATTCAAGCGAGCTAAAGCCTCCTCGGAGCCAAACACCTGCGATGCAAGGTAGGCACGATTGAGCCCCTCTGCATTATAACACTCTTCGCCAAAAGCCTCACACAACGCTCGGTGCAACGACTCGCTTTCGTTCATCAGAGCCTTTGCTCTTGCGTCGGAGTCGTACACAGCGACGCCATAAGCCGACAAGAGCGCACAAACGCTACTCTTACCGCTTCCGATACCACCAGTGATACCAACTTTATACATGGGGAATTATTTTTGAGATTTTGACTTCGAAGCAACATCCTCCGGCACAGGGAGCGTAGGAATATCGCCCACCGACACCACCTTAATATCGCTAAAACGCACCGAAATGGCACTCTGCATAGATTGGTGGTCGAAGACATAAACCCGACCTAAAGGTTCGCCACTCTCCTCGTCGTAGACCTTTTCTATCTTATATTTCAAGTCCGACATAGGAATCTTCAGTTCCTTGTGCATATAGACTCGGTATCCGAAAAGATTGGTACCTACACCCTCGACAACGCAAGGCACGCGCAGCGTCTGTCCGTCGATATTCACAAAGACCGAATAATCTGTCGTATAAACATTTCCCAACTTAAGGATATACCACAAAATAAACGATGCACAAAAGAGCGCAATGAATGCCGGCGACACATATCGCTGCACCCAACGCTTAAAAACCCTTATTCTCTCTGCTACCTTGTTCATAACGCCCACAAAGTTATAAAAAAACAGCGCTTGATAAACACTTTCAAGCGATATTTTTCAAATTTTAATCCTATCGCGACCAAAACACCCACATCCCGACAATTGCCCCGCCCCCCCCCTCCAAAAAAAAGATTGCGGCACCCTAAGTGAGGGATACCGCAATCCTTATTACTTATATTTATATTATATAAGACTACTTGTTCTCCTTCTTGCTCAAAATATCGTAAGCGATAGGAGTTGCGATAAATACTGAAGAGTATGTACCGATAACAACACCCAAGAGCAATGCGAAGATGAAACCACGCAAGTTCTCACCACCCAAGATAAACATCGCAAGCAATGTTACGATTGTAGTACCTGAGGTGTTCATCGTACGCGACAAAGTCGAGCAGATTGCGTTGTTGATATTCTCGCCCATAGCACGCTTAGGATAGAGCGTGATGAACTCACGAATACGGTCGAAGATAACCACTGTATCGTTGATAGAGTAACCGATGATGGTCAAAATAGCAGCGATAAATGCCTGGTTAACCTCCAAAGCGAAAGGCATCACATGATAAAGCAATGAGAAGATACCAATCACAAGGAACGCATTGTGTGCCAACGCAGCCGTAGCACCCAAAGCCCACTGCCAACGCTTGAATCGCAATGTGATATACAAACCGATAGCTACCAACGAGAACAACACTGCATAGAATGCACTGAAGAGCATATCCTTTGCAATTGCAGGACCAATCTTCGAAGAAGAGATGATACCATTCTGGTCATCCTGAGTGCTGGTGAAGCCATCCAAAGTAATCTCGTATGAGTAGAACTCCTTCAAAGCCTCGTACAACAAAGCGTCTACCTGAGCTGTAGTCTCCTCTGATGTATCGTTGTACTTATACTGAGTGATGATACGAACCTGATTCTCACCACCGAACTGCTTAACCTCCAAAGACGACATGGTAGCATCGTCGCTAACCAAAGCCTGCTCCAAAGCTGTACGCACATTCTCAACTGCTACATTCTGGTCGAAGCGTACAACATAAGTACGACCACCGGTGAACTCAACGCCGGTATTCAAGCCAAGAACTGCCAATGAGATAATCGAAACTACGATAAGTGCACCTGAGATAGCGTATGAAATCTTACGCTTTGCGATGAAATCAAACTTCACATTTGCCAACCAATTCTCCGACCAAGAGCGAGAGAATGAGATTGAACCCCACTTCTCTACAACCCACTCAATCAACATACGAGTGATGAAGATTGCGCAGAAGAGTGATGTGATGATACCGATAACCAAGGTAGTAGCAAAGCCCTGAACAGGACCATTACCGAATACGAACAATACGATACCGGTGATGATTGTAGTGAGCTGACCGTCGATAATTGCAGAGTAAGCATTCGAGAAACCATCCTTGATAGCCAACGCAATACCCTTACCGGCACGCAACTCCTCCTTAATACGCTCATAGATAATCACATTGGCATCCACAGCCATACCCATCGTAAGAACGATACCGGCGATACCGGGCAATGTCAACACTGCACCGAATGATACCAAAACACCCATCAACAAGAAGATGTTGAGCAAAAGTGCCAAGTCGGCCATCCAACCTGCAGCCTTGTAGAACAAGCCCATATAGAGCAACACGAGGAAGAATGCCAAAACAAATGACAACATACCGGCATTGATAGACTCCGCACCGAGTGATGGACCAACCACCTCATCCTGAATGATGCGTGCAGGCGCGGGAACCTTACCAGACTTCAAGACATTAGCCAAGTCCTGAGCCTCCTGGATTGTAAAATTACCGGTAATTACCGAGCTACCACCCTCAATCTTGTTCTGTACATTAGGAGCCGAATATACCAAGCCATCCAACACGATTGCGATAGGCTTGCCGATATTCTGACCTGTAAGCTGAGCCCACTGTGATGCACCATTAGAGTTCATCATAAGGTTAACCTCGGCAGCAGAACCATTCTGAGAGTAGTTCTCCTGAGCTGTAGACACAGCCGAGCCGTCCATTGCAGGCTTGCCATCTATTGAGCGAAGTGCATACAGAGCGAAGCGGCCATCGGCATAAGCCTCACCCTTAACACCCCAATTGAGGCTCAAATCTGTGGGGAAGAGATTCTGAATCTCGGGACGAGCCAAATACTCGTTAATCATAGGCATATCGGCCGCAGTAGCAAAACCTACGATGCAACCACCTGCATAAGAAGGATCCAACAACGAGAACAAAGGATTAGTCTCACGAGAGAAGCGAGAAACAACCTCATCCTCAGCGCCCTCGGCAGCAGCAACCTCTGCAACAAGGTCATTTGCCTCAGCCTTAGCCTCCTCATTAACCTCCTCGGCAGGAGCAGCCTCCTCAGCAGTCTGCTTCAAGAGAGCATCAGCCTCTGCCAAAACGGGAAGAATCTCCTGAGCAGAGTATACCTCCCAGAACTCCAACGAAGCAGAACCCTGCAAGAGCTTACGAACACGCTCAGGCTCCTTAACACCCGGCAACTCAACCATGATACGGTTAGAGTTGGGCAAGCGCTGGATATTGGGCTGTGTAACACCGAAGTGGTCGATACGGCTACGCAAGATATTGAAAGATGCGGCGATAGCTGCATCGGTCTCAGCCTTCAACACCTTAATTACCTCATCATCAGTAGAGTTAGGGGTAATATCCTGACGGTCGGGGCTAACGAAGATGGCAGCCAAAGGAGCACCATTCGACACCTCGGCATAAGCCTTTGCGAACTCACCGATATAGTCGTTTGTACCCTCAGCCAAAGCGGTATTGGCACGAGTAATAGCCTCAACGAAAGCGGGGTCATCCTGGCTGTCACCTGCGAGTGACTTCACCAAATCCTGAACCTCGATTTCGAGCATTACATTCATACCACCCTTAAGGTCAAGACCAAGGTTTACCTCCTTCTCCTTACACTCTTTGTAAGTGAACTTCTTACCCAAGAAATTGAAAACCGGCTTATTCTGGATTGAGTCCAAATAATAAGCCTCACGCGATGCCTGCTCTGCCTGGTCGAATGCAGCAGCATACTCCACTGCATCCTTCTCTACGCTACGCGTAATAAACGAGAATGAGAGCTGGTAAACGCACGCAACTACCAAGAAAATTGCGATTAATTTAACTAAGCCTTTACTTTGCATTGTTGTAAAATTTTTTGTTTGTATTTAATTTAATTGTTCTTTGTTCCAAGCTAATTCGCTACGGGCATACCTCTCGGCGCAACCGCATCCAAGGACAATCCGATTTTTAGCGTACAAAGATAATAAAAAATGTCTGAAAATCGAATCATTGCGCCCGTTTTTCGACCTTTTATGAAAATATTTTGCAGTTTTCGGCTTTTAGCCCCACCAAAACAGTAAAAATCAGACCATCACGCACAAAGGAACAAGAGCAAAGTTGCGATTAAGCCTTAGACAGAGGCTGCTTGCAGACTATGTTATGGCGAAGCAACTAAAAGACCGCGTAGCGGGATTAAAGAGCAAAGAGAATTCAAAATTCAGAATTCAAAATTCAAAATTGAGTTTTTCGTCACTCTGAGGGAGTGAAACGATTGTGAGAACACTGCGAGTATGCGAGCGCAGGGGGCAAGATTTTCGGTGCCATTCTGAGCGAAGCGTGAGAATCTCGAAAATCTTACTCTTTGCCGAGGTGCGAAGGAGGAAAAGACCGCGTAGCGGGATGAAAGATGAAAAGCAATAAGTAGAGGATTTAAGGAATTTGGGAGTTTAGAGAATTTAAGGAGTTTAGGGAGTTTAGGGAGTTTAGGGATTACTGTTTTTTTTGCGTCGGCGCTAAATTCCCTAATCTCCTTAATCTCCCTAATTTCCTTAATCTCCCTAATCTCCTTAATCTCCCTAATTTCCCTAAAAACAAAAAAAATAGTGTGTTCCACAAGTTTGGAACACACTATTTTTTTGCGGGAGCAAGGCAGATGCCGAAAGAGTCTTGTTAGCACCTCCTTGTCAGACGCCCCATATTAGACGCCCCCTATCTTAGATTACTTAACCTCCTCGAACTCTACATCCTCGGGCTGCTGCTGTGCGCCACCCTGCTGAGAGCCGGCACCGGGATTCTGCTGTGCGCCACCCTGAGTCTGCTCAGCCTGCTGTGCAGCATACAAGTCCTGCGATGCAGCCTGCCATGCTGTGTTAAGCTCGGCGATAGCTGTATCAATAGCTGCAACATCCTGATTCTTATGAGCCTCCTTAAGTTTAGCCAAAGCACCCTCGATTGCAGACTTCTTGTCGGCAGAAATCTTATCGCCATACTCCTTGAGCTGCTTCTCGGTAGCGAAGATATTTGAGTCGGCCGCGTTAATCTTGTCGATACGCTCCTTCTCCTGCTTATCCTTCTCCTCGTTAGCCTTAGCCTCATCGCGCATGCGCTGAATCTCCTGCTCTGTTAAGCCTGAAGAGGCCTCAATGCGAATCTTCTGCTCCTTGCCTGTACCCTTATCCTTTGCCGATACATTCAAGATACCGTTTGCGTCGATATCGAATGTAACCTCAATCTGTGGCACGCCACGCGGAGCGGCCGGAATGCCGTCGAGGTGGAAGCGGCCGATAGACTTATTGTCGCGTGCCATAGGACGCTCACCCTGGCAGACATTAATCTCAACCGAAGGCTGATTGTCGGCAGCTGTAGAGAATACCTCACTCTTGCGTGTAGGAATTGTGGTATTTGCCTCGATAAGCTTTGTAAATACACCACCCAAGGTCTCGATACCGAGCGACAAAGGAGTAACATCCAACAAAAGCACATCCTTAACCTCACCTGTAAGGACACCACCCTGAATAGCAGCACCGATAGCCACAACCTCGTCGGGGTTCACCGACTTGTTAGGAGCCTTACCGAAGAACTGCTCGACGATAGCCTGGATAGCAGGAATACGGGTAGAACCGCCCACCAAGATAACCTCGTCAATATCGCTCGCCGAAAGACCTGCGTCGCGCAATGCAATCTTACAAGGCTCGATAGTCTTCTGAATGAGGTGGTCTGCCAACTGCTCGAACTTTGCACGAGTCAAAGGCATCACCAAGTGCTGGGGAATACCATTTACAGGCATAATGTAAGGCAAGTTAATCTCGGTAGTTGTAGTAGATGACAACTCAATCTTCGCCTTCTCGGCAGCCTCCTTCAAGCGCTGCAACGCCATCGGGTCCTGACGAAGGTCAACGCCGTGCTCAGCCTTGAACGCCTCAGCCATATAGTCAATCAACACATGGTCGAAATCATCACCACCGAGGTGAGTATCACCATTTGTAGACTTAACCTCGAATACGCCGTCACCCAACTCCAAGATTGAGATATCGAAAGTACCACCTCCGAGGTCATAAACCGCAACCTTCATATCGGCATCCTTCTTATCCAAACCGTAGGCCAACGCCGCTGCGGTAGGCTCGTTGATGATACGACGCACCTTCAAACCTGCAATCTCACCGGCCTCCTTTGTAGCCTGACGCTGTGAGTCAGAGAAGTAAGCTGGAACGGTAATAACTGCCTCCGAAACCTCCTGGCCGAGGTAATCCTCGGCAGTCTTCTTCATCTTCTGAAGGATGATAGCCGAAATCTCCTGTGGAGTATACTGACGGCCGTCAATATCTACGCGAGGAGTGTTGTTGTCGCCACGCACGATTGAGTAAGGAGCACGCTGAATATCGTTAGTCACCTTATCGTACTGCTCACCCATGAAACGCTTGATAGAGAACACTGTACGCTTAGGGTTAGTGATAGCCTGACGCTTTGCCGGGTCACCTACCTTGCGCTCCGAAGAGTCGGTGAATGCAACAATTGAAGGAGTGGTACGATGACCCTCCGCATTTGGAATTACAACGGGCTCGTTACCCTCCATTACAGACACACACGAGTTTGTTGTTCCCAAGTCAATACCAATAATCTTTCCCATAGTTCTTAATGTTTTATTTGTTTGTACTTATTTTCTCGTTTCCTACCGCAGGCCCTTCGTCCGGCCCTTCTTCCTAAAAATTTCTCGCCCACGGCTGCATAACTACAAACAAACGCTATACCAAAAAGAAAATATGCCAAAAATATCGAAATATGGCACAAAAGCGTGCCAAAGCGATTATCCCGACTGACATTTTGGCTGACATTTTGTCACTTTATACCAGACTCTGTCAGTCCTACTTTGCCCACCGACATTGCCATGTGCGGACAATAAAAAAGCATCGAAACCCCAAAGAGTTTCGATGCAAAATCTTTAGCGATTGACCCACGCGATCAATCAATTATTTATTCTCATTGAGAATACGCATTGCTGCATCAAGGATAGCTGTATCATCCAAAGTCACAACACCACCATCGGGACCCTGCTCAATGTGAATGCCGGCACCCTCCTTAGCATCCAAGTGTCGTCCACCAAAGTAGTTACGCACTGTCTCTACATCAATTCCCAACTCATCAGCAATGCGCTGTGAGCTTCCGCTGGGCAACTTGTCCTTAATACGACGCAATTCATTAAATGTAATAATCATAATGACTCTATTTTTAGGTTTGTTATTGTTTTAGCGAAGACGAAAAAATCATTCCGTTTCATTTTCCACATAAAATTACAACCAATTTTTCTTTTTACCAAATTTCCGAACAAAAAAAACCAAAAAAAGAGGATTATATCGAAATATAACCCTCTCATTCGTCATTTTCCTTAAATAAAAGCCCTAATACTACTTATCGTCCTCCTCGATATAAACCTGCCACAAAAGCGGAGAATATGGCTGAATCTCGGTTGTAACCGTAGTGGTAGTAGTGGTATCGGTGTAGTACGAGTTGTTGTACAAATTGTTATAGTAATAGCTATTGTAGTAATTGTTGTAATAATTGCCATAATAGCCTCCATAACCACCGTAGCTCGGGTAACCGCCATAGCCACCATAGCCATAATAGTTGTTATAGTAATTATTGTAATAGCCATTGCCATAATAGCTGTTATAATAATTATAGTAGTTGTAATAGTCGGCATAGTTGCTCGACGAAGAGCTGCTTGAAGTTCCCGACACACCGGTTGCGCCATAAGCATTCGACGAAGTGGTAAGAATCAGGTTCCATGCGCCGAGTTTCAATTGCGGCACGGCATAAATCCACGCATCTACATATTTATTCGCATCAGAATCCTTGTCGGTATAGAAATCCAACGCCTTGCCCTCCTCATCATCCTCAACATCATCATAAACGATGCGCTTAACCTCCGGGATGTTGGTATCCACAATAAAGCCGTCGAGCAAGCGAGCAACATACCACACTTTAGCGATATTTGTAGAGTCCAAAGGCTCGGCATCGGCAGGATGCACACCCTCGCCGAATCGCTCCAAGAGCGCCTCATCGACCCTGCGATTAATCTCGGCAAGTCCCGCCTCGAAAACCTCACCCTTCTTATACTCGGTCTGGCCGGCATACAGCAAGGTATCCGAACGCAAGCAATCGTAATTCAAGCTCTGCTTTGGGGTATAAAGATAATTTACATATAGGCCTGCGATTGAGTCCACCGCCAAGTGCCATTTATCATCGTAAACAACCTCTTCCTCTTTGTCCTCACCCTCGTCAGCACGGCTGTTTCGCATATACGAGCGACGCAACGCAGCCTCTTTCTTCTCCTGCTCTTTATCCTTCTTGGGAGCTACGCCACCATTAGCCTCGGCAAAAGATTTCAGCCATGAGTCCTCATACGCCAAAGGATTTGCCACATGACCCCATACCTGCATATCGACAATCATAGGACGATGCGCATCCAAAACATACTGACCGCCATAACCGCCGTCACCACCCATGGTTTGGTCACCGGCTGCCACCGAAGATGGCAAATATAGGCGCAACTTAGTACCATAGCGCACCTTAAACTCCAAATTTTTGCCTATCTTCAACTTATTACGCAATGCCATGTATGTACCCTCAGGCATCGAGGTGTTTTCGTCGGCACCGCAATACAGAAAATATGGAACATAGTGAGTATGAGTCGTATAGCTATCCTGTTGAAGAGCCTGACCATAATCGCGCGTAAGCACCACATTACCCTTCAAGTCGCGGCATGTAACATCGAACCACACCCATGGATTACCCTCGGCATCACGCACAGCCACGCTATCCTGCACGCCCTCTTCAAGCACTTCGACATAAAAGCCTCCGCGCTCCTGATAATTATTCTCTTTTACCTCGGGCTTATTTATCTCCATCCAGGCATCCAACGCAAGTTTCTCGACCTCCTCGAACGACAAATCATTGCTCTCCACGCACGACGACACCGCAAAAGCGGTCATCGCCGCAAACACCAAAAATAAGCGATTAACAAATCTCATATATCTCAACAAATACTTTTCAGCTCACTACAAAACCTACATTATCTTTTACTTACAGCGGTAATTGTAAACCACCACGCTATCGACGAATCCTTCGGCACAATACCAACGGCGTGCTTACCATAAGCCGACTCTTTGGTCATATAAACCTCTACGACATCACCTTCGTGGCAACCTATTAACGCCTTCTCTACACCTTTTATTATATCACCGCTGCCCAATCTTAACTTCACAGGCTCCGCCGTCCAAAACTCGGTATTCAAACCCAATCCCGCCAAACGGTCGATTTGCACCTGCTCGTTAGTAAAATAGATAGCCTCGGCGCGCGGCTGACTACCCGCAAAGATGTAGGCCGTCAGCGAAAGCTCCACCTCATCGCCCATCTCGACAACAGGTTTTTCGTCGCGCCCTTCTGCATACATATTCGAGATATAGCGATAAGTATTCAACCCCCACACATCATAGAACTCGGTATCACCCGACTGTTCGGCAACCTGACGAGATACCAATTTCGGTTGATGATTCTGCTGCAAATAACGCTCGATGGCTTGGCGCTGCGAATTTGTGATGGTATCCTCATCCTCGCACCCCGCAAGCCAGCACATACATACAGCGGCAATCATAAATATCGCAAATCTCAACTTCATAAGCATATAATCGTGCAAAAATAATAAAAATTACCGATACCACCAATTTCTCTGCCAATAAAACGGAAATCATTTCATTTTATTGCAGCCCGACGCTACAATCGGCGCAGCGCCTGACGCACAGCATCTTCGACCGACACCGTTGGTGATTCCGTCAAAATAGCCTTCACAACCTTCTCCGACGCTGCTTTCTGGAATCCAAGCATCACAAGAGCCGAGACAGCCTCCGCGAGCACCTCGTTATCCTGTACAACTACGGGCTTTATCGCATCCATATCGGCTCCGACCTCCAACATCTTGCCACTCAACTCAACGATAATTTTCTGAGCCGTTTTCAAGCCTAAACCCTTGACATTCTTCAGCAACACAGCATTCTCCGTAGCGATGATATTGCGCAACTCCGAAGTAGAATAGGTCGAGAGAATCATGCGTGCCGTATTACCACCCACACCCGACACGCTGATAAGCATGCGAAACAGTTCGCGTTCCAACTTTGTAGCAAAGCCATAAAACACCTGCGCATCCTCGCGCACAGCAAAATGGACATACAGGCGCGCTGCGTCCCGACCCTCGATGGCCGAAAATGTTTGCAACGAGATATTTAGGTAATAACCCACCCCCGAAGCCTCTATCACAGCATAAGTCGGGGCAAGTTCTGCTAATTTTCCGGAAATATATTCGTACATAAATTTAATTTTAACAGTCAATATGGCAAAAATAAATATTTTTTTCTACCTTTGTCAATTATTCGGCATTTAATTAAAAAAAATTATAGAATATAATACACAAAACCTATGAAGAAAGTTTTTTTGACATTGTTCGTTGCTGCATTTGCATTTGTGGCATGTGAGAACAAGACCGCAGCTACCACCGAGGAGAACACAACTGAGGCTGCTACCGAAGTTGCAGGTGGCGACATCGCTTATGTGCAGGCTGAGTATGTACTCTCAGAGAGCGACATCTACAAGACTGAGGGCGTAGCACTTCAGGAGAAGACCACAAAGGCTCAGAACGCTTGGGCTCAGAAGGAGAAGAACCTTCAGTATGAGGCTACACAGTTGCAGGAGAAGTACCAGAAGGGTCTTATGACCACTATCGACTTCCAGCAGAAGGGTCAGGCCTTGGAGAAGCGCATCGCCAACTTCCAGACCAACACCCAGAAGGAGGCTCAGTCGCTTGACGAGGAGAATTATGTATTCAACAACCGCATGAACGACCTTTTGATGCGCGCCATTCAGGAGGTAAATGCCGACAAGAAGTACAAGCTCGTTATCAACGCAACTTCATTGCTCGACGCCGACGAGTCGCTCAACATCAGCGCTACGGTTTTGGCAAAGGTAAACGAGCTCTACGCTGCCGAGAAGCAGGAGAAGGCTCAGAGCAAATAATCGCTCTCGGTTAGAGTTGTTAAGATTATAAATTTCGCGGATTCCCGTTTGTTTTTTACAGGGGAATTCGCGAAATTTGCATATATAAACTTATGCTGATGAAAAAAATACTATTACTCGTTGCCCTACCTGCCGAATTGGGAGAAGATGCCGCCGCACAACTCCGCGAATATTGCGACATATGCTATATAGGCATCGGCAAGCTATCGGCATTCGAAGCGACCACGACCGCTTTACAGCAAGCCGACTACGACATAGTAATCAATGCCGGTACCGCAGGCTCGTTCCTCCACCCCTTTGCTACGGTTTTACTCCCTTCGCGTGTGGCGCAAGGCGACGCCTTTATTGGCAGCGATTTTGCAACCGACGAAATCTCACTCGGAACAGGCAATCAAGATACAGCCATCCTCTCGGGCGACAATTTCATTGGAGAGGACACCCCCGAAGCGTATCGCAAGTTAATTGCCGACTACGACTGCATGGACATGGAGAGTTACGCCATAGTGCGAGCCGTAAAATACCACGCCCAGACCACGGGCCGCAGAATGCCGCAAATTCATCTAATCAAGGTCGTGAGCGATGGCGCTGATGGTTCAATTGGCGATTGGGCAGCACGACTACAACACTTGCGCCCCACTTTGCGAGGTGCTATCGAGAATTTAATTGCCACCCTCAAATAACATCAGCATATGATTATCAACGCCAACTGCAAAATCAACATAGGCTTAGACATATTGCGTCGCCGCACGGATGGTTATCACGAAATTTCAACCATAATGTATCCCGTCAGGGGGCTTTACGACATTATCGAGGTAGAGAAGAGCGACTCCGACGCCGACGCCGTTCAGTTCATGCAGCGCGGCATGCAGGTAGATTGCAGCGATAAGGACAACATCTGCCTCAAGGCTTATCACCTTATGCGCGAGCGTTACGGCATTGGTGGCGCAACAATTACATTAGACAAGCGAGTACCTTTTGGAGCAGGTTTGGGCGGTGGTTCTTCGGACGGCACAGCCGTACTCCTCGCCCTAAACGAGGTTTTCGGGCTGCATCTATCAATCGAAGAGCTTACAGCATTGGCAGCAGAATTGGGTAGCGACACACCATTTTTTGTGCGAAACACGGCGCAGCTATGCGAGGGTCGCGGCGAGATTCTCACGCCCATCGAGCTCGATTTGGAGGGACTATGGATTGCGATTATAAAACCCGATGTAAGCATCTCCACGCGCGAGGCTTATGCGGGCGTAACACCCGCAATGCCCTCAACACCACTTCTTGAACGCATAAAAGCACCTATCGGGGAGTGGCAGCAGAGGATAAAGAATGATTTTGAGCAGAGCACCTTCCCGTCGCACCCCTCATTGGCAGCAACAAAACAGCAATTAATTGATGCCGGCGCCGTATATGCCGCAATGTCGGGCAGTGGCTCGGCAATATTTGGTCTTTTCGAGCGTGAGGAGGATGCCCAAAAGATGCTGACTGCGACACCTTATATATATAAGGTATAGTTTAGGGAGATTCGGGAATTTAGAGAATTTAAGGAGTTTAAGGAAAGCGTCTACTCTTTTTGCGGCAGCGCTAAATTCCCTAAACTCCTTAAACTTATAAAAAAACAATCTTGCAGCGCGATTAATACCTCCATAGAGTCTTATTATGCAGACTCCCCCTTCTTGCGGCGCAGACGCCTTGTGCGTTCGGCCTCGCGTGCGGTAAAGTGTGACGAGATAACGGCAGCCAAATTAGTGGGGGCTATATTTCGCTCAATCTTGCCACCAAACGCAACAGACAGGCCTCCGGTCTCCTCCGACACCACAACAACTATGGCATCAGAAGTCTCGGTGATACCTATTGCGGCACGATGGCGCGTACCATACGACTTGGGAACATTAGACTGCGTAACGGGCAAGATACACTTCGCCGCCACAACCCTATTGTCGGCAATTATCGCGGCGCCGTCATGCAGAGGAGCGTTTTTGAAGAAGATATTGCCCAACAAAGCCACCGACACCTGCGCGTCAATCTTGATACCGTTATCTATAATATCGCGCAAATCACTCTCCTGTGCCAACACTATCAAAGCTCCGGTTTTAGTGAGCGACATCTCGGTGCATGCCGTAACGATAGGCTCCAGCATAGGCTCCGATTTGGGTGCATTATTGAAAATATGGTTTATAAACCGAAATCCCTGCTGACGCATACCCACAACTTGCAGGAAGCTGCGTATCTCGGGCTGGAAGATTATAATCAGAGCAATCACACCGACACTTACCAACTGCCCAAGTATGGTCTGCAAAAGCGTCATGTTTAGCGCACGCACAACCACCCACACCACATAAATCACGATAATACCCGTAAAAATATAGGGGGCATTGGTACCTCGGGTCATTCGGTAGATTCCGAACATCAGAAGCGCCACAAGCAGAATATCGACAAAATCAAGAATTGTAAAGGGTATAAAATCCATCGTTGTAGTTTTTTGCTCTGCAAATATACTAATATTATGGAGTAAAATAAAAAATATTACTCTATTTCAAATATGCGAGAATCATCATCGGCTACCGTAATCCTAACCTCCATAACATCCTCGGGAATCAATGGCTCGATTTTCTCGGGCCACTCCACGAGGCACAAATCACCGGAGTAGAAATACTCCTCGTAACCCAAGTCAAACACCTCGTCGATGGAGTCGATGCGATAGAAATCAAAATGATAGATACGGCAATCACCCTCACCCTCATACTGATTTACCAGAGCAAATGTAGGACTCGTAACATTGTCCTCCGAGCCCAACGCGGCGGCAATACGGCTAATAAGTGTAGTCTTACCTGCGCCCATTCCGCCTCGGAACAGCACCACACTGCGACCATTCAACTCATTTATAACCTCCCGGGCAACCATATCGAGCTGCGAGAGTGAATCTATCTCTATTCTCTTCATTATCTCTTATTTTTTGGGGTTCAAAACAATATACGGCACAATCATCTCCTCCATCGAGATGCCGCCATGCTGGAAGGTGTTTTTATAATAGCGTATAAAACGGTTTGCATCGTTGTTATAGACCAGAAAATCCGAATTATAAGCAAAGATATAGCTCGACGAAAGGTTTACTCGCGGCAACTGAATATCCTCGGGGCGTGTAACCTCATACACCTCGCGGGCGTTGTACTGCAAGTTACGGCCCGTCTTATATCGCAAATTCGCCGAGGTTTCCCTGTCGCCCGTAACCTTCACGGGATTATCCACGCGAATTGTTCCGTGGTCGGAAGTGATAATCACGGTATGACCCTGCTCGGAGAGCATCTTCAATATTTCGAACAAATCGGAATGCTCGAACCATGAACGCGTGAGCGAGCGGAACGACGCCTCATCCTCGGTAAGTTCGCGGATGATGTCGGTTTCGGTGCGGGCGTGCGACAGAATATCGAGGAAATTATAGACGATAACCGAAAAATCGGCATCATACACCCTACGGATATTGTCGATAAGCTTGCGGCCCGCCTCGGGGCGCACCAACTTGTCAAAAGTCCACTTATAACTCTTGCCGCACGACGATAGTTGACGGCGCAAAAACTCCTCCTCGTATTGATTCTTGCCACCCTCCTCGTTATCGTTCAACCACTTGTCGGGCATCATCTTATCAATAGCCAAAGGCATCAAACCCGCAAAAATCGAATTTCGGGCATACTGCGTAGCCGTAGGCAGGATAGCACAATAGAAATCATCAACCTCAACATCGTAGAAGTTATGCAACAGAGGATTTATCGCACGCCACTGGTCGTAGCGGAAGTTATCTATAATCAACAGTGTAACCTTCTCGCGCTTATCCGCCTCGGGGAATATTTTTTTGCGCATCAGGGTGTGTGACATGACGGGAATCTCCTCGTCGTCCACCCTGCGGTTAATCCAATTATAATAGTTGCGGCGCACAAACTTGCAAAACTCCTGATTCGCCTCGCTCTTTTGATAATTCAGCACCTCACGAATACTCGAATCCGACGACTCGGCAAGTTCTATCTCCCAGTTTGTCAATTTACGATATATGGCACACCACGCCTGAAACGACGAGGCCATCTGACACATCGAGGTAATGCGCCCGAACTCGGCCCGATAGTCGGCCGTTGTCTGCTCGGTCACCAATTGCTGCTGATGCACATTCTTCTTGATTGAGAGCAACACCTGATTGGGATTAACCGGCTTGATGATATAGTCGGCAATCTTCGAGCCTATGGCCTTATCCATAATATTCTCCTCCTCCGACTTTGTAACCATAATCACGGGTGTCGTAGGACGAATATCCTTTATCAGCGGCAAGGTTTCCAGACCCGTCATGCCCGGCATCATCTCATCAAGGATTATAAGGTCATATGCCGTAGCACGCACCATATCAATGGCATCGTAGCCATTGTTGCATGTCTCGACATCGTAGCCCTTTCCCTTAAGAAACAGCACATGAGGCTTCAAAAGTTCCACCTCGTCATCTACCCATAATATCTTTACCATAAAAATCTGTTTTTCTAATCACAAAACGCGGCAAACACCCTTTTAATTGTAGGGAACGAGGATTTTATACCCTCCTCAATATTCGACAGCGGCACCAGCTCCACAGCCGTAATACCCTCCTCATGCTGAGGCTTAAGTTCATAGCCGGTTGCAGCCGTCATCGCATACCATGCGGTATATTTCATCTCCCACTTGCCATACAGATTGTAACAATGCACCGTCGTGCAAAGCAATCTTCCCACTTCGGCCACCTTCACGCCCGTCTCCTCTTCCACTTCGCGTGCGGCACACTCCTCGAACGACTCACCCTCCTCGCGATGCCCCTTGGGAAGGTCACGACGCCCGTTTCTTACAATCATCACCGCCTCGCCCTCTGCGTTACAAACCACGCCTCCCGCGGCCTCAACCCACGCAAACTGCTCGGCCAATGTATCGAAAGTTTGCTGAATATCTTGACTCACAATAGCCACCTTATTGTATTTCTCGAGAAAAGTAATTATCTTCGCTCGTGAAATAGGGCTGCAATCCGATGGCTCCAGGGTGTAATACCCCTCCGAAACATCGGCATGCGTCAGCAAAAGTTCTCTCTCGGCAAAATAGATGGACACATTACCCTCATTATCCGATGTTGGCAATGTATACACCCCCGAGGAGTCCTGCTGTGTCGCAGCACAAGGCATAGAAAATTCGTTCCGTTCGGTCATCTTCATCGTTCTGTTCGGTTTTCTTTGGGCAAATTTACTAAAATTGAAGTTAAACCGCTATAAAATTGTATGAAAAAATTAACCTTTATTATGGCTATTGCAGCTATGGCTCTCGCGGCTTGCACCAAAACCGAGCAACCGCAAAAACTTGAAATCGACAACTCTCTCACTCAGGAGGAGATTGCCGAAGCGCGTCTTACCCCCTCGGTGATGTGGAAAATGGGGCGCTTGGGTGGCGCGACCATCTCGCCCGATGGCACCACAGCACTCTACACCATCACCCGCTACAACATGGCAGAGAATCGTGGCCTTACCCAAATTTATCGTCGCGATATAGCTTCGGGCGAGGAGCAGGAGCTCACCGACAACTCTTCCAACTCAGCCGATGCCAAGTGGAGCGCTGATGGAGAGAAGATTTTCTTCCTCTCGAATCGCAGCGGCTCAATGCAGCTATGGCAGATGTCGGCCGAGGGCGACAACCTTAAGCAACTTACCGACATCGACGGCGGCATTGAGGCCTATGGCGTAACAGCTGCCGAGGATAAGATTTTCTATGTCAAGAGCGTACATGTTGCCGATTTCAAATCTTCGGATGTACATAAGGACATGGACAAATCAAAGGCCCGCATCTATGACGATTTGATGTCGCGCCACTGGGATTATTGGGATGAAGGCGACTATCGCCACATCTTCATCGCCGAGCTCGGCAATGGCACTGTAACCGAGGGCAAGGATATTCTTGGCGCCGAGGCTGCGTGGGATGCTCCTTTGGCACCCTACTTCGATGCCGGCGAGATTGCATGGAGCAACAATGGCAAACTTTTGGCCTACACCTGCAAGCCCCTCACGGGCGCCGAGTATGCCGTATCGACCGACTCCGACATCTTCATCTACAATACCGAGGATGGCTCGACACTTAACATCAACAAGATTAAGACCAATGCCGGCATGCGCATCATGGAGTTTGTGGGTTACGACCGCTACCCCGTTTGGTCACCCGACGACAAGAAGTTGGCATTCTGCTCGATGGCGACACCCGGTTATGAGTCCGACAAAGACCGCCTTTTTGTTTACGACCTGGCCTCACAGCAGCACACTGACCTGTCGCTCGACTTCGACCACAGCGCACAGAATGTTGTATGGAGCAGCAACGATACATTATACTTTATTTCAGCACTTTACGGCACACAGCAGGTATGCCGCGCATCGCTTACCGAGAATAAAATCGAGGTTATCACCGAGGGCGACCACGACATCGCTTCAATCTCACTCGCAGGCGAGAAGTGCTTGGCTATGCTTATGACCATCAGCCGCGACAAGGAGCTATACGATGTAAATCTCGCCGACGGCTCACTCACCCAGCTCTCAAACATCAATGCTCATGTCTACGACAATGTAAAGATGGGCGAGGTCGAGAAGCGCTGGATTAAGACCACCGACGGCAAGGAGATGCTCACTTGGGTGATTCTTCCACCCGATTTCGACCCTGCGAAGAAGTACCCCACACTGCTCTACTGCGAGGGAGGTCCTCAAAGCACCGTCGGACAGGGCTGGAGCTACCGCTGGAACTTCCAGCTTATGGCTGCTCAGGGCTATGTTGTCGTAGCGCCTAACCGCCGTGGCTGCCCTTCGTTCGGCTCGGAGTGGCGTGAGCAGATTTCGGGCGACTATTCGGGCCAGAACATCAAAGATTATCTGGCCGCTATCGACGAGGTGAGCAAGGAGCCTTGGTGCGACCGCGACCACATGGGTTGCGTAGGTGCATCGTATGGAGGTTACTCGGTATACTACCTGGCAGGTCACCACGAGGGTCGTTTCAAGGCCTTTATCTCGCACTGCGGTATCTTCAACTTTGAGTCTATGTATGGTGAGACCGAGGAGCTGTTCTTCATCAACCACGACTACGGCGGCAACTATTGGGATAAGTCAAACAAGGTAGCGCAGCGCTCTTACGCCTACTCTCCACACAAGTTTGTCGACAAGTGGGATACACCTATACTTATTATTACGGGCGAATACGATTTTCGCATCCCCTTCACCCAGTCGATGCAGGCATTTACCGCCGCTCGCCTCAAGGGCCTCGATGCCCGCTTGGTAGAGTTCGAAAATGAGGCTCACCAGGTCTTCAAGCCACAGAACTCTATGGTTTGGAATCGTGAGTTCTTCGGCTGGTTAGATAAATATCTGAAGGAGTAAGAACTGCCTAAATATCAGACTATCAATTGGCTTTCACACAGAGGTATTCCGCGGAATACCTCTTTTTTTATCCATTGCGCGCACCTCGTTCGTTGATAAAAATCGGCATTTCGTTGATAAAACCTGCATATTCGTTGATTTTTTTTTCATAAAAAATTGGCTTTATATACTTTTGTGCCGTATCATGTAGAATCGGGTGTTTACCCGATGATACCCCAATAGTTTAATGCAGAAGAATATACACTCATATATGAAGTTGAAACTATACATTATCCTGACAATCTCGCTACTCTTTGCAGGTTGCATCAAAGAGTGGGGAGAGGTCGCAACCGACGACGGACCGGTTACCGTGGGTTTCTTTGCCGGCGGGGAGCAGACGCGCACCACTATAAATAGTGATGGCGTCAGCACCTCATGGAGCAAGGACGACAAGGTTGCTCTATGGGCAATCAACTCCGAGGGTACAGCGACGCTCTCTGCACAGCCGTTCAAAATCTACTATCGTGACGGGCAAACAGCCTTGTTTACAGCGACTTTGGCAACAGCTATGGCAGAAGGCAACTATAACTACTATGCCACCTATCCCGTTCCTGAATCGGTGAATAGCACACTTGCAAGTTTCTCTCTACCCGCCTCGCAGGATGGCCAAATCTCAAATGGCGCAGCCATTATGATTGCCACCCCCGCCTCGGGCAAGCAGCTCGGAGTGGTTACAGGCAGCGACGACAAGGCCAACGAGATTGACGACAATCATCTGTCACTCAAGATGAAACACGCGATGCACGCCCTCCGTTTCTTTGTCATGCAGGACAAGTGGGGCTTTGCCGAGGGCGAAACCATCGAGCGTATCGTATTCACTATGCCTCAGGACATTGCGGGCAATGTCACTTTGGATTACACCAATCCCAACAGCGCCCACATGGTTACAAATGGAGTGAATAGCATAGCGTTAAATCTGGCACGGAATATCGGGCCTTCGGCTTCGGCAGCCCAACCCGACTTTGCAGCCGCATCTATTATCCCCACCGAGGCATTCAACGACGGCGATGAACTCAAAATTAAGGTCTATACGCAAATGTATGTTGCCGAGCACAACATTTCGCTCACAGGTCGTGGTGCGATGCAGGCAGGACATATAACTCCCGTAGCGATAGATTGCTCTTCGCCAAGAACTTTGCCCAAGATGTCATTCCGCATCGCTACCAACAATTTGGGTGAGCAGCCATATCGTATTACGCTCACTTCGTCAGACTCGTCTACAAAGTGGAAGGAGAACGACGACCATATTTATGAGTATTATACAGGCTCGGAAAGCTCGACAATCGCAACGAACAATGGGTTCGACATCTATTATGACGAATCTACAATTTCGAGCATTTCGGGCAAGAGTATAACTGTGACCTATGAATCAAAGAGCGCAATTGTAACCAATTCGATTACAATGCCTTCGATGACCGCAGGTAACGACTACACAATTAACCTTACGGTGCCATATCTCTTTACCGAGGACTTTAGCTCACTGACTACTTACGATGGCGACTACACAGCTGGTCCATACACTTCGGTAGATGGAGCAACTACTGCCGCACGCGATTTGTCGCAATACGGCTTGCCCGCAGGTTGGTCGGGTGCTCGTACAGGTTGTGACGCCGCAGGAACAGCGATTCTGGTTTCAGGCCGAGTAGATTGTGTGATTTTGGGTGCTACGCGCGCCTACGGCCGATTGGACTCTCCGGCATTGAGCACAATCAAGCCAGGTGCATCCACAAAGGTTAAGGTATCCTTTACTTATAGTGGTGGCAGGTCGGGAAATTCGACTTATTATCCTGTCGGCAAATGCGGTTATACCATATCAGCAGGTTTATTGAATGGTTATGCAACGCAGTTTAATAACGATGAAGCATTTGCAGGTATTGACGGAGTAAACACTGTTCCATCAATCCCGACAAATGGCTCTGCAGCTGCCGCAACCAAAGCAATGGAATACACTATCAATAATTGTACATCTAACCATCGATTATCATGGCATGTGGGACACATGGGCTACAAGAATTTTAAGGTTAACAACGGCTACGGCTGGATGTATGTCGACAACATTAAGGTTCAGATTGTGCAATAGAGCAAGCAAAACAAAAAACAAAGATATAAGAAATAACAACAAACCTTTTTTTAACTAAAATTTTATAGGACATGAAACTTAGAAGTTTAACTCTGTGTGCCTTGGCTCTGGTAGGCTTAATGGCATGCAACGACAGCGACAACGCTGCCGACAAGGGTGTTGAGTCGGGCTATCTTACATTTTCGGTCGCAACCACCGACAATGTAGATAACATCACGACTCGTGCCGACAAAATTCTAATCAGTTCAGCTGCGGGCTCAGGCTACACAGCTCCCGCTAATGCAGATTTCACAATCACCATTACCAACGAGGATGAGGAGCAGATTTACTCTGGCACCGTAGGCGCTTGGGATGCTGCAACCAAACTCGAAGAGGGCGCGTACAGCGTTTCTGCCGTTTACAACAACGGCGCCGTAGGCTTCAACTGCCCCGTCTTCGAGGGTAAGGCCGATTTCATTATCAAGGGTGGCGAAACTACCCCCGTTGAGATTCCCGTAAAGTTGGCAAACGCCATCGTTCGCATGACATTTACCGACATGTTCAAAAACTACTATCAGTTCGAGAAGATTACGGTAACTTCACAGGCTACTCCCGTAGAATTCACCGCTGACGAGACTCGTGGTGCGTTCATTCAGGCAACTACCTTCAAGGTTGAGGGTACTCTCACCTCTCAGGCGCAGGGCACTTCAAAAACCAAAACCTTCTCGAAGGAGTACACCGCAAAGCAGACCCAGTGTTACAGCATCACATTCAATGCTTCAAACATTGGTGGCAACTCGTTCGACATCACATTCGGTGATGAGCCTTCAGAGACTATCACATTTGACGATATTGATGTAAACGAATAATTGTACACGAAAATAAAATAAGAAAAGAATATGAAAAAATTATTTGCATTTGCATTTCTCGCATCGGCTTTGATGACATCATGTGCCGACGACTTTAAGTACAAGAGCGAGGAGCCTAGTTTCGGTACACTTTCGTTTGCCGATCTTCAGATTTCAGTAGATGATTCAGAGAATATCGTGCGTGCTACCGAGGCATCCGGTACATACCTTATCACCGTTAAGAATGAGGATGGTACTAAATATGGCACATATACTTACAGCAACATCAAGGCTGAGGGTATTTCATTGCCCGCAGGAGTATACTCTTTGGAGGTACTTTCGGCGGAGAGTGTTCCCGCAGCAGAGTTCGAGGAGCCCGTATATGGTGCGCAGGTTGAGAATATCACTATCACAGCCGGTCAGACAACTCCTGTTGGCGAAATCACTTGTACTCTTCAGCAGTGTAAGGTAACCGTAGGTTATAACGACGACTTCTTGGCTATGGTTAAGGGTGACTGTACCACAACTGTGTCTATCGGTGAGTCTTTGGATTATAACATCGTATGGGATTCTACTAACTCAAAAATCTCAAAGTACGAGCAGTCAGCAGGTTACTTCAATGTAAACAATGGCGAGAACACCACAATGACAGTTAAGTTCAGCGGTGCTATCTACGACGAGGAGAGCGAGTCAATCAAGGTTATGCGTATGACCAAGACTTTCTCTGACATCGCGGCAAAGCAGTGGCGTCAGATTAAGTTCATCAAGAAGATTAACTTGGAGGGTGACGCAACTTTCGACATCGTACTTGACGAGTATGTTGAGGATAACCCATTGGGTGAGGATTTGACAGGCTCAGAGGAGTCTATCGGAACAGACCCCAACGCTCCTAAGGGCGACGGTGGCATTAAGCTTGTATGCACCGAGGGCCCGGCAGCTGAGATTTTGACAACATGGAACGAGGCAGCTCAGACCGAGAAGCCTGCAATCACTATATCTTCTGATCTTGCCTCTCTCAAGTTCAATGCTGAAGTTCCTAATGGAGTTTATGAGTTCTATGTAGACATCACCTCTTCTAATGATGATTTCAACACAGCCGTTAAGGGTATTACTGTTAATAAGGATGGTCGCATCTATCTTACAAAGGACGAGCAAGAGCACCGTAAGGTTATTGATGGTTTGAATCTGTTGGGTATTGCATTCCCTTACCCAGAAAATGTTATCAATAAAAATGCCGTTGCCTTTGATTTGACAAATGCAATTCCTGCATTGAAGATGTATGCTGGTACACACACCTTCGCAATGTATGTAACCGACATTACAGGCTGCAAGCATCAGGATGAGAGCGGAAAGGCAAAGCCAATCAATCTTACTGTTATTGTTGAAGAGTAAATAACCTACAACTGCCAAAAATTATGAAAAAATTAATATATACAGCACTCTGTGCAGGATTGATGTTTAGCATCAGTTCATGCCAGAAGGATTACACCGAAGGCACTGAAGTCGAAGGTGGTGTATCAATCTCAGCAAATGTTGAGGATGTTTTGGCTTCGCGTGCAATTGATGCCGAGACATTGAAAAACAATGCACAAGTTAAGATTTACATGCCGGCTTATGCAGGTTTGGCTCGTGAATATACATATTCTGATATGCCCGATGTGGTTTATTTGCCCGCAGGAAATGGCTATCGTGTAGATGTTGTTGCAGGTGAGCGTGTAAACCCAGCTCCCGCCATCGCATCATTCGAGAATAAGAGCTACAAGGGCTCGGCAACATTCGATGTAACAGCAGGTGTGGTAAACTCATCACCTATTACCGTAAACGCTCAGATTTGCAATGCTATTACCAATGTGACTTTGGACGAGAGTATCGCAGAGGCGTTCAACGAGGGTTATAAGGTTACTATCGGCCTTGACGGCAACAATTTGGAGTATACCGCAGCAAACTCAGGTGCAGACGGCTATTTTATCGTAGCAGATGATGCTTTGGCTCCTAAGCTCTCATGGACTTTCTCTGGTACCAAAACAAATGGCGAAACCTTGACTAAGAGTGGAGAGTTTGAGGTTGCTCAGGGCAAGAAGTATAAGATGAATCTTATCTATGTTGAGAAGAATGGTACTTTGACCGTAACTATTATGGTCGATAAGAGCACCGTCGACTACAACGACCAGATTACTTTCGAGCCTACATCGGTAGGTATCAGCGCATCGAAGAAGTACGAGTTCTGGGCTACACATGCTACCGTACATGCTGATGTTGATTTGACTACTTATGATGAGAATAAGATTTACTTCCAGTACAGAAAGCAGGGTACAGACGCATGGACAAGATCTGCAGCTGCTACTGAGGTATCGGAGGATGGCGCAGCAGAGGTTGTTTTAAGTGGTCTTACACCCGAAACTACTTATGAGTATCAGCTCGTCGTATACAACAAAGAGACTCAGGCTGAGGAGGAAGTTGCCGGCATAAGCACATTCACCACATCGGTTGCAACAGCACTGCCTAACTCAAGCTTTGAGGAGAATTTTGTTGATGGCGATGGCTGTACAAGATTCTACCCACAAGGTGGCTCTGAATGGTGGAGTTGTGGTAACCAGAAAGCAATGGGAGTTCTTGTTAATATCACAACTACTATCACCGATGTCCCTAACCCCGATGCTATTGAGGGTTCTTATCCTATTCCCAGCAACAGCGTAGCAGTTCAGATGGCATCACAGATGCAAGGAATTTCGGGACTCTTCGAGTTGCTTGGTGCAGGAAACTTGTACAGCGGCGTCTATGGCGGCACCGATACTTCAGACCTCAGCAATCCTTCTGGTAAGGTGAAATTTGGTCGTCCATTTACAGGTCGTCCTACTGCAATCCGCATGTATATGAAATACAATACAGGCGCTATTGACATGGTTAAGAATAAGCCCGCAGGAGTAACAATTACTCAAGGCCAGACAATGGATAGAGCCCAAATTAAGGTTGCTTTGGGTGACTGGGATTACAACATCTATAAGGGTGATGATATCAGCCCTGTGCTTGCAAATACTGCCGACATGTCTACTATGGTAGATTATGCAGCAGATGGTGCTGCCCGTAAGGCTGGTGACGATACTAAGGGTACTATTGCATATGGTACAGTTATTATCGACGGTGCAGGTCCTGTAACTCTTAATGGTGTTACATCTGAAAAGACATATTCTGACTACAATAGCTGGAATGTCTTGACTATACCTATCGAGTATTACGATACCGAGAGTATTCCTTCACACATCATCGTATCATTCACAGCAAGTGCATGGGGTGACTACTTCACAGGTAGTACAAGCAGTAAGCTCTGTGTAGATGCCGTAGAGTTGGTATACGACCAGAATGTAATCGTAAAATAATTTGAACTACACATGCCTCCCTGCATGGGGAGGCGTGTTTTAGCGTTTCTAAAATGCGAAAATTGATTTTGACTATTGTAATGTTGTGCATTGCGGGCGCCTCGGGCGTCCGCGCACAGCGTTATGACCGAGGTTTCGACCTCAACTCCACAACTTTCATCGAAAAGGGAACCTGGATGGTTGGTGGGCAAGTGGCCTACTCGACACACTCCAATGAGGATTATCGGTTTTTGATAATCGAAGATATAAACTCGAGTGGATACCGCTTCTCGGTAAGCCCCTTGGCGTGCTATGCCATTCGCGACAACATGAGCATAGGTATGCGCTTCGCCTACGGACGAAACCATCTGCTCGTGAACTCGGCGCACATGAACATCATGGACACCGACATCGACATCCGAGATTATTACAGCCTAAGCCACGACTTTACGGGTATGGTGGTATATCGTAACTATATACCCATCGGTAATTCTAAGCGTTTTGCCCTTTTCAACGAAACACAGCTTGCATTGGGTTTTGGCCAGGCCAAGTTAATCAATGGACGCGACATCAACAGCGTAGAGGGTAGCTACGAGAAGTCTATGAGCATAAAATTGGGATTGAACCCCGGACTTATAGCCTTCGTAAACGACCACCTCGCTGTCGAGGTGAATGTGGGCATGTTGGGACTGCAATACAACGCCGTAGACCAGATTCATAATCAGGTTTACAAAGGTAGCCGTGATGCCACACAACTCAACTTCAAAGTAAATATTTTTTCTATCGGCTTCGGGCTGGCTTACTACCTCTAAACAACGGATATGATGAAGACTATACTAAAGACGATATTTCTCGGCATAGCCGTTTTCTTGATGACAGCAGTCTCGGCACAGGAGCAAGCGACCGAGCAAAAGCAGAAGAAAGAGCACACCACAATAGCTCTCGGAGCGGAGATTCCGCAAAATTCCGCGGGTAAGAAGCATCATCGCGGGCTGAAACAGCACCTCATCATTCCCAAGGGCGAATGGCAATTGGGTGCGCAGCTTTCGCATGTGAGCCTTTCGAGCGACAACAGCGAATTTATGCTTCTGATCAACGGACTTAATGCCAATGCTTCGATTACAAAGATTGCACCCTTCTTCGCATACTCTTATCACAACAATCGCTCGATAGGTATGCGTATACAATACACCTCAGCGTCGGGCTGTATCAACCAGGCAGAGTACGACTTGCTGGGCAACCTCGATGGCACAATCGAGGATATAGGTGCCGAGCTTACAGCAATTCAAGCCTCGGTATACCATCGCTCATATTTGGGTTTGGACAATAAGGGTCGCATAGGTGTTTTTGCCGATATAGCACTGAGCTATGCTAATCGCAAGAATGTATTTGCGTATAACGCCTCGACCGATAACAGCCACGCCCGCTCGCATCAGTTGAAGCTGAGCCTGCATCCGGGTATCGTGGTGTTTGCCATGAACAACATCAGTACACATGTTTCGATGGGTATAGGTGGCGTGTCGTATAACCACACCGAGCTACGCGAAAATGGCAAAACCGTAGGTAAGCGCGACTACTCTCAAGCAAAATTCAAACTCGATATCATGGATATCAGTGTAGGACTTTCAATACATCTCTAAACCCTCAAAAAGCAACGCATTATGAAGAGATTTTTACTTTTTACACTCCTTGCTGCACTCGTTTCGGGATGTATAGATAACGATTTGCCGCTGCCTGTCATCAAGCCTCGCATCGTATCAATGCAGGTGGAGGGCGCTTCGGAAGTTTACATCAACTCCGAGAAGCAGATTGTAGAGATTACCCTTGAAGAGCAGACCGACATCCGCAATGTAAACATTAAGGAGGTGGTATTTTCTGACGAACAGACCCGTTCGTCGTGGGACCTCACCGGCGAGCACGACCTCTCGGAGAAATTAGCTGTCACACTCAGCATCTATCAAGACTATGTATGGACCATTAGCGCCAAGCAACCCATCGAACGCTACTTCACCGTTTCCGGACAGGTCGGTGCAAGCGAGATTGACGATGTGAACCGCCGTGCCATAACCTATGTCACCGAGAAGCAGGATATTACCAACATCACAATCACATCGCTAAAGTTAGGTCCTGCCGACATCGCGACCTACTCTCCCGCCATTGAGAATATCCACAACTTCTCGCATGGCGCCTCAATCACCGTTTCGGCTCATGGCCGCGAAGAGCGTTGGACGCTATATGTCGAGCAGACCTCTACCGTAGTAGAGATGAAGCCCATCGACGCTTGGACCGCCGTGGCGTGGTTGCGTGCATCGGGTATTGCCGAGCGCACCAACGGATTCAAATATCGCCAGAAGGGATACTCCGAGTGGATTGATGTCAACAGAGATAAACTTTCAATCGACGGAGGAGCATTCTCGTGCTGCCTTGAAGATTTGAAGCCCTCGACCGAATACGAATGTTTCGCTTATAGCGGAGAGGATAGCACCGACATCTATAGCTTCACAACCGAGGAGGCTCTTCAGATGCCGAACTCAAGTTTTGACTTCATAAGCAATGACGAGGATAAAGATTTCTATTCGTTCTACGACCCGGCAGCTGCAATTTTGGAGAATCAGTCAAAGTGGTGGGATTCAGGAAACAAGGGCTCAACTATCGGAGGTGCTAAATACACCATCACAAACCCCGACGCAGAAGATAAGCAGGATGGTCGCTACGCGGTGCGTCTTGAGTCAAAGAATGTTGTAGGCATTAAGTTCGCTGCCGGAAATATCTTTGTAGGAGAGTTCGCCGGAGTTATCGGCACAAGTGGCGGTAAGGTCAACTTCGGCCGACCATTTACGCTTCGCCCACGCAAGCTCTCGGTATGGGTGAAATATGAAAGCGGCACGATTGATTGCTTGGACCAGACCCCCGACAACGACCCCGTAAAGTTGGGAGATAATGACCGCGGACAGATATTTATCGCATTGGGTAATTGGGATTACCGCATATATGGAGGAACGCCCGAATGTCCCGTATGTATAAACACCACCGACCGCAGCACATTCTTCGACCCTAAAGCTCCGGCCGTCATCGGCTATGGAAGCATGACTTTCGACAAAAATACCAATGGATGGATTCATGTTGAAATACCTATCGAGTATGCCACAACATCGCGCCGTCCGACACATATTATAGTATCGTGCGCATCGAGTATGTTGGGTGACTACTTCACGGGAAGTTCCCAGAGCAAGATGTGGCTCGACAAGATGGAATTGGTCTACTAATTTTGCATCACCACAATCTACGATAACCGCTGAAATCCGAGGATTTTGGCGGTTATTCTTTTATGGGTTTTCATGCCGCTATCCCAACGAGCAGAATAGTGGAACGAGGAACGGGACCGAGAAATCCACCACAATGCCATGCAAAATAGCCACGAAGACCCAATCACGACCCGAGAAGCGGGTGATAACGGGCAAAGTGACATCCATCGAGGTTGCACCTCCGGCGCAAATCGGCGCAAGTGGCGAGAACCACTTCACCATCAGCGGAGCAAGCAGCAGAGTCATAAGTTCGCGAAAGATATTCGCCATAAGTGCTATGGTTCCGAGCTCCGCAGCGGCCTGAACGCCTATTGTTGCCTCCTTGAGTGAGGTCACAAGAATCGACGAGAGTGAGTAATAGCCGAATCCGCTGCCCACAGCCAAAACCTCGGCCACCGACCAACGAGAAAAGCCAAACGAGATAATCAGCACGGCCAACAGAGTGCCGAAGATTGTAGCAAAGGGTACCAACAAGAGTTTTGGCGACAACGAGCGCAATATCTCCTTCAGGCGTTCATCGCTGCCAATACCTATACCCACCTGCAACATCAGGGCATAAAGTACCCATAGCGTAGCATTATCGCCTAAGAACGCCTCCGGCAGAAGTTCGTATACTCCCACCAAACAGCCCAACACAAAGGCCGAAATGATAAACAGACTACTTCCCATGGCCGTTATGTTTTACAGCAAATAATTTTTTATATAAGTATCGCGCAGCAACCACACTACCCAAGGTCGCAGCACAAGCTATTATAAGGGCATCACCTCCAAGTCCGAGCAGGTTGCTCACCACATTGCGGTTGCTGCCAATCTCTATTCCCATAATAAACAGCAGCACCACGATTGTAAGCATTGTCGTAATGCTCACTACTCCAATCCCTTTGGCGTTGCGCAATAGGTAGCCAATCGCAATGCCGAGAAACATTATCGCTATAATCTTAAACATATGCAATATTTTTCGCAAAGTTATGCAATGTGTTTGATTTTATAACATCCAACCGACCAAATATCCCCAAACAATACAATCACAATGCCACAGCAGCCCTATGCCAACGCTGAAATTCATCCTCATTCACGACCCACACCAATACGCTTAGACCTGTTTTAAGCACCAATTCACCACTTTATGGTACAATCAGGGATATTTTTCGTATATTTGCACTATTCTTACTAAAAAACCATAAAACCGACATATTATGAAATTACATTATTTGGCTGTGGCATGTGCTTTATTTGCCGTAACAGCTTGCGTTGACGAAGGTTTCCGACTCGACGAAGTATCCAAGGAGATTATGGTAGGCGGAGGCACCACTACCCTCCCGTTAGGTTATCTCGACAAGCAGAGACTCGGCGACCTTATCACCGTCGAGGACATCGAAGGCCTTAGTGTCGATGCTAATGGTAACTATTCACTCTCGTTCGAGGGCGAAGGCGATGAATTTTCAATCGACGGCATCGACAACACCTTTGATATTGATAAGACGGTTACCACATTCTCGACCAGCTACCCCGCGTTTAACATTACGGGAGATGCCCACATCATCAATCGCCCGTTCTATATTACACCCGATTTCAAAGGCTTGGACATCCCCTACGATGTGCCGATTCCAATCCCCGCAGGCTACACCATTACAGCCGAGGAGGAGGGCAGCGTAAGCGAGCATTTGGAGTATAGCGTGCCCCATTACCTCGCTGCCATCAAGCGCATCTACCTTAAACCGCAAAAGGCCGGCGATAAGGGAGCCTGCATCGACATGAAATTCAAATTCCGCGACCTTGCAGCTATTAACGGCGGCGGCCACATCACCATGGAGTTGATGGCCAACGACGGCTATGAGCTATATGGCAAGGATGGCAAAGAGTTGGAGGTTGTTGACCACCAGGGCCACACCACCACTTATCAAATAGCCAAAAATCAAGCCTTTGCAGCCGGCACCGAGGAGATTGAGTTTGTGGTATATGTAGCCAGCATCGCCAACGAATCGGTCGTAGAGAACAACACGCTCTCTATTCCCGTCGAGCTTGGCTATCATGTTTCATTCGACATCACTTCGCGCGCCAGCACACTGAGAATGAAGGACCAGCCGGAGCTACATATGGATGCGGCTCTGCAATACCAGGATGCCGACATCGTGCTTAACGAGGTTGTGCTCCTCGAGCATGGCTCATTCGACGGTGAGGCTACGACAATCTCGTTCGATGACCTTCCCGAAGAGGTGAAGAGCATCAACCGAGTAAATTTCTCCGACCACTCGCCCATGCACCTTATGGCCGAGGGTCTTGACTGGATTGAGGACACCACAGCCGAGCATATCATCGTCGAGGCGAAGCTACCCGACTATCTGACGCTGCACAACGACCAGCATCATGGTTACGATGCTGCGACACACACTCTGCGCACAAGCCTCAGCGATTTGCGCCACAAGATTGACATCAACCTCGATGCCCTGACATTCGCGGGCGATGGTTTGGAGCCGAAGAATGGCATTTTGACATTGGACTTCACACCCGACATTGCAGCCTACATCGAAGCGGGCACCGAGGCGAAGCTCTCGACAATCCTGCACGATGAGGATATTGTATTCTCGGCAGGTATCGACGCCACAACACTCGAGTTGGTAAGCTTGGAGGGTAAAATCGGGTATCAATACCAGGAGAGCACCTCTATTGAATTTGATGATTTGAAGGGCGACATCGACTTCTCGATTGACGATATAGGTCTATCGCCAATTATCAACATTCAGGTCGAGAATCCGCTTACCATTGCCGCCAATGTGGCAGCATCGCTTGTCCCTGTTGTTGATGGCGTAGAGCAGCATGAGAGGGCTATCAACATCGACGATATTACAATCCAGGCAGCCAATGTAATGGGTGGCGAAATTGTAAAGCATCGCACTACAATAACCATTGTCGATGAATCGTTCGAAGGCGTACTACCCGATGACGGAGAGCCCAAAATCGAGCGTAATCTCTCAAGCCTTTTGCAGGGTACACTCCCCGATGAGCTGCGTATAAGCCTAACGCTTTCAACCGACGAGAACGATATGCAGACCATCTATATCGCCGACAGCTATACGGTCAGCTACGACTACGATGTCAATATTCCTATCGTCTTCAACGATAAGCTCGACCTCACGATTGACGAAACAATTGACGGCCTTGATAGTTTTGAGGATTTGGCCGAGCAGAATATTGTTTTAGGCGACATTACGCTTATTATGGATGTTGCCAACACCATGCCTCTTGACTTTGAGTATGATGCCGAGTTGCTGGATGCTCAAGGCAAGCCTACGGCCGTTCAGTTGGTTATTCCTGACTCATACAACAAGATTTTAGGTTCGAAAGATGGCGTTAGCGAGGCTAAATCGACTCTGCGCATAGGTTTAAGAATCGGCAATGGCGGCAATCTGAATCAGCTTGCCGATGTATATGCAATCCACTTCCGCCTCCACGCATCACGCTCTTCGGAGGGTAGCGCAGCACTAAATGCCGAACAATATATCTCGCTAAATACAAAGTTGGAGGTTAAGGGAGGTATAAAAATAGACTTTGACGATATCAACGAATAACCTGTAACACTAATAAAGATTATGAAAAGATTTATTTTTATCGTTATGTGCGTCGCAGGTACGATGATGGGAATCAGTGCCTCAGCACAGTTGCGTTCATCATATTTTATGGAAGGTTCATATTTCCGCACCGAGCTCAACCCGGCTCTTGCCCCTACTCGCGGCTACATAGCACTACCGGGCTTGGGTGGCATGGGCTTAAACATGAACAACAACTTCTTGTCGGTAAATAACTTCTTCTACAAAAACGGCAACGAAGTCGTAACGGCCCTGCATGAGTCTATCTCGGCCGATAAGTTCCTCGGCAGATTGCCCAACACGGGAAGATTTGCCGGAAATGTCAACCTCAATGTTCTCGGCGTAGGATTCCATACCAAGAAACACTTCTGGAATTTTGGTGTCAACATGCGCTCCAACGACGAGATTGCTATATCAAAAGACATCTTCAAAGCCTTGAAAACGCTCGGAAACGGGTACTATGATTTGAATAAGACCTCGTTCAGCAGCACCTCTTTTGCCGAGATTTATGTCGGACACTCTCGTAAGATTGTTGATTTGAACTTCGGAACTCTCTCGGCCGGTGCGCGAGTGAAGTTCCTTGTGGGTTTGATGAATGCGTCATCGGAGATTGACCAGATGTATGCCAATGTGTCGTCGGAAAGCATCACAGGTCACCTTGAAGGTAAGATTCGCGCCAATGCTCCGATGTTTGACCCCTCAAAGGTTGTTGCCGGCCAAGAGTTTTCGGATGATTTCATCTCCGACGATATAGAGTACATCCTCGGCAACTTCAAAAATTTTGGTGCTGCCCTCGACTTGGGTGCCGAGCTATCGTTGTTGGATGACCGCTTGCGCGTTTCGGCAGCCGTTACCGACTTGGGATTCATCAAATGGTCGAAGAGTACGCATGTCGAGGCCGAAGCCCGCGCCGACTTCTACTTCAACGGAATGAATTTAGACACCGAAGAGGCTGATAGCGACGGTGGTGGTGACATCTATATGACAAATGCAAAAGATGCAGGCTACGCAACACGCCTTAATTGTGGGCTGAACTTCGGTGCCGAATATAATGTGTTGGATGACCGCATCGGCTTTGGTCTGTTGTCACATACCGAATTCGGCCATACATCTACCCTCTCGGAGCTCACCGCATCGGTAAACTTCCGCCCCGCGAATTGGTTCTCGGCGACGGTAAGTCACACGCTTCTCAATCGCAATCGCTTGGGTGTTTTTGGCTTTGCGTTGAATCTTCACCCCACAGGCTTCAACCTATATCTTGGAGCAGATTACATTCCTCTGAAGATGGTAAAATTTGAGGATGCCAATATTCCATATAACATGAAATCGCTAAACTTCTATATGGGTATAGGCTTCAACCTCGGAAGAGCAAAATACTTATAATAAGCAACACACATCGTTTAGGAAGGGTTGTCGGCCGTAAAATGCCGCAACCCTTTTTCTTTCGACCCAAATGACAAAAAACTGTTATAAACAGCATTTTCGTGCGCTAAAGTTTGCGCATCTCACAAAAAATCCCCAATTTTGCTTAAATAAGATTCTTCAATCCAAAAACTACCGTTATGAAACTTCGAATACTACTCATTTGTCTATTATTTAGTGGCATCATGCCCGCCGAAGCCACATCGAAGCAAAAATCTCCGGTTGATTATGTAGATATGTTTATCGGCACATCCAATTCGCGCTGGATGTTAGGCCCTTATGCTCAGGAGCCGTTCGGCATGATTCAACTCGGCCCGGATAATCAAGGCGATGTTTGGATGGGTGGCTACGAGTATGCCATCGGCAGTGTGTCGGGGTTCAGCCATATCCACGCTTGGACCATGGGAGGCTTGATGATTATGCCTACTACGGCCGACCTGGCACTGACGAACAAATCGGTAGATTCGCCATATAAGGGAGCCAATTCGGGCTATCATTCACGCATTTTGAAGCAGAGTGAAAAAGCATCACCCGGATACTACTCGGTATACCTCTACGACCATGAGGTGAAAGCCGAACTTACGGCCACCACGCGTTGCGGCGTACATCGCTACACCTTCCCCGAGCGCAAGGAGTCGCGCATACTAATCGACCTGCTGTTCCCAACAGAGTGGGACTACGGTTTTCATATTAAAGACGCCTGCATCACAAAGGTAAGTGACACCGAGCTGGAGGGCTATGCCGACTGCAATTCGGGAAATTGGAGCAGCTGGAACGACTATCGTCTTCACTTTGTCATCCGCTTTAGCAAGCCCTTCCGCCAGATAAACGGCTGGAACGAAGGCAAGGAGCAGACCAATATCGACAAGATTAAAGGCAAAGGTGACACCGGAGCATATGTACTCTACTCTACAACCTCGGGTGAGGAGATTACCGTCTGCACGGCCCTATCGCTCGTTAGCATCACTCAGGCGCGCCTGAATATGGAGGCTGAGCTTAAGCCTCTTGACTATGATTTCGATAAAGTCGCAAGCGCTACACGCGCAAAGTGGGAGGATTTGTTAGGTCGCATCGAGATTAAAGGTGGCAGCGAGGAGGATAAAGTGAAGTTTTATACCAACCTCTACCGCTCGTATGCCGGCAAGCAGACCTGGAGCGATGCCAACGGAAAATATGTCGATGCTTGCGAGCAGGTACAGCAACTCACCTCGGGTAAGATGTATGGCGGTGACGCCTTTTGGAATAGCTTCTGGAATTTGAATGGTCTTTGGTCGATTATCTCGCCCCGATATATGGATGACTGGGTGACCACCCAGCTCGAACTCTTCCGCCACAACGGTTGGACCTGCAAGGGCCCCGCAGGATTGGAGTATTCGGGAATTATGGAGGGCTCACACGAAACAGCATTGATGGTTGCGGCCTACCAGAAGGGCATACGCACCGATGGCGAGGCAATCTACAATGCTGTGAAGAAAAATGTCACTCAAACGGGCGGTTGGCATCCATGTCGAGGTTGGATGGGTAACCCGCAACTCGACAGCTACATACGCTACGGATATATGCCGCGCGAAGATGGTGTGGTATCGAAGACTTTGGACTATGCCTACGACGATTGGTGCGTGGCACAGTTGGCTTTGGCCTTGGGTAAAACAGCCGAAGGTGAGGCTTTGGAGCAGCGCTCGATGAACTACAAAAATGTCTTCCACCCCGAGCTGAAATATGTCGTACAGCGCAACAAGCAGGGCGAGTGGGACCCCAACTTCGATGTATTCTCGAATCAGGGCTTTATCGAGGGTAACAGCTGGCAATATTCGTGGTATGTACCGCACGACATCGAGGGATTGATTGACCTTATCGGTCGCGACACCTTCAACTCTCGCCTCGAGGAGGGCTTCGCAAAGTCGGAGAAGCATCGTTTCGCCGCGCATGTATTTGACCGCACTATGGGTCAGTCGGCAGAGTTCTACATCAACCACGGCAACGAGGTGAATATGTGTACGCCGTTCCTGTTCAACTATTCGGGTAAGCCCTGGTTGGCACAGAAGTGGTCACGCGCAATTTTGGACTCTTACTACGGCTCTACACCCTACCACGGCTGGGAGGGCGACGAGGACGAAGGTCAGATGTCGGCTTGGTATGTCATGAGCGCTATGGGTCTATTCGAGATGGATGGCGGCGTGGCGGCAACTCCCGAACTGGATATTACTTCGCCTCTGTTCCGCGAGATTACAATCCACCTCGACGGCGACTACTACCGCGGTAAGACCTTCACAATCAAGGCAAAAGGTAACTCCGACAAGAATATATACATCCAGAAGATGTGGCTCAATGGTCGCGAGTGGCACTCTACGCGCATACCGTTCTCGGCGATTGTCAATGGCGGCACACTCACCTACAAAATGGGAGCAGAGCCCAATTACGAGTGGTTCGAGGAGTAGGAAAAGTGAATTCAAAATTCAAAATTTATAATTCATAATTCAATAGTTACAAACAACAGCAACAAAACAAACAAAATAACTCTATGAAAAAGATTATCTTAATGGCAGTTGTCGCCCTATTTTCGATGACATCGTGTTCTACCTACAACAATATGGTAACAAAAGAGGAGGCTGTAAAGAGTGCTTGGTCGAATGTTGAAACACAGTATCAGCGTCGCGCCGACCTTATTCCTAACCTCGTGGCAACCGTAAAAGGCTATGCCGAGCATGAGAAGAGTACGCTCGATGCCGTGGTTGAGGCTCGTGCAAAAGCCACATCGGTAAATGTTGCATTAGACCAAATCACACCCGAGAATATCGCCAAGTTCCAGCAGGCTCAGTCGGCTGTAACATCGGCCCTCGGTCGCCTGATTGCCGTGTCGGAGAACTACCCCGACTTAAAGGCCAATCAGAATTTCTTGGAGTTGCAAGCGCAATTGGAGGGTACCGAGAACCGCATTACCGTAGCCCGCAAGGAGTTCAACGATGCCACACAGACATACAATGTGGCCGTGCGCCGATTCCCCGCAAATATCGTCGCCAAAATTTTCGACTTTGAGCAAAAGCCTTACTTTGAAGCCGATGCTACTGCTTCCGAGGCTCCAAAGGTTGAGTTCTAAGGCCAAACATATCAGCGCGTTATGAGAAAAGTGCGATTCGGAGTTGTAGGCACCAACTTTATCACCGATTGGGTTATTGCAGGCGCAAAGGAAGACCCTCGCTTTGAGCTCACGGCGGTGTGTTCGCGCACGCAAGAGCGAGGTGAGGAGTTTGCTGCGAAATACGATATACCCCACATCTTCACCTCGTTGGAGCAGATGGCCGCAAGCGATAAAGTCGATGCTGTATATATCGCAACGCCGAATTGCACACATGCCCAAAACGCCATTCTGTGCATGCAACACGGCAAGCATGTGCTCTGCGAAAAACCTTTGGCGTCAAATGCCGTAGAGGCCCGACGAATGGTGGCTGCGTCCACGAAATACGGCGTAACACTTATGGAGGCAATGAAGAGCACGCTTTCGCCCATGTTTCGCTGCGTGCAAGAGAACCTTCATCGCATAGGCACTCCGCGTCGCTACTTTGCAAGTTTCTGCCAATACTCTTCGCGCTACGATAAATTCAAAGAGGGTGTGGTCTTAAACGCCTTTCGGCCGGAACTGGCGAATGGCGCGTTGATGGACATCGGAGTCTATACGCTTTATCCGTTGGTTGTACTTTTCGGTCGTCCTCAAGCAATTGAGGCTCAGGGTATAATCCTCTCGAGTGGAGTCGATGGTCAGGGGGCTGTAAATCTAAAATACGAGGGCATGAATGCCACAATCCTATACTCAAAAATCGCCAACTCGATGCTCCCGAGCGAGATTGAAGGCGAGGATGGCAACATCGTAATCGACCGCATACAGACCCCTACCGAGGTCCGCTTTTACCCCCGTCAAGCACCGGCATCGGGTCACGAAGTACGCTCGGCAGGCGAAGCATTCCATACGGCCGACCATCACAACGAATACTACCACGAAATCAAGGAGTTTATCGACCTTATCGAGCAGGGGCTTACTGAATCAAAAATCAATAGCCACGATAGTTCTATTGCCACGCTCGAAATCATGGACGAGGTGCGTCGTCAATTAGGCGTAAGCTACCCCGCCGACGAGGTGTGACTGTCTGCGACATGATTGCGATGCAGGTGCTGCGCAACCACATCGTCGAGCGAAAAACCGCCTGCGCCCATAATATAGAACAGCACAAACATCGCCAAATATATCAGCGCCAACTCTTTTGCGGCAAACTCATCGCCACGATGCACCACAAATAGAGCCATGGCCATAGCAAAAATGGGAGGAATCAGCGCCAGGCGATAAAAGGCTCCGGCAATGATTGCAACACCACAAAACGCTTCGGCAAAGATTGCCAAAATCAACGAAAATTTCGCTCCCAAGGCCAACGGGTCGGGAAACGCTGTGGCAAGCATATCGAAATTTACGATTTTCATTATTCCATGCCACATTATCAACCCGCCAAACAACAGGCGCAACGCCAATAGAAACAAGGAAACCGCGTAAGTGTAAGGCTTATACGGAAATAGGAAAGAGAGAATTTTGTCCATTTCAACCACTGTTTTGTACTTTATTTTTCTGTTTAGCCGATACCTTTCACGCCACCTATCGGAGGCTATAAATTATCGTCGCTTTCATCCTGAAAGTATGCAAATCGCATGCAAAATGCACGCAAATTGCATATACTCTGCCCAAATTTAAGCATCCGCAACATGACAAGCGACATCCGCTATACAAAAATAAGACTTTTTAGTGATTTTTTTCGAGGTAATAGGTTTACTTTTAGTGTTTTTTTATTATCTTTGTCACAAATATACATATTCACTAAGCAAATTATTTTAACATTAATATTCAACCAATTATGAAAAAGCTATTTTTGGCTGTTGTCACATTGGCAATGTTGGCAACTTCATGTGCTAAGGATGACCTCGCCGGCCTCAAAGGCGACAAGTCTTTGGTATCGTTCGAAGTATCGGCTCCGGTGATTGGCACTCGCGCTGATGCTTACGAAATCTACGGTAAAGGTTTCGAGGTTGAGCATCTTCACTACGCCGCTTACCTCAAGGATGGTGACAAGGTTCTCTTCACCGGATGTATCGCTGACGCATTCGAAGGTGAGGCTCTGTCGAGCTCGAGCGTTAAGCTTAAGCTTGTAAACGACCAGTGGTACGACATCATCTTCTGGGCCGATGATGAGAATTCACCTTATGTGTTCGACCCTGCAACAAAGAGCGTATCTATCGACGCCAACAAACTTAGCCAGCTTAAGTCACAGGACGAAACCCTTGACGGTTTCTTCGGCCAGCTCACTTTCGAGGTTAAGGGTCCCAAGGTTGAGCGCGTAGAGCTTACCCGCCCATTTGCACAGCTCAACATCGCTACTGCCGACATCGAGGATGCAAAGGCTGCAGGTGTGACTATCGACGATGCTGCAACCACTGCAGTAACCGTTTCAGGCGTTTATACTTCATTCAACCTCCTGACAAAGTTGCCTTTGGGTGAGCCTACAACCGTAACTTTCGGTGCTGCTCCCAAGGCCGAGGGTCAGATTGTTAAGAATGTTGACAAGCCATACGACATGCTCGCAATGAACTATCTGCTCGTAAACGACCGCAAGTTGGTAGATGTTACTTTCGATGTTCAGGCTGCTGCAGGTCAGAAGGTAAACCGTGTATTCCAGAATGTTCCTGTTGAGCGTAACTACCGCACAAACATCTTGGGTAACCTCTTTATCGACAACATCGGCTTCGAGGTTGTTATCGACCCTATTTTCAAAGGTGTTCACCCCAACAACGAGGTTGAGAAGTTCAATATGGCAGCTCAGGCCGGAGGTACTTACACTTTGAGTGCAGACCTCGAGATTCCTCATTGCACATTTGTAAACGCAGCGATGACCATCAACCTTAACGGTCATAAGCTCGAGTATACAGGCACTGACAATGTTGTGATGTTCCGCGTAAACGAGAGCGGCGCTCTTACCATCAATGGCGAGGGTAGTGTGAAGTCTACGGGCTACATCGGTTTAGCTTACGAGAACGGCTCTATCACCATCAATGGTGGCGACTATGACGCAGATTGCACCGTATTCCAGGCTAATGGCGGCGAGATTTACATCAATGGCGGTACTTTCACCGTTAGAGATTCTCAGTGGGGCACAACCTACATGCTTAACCACTACGACAGCCTCAAGGAGGTAGGTCTTATCGAGGTTCGTGGCGGTAGCTTCAAGGGCTTCAACCCTGCCGACAACAAGGCCGAGAATCCTCAGATGAGCTTCGTTCCCGAGGGTTACGAGGTAGTCAAGGAGGGTGAGTTCTACACCGTTGTCGAGGAGTTCGAGGATGTTATCCTTAATGCCGACTATGCTGAGGTTTATTCTGCCGAGGGTCTTCTTAAGTGGGCTTACATCGTAAACAATGCGAACAACACTTATGGCCTTAAGATTATGCGCGACATCCAATTGCCCGCATTCGAGGTTGCAGAGGACGCTGCAAACGAGACTTATGTATACACCACTACTCCTATCACCGTTGATGCCAATGGCGTTCCAAGCGGTAGCAACTGGGTTGTTATTCGTGATTATGCAACTGCAAACGGAACATTCTACAGCGGTACTATTGATGGTTTGGACCACACTATCAGCAATTTGACAATCAACACTACAGCGATGACAACTGGTTTTGTTGGTTTCATGAAACCTAATGCAACTGTCAAGAACCTTACATTCCAGAATGCTAACATTTACTGCCCTAATGAGTATGTAGCTACAGCTGTAGCTTATGCACACGATGGAGCGTTAGTTGAGAATGTTCATGTAAAAGGATCTACAATCTCAGGAAGAAAATATGTTGCAGGAGTAGTTGGATTTAACTACGCTCGAAATAAAAGAAATTCAGATGGAATCGTATTTAACGAGACTCCATCTCTTATCAAAGATTGTACTACCGACGAGCATACAACCGTAACAGAAACCGGCAGATATATTGGTGGTATCTGCGGTCAGAACTATGGTTCAATCGTCATGCACTGCATCAACAACGCCGATGTAACAGGTAACCAGGATGTAGGTGGTGTAGTGGGTGAAACCCGTACTTACAACACAGACTTTGACGGATATGTTATCGCATGTGGTAGCACCGAAAAAGCTACAATTACAGCAGCGACACGCGCTGGTGGCGTAGCTGGATCTGTTTTTAAGGATGATGGTCATCTTAACACCAAAGCTTATGTCGTTGCATGTTATTCAACTTCACTAATCAATGGTTCTTCTAAGAGTGGCGCCATAACTGGTAATGCTCAAATCTGTACAATTGTTGGTTCTTGGGCTGCAAAGAATGGTATATCTGTAGCTTATGGACAAAACACACCAAGCCTTATCGCTTCATATATTTATGATTCTGCGAATGATCTCACACAGGCTGATGTAGATGCAATGAACCAGGCTATTGCCGACTACAACGCAACAAGCGGCGCTGTTACATGTCCTTACACTTGGATTTGGACAAGCGGCAACTGGCCCACTATTCAGTAGGTTATATTCGGAGTTCTCCGACAAATAATTTCAGACTGCGTTTCACTTTCGGGCGAAACGCAGTTTTTTTTGTTTGCCGCAAGCCGTGCATCAACACACCGTGGCATATCGCACCGCATACATACCTATATAATATATAGCAGTCAAAAATTATCAATAATCGGAACAATATAACTTAACGCTGTACATCAAAAAAAGCATTGAGATTCTCACGCATTTGTTTTTTCGTCACTCTGAGGGAGCATTGGCGACCGTGAGAGTCTAAAAACAAATGTTCAGAATGACATTTAACAACATTAAACATATAATTCCGCGAATAATTTATCGTCTACGGATTTTTATTGCGGAAAAATATTATTATATTTGCGTTGGAATTTTACGCGATGATGCAAACCGTCGCATAAAAGGCAAAAAAGAATTGTTACAGTAACAAATAAACTCTTCTAAAATTATGATTTATTCACACGAAGTGCAGCAGATGTGCTGCGTAAAAAAGGGTGCCAATCACGCATCGGCTCCCATCCCACAGGAGGGAAAATGGGTTGTAGCAAAGGAGATTAAGGACATTTCAGGCTTGACACACGGTGTGGGCTGGTGTGCTCCTCAGCAGGGTGCTTGCAAGCTTACCCTCAATGTTAAGGAGGGTATCATCCAGGAGGCTTTGGTCGAGACTATCGGCTGCTCTGGTATGACTCACTCGGCTGCTATGGCATCAGAGATTCTCCCCGGCAAGACAATTTTGGAGGCTTTGAACACCGACCTGGTATGCGACGCTATCAACACCGCTATGCGCGAGTTGTTCAAGCAGATTGTTTACGGTCGTACACAGTCAGCTTTCTCTGAGGGCGGTCTTCCCATTGGTGCCGGCTTGGAGGACTTGGGCAAGGGCTTGCGTTCACAGGTAGGTACTATGTTCGGTACTTTGGCAAAGGGTACTCGCTACCTCGAGATGGCCGAGGGTTACTGCACACGCATGGCTTTGGATGCTAACGACGAGGTTATCGGCTACGAGTTCGTACACCTTGGCAAGATGATGGAGTTCATCAAGAAGGGTATCGAGCCGGCTGAGGCTTTGGAGAAGGCAAAGGGTTCTTATGGCCGCTTCAAGGATGCTGTTAAGTATATTGACCCCCGTCAGGAGTAATCCACATTGTTAAATCGAAAAAATAGAGAATTAGATATGGCAAATTTATTTGAGAGCTACGAGCGCCGAATCGACCACATCAACGAGGTGCTCGCACAGTATGGAATTGGTAGCATCGAGGAGGCTAAGGCTATCTGCGAGGCTAAGGGTATCGATCCTTACAAGATGTGTGAGGAGACACAGCCCATCTGTTTCGAGAATGCAAAGTGGGCTTATGTTGTAGGTGCTGCTATCGCTATTAAGAAGGGCTGCACTAACGCTGCTGACGCTGCCGAGGCTATCGGTGAGGGTTTGCAGGCATTCTGCATCGCAGGTTCTGTTGCTGACGACCGTAAGGTAGGTATCGGCCACGGTAACTTGGCGGCTCGTTTGTTGCGCGAGGAGACACAGTGCTTCGCATTCTTGGCTGGTCACGAGTCTTTCGCTGCTGCCGAGGGTGCTATCAAGATTGCCGAGATGGCAAACAAGGTTCGCAAGAATCCTTTGCGCGTTATCTTGAACGGTTTGGGTAAGGACGCTGCGAAGATTATCTCTCGTATCAACGGCTTTACATATGTTCAGACACAGTTCGACTACTACACCGGCGAGGTTGCAGTTGTCGAGGAGACTCCATATTCAGACGGCTTGCGTGCTAAGGTTCGCTGCTATGGCGTAGACGATGTACGCGAGGGCGTTGCCGTTATGTGGAAGGAGGATGTAGATGTATCTATCACAGGTAACTCTACTAACCCCACACGCTTCCAGCACCCCGTAGCAGGTACTTACAAGAAGGAGCGCGTTTTGGCAGGTAAGAAGTATTTCTCAGTAGCATCAGGTGGTGGTACCGGTCGTACTTTGCACCCCGATAACATGGGCGCAGGTCCCGCATCATATGGTATGACCGATACTTTGGGTCGTATGCACTCAGACGCACAGTTCGCAGGTTCTTCATCAGTTCCCGCGCATGTTGAGATGATGGGCTTCCTCGGTATGGGTAACAACCCAATGGTAGGTGCTACAGTTGCTGTTGCCGTTGCCGTTCAGCAGGCTATGACTGAGTAATTATTTACTTGATATCAATCCGAAGAGGGTGTCCAGCACATTGGGCACCCTCTTCTTTTCCATTAATTCGGGATAACAGGATTGGCTACTGCGCAGGCATAAGGGCTGGGGGCTTGCACACAAGACCTTATACCAACAAAAAAAAGAGAACTTAAAAAGTTCTCTTGTAATCTTTGTCGGGATAACAGGATTGGCTACTGCGCAGGCATAAGCCTGCTCCGCTTAACGCCTCTCCTGAAAGGACCCCTTCAAGATTAAAGGATTCGAACGGCGAAGCCGTAGCGAGGATACCTTATAGCGCAGCCGCAAGGCAAGCATAATATATCTTTATCCTCGCAACCTGCCCTTTGTGAGAATGCTGGACAAAGATTACGAGCAGAGCGAGTGCTTTTGTTGGCATAAGGGCTGGGGGCTTGCACACAAGACCTTATACCAACAAAAAAAGAGAACTTAAAAAGTTCTCTTGTAATCTTTGTCGGGATAACAGGATTGGCTACTGCGCAGGCATAAGCCTGCTCCGCTTAACGCCTCTCCTGAAAGGACCCCTTCAAGATTA
>JBGVNT010000010.1:0-107737 GCA_045125895.1 Alistipes sp.
TGGCAATGAGGCGATAACCATTACAGCGACGCCGAATTACCAGTTGGAGGCTCGTCCCGAGGCGGTAATTACGATTGTAAGTACCAAGAACTCGAAGCTCGAGAAGACCATTCCCGTAGCGCAAGCGGCGTTTAAGTTCGATATACACAACGAGGAAAGAACTTTTGGAGCCCAGACCAATTTGGAGCAAGAGGTTACTATCGGGGATTGTGATGGCCGCTGGGAACTTGCAAAGGCACTTCCCAGATGGCTCAGCATATCACAAAACGAAGGCTCGGGCGGAGTATCCGTTACATTAACCGCAACAGCCAACGACACACCCGAAGAGAGGTCTTTCGAGGTCATATTAAGAAGCGTTTATTACGACAACAATACAAATTTACGCAAAGTTATTACCGTAAAACAAGAGCCCTTTGTTGAAGAGCCCCCGATTGAAGAGCCTCCGATTGAAGAGTAGTGTTATAGAAAACTATTAAACCAAAATATCTTATGATTAAATTGCTTATTGGTCGCAGCACAGAGTGTGATATCTGTTACGACAATATTTTTGAAATCAGTGGCAAACATGCCGAGCTTACAGTGGGAGATGATGGGCGAATTATATTCACCGATTACAGCACAAACGGCTCTTATGTAAATGGACAACTCGTACATCATGCCTCGGTGATGATTAACTACGGGGCGAATATTGTTTTCCCGGGTAATATCTCGCTCGATTGGGACTTTGTGTCGTCGAAGCTCCAATATTATCAGGCACAAGGGCAGCCGCAGCCGCAAGCTCAGCCTCAAGGACAAGCTCAGCCTCAACAGGCACCCGGTTACGCACCTCAAACATCGCAAGGATGCCTCTCGTTCTCGCAGACAATATCCGAAGGTTGTTCATTGGGTTTCAGCAATTGCCTATCATTCATTGGCGCCGCATTGCTTTATATCCTGACTATCTGGATTCCCTACATCAACATCGGAACCACAATAGCCATGATGACATTACCCTTGCTCTATGCGCGAGGCGAAGCATTCAACCCGCTAATCATCTTTGATTCGCGTTATCGCAGAGGTATGGGCAACATCCTACTGTTAGAGGTTTTTAGAAATTCCGTAATTGCACTCTCTGCAATTTTCATGTTCTTCCCCTCTATCGTGATGGCATTTACCTACATGCTCTCTCCGTTGTTCTTAATCGACAAAGAGCAAGACCCGATTAGTGCTATGCAGTCTTCGAGCCGTGCAACATATGGCAGCAAATGGACCATATTGGGCATATTCCTGGTACTTATGTTCGCATTCTCAATCATTGAAGGTATTATTATCGGTTTAATGCTGTTATCTGCTCAAGCCGGTGCCGGTTTGGTTATCATCATGGGCATTATCAACTTTTTGGTATCAATTGCAATGTGCTCAGTATTTATCGGAATTCTCGGTTCTATTTGGAATCAGTTGAAGGATAAAAATAATTATTAATCACTTAAAAACATTAAAGCTATGAAGAAATTTTTAGTTATTTCGATGGCGGCATTTGCATTGGCATTTGCTTCATCATGCTCAGTAAACCGCTCTATGGTAAAGTCTACCGAAGTGTCACATCCTGCTGTTGAAACTGCAACAATGGCATCTTTGGATATTAGCAAGAAGCGTATTACCTACACTTATACGCCCACTATTACCGATTCGAAGAATCTATCAGAGTCGAAGCTTATTCAGAATGCTATTTTCAAGGCTCTCGAGGCAAATGGCAATGCCGATGTGCTTGTTCAGGTAAACAACATGGTTCACATGCGCAAGGGTTTGTTTAGAAGCAGAGTGAAGTCTATTACCGTAAGTGGTTATCCCGCATACTATGTGGATTTCCGCGAGCCATCAGACATGGATCTCAAGAGTGTTTACATCTTCCAGGGCAACCACGGCAAGAAGAAGGCTGATGGAGAAGATGGTATCTTGAACAAGCTCTTCAATCGTTAATATTCGCCGAAAGATAGGGTCATTAAACCCTATAAGTCTTAAAAAAGAAATGATGCAAAGTGGTGTTTTTGCATCATTTCTTTTTTCATCTACCCCTCGAAGGCCTGCCGCATAAACCAGCGAGGAAGGTTGCATCCCACATAGTTGCCGACGATTGCCCACAACCAGGCCCACAGCAACCCACATTCGAATCGGCCATACATCGCTGCGGTGGCATAATAGAAAGCATCGGCCACGCAGTGTGGCAAGCCACACAATATAAACACCGGAACGCCAAAGAGCAAGGGCAGGTAGTGTCCGCGGCGAGCTCCATAAACCGCCAGGGTCATAATCATTCCCGTACCGGCCGAGGTTACAAGCAGGCCCACCCACGCAGCCGACATGCGCGCCGCCAATATCGTATCGAGATTCGAGAGCAGCGCCTCACTTGTGGCATATCGTGCCACCACAGCCGCAACAACGCATCCCACGGCATTTCCGGCAAGCATAAGCACAAGGCGCGGGAACTCCTTGTAGGGCAAAAATCCCGCCTTGCCCGTATATAGCTGCGCACCACACATCACTACGCTCAACAATCCGAACGCAAACAGCACCGCTCCGACAACGCCTCCGACTCTCAGATAGACCAATCCGCCAAAGCCGATAAGCAGACCGGCAAAAACCGACATAGATAAAAATTGTTTCATATTTTTGGGTTATAGCATACAACTTCCTGAGGCCACAAATATAGCGATATTATTCGACATACACACCATTACAGCACGGGGTAGACCTTTGGGGCTTGCACCGTCACAAAGCGTGCGCCATTACCACACTCGGTGCATACTACGCGCACAGCCTTAATCGGCGCCTCGGGCCGCTCGACAACGCCCACTCCGTCGCATAACTCGCCCACGCGCTCGAACTGCTCACCGTCGTAGCTCACCTCGATATATCCCGCATTGAATATATAGCGTGGCAACTGCTTATTGCCCGTAGCTATCTCCATTCGGCGACACTCGACAGGCTCGGCGAAGGTGTAGAGTATCCAATCACCCACATCGGCAGCTCGCGAGGTACGCGCAATGCGACCATAGCCCTCGGCGCCGCTATAAGGATAACGCTCACTCTCGGCAATAGACGAGCTAATCGCAACCTTCGGTTGCAGCATCCTAAATCGCCCCTTCACTCCCGCCTCGGGGCTGAACGCCTCACCTTGGCGCACACGAAAGGCATAGCGCTCGGGAGTGGAGGTTTTTATAGGCCCGGTATAGCGATACTCCCGCTCGTCGCCTACCTCATTATAATATATCGCGGCAGGCTCATCGCTTCGGGCCGACAGCACGCCTTCGGCATAGGTTACGGTGGGTGGGAACATGCGATAATTGATACCCATCGCCGCCATACGGTCATAATGGCCGGCTTTGAGGCGCTCGAAAAATGCCTCCCACTCTCCACTGCCCGACCACGCCAACTCGCTCAGTGCGCATATACGCGGATAGGTCATATAATAAATGTAGTTGAACTCCTGCTCGCGCTGCGAGAGGTAAATCTCGCTAAAGAACGACGCCTCAAATCCCACAACATTTTTCAGCTCCTCGGTCGTAAATCCCTGCTCCGCAAGGTCGAACGACAAAGGCTTGCGCACATCGAAAATCGCAGCCCAATCGTGACCTGGCTCCGAGGGTGACTGCTTCATATCGAAGTAGAACCACTGCCCCGGCATCACCACCGTCTTAAATCCCTTTGTAGCAGCCGCTTGGCACGCCTTGACGCTCTCCCAGCCATACACCAGCGCATCTTGGGGCAAAGCATCACCCTCCGCAGCCTCGTTCCACGCAGCCACTCGCTTCCCGTGGTCAGCAAGGATTTTCGAAAGGCGTTGTGTAAAATACTCCTGTAACTCGCCCGCATCGCTCTTGCCCAAGCGGCGCATAAGAGCCACACAATCAGGACAACGACGCCACTGCGAGGCTATGACTTCATCGCCCCCTATGTGGATATAGGGCGAAGGGAAAATATCGGCCAGCTCACGGAATATATCCTCCAACAGAGCATAATTCTCCTCGCGCGACACGCAAAGCACATCGCGCGTATCGTAACCCAACGACGCCTTTGTATCGGGCTCATATCCGCACAACACATCGGGCATAACACGCGCCAGAGCATGGCTATGACCCGGCAGGTCGATTTCGGGGATTATTTCGATGTTGCGACGGGCAGCAAACTCCACAATTTCGCGCATCTCGGCCTGAGTATAATAGCCGCCATAGCGCTGATTGCTGTGGCCATAGCGCGCCGCAACAACGGAGCCTCCACCACGAAACCCTCCCGTTCGGGCAAGTTCGGGGTGCGAGAGAATCTCTATGCGCCACGCCTCGTCGTCCGAGAGATGAAGGTGCAACTTGTTGATTTTATGATGAGCAAGATTTTCGATAAAGCATTTTACCTCCTCGACGCTCATAAATGTACGCGCCACATCGAGCATAAAACCGCGATACGGGTATTGCGGTCTATCCTTAATGTGATAAGCCTCGACACGGATGGGCAGCGCAGCCCGCTTGGTATAGATTCGCGCCGGCAGAAGTTGCAACAAGCTCTCGATGCCGTTATGCACACCCGCCGCCGAGCCGCCATCAATGGTAATACCATGCTCCGAAATGTCCAAAACATACTCCTCCGGGGCAAGATTTTTATCCTCGCGCAAAACAATATTACCCTGCGCGTCGGCGTTATAATCTCGCACCAAGAGCGGGAGATATTCCGCAAGATACAGAGCCGAGGGGCGGAGTGATGAATAATGTGTAATTTGAGTTGTTGTTAGTATGGTGAATGCTCCGCTCCCAAGCTTTGTGCTGTGTGGCGTGGGGATAATATCCCGGATGTGCGCCTGAGCCGCTATCGACCATATCATAAACATCGACAGGAGGAGTATTTTCGTGGAATTTTTCATTTTTTCACTTTTTTCATCCTTACAAAGATAGCATTTTCGCGGGAAAACAATAACTTTGTGCAGATATAAACTACCAAACAATGACACAAGACAAGAGATTGGAGGGTGCGGCGCGATTGTTGGAGGTGATGGACACCCTGCGCGAGAAGTGCCCCTGGGATAGAGAGCAGACCTTTGAGTCACTGCGCAACAACACCATAGAGGAGACCTACGAGTTGGTTGATGCCATTGCCGACGGCAATATGGAGGGTATCGAGGAGGAGTTGGGCGACCTGCTGCTGCATGTTATGTTCTACTCGAAATTGGGCGAGGAGCAGGGCCGCTTCGACTTTGGGCAGGTGGCCGACAAGGAGTGCGACAAGCTTATCTATCGCCACCCCCATGTATATAGCGACATTCACGCCGACACACCCGAAGAGGTTACGAAGAATTGGGAGGCGTTGAAAATCCGCAAGAAGAAGCGTCAGGGCGGCGGCATCCTGGGTGGCGTACCCCGTTCGCTGCCGGCAATGGTGAAGGCCTACCGCATAAGCGAGAAGGCGGCAAACTCGGGCTTCGACTGGGAAAAGAAGGAGGATGTTTGGGCCAAGGTCAAAGAGGAGGTCGCAGAGGTTGAGGCAGAGATTGCCCGCAAGGATAAGGAGGCTATGGCCTCGGAGATTGGCGATTTGTTCTTTGCTCTGGTGAATATGTGCCGCCTCTACGGCATCGACCCCGAGATGGCGTTGGAGCAGTGCAACAAGAAGTTCATCCGCCGCTTCACCCATATGGAGGCAGAGGCCGACGGCAAGCTCTTTACCGAGATGACAGCCGAGGAACTCGACCAGCTGTGGCGAAATGCGAAGAACAAAGAGCAAAGATGAAAGAGCAAAGAGCAAAGAGCAACCGACGCCAAACCGAGTGCTATCAAACTTGTGTAAATAGCCGAGGTGCGAAGGAGGAAAAAACCGCGAAGCGGGAAGAGCAAAGATGAAAGAGCTATGGTATGATAATAGCGTAACAAGATGCAAAAGCAAAGATTTTGCAATACGCATCATTAAGCTCGTAAGGCTATTACAAAAAGAGGAAGGAGAGAAAATAATCTCTAACCAACTTTTTCGTAGCGGTACAAGTATCGGTGCAAATATTCGAGAAAGTTATAATGCTCAAAGCAAAGCTGATTTCATCAACAAACTTCACATTGCTCTAAAAGAGGCCGACGAAACAGCCTATTGGCTTGAATTATTATATGAGAGCAATATTATAAATAAGGCGTATTTTGATTCAATGTACAACGACCTAAAAGAGATTATTGCACTATTAACAGCAAGTATAAAAACATCAAAACAAAACGAACAACAAAATAAATTATAATAACCGAGCGTCCAGCAAAGGACTATATCTTTGCTCTTTCATCTTTGATCTTATTAAACTATGGCTATTATTAAGGAAGTCAGAGGACACAAGCCCTCGATTGGCGAAAATACTTTTTTGGCAGAGACTGCCGTTATTATTGGTGATACGACAATCGGCAAGGATTGCTCGATATGGTTTGGTGCGGTATTGCGTGGCGATGTGAACAAAATCACCATCGGCGACCGCACGAATATTCAGGATGGAGCGGTTATTCACACCCTCTACGACAAGTCGCCCAAGCCCTCGCAGACTCACATCGGCAACGATGTGTCGGTGGGTCACAACGCCACGATTCACGGCGCTACAATTGGCGACAGCGTGCTGATTGGTATGGGTGCAACGGTTTTGGACAATGCCGTAGTGCCCGAGGGTTGCATCATCGCAGCCAATGCACTCGTATTGTCGGGAGCACAGCTTGAGCCCAACTCGGTATACGCCGGAGTGCCTGCCAAGAAGGTCAAGGAGATTACCGCCGAGCAGCGCGAGACAATCGTAAAGCGCACGGCACGCGACTACCAGCTCTACGCTTCGTGGTATAAGGAGGAGTAGCCCACCCCCACAAACCAAAACAACCGCCCAACAACATTCGCCCAAGCCAAGCAAAGATAGGAACCAAAGCAAAAAGGCGAACAAATGAAGATTAAAAACCTACGCTCCACAGCCATTGTCAATCTGCTGATTGCCGTAGCATTGACATTGATTGTGAACTTTTCGTATCTGCTCTCGATGATGGTCGAGCAGCGCGAGAGTTCGGCACACAGCCACGAGCAGCACATCCAAAAGCCCGAACATTCGGGTATTCTGCGACTGTCGGACGATGGTTACGGATATATCATATGTGAACGCAGCCTCGCACCCGAATACCCCGATTCGGTTGTGAAGTACAAGATTTTTGTCAATAATCGCAGGGCGCGTTGGTTCAACCTCAAGGATGGCGACACGATTCGCTGCACGGCCTTCCCTCCCCGAGGCAAGGCTAATCGCTCGATAGATGAAATCATCTCTCAAAACGGGCATGAACCGGCACCCATAATCTACGACCGCCCGTCACGCAGCGAGGAGAGCCTGATGCAACTGCTCTACTACTTCCTGCTGTCGTATCTGTTGATGACCATAGTCACCTCACCTCTCGGCCTAAGAAGATACTCTACAACTCGCAACTATCTGCTACGCTGCGCATTAGTCATCACGCTTTCTTTCGTGTGCTACTTCTTTGCTCCCTCGATAAATTGGCAGGCGGGAAAGATTATGATGATATTCCAGCACCCCACATCTTCGATAGATTGGATGGTGATACTTAAATGTACGGTTGTACTCACGGTAGCCATACTTTATGGCCGCATCTATGACCTTATATCGCAGAAGCAGCAAATCTTGCTCGAAAATGAGCATCTGAAGAGCGAGAATCTGCAAGCTCGCTACAACATGTTGGTGGGTCAGATAAACCCCCACTTCTTCTTTAATTCGCTCAATTCGCTCTCGATGCTGATTCGCGAGCAGGACAACGAGAAGGCGCTGCACTACATCGACCAGCTGTCGTACACCTTCCGTTACATCATCCAAAACGGGCAAAACACCTCTTCGACACTCGCCGAGGAGATTGAGTTTGCACGCGCATATGCCGAGCTTTTCAAGGTGCGCTATGCCGACAAACTATTCTTCGACATAGAGGTTGACAGCACCTACAACGACTACACGCTGCCCTCGCTCACGCTGCAACCACTCATCGGTAATGCCGTGAAGCACAACTCCATAACACGCAAGCAGCCGTTCCACATATCAATCCGCACCGAGGGCGCCACATTGATTGTCGCCAACCACAAAGTGCCCAAGATAGAACCGGAGCCTTCAACAGGCATAGGTCTGCATAATCTGCGTAGCCGTTGGCAACTCATCACAGGTCAAGATTTTGAAATCAGGGAGAGCGATACCGAATTTATCGTGCGCTTACCATTAACAAAACCGCAGTCATGATAAAGAATGTGCTCATCATCGAGGATGAAACGGCGGCTGCCGTAAACCTCAAAGCTATGCTGCGCTCAGTAGCGCCCGATTATAATGTGGTTGCCACTTTGGAGAGCGTCGAGGAGAGTGTCGAGTATCTCTCCGCCGAGCAAAATATGCATCCCGACCTGATATTTATGGATATACACTTGGCCGACGGAGATTCATTCCGCATATTCGACAAGGTGGAGGTCACGGCGCCCATAATCTTCACTACGGCGTATGACGAATATGCTCTGCGCGCATTCAAGGTGAATAGCATCGACTACCTGCTTAAACCGATAAAAGCCGAGGATTTGCAGCGCGCATTGGAGAAGTTCTCGCGCCTCACACAACACGAGTCACACGACTATAACGAGCGCATAAACACGATGCTCTCGGAGAAGAGAGTCGAGAATAAGCAAGAGAAGGCGCAGGCATTTTTGGTACACTACAAGGACAGGATTATCCCGCTGGGTATTAACGATATAGCCTACTTCTACACCTCCAACGAGAAGGTTACGGCGACAACCCATACAGGGGAGCGTTACGCCATCGACCGCACATTGGAGCAGCTGCAAGCCACGCTTTCAGAGGAGATGTTTTTCCGTGCCAATCGTCAATTCATAGTATCGCGTCAGGCCATAAAGGATATAGCCATATGGTTTGGCAGTCGCCTATCGCTGAATCTAAAGCTTGAAACGCCCGAAAAAATCATCATCAGCAAGGCGCGCGTTCCGGAATTCAAGCAGTGGCTCATGGCGATTCACCCATAGAAATGGGCGATTCGCCCCGATTTTTATGTATTTTACCGGCATTATGGTATCAATTACGCCAATAATATATACATTTGTACCAAGGGAATATTTTTCTGACTTTTAGCACGACGGTATAAACTCCTTTTAGGGCGATATTTATCCAACGGAGGGGGTAAAAAATATAACAAGCGATTACAGCGCTTTGGCGGATTGCAAAATCTGCACAGCATGGGGTTCTAAGTTTCAGTCCTATCTTTCAAGGAATCCCATAATCCATTCAGGGCAGTAATGGAAATTAGGTTGTTTTTCGGAGGGGTGTCAATACCAGTTGACACCCCGTTTTTGTCGTTTCACCCCTCAAAACCTCATTTCCACGAAATAAATGTTATCTTTGCAGCGGCTTAAAAAAATATTTTTTTATGTCGCACTCGCCATGTGTCGACATATCTCAAAAACAGGAATAATTAGGATGTTAGATATGAGAAAATTATTTTTAACCACACTATTCATTTGTATCTCAGCGCTCACTTTTGCCCAGAGCGGCAAGGTGGTGATTACGGTACTTGACGCCCAAACCAAGGAGGGCATTCCGGGAGCAGTTGTAGAGTTTGCTCCGACAAACAACCCCGACAAAGCTAAGCAGTATATCTCTGCTTATGCGGGAAAAACCGCGCTCCCATCAACTCGATATGGGGAGTATAATATTTCTGTGTCGTTCCTCGGCTATCAGACCAAGAGTGAGCAGATAGCCATCACGGCTGAGAATCGCGAGAAAATCGTTGTCGAAATCAGCGAAGAGGCAACAAAAATCGACGCCGTAGTCATGGAGGTCGAGGCAATTCGTGCTTCAACAAAAGGCGATACGGTTAGCTACAATGCCGGAGCGTTCAAGGTTGCAAACGATGCCGATGTCGAGGGCCTTTTGAAGAAGATGCCGGGTATTACGGTGAAGAATGGCTCGGTAGAGGCTCAGGGTGAATCTGTGAAGAAGATTTTTGTCGATGGCAAGGAGTTCTTCGGCGAGGATGTCTCTACAGCACTCAACTCATTGCCCGCACAGTCGGTAAAGAGCGTCGAGGTATTTAACAAGCTCAGCGACAATGCCGAATTCTCGGGCATGGATGATGGTGAGGGCTACAAGGCTCTGAACATCGTAACGCACTCTCATATGCGTCAGGGTGTGTTCGGAAAACTCACTGCCGGATATGGCTACCAGCCCGAAACCGACGACATCACAAGCTCACACAAATACACCGTAGGCGGAAATGTGAACTACTTCACAGGCTCAAGCCGCATTTCGGTCATCGGACATGTGAATAACATCAACCAGCAGAACTTCTCATTCGAGGATATTATGGGCGTCACAGGTGGTGGCGGTCAGGGCGGCGGCATGGGTCGCGGCGTAGGTCAATATATGGTGCGCCCACAGAGTGGTGTTGCAAATGTCGGCTCAATAGGTTTGAACTACTCGAACTCGTGGGGCGAGAAGGAGAAGGTAAAGTTACAGGCAAGCTACTTCTTCAATCGTTCTCGCACACGCAACCTCTCGGAGCTCATCCGCTGGTACGAAGCCCCCATGGAGGAGCAGGGAACACTGGAGGAGAGGGGCTACTCCGACAACCGCAACTACAACCACCGCCTCAACCTTCGTTTCGACTGGCGCATCAGCGAGAATCACTCTATAATGTCGCGTACGAATGTCAGCTTGCAGGGCTACACCCCCTTCAGCGAATCTTCGGGACAGCAGATTGGCGCTGAGGGCAGCGGCATCTACGACCTTATCGACAACTTCTCGAAGGGCAATGGTGATGGTTATCGCGCATCGGAGTTCTTGCAGTATCGCGTGAAGTTGGGCAAGCCGGGTCGCTTGCTCACAGTCGATGGTCACATCAATGTTCGTGGCTCGGATAACGATTCTCGTTCGCACTCGGTAGAGAAGACCGAAATCAACGCCAACAATCAACCCGATGGCATCATGCGCTACCTCTCGACATTGTCGGATTCGAAGAATGTAGGCGCCAGCGGAAGCATCACCTATGCCGAGCCTTTGTCGAAGGTGTCGCAGATTACCGTGCGCTACAATGTCAACTACTCGGGTCAGGAGTCTGACCGCAAAACATGGAATTTCGGCACAGACGACACCTACACCAACGGCACTATCGACCCCAAGCTCTCGAATAGCCAGACCAGTGACTATATTACTCACAGCGCAGGTCCCGGATTCCGCTACTCGAAGGAGCGTAATACTTTGGTTGTTAATGTCAACTACCAATACTCTACCCTTTCGGGCAATATTCAGAGCGCCGAGAACCAGCGCATCAAGCACTCATATAAGGATTTTACCTACTTCCTGATGGGTAACTTCAACATCAACAAGCAAAACTCTATCCGTCTGTTTGTGATGTCGAACACCAACAACCCCCGAATTGAGCAGTTGCAGAACATTCTCAACATCTCGAACGCACGAAATGTATCGCGCGGTAACGAGAACCTGAATCCCGCATACTCACATCGTGTGAATTTCCACTACAACCACACGAATTTGGACAAGGGTCGTACCTTTATGTGGATGTTCTCGTTCAACGCTACACAGAATTACATCTCGTCGAGCATCTTCACCAAGCCGGAGCTTATCAACGAGCAGCTTGCTGGCGAGGGTTTGGACTATACCCCCACACAATACTCGACCTACGACAATGTGGATGGCTACTTGGGTCTGTACTCACAGCTCAGCTATGGTACGCCACTGAATTTCATGAAGTGTAACTTCAACATCATGGCGGGAGTGAACTATTCGCGCACACCTTCGTTGGTAAATGGCGAGCGCAACCTCACATCGAACATGGGCTACAATGCCGGCGTGACCTTGGGTAGTAATATCTCGGAGAATGTCGATTTCACACTCTCGTGGGACGGTATGTACAATCAGGCCGAGAACTCGTTGGGTGCAAGCACAAACGACTACTTCTACCACTCGGCATCGGGAAATTTGAAGGTCGTATTCTGGAAGGGCTTTACCTTTACGGCAAGCGCCAGCTACATCCAGAACATAGGATTTACGAACGACTACAACGACACATATACGCTCTGCAACGCATATTTGGGTAAGAAACTCTTCAAGAATAAGTTGGGCGAGGTTATGGTCGGCGTGAACGACATTTTCAACCAGAATACATCGTTCGCCCGTTCGGTAAGTTCGGGTTACACCCAGAACACCTGGAACAGCGTTATAGGTCGCTACTTCACCGTGAAGTTCAACTACAACCTACGCATCTTCGGCAAGAAGGGCTCACGCGAGATTACCGACTACGGAATGGGCATGCAGGGTGGCCAGAGAGGCGGCATGCAGGGTGGCATGCACCGCATGGGTCCCGGCCCGAGATAATGTAATAGGCTTACTGAAGCGTGCAACCGTCATTTGGTTGCACGCTTTTTTATTACCACACAGTCATTTGTGGCGAAAGATAAAAGACAATAGAGAGAATCTATCGTCATGCCACAATTGGGTAAAATATTGATTGGCAAGCACTCATTTGGTACCATCCCCCAATTGAATGGCAACACTTAGGAACAAAGCAACAAACAAGAAAAAGAAGAGGGTGCCCAACTGAAACTTGGAACACCCTCTCGTCTTTACGAAATTTGTATATCAAGTGCAAATCTAATTAGAAAATATAGATGTTGATGCCGAACTGCGCGATATGGGCATATTGGTTAAATCGTACGCCTTTTATCGCAACATCATGCTCTCCCTCATCGGAGATTACAGGGCGACGCATGTTCATATGGTAGCCCACCTCGAACTCAATGCGCATAGCCTCGGCCAACAATACGCGCACACCCACACCGGCTCCGGCTAACATGCCTACGGTGCGCGACTTCTCCCTGTCTAAGTAGAATTGCGGGCCCACCTCGGCATAGTTATACAAGCGGCACGGATGCTTAGGCGTAACGGTACCATAGTAGCACTTGAAAACGCCCGACAGCGGTATGGCATTACCATTATCCTGGAAAAGGAATCCCGACTGAAGTCCCGCCGTAAAATGCTTGCCCAACTTATAGTCGACACCTACGCGGACATCGCCACCCCAAAGGCCAATCTTCTCGTCATAACCCACGCCGTAGCCGCAGTCCTTAAAGTTTATGCGGTTCTGCATGCCTAACGCAAAATTCACAGCACCACCAAAATAGACCTCAATGGGGCGCTCGGACTTTGTTAAGGCATACTCCTTAACCTCCTTCTTTTTCTTATACTTCGGCACATAGTAGCTCTGCGCCTCCACAGTCGAAAGGCCCATCGCCACCAACACCACAAGCATCAATAACTTCTTCATCTGCACTTTTATCTATCGCCCCACCCGGAGCATTTATACCCCCTAAACGAGGCTGAAGTAACATTTATTTTATACCGCGGACATTTTTCTCCCAAGCCCACGCCGAACGCAATGTGTCGTCCAACGAACGCTCTGCCTTCCAGCCCAACTCCTCGTTTGCCAACGATGTATCGGCCCAAATAGCCACAACATCACCCGGACGGCGAGGTGCTATCTTATAGTTGAGCTTAAGCTCGTTCACGCGCTCGAAGCTGTTGACCAACTCCAATACCGACACGCCATTTCCTGTACCGATATTGAAAATCTCGTACTTCGCCTTGTTCTTATCCTCAATCATGCGGGTAATAGCCACCACATGAGCCTTTGCCAAGTCGACAACATCGATATAGTCGCGCAAGCATGAACCATCGGGAGTCTCGTAGTCATCACCAAAGACGCTCAAGCACTCGCGAATACCGGCAGCAGTCTGGGTAATGAAGGGAACGAGGTTCTGCGGAACGCCACGGGGAAGCTCACCGATAAGAGCCGATGGATGCGCACCAATGGGGTTGAAATAACGCAACGAAATACCTTTCAAGCCCTCATAAGCGTTTACCGTATCACGCAAGATATCCTCGCACATCTGCTTCGTGTTGCCATAAGCCGAAGTTGCGGGCTTACGGGGTGTAAGCTCTGTTACGGGCAACTGGTCAGCCTCGCCATAAACTGTCGCCGATGAAGAGAATACGACATTGGGACGGCCGAATTCACGCATCAAATCCAACACATTCATAAACGACACCAGGTTGTTGCGGTAATACTTCATGGGGTCTGCAACCGACTCACCCACAGCCTTAAATGCCGCAAAGTGAATTACCGAGTTGAAGTTATACTGCTCGAAAACCTTGCGGAACGCCTCCTTGTCGCAGCAATCTTCATTCACGAAAGGGACATCCACGCCTGTAATCTTGCGCACACCCTCCACGCCACTCATATCCGAGTTTGACAAATTGTCGGCAACAACCACATCGTAACCGGCATTAATAAGTTCTACGGCAGTGTGAGAACCGATATAACCGGCACCACCCGACACCAATACCATCTCTTTCATAAGCAATAAGTAGTGTTATAAGTTTTCTAATATGCAAAGATAATACAACGCGCGTGGAGAACAAAATTTATTTTCGTAAATAATTCGTCTTTAGGCCACACATCCCATATTTAGGTATTTATACGCATTGTTTTATATAGATATTTTTCGAACTTTGTCTATTATTATTGCAAAACTCTATTAAACCATAAGCTATGAAGAGATTTTTACTTTGTGTGATGTTGTTTGGTGCGCTCAGCGCACAAGCGCAAACCACTGTCGAGCAGGAGCAGGCTGCACAAATTGCGCAACTTCAGCAGGAGGTTGCCGCACTCCAAGAGAAGGGTAAAACATGGGATAAAATCACAAAGGCGCTGCCCAAGATTTCGGGTTATGCTCAGGTCCGTTACGACTATAACGACGGCAACGGCTCCTCTACATTCCAGTTGCGTCGCGTGCGTATGACCTTCGATGGTAATATTTCACCTAAAATGGATTATAAATTGCAGCTTGAATTGACCTCACCGAAAATCGTTGATGCCTATTTTTCATACAAGCCAATGGCGGGTTTGAAATTGCGCGCCGGACAGTTCAAGGTGCCTTTTTCAATCGAGAACACCGAATATGGCCCCACCAAACTCGAACTTATCGACTACCCGATGGCTATCACTTACCTTGTAGGAAATAGCGATGCCGCAAACAAGAAGGATGGTGCCAATGGTCGCGATATAGGCGTAAAACTCTATGGCGATTTGTTCAACAAGGTTGTGAGCTACGATTTAGGCGTATTCAATGGTGCCGGCATCAACTGTAAAGACAACAACAAATCAAAGGATATTGCTGCGCGCCTCTTTATTCGTCCCGTAGATGGTCTGCTTATCTCGGGTTCGTTCTTGTGGAGCGAGGGCGGTGCAAATTACATCACCCGCAACCGCTGGGCCGCAGGTATCTGCTACGACAAGGGGGCTTGGATGGCTCGTTCGGAGTGGATTGGCGGCAAGACCGACGAGGTGAAATCAGATGGCATGTATATCACTGCCGGCTATCGTTTCTGCAAAGATTGGATGGTTGTGGCACGCTACGATTCATTCTGTTTCAATGATGATGCTCGCAACGAAATGACCCAAGAGAACTATACAGCAGGTGTCGCTTGGCAGCCTATCAAGCACTTCAAGTTGCAGTTGAACTATGTCTACGAGGACTACATCTCGGGCAAGGGTCACAACAATGTTATGCAGGTGCAGGCCTCAGCGATGTTCTAATTGCAGATTATGCTATAATTCAAAGGAGGCTGTCTAATAAGTCTTGGACAGGTCCTTATTGTATCACAAGAGCGGAAAGAGAGGGATTGGCTGTGCTATACTCGCTTGTCGCTCGTACCGCAACCCTCTCCCCTGCGCTCGCCGCGGGGCCCCTGCAAAAAAAGATACAAATCAGAAAACAACTCCTTTGGGGAGTTCTTTTGCACAAAATAGCCACCAATCGAATAAATTCGTTGGTGGCTATTATATACAAAAAACATCTGCTAAATAGCAGATGTCGTTTTCTAATTCGTATCTTTTTGCGGAAAGAGAGGGATTCGAACCCTCGGAACAGTTGCCCGTTCACCGCATTTCGAGTGCGGCCCGATCGACCACTCCGGCATCTTTCCTTTACTTTGGATGGGCAAATATACAAACTTTTCGCTTTCGTTGTATCTCTCTGCCGATTTTTATCACAAAAAAACATCTCCCCCTAAACATAGGGAGAGATGTTGTCAAATGCTTATCGGCTTATTACTTCTGCTTGATAATCATAGCAAATCCGCCTCCGGGAGCCATATAGACCTTATGCTTGTCGCCCGACTTTACGGTCAGGCTCTCGGTCTTATAGTCCAAACCTGTGAGGTCGGCATTTATGCCGTCGCGGAACAGAGCTACCTCCCACTCCCCCTCGCCGAGGAATGAGAAATCTACCTCCACCTCGCGGGGCTGCCATGATGTGAGGCCTCCGAGATACCATACACCATCCTTTCGGCGTGCCATAACGAGATGCTCGCCAACCTTACCCGACAACACCTTCGATGAGTCGAAAACGGTAGGTATTGAGGCAATATAGCGTGTAGTTTCATCCTCGCGCAAGTAGTTCGACGGAGTGTCGCACAACATCACAAACGGAGAGTCATAAACGACATACATCGCAACCTGATGTGCTCGTGTACCCTGGCTCATGGGGCGCTTGTCGATAGAGCGGAAATCGCCCTTCGCAGCGTTGAGCATTGCGCCCTGAGTATAGTCCATCGGGCCGGCAGCCATACGGATATAAGGAATCAACACATCGTTCAAAGGCATGTCGGCACGGTCGCGGTCGGTCCACTTCATCTGCTCGAGGCCAAAGACTCCCTCGTAGTTGATGACATTGGGGTATGTGCGGCTCAAGCCAGTAGGCTTATACATTCCGTGGAAGTCAATCAAGAGCTTATGCTTGGCAGTGACTTCGGCCAAGCGATAGATGTCCTGCACCAAAAGCTGGTCCTGAGCATCGAAGAAATCAACTTTGAAACCCGCGATACCCATCTTTGAGTAGTGTGCGCACGCCTCCTCGACCTGCTCCAAAAGGGTCTGCCCTACGGCCCACAGCAAGAGCTTCACGCCACGCTCTCGGGCATACTCGACCAATTCGGGAATGTTCATCGACTCGTAGGGCTTAAGCAAGTTACGCTCGTGGAAGGGATACCAACCATCGTCGAGCATAACATACTCGATGCCATACTTCGCAGCGAAGTCGATATGATACTTATAAGTTTCGGTGTTGATGCCTGCGCGGAAATCAACGCCATAGAGGCGCACGCCGTTCCACCAATCCCAAGTAGACTTTCCGCCCTTAATCCATGAGGTATCCTCAACACGGCTGGGTGCAGCCAACTGATAAACCATGTTGTTTACGGGGAGCTGTGTGTCGTCCTGAGCATAGCCAACAACGCGCCAGGGGAACGAACGGCTGCCCTTGGTTTTGGCTACCAAATCGTGATAAGCCGTAGGACGCTTTGAGCCACTGCCCGTAATCTTCCACTCCGAAGGTAGCGGCGTGGGGAACGCCTTAAGGCCAATCTTCTCCTCGGCAAATGTAACGAACAGGCCCGGATAGTCCTCGACATCCGACTCGGTGAGCAGGAGTTTTCCGGCCTCTCCGGCATCAACCATTACGGGCATAAATGCCAGGCGGTCTACATGCGACTTCACATCCGAGATTTTCTCCAAAGTATATTGGCTCTCGAACGAGGTGTAATAGGGGTCGTTACGCTTGTCGGCATAGGGAATTACGAGGTTGTAATCCTCCACGAAGTTGAACTCCACAACCTCGTTCTTGATGGTCAAATCCTCCTTCTTGGCCGTGACAAAACGATATGCAACGCCATCGTTGTAGGCACGGAACTCCAACGAATAGCCATCGCGCGAGAGGATAGTCAGATAGTTATACTCGGCATCGAACTCCGCCTGACGATACAGCGGAGCAATGATATGCTCCGACTTATTGCCCTCGGCAATCTTGCGAACACGCATAGCATCACCCATTACCGCGCCGCACTCCAGCTCCATGGCGATACGCGACGGAGCAAGCAGCTGCTTACCGGCAACCGAGAGAGTATAGGTCGTCTGCGCGGCAACATCCACCTTAACCTCAAGCTTTCCATTGGGGCTTGTGAGCGTATAACTCTTTGCCGATGCAGCCTGCAATGCGAGCATAGACAACAAAACAAGTGCAATTAAAATCTTCTTCATAGGTTTTTAGGGTTATTTGGTTTGTATATCAACATTTACACAATCCTCGATAACAAACGCACGCTCCTCACCTAAAGTATAGGGATAAGCATCCGACTCGATAATCTTGTTATTGCGGAAGGTGCAACCATCCACGCTGTAAAGGTTCAAAATTCGAGGATCCGAGATGATAAACTTATTGTTTTCGATTAAGATATTGCGGTTGTAGCGGCTCGCCTCTCTATCCTCCTTGGGTCCTGAGCCCACAGCGATGCAGGCTGTACCCCAGCGGTAGTAGCCATAGTTGCAGTTGTCGAAGGTGTTGTTGCGAATGATAACATCGCGCACACCCGCCTGCTCATACCAATAATATCCGTCACCCTCGAAGTAGATTGCCGAACCGGGAATATGGAAGTAGCAATCCTCGACGATGGTCTGCTTGCGTGAGCCCAAAAGCAGACCGCGCGCACGGTTGTTACCCATGCGGCAACCCTTAATCAACACCTCGGGATAGCTCATATCGGTAATAAGGTCGCCCACCGCAGCCTCCTCGGCAATATTTTTCGCAAAAGCAACCTCGTACCACTCTTTGTTAAGGCGGATGACCTCCTTGACCTTAATCTCGTCGTAGGTCGTGAGGCTCATCTGCTTCATCATCTCGACGGTGCGACCCTCGCGCAATACATCGAGGCCATATTGCTGCTCATGGGGGAAGAATACCAGGATGCGGTTAGGCTCCAGAATCTGTTTCACCACGCCATACATACCATGGATATTCGTCGCGTCATCAATCTGATTGAAGAAGTGACAATCAATCATACGCAGATAACCCTCGCAATGAGTGAAGTGTGTAGCGTCGGCCGTGATGCTAATCATGCGCTCACTACCCTCCTCCGGCTCGATATATACACGCAGCAGCTCAATATCGCGGCTATGTTGTGCCACCACGCCCATACCTCCGGCGTGACGAATCGTTACATCGTGGATATTTACGCCAGCGCTCTCGTCAATGGCAATAGCGGGACAAAGGCGATGTCCGGGGCCCAAGAACAACACATTGCCGACCTTCGCAGTGAGTTTCTGCTTGAAGATACGCACCGTACCATCCTCGCGTTTCTCGGCAGGGATGGTGTTGTCGGTGAGCCAATAATCGCTGGCCATAAACTCAGGCTCACGGCGCTCTGAGTTCATCTCCAAGAGGTGCGAGAAGGGATAGTTGTTGCCTCGCTCGTCGGAGAAATAGAGGTTGCCGTTGCGAATCGCATAGCGATAATCGGCCGGGAAGCGCAAATCGACCCAACCATCGCCCACACGCTCAACCTTACCCTCCGAGTGGAATGTGCGGGCATAGTCCATCGTGAAGTCCTTGATTGTGACATTGCGGCAGCTGTCGATAGTGAAGGCCGACACAAAACCGTGAAGGATAAACTTCGAGCCATTACCCTCGACGGTGAAATCCTCCATATTGGTCAAATCGAAGACAAAACGCTTCAGACCCGCCGAGTTGTTGGTAACATAGGCATACTTCTCGAATGCCAATTCGGGATAGAAGTGGTATGTACCCTCAGGCACAATCAAGCGCTCGGCTTTTTGCTTGCGCGCCTGCTCTATGGCACGGCGAAATGCCATGGTGTTGTCGTCACCAAAGCTATATTTTTCGAGGTAGTCGGCTACATTGACTTCACCGCCTTTTGTTTGACAGCCGCAGAGTGCAAGGCACAGAGCGGCTGTCAATATAAGTGATTTAATATTCATGGAAATTCTTTTTTAGCGAATTTCACCAATCTCCTCAACAGGAATCTCCCACGAATCGGTACGGAATGGTACCAATGGCAAATCGTAAGTGGTCTTAACATTTGCCTCGGGGCAATAGTTCTTGAACGCATAGCGTACAGCCACAGGCTTCTCAACCTTGTCAGAGCTTACGGCAATCTTATTCTGCCACCAGAGCATGCGTGCGCGTGCAGGATAGAAGACCTTATCCTCACCGGCAACCTCAAAGCCCTCCAAACGCAAAGTGTGAGTCTTGCTGAAGCCTACGAGTGAGTTGGGCTCATTTGCCGAGCCGTCTGAAAGGTGATTCATCGAGATGATAATCTCCTTATCCTTAACCTCCATAGACTTATATGTCGGAGCAGCAGCGGGAACGCCTGCCAACTTATAGTCGCGAGCCAAAGCCAACCATGCCAAACGCTCACCCACCTGCTTCTTCTTTGCAGGGTGGATACATGTAGGATGACCGAGGTCGGTAGTAGCAGCAACGGCTACATTCTCCAACTCGGCAGCTGCCTGATACTGAGCCTCGATAACCAAAGGAAGTGAACGGAGGTTGTTGCCCTCGTATGAATATGGAGCCAACTGTGTGATATAGAATGACATGCTCTCATCGCCCCACATCTTACGCCAAAGGTTGATAAGGCCCTTCTGCAACTCCTTGTAATCGTACCAGTTCTTGCGGTTTGAGCAACCCTGATACCAGATAAAGCCCTTTGCTGTATAGCCTGCGATAGGCAAAATCATACCATTGAAAAGACGACCTGTCTCTGAAGCGTCACCACGCCAAGCGTTGCAAACATCGTGGTTGATGTTCTCAATCTCGGCAACAGACTCCTTCGACATCCATGTCTCGATTGTAGAACCTCCCCAGTTAGATGTGAGCAGACCTACAGGAATACCCAAAGCCTTATAGAGCTCCAAGCCGAAGAAATAACCCGTAGCGCTGAACGAAGCTACGCTTGCAGGATTTGAGCAAAGCCACTCGCCCTTGCAGTCTGACTGAGGCTCCAAAGTAGAGTTGCGAGCTACGGTAAACATACGAATACCGGGATACTGGTTGGCCTCCATAACATACTTTGCAGAGTTCTCGACCGGCTGGTTGATAAAACCATTTACGGGCATCTCCATATTTGACTGACCACCGCAAATCCAAACCTCACCCAAAAGGATGTTCTCCAAAACGACCTTGTCGCCATCGTTTACTGTGATGGTGTAAGGACCTCCGGCCTCGCCTGTTGCGAGCTTCACATTCCACTTACCCTCATCGTTGGCTGTAACGCTATACTTTGCGTTATCCCACGATGTTGTAATGCGAACCTTTGCATTAGGCTCTGCCTCACCCCAAAAATTAACCTCTGTGTTACGCTGCAACACCATGTTGTCACCAAACACTGCAGGCAACTTAACCTTCGCCGCAACATCCATAGCCATCAGGAGTACAAATGCGGCCAATAAGACTTTTTTCATAGTTTTATGCTTTAATTTAGTAGTTTTCGTTTGTAAAAAGAGAGTCTTGTGCAGAACAAAGAGCCCCACAACAAAACTCCCTAAATTTTATTCAAAAGACTCGCTCGGAAAATTACTTAACCTCCTCGATGATGATTGCAAAACCACCACCCTGTGCCATCGACATAGTGAGCTTGCTATCAGCCTTCACAACCTGCTCCGAAATGGTGTGGTGTGTAGGATTCTCGTTTGCATCGGCAGCATCGGCCAAGATTGTAGCCTTGTACTCCTTGCCCTCGTCGAGGAACGCGAAATCAACCTCTACATCGCGAGCAGTCCAGTTGGTAAGACCTCCGACAAACCACTTCTCGCCAGACTTACGAGCCGACACAATCCACTCACCCATCTTACCCGACAAAATCTCGGTCTTCTCGGTAATGGTAGGCATCTGAGCGATGAACTTTGTACACTCGGGCTCGGCCTCATAACGAGTAGGAGCGTCGCATAACATTACGATAGGAGCGTCACAAACAACATACAAACCTACCTGGTGTGCACGAGTACCCTGGCTCATAGGAGTATAATACTCAATCTTGAAGCCCTCGCGTGTAGCGTTACGCATAGCACCCGGAGTATAATCTGCGGGACCCTGTACCATACGGATGTAGGGGAATGTAACATCGTACTCAGGCATGTTGGGGTTGCTCCACTTCAACTCCTCCAAGCCATATACGCCCTCGAAGTTGATAACATTAGGATATGTACGGTTCAAGCCTGTAGGCTTATAAACGCCGTGAATATCCAACACCAACTTGTGCTTTGCAGTCATCTCGGCCAAGCGGTAAACGCCATCTACGGCCTTCTGGTCGTCACGGTCGATGAAGTCAACCTTGAAACCTGCGATACCCATATCGGCATAGTGCTTGCAGTGCTCCTCGTTGACAACGGTAGCTACAGCCCACAAGATAAGCTTCACATTCTTCTCAGCAGCATAAGAAATCAACTCCTCGAGGTCAATCTCCTCTACGATGTTGTACAAGTCGCCTGACTGGGGAACATACCAACCCTCATCCAAAACGACATACTCCAAACCGAACTTCGAAGCAAAATCAATGTAATACTTGTAGGTAGCATTGTTTACGCCGGGCTCGAAATCTACGCCCTCGTCGATACCCCAATCATTCCACCAATCCCAAGCAACCTTACCGGTCTTTACCCAAGAGTAATCGCCAATGCGATTCTCGGCTGCCAACATATAAACCATGTTGTTGGTAGGGAGGTCCTTATCCTCATCGGCTACGGCCAACACGCGCCAGGGGAATGTACGCTCACCCTTTGTAGCGGCGATATAGTCGTGGCGTGTTACAACCTTCTCCTGATGACGGCGCTCGTGGAGATATACGCTATCGGGAACCTCTACGAAATAGCCCGACAAACCACCCTCCTTGGGCTCGATGAACATACCGGGGTATGACTCCATATCGGCCTCCATGATGAGCACCTTGCCTGCATCACCGCAATCTACGGCCAAAGGCAAGATAATGGGCTTCGAGCCATCTACCTCGCTCTGCTTGGTGAGAGTATAGGGGAACTGGAAGGCATTTGCAATGCCGTTTGTATAAGGAATCCACATTGCGGGGTCACCGGCGAAGTTGAACTCCGCAGTCTCATCCTTAACAACGATGTCACCATCGAAGGCTGTCTCGAAACGATATGCGCAGCCCTCGTTAAATACGCGGAATGTCACGGCAGCATCGCCACCCAAGTCCAAACGGAGCTGGTTGTAATGCTCTGTAACGGTGCTCTGACGATAGAAGGGAGCCTCTACCGTACGGTGCATTGTAGAACGCTTTGCTGTAGCTTCGCATGCGCCAACACCAATCTCGGTGCCATCCTCCAAGTGCATAGCAATTGCCGATGACTCCAACAAGGGAGTACCGTGGCGTGTAACCTTATAAGAGAGATTCTCGGCAGTCGAAACCTCAACAACAAGTGTTCCGTCAGGTGATGTCACCTGGAATTCTGTACCACGCTCTGCGCAGCATGATGATGCCAAGAGAGCCGCAGCCAAAAGGGTTAGTTTTACAAATTTCATAATAGAGTTTTATCTTTTTGTTTTAGTTTTCTTTTCTTGGTAGGGCTCACGCCATTAGATCTCGCGCGTAAGCTTGATGTCGCGTTTCAAAGTTACCTCCAGCTCGCAACACTCCTTGCCCTCGAACCAGCAGTTCTGAAGGTAGTAGAGCGGAATCCAGGCATAACCCTTCTTACCCTCCGACTCAACCTCCACAAGGCAGTTGCTGTACTTCACGCCGAACTCCTTCTCGATGCTGAAGACCTTCTGTGTAGGGATTACGACCTCACCCTTCTTTGAGATTTTGGCATCAAACACCGGATTCTCCGACACCGTATAGCTATACCAACCCACGGGATAGAACTTTACAGCAGCCTTCTCGACAACCTTGCCATCTGCCCAACGAGCCTTGATGGCAATACTCTTTGGCACAACCTTCATCACAACATCGTCGATGTCGATATTGCGACCTCCCGCCAGATTTATCATATTTACGGCATAGTCGCTCCAGAAAGTCTCGCCATAGGGGTAATCCATAATGCAACGCGTCCCGAGGAATGGCTGACCATTTACAGGATTCTTGTCGGCATCAACCTTCATGGCATAGATGTCGGGGATACCGCGTGCATGGCCGAACTCGTGGATAATGCCGTCGATAGCTCCCGGCTCAAAAGGCGAGTTGAAGCGGTCGTTATGCGTACGGGCGTGGTAAACGGTCTGAATCTTATCGCCATACCAGCCGCCACCCTGCTCCTTGGGGTGCGACTTATAACCATCCATCACAACCAAATAGTCATGGTCGGGGTGTGGCTTGAAGACCTCCTCGGTAGAGATGCCGTTATAGATATAAAAAGCATCCCAATCCACCTCGAAGTGATAGATAGCTTTGAAACGGGCATCGTAGTTAAACGCCTTATTGACCTTGCGGAACATATCCTTAATAAGGTACTCAACGCGCTCCCTGCCGCCCAAAGAGTCTACCGACTCACAGTCGATACCGATCTTTACCGAAAAACTATGCACGGGCTGTGCCTCAGCAACCGCAATGGCACACGCCATTACGGTTGTGAGAAGTATTGTATTTATAAGCTTCTTCATCTCTTAGCGCTTTGATGTTGAAGTTCTGTGATGTGTCTGAAGTGACTCCTCGATGAGCTTCAACTCCTGCTCGGTGTAGCAAGTCTTGGTTACATCCTCACCTGCTGCGGCTGATACATGTGACAGGAAATAGAGGAACTTGTCGTAGTTACCTTCGAACTTAGGAAGGTCGGCATTTGTAGTTGCATACAATGTGCGGAACGCCTTCTTGTATACATCCCAACCATACTTCTCCTTTATGCGCAAGAATGTATAGTGCAAAGCATCACCATTGTTCTTTGCGATACCGGCACCAATAGTCTCGTCGTAGAAAATCTTGTAGTAGTTGATAATATCGGCACCCTTGTAGCAGATGTTGCGCTGTGAAGCTGTACCATCGCAAGCCTCCAAAGCGTATGACATACGGAAGTTGGCGAAAATCTCATCGTTCCAGTTCCATGCGCCATCGCCCTTAATGTTGGCATGCGAGAAGTCGTGACCAATCTCGTGCATAACGCCGAAGCCCCAATCATCGAACTCGGCTGTACGGTTGATAACCTCCTCAACCTTAACATTGCTGTTCCAGAGGATGGGGTTACCTGCCAAAGCCCAATAGCCTGGCTCGATACCGGGGGTATTGAGAATCATAATCTTAGCACCGCCATAAGGAGCCTCACCCACCAAGTCGAGGTATGCCTCATAGACCTTATCGAGGTTCTTGAGCCATGTGTCAACCTGCTCGTCGGTGATGTTCACCTTCTCCTTGTAAAGGCTGAGGATGATATGCTCGCCCTCGCGATAGTAAATCTCCTCCATAGGAGTAGGCTCTACGCGCACATTGTCATACCACACCTTGCCCGTAGTCTTGTTGCCGAGGTAAGTACCCCAGGGAAAACCAAGTGAGAGGCAAAGCGTTGCGTCACCTGTCGAGCTGGCGATGAAGTCGATATAAACCTCCTGCCAATCCTGGGTGTCGTAGAGGAACTTCGAGGCGTTCCAACCCTGGGTTTTATCGTCATACTTGATGAACATAACGGCACCACGGCCACCCTTCACATCCTCAAGCTTAATCATCGCTGAAGCACGATAGAGCTTACCGGCCTCCAAGCCCGCGATTGTGTGCTTAACTGCATAAGTTGTCTCCTCGCCCGAAATTTGGATGCAAGCCGAGTTGTCGACACCACCCTCTGCGAGCCACTCAACCTGCCCCTGAGCACGCTCTGGCAACTGCCAAGCAGCCTCATATTGCTCCTGAGAGTTGAAATCATCAGCAAAGATAACCTTGTTCTGATCTGCACACGCACATGCCAATGCCGCAAGCGCTATAAGTATACTTTTTTTCATAGGTTAGTTTTTTATTAGGGTTTGATATTATCGTCGCATAGAATCGGATAACAAATCCAACCCTCTGCATAATTATATCCTCGTCCCTATAATAAGCGGAACGAGGATATAAGTTTATAATTTATTATTTCAATTGAGCCTCAACGGCCTTACGCTCTGTATCAGAAATCATATCGTTCAAGATATCGTAAGAAGTACCATGAACCTCTGAAGCATGCTTTGACAAAGTATTGACAAAGTACTTAAATTTATCGTATTTATTACTGTAAGGACAATTCTTTGTAGTAATCTCACGGAAAGTGCGCTTGAAGGGCTCCCAACCGATAGACTTTGTGAGGTTAGCCAACAAATAGTGAATAGCATTATCGTTAAACTTGCCCTTAGGAAGTGTCTGATCATAATCGGCCTTATACATCTCGATAATCTCGCCACCTACATAAAGGCGTGACTCCGACGCACCATTAGCCGTCATACGAACTTTCGCTCCGACCTGCTCCAAGCCATAATGCATACGGAAGTTCGCAAACATCTCGTCATTCCAGTTCCAGTTGCTGTAATACTTCTTACCACCTTCGGCATCAATATCGTTACCATTCACATTGAACACATGGCCAATCTCGTGCATCAAACCGAAGCTGATAGTACCCTCTTCTGCAAGTTCCTGAAAATGCTGCTCAGGAGCCTGAGTATTGGCACCCCAAAGGATAGGATAACCCGCCAATGCCCAATAGCCAGAGTACATACCCTGGGTGGTCAAAATGATAAGCTTGCGACCCTGATGAGGAGTTGTACCCACCAAATCGTGATAAGCCTCATACATTCCATCGACCTCTTTGAGCCACTTATCGATGTTCATGGTGCTGGTTGTTACCTTGTTGGTATAGCAGTAGAAGCGAATATGCTCACTTTCGCGCTGAACCATCTCGCTCGAAAGTTTCACGACGCTAAAGTTGTCATAAAATACGGTACCGGTTGAACGGCCACCAATATTGGGGTAGCTATCCCACTTGAAACCAAGTGCCAAATATACCAAAGCCTCGCCATTATCATCGGTTACGAAATCAAAATGGATTGTAGTCCAGTTATCCAACTTGGTACCTGAATTAAACTTTGACGAATTCCAGTGCTGACGGTCGTCACCTGCGAAAAGGATTGCGCCACAACCATCATAAAGGTCTGAATAACGAATGCTCGCCGATGCACGATACACCATATCAGGCTCCAAGCCGGTAAGTTTACGCTCAAGAGCCACACAGCACTTGCCATCCTCGGGCCACTGCTGAATCTTCGCAGCTTTACTACCACCTAAACCTTCTCCTTCTACAATCTCTACAGTGGTCTTGCTTCCGTTCGAGAAGTTCTTTATAGTCCAACCCTCTAAGCCGTCCTCAAAACCAGCATTTTCCAGAGCAATCTTATTGGGATTCTCAATTGGTGCGGGTGGAGTCCAAGGCTTCTTATTACCATCATCATCGCTACCACATGCACACAAACTTAATGCTCCAGCACATAAAAAAGCAAATAACAAATTTCTTTTCATTGCAATCTATTTTATTTAATTTTAACTCTATATAATTTAAGCTCTATATAATCCGTATTTAGACATCCATTAAGGATTCCAACCCTTCAATCTGTCGATTTTCTCTTGAGTTAACAACTCCGACAAAGCGTCATCTACACCTGCATGTTTCGAGAATACGGTGAAGAAGTAATTAATTTTATCCCAAACTCTCTCACCCGCTGACATGCTCTGATCGAGGTTGTACAACTCTTCGAAAGTTGCCTTGAAAGGCTCCCAGCCCCATCTCTTCACAGCCTGACACAATGGCCACATCATACCTGCACCATGCAAGTCGTTGTTATTCTTCCAGCAGTTCTCGGCATCCACACGATACTTGGCATCAATACCTGTACCGGTATATGACTGACCATCGAGATAGAGGTGCAAGTTGTGTCGACCCAACGCATAGTACATACGGAAGTTTGCGAACAACTCCTCATTCCAGTTCCAGCAGTTGTAATTACCACCGGTCTCGGCAAACTTGCCATCACGGTAGTTGCCCGGAGCAAAGTTGTGACCCATCTCGTGCAACAAGCCAAAGCAAGAGTCGTTATTGTTCTTAACCGCTGCAAGGGTAGATTTTACATAATAGCCATTCCACTGGATAGGATATCCGGCATAAGCCCACGCGTCGAGTGGAGTCTTGCTCAAAATAATCATTTTCTTACCGTCGAAAGGTACAAAGAAGGGGAACAACTCGCAATAAGCATCATATGCAAGGTCGAGTTTTGCTAACCACGCATCGATTGAACTATTAGGAATGGTCACCAAGCCCTCGTCCAAATAAATCTCAACATGGTTGCTCTCGCGATGATACAAGTGTGTAGGCGACTGCAACTTCACATTATCGAACCATGCAGTACCGTTTGAATCTCCTGCCGAAAAACCAAGGCGAACGCCCAACTTTATAGACTCCTCCTCTGCCACAAATATTACGCTACGCTTCTGCCAGCCGTTTGTACCGGCATACTGATCTGAGCGACCCCAAAGGCCATAGTAAACGCTACCACCCCAGCCTTTTGTAACGCTCGAGGTCTTAATCATAGCCGACAACTCATAGAGCTTACCAACCTGCAAGCCCGACACGGTCTGCGCAACCGACATATCTGTAGTTTCATTAACGCACTTAATCTTTACACATGCCGACTTCTGATAACCTTCATCAGCCACATAAGTTACCTCAGCATTATGGCCATGCCAGCCGTCCTGCTTAATCCAAGCACCCTGATTGCCTGTGAAATCAACCTCCTCCTCGAAATCCCAGTTTGGAATATCAACGGTTAGCATTTCGCGATCGTCGCCAGGCTCATCGCCAGGCTCATTGCCACCATTGTCGTCGCCATTATTATCGTTATTACCGCCGCCAATAATAGGCTCATCATTCGACTGTGGCGCATTTGGCTCTGCCTCGCACGATGGCATCAACGCAACCACCACAAGTAAAGCAAAAATCAAAGAAAGTAATCTTTTCATGGTTTTATTAATAATTTTTGGTTTTATAATCGTTGGTATATATCTTGTCGCAACCCGTAAGTTGCTGATTGCTTTCATCTTTGGTGTGTGCCTCATGGCACAGAATATTACACTGCGTATTTTTTACGCTAAAAGTTTATGACGCATATCTGCCATAAACTTCTATATTATATTATAAGGTATAGGTATTAACACTATGCCTACATCTAAAATTTAATAAAAAAGAACCGTTGCCGGAGGGCAAACCCTCCGGCTTACGGTTCAAAGAAATATTACTCGTGATCAACACGGTCCATAAACTTAGCGCAGAACCAGTCACCACCGATTGTACAACCAGCAGGCATCTCCTTGCCACCAGGACCACCTGGAGACCAGTATCCCTCGATAATAAAGTCGAAGTAAACGATACCTGTGTTCATATCAAAGTAAGAGTAGTTTCTCTTGGTTGGGTCAGGACCTGCCTCATTCAAACCACGCTCTACCAAATTAGTAATAGCATAGCATTTTGAACCAGCCTTCTCAGCAAATGCTGGAAGTCCATCAACCTCAAGTGCGTTAGCAAAATCTGGATCAATCTCCTTAGTGAAATCTACATCAAAGTAAGCATACATGTTATAAGAGTACTTAGATGCATACTTCTGACCATTACGACCAGCTCCGGCAGGAGTATCCTTAGCCAAGATGATATCGTAGCGGCTATCACCATAGTTACTCATAGCCTTAGCAAAGCAACCACCTTTGTTCCAAGCTGAACGCCAACCATCCTCGAATGTATAAATACCTACGATAGTGTTGAAAGTAACAACATAAGTAGTATTCTGGTCTGCAAGCAAAACAGAACCCTCTACCAATGCGTCCTCCTTAAGGGTCAAAGGAATCATAACCTTATCACTATCATAAGGAACTGCTGACAAATCGATAGAAACCTTTACAGAACCCTTCTGCTGACCAGCAGGGATAGTAGCAGTTCCAACAGTTACATTAGCCTCATCCATAGTGATATAAGAAGTACCATTAGCTGTGTTATACGCAGCTACCAAGCTGTTGTCGATAACAAACTCCAAAGCCTGATCATCAAGCATAGGTGTATTCATCTGTACCTCAACATTCAACTCACCTGTAGTATTCTCAACAACTGCAGAAGAAACCCATACCTTCAACTGTGACATCTCGATAGCGAAGAAAATACACTTATTCTGTACAACGCCATAAGCTGTAGAAGTCATCATGATAGGCAAAAGGAACTTATCCTCAGTATTACCAAGGCGTGAGCAGTCGAAAGTAATTGTAGACTTAACTACCATATCCTCAGCTGTAAATACATCCTCGTTGATAGTGTAATAGTCAGTAAGCAACCTGTAATTAGTACCGTTAGCTGTGTTGTAAGCATCAACCTCAGCCTGACCCATAGCCTCATACTTAACCTTAGACACTTCCAAGCTATTAAAGTTAGCTACAGCGTTCAACTCAACAGTCTGTGGCAAAGGAATAACAGGAACGAACTCCAAAGTCTGAGCTGCTGCAGGAACATCTACAGTAACCTTAGGCTCCTCGATTGAAGGACGGAGCAATACAGATACAACATCCTGCTTGCTATCAATGCCTGTCACAGGAGACTCTATACGCAAAGGAAGAACATAGTTAGAAGCCTCAGTGCGGCCCAAACCTGCAACCATAGCTGCGGGCTTAGTAACAACTGTGAAATCTACATCCAAAGAATCCTTCTCGAGAAGAACCTCCTCGGGAAGAATGTAATACTCAGAAGGCAATACCTCGAATGAGGTAGAGTTCTGAAGGTTGTACTCGTCGAGGAGAGCCTCATCAACGACAACATTTATATTCATCTCTTTTGACAAGCCGGCTGTACGCGCAATATTGATAACAGTCTCCTGCTCGTCATAGATTGAAATGGTATTGACAGCCTGCAAGCCGGTCTTGTTGAGCTCAGGATTAGGGATGATCACGATAGGATCGTACTCCACATCACAAGCTACAACAGAAGCCATAAGTGCTACGCCTGCCAAAATATTAAATACTTTTTTCATACTTAATAAATTCTTTTTTGGTTTTGTTTGAATATTTCAATATCAAACCTATCTACTAATAGAAAGGAGCCTGTACCAAAGCGGTGTTCAACATAACCTCAGAAGCCTTGATAGGCAAGAAGTAGTGCTTCAAGTCGAAACGCTTAACAGCAGCATCAACCGGTGTGAAGAACTCAGGATCTGTACAAGTTGAACCACCAGCGTCGTTAGTAGCACTTGCACCGCGGCTCTTATCCAAACCACGCTCATTGTGGTTGAATACGCCCTCAGGACCGTGAGCGATGAACCAACGACGAGCATCGAAGAAACGGTGGCACTCGTAGCAAAGCTCAATCTTGCGCTCGTGACGAATCAACTGACGCAACTCATCCTGTGTGTATGACTTAGCAGTGTCGTGGCCGGGGATACCCGCACGCTCACGAATAGCGTTTACATACTCAAGAATCTCAGCCTTCCTCTCTGTACCATAATACTCGTTCAATGCCTCAGCATAGTTCAAGTAGATCTCACCCAAACGAATCAATGGGAATGGGCAGTTCATCATACGGTTTGCGTTAGAGTTCTGCTTTGATGACCAGTAACCCAATGGAATGTTCTTACGAACTGAGAAACCTGTAGTGTTCTTATCACCGGTAGTGAACTTATCACCTGACAAACCACTGAACCAGAAGTCTACAATACCGTAGCCCTCAGCATCCTGAGCAGAGTCAGTTTCGTTAGGCTTCTGATAGTTTACACGCTGGTTGGGGAAGTGAATGTTTGCATAGAAACGAGGCTCACGACCTACGAACATATGGAATGTACCTGCGATAGTACCATCACCTGCCTCCTCAGAGAACTGCTTGTTCTCGAACCAAGTATCAGTCTCAGGTGCACGGCTACCATCTGCCATGTGGAACTCATTGATGAAGTCCAAAGGCAATGAGTAACGACCATTCCAGCCATACCAACGAGCGGGAAGTGCACACATACCATACCACTGCATAGAGTTGATCTTACCCCAGATAGTCTCAGGATTCTCCTGACCCCAAGTGGTAGTAATTGTACGAATGTTCTCAACGAGGCTCTCGAAATCACTTGGATCCTCAGCCTGCTTCAATGAATAACGACCTGAGTCAATAATATCCTTCGCAGCATCAGCAGCCTTCTTCCACAACTCCTTGTTGTAAGTCTGAGGCATAAGAACTGTACCATCGTTGTTCTTCCAGTTTGCATATACGGTGTTACCGTTATACAATGGGCTGGCAGCATACAAATAGATACGAGACTGAAGTGCGCGAGCTGCACCTACATCGGGCAAACCAAGGTCGTTAGCTGTACGAGCCTCGGGCAAACCGTTCTCGCAAGCGAAGTTAATCTCGGTGTCAATCCACTCAATACACTCATTGAAAGTGTTACGGGCCTGAGGCGTTGCCAACTCGTTACCTGTACGGCTACGATCTACGATGGGCACCGGACCATAAAGGCGAACCAAGCACCAGTGGTAGTATGCACGCATGAAACGAGCCTCAGCAATGAACTTACGACGCTCTGACTCACCAATCTCCTTACAACGATCAACATTCTCGAGGAAAAGGTTGATATGGCGAATTGCCTGATAGTAGCGAACAAAGAAATAGTAGTTATAACCTGAAGAACCCTCACCGTAACCATAGTAGTTATCGGGGCTCATCTTACCCTCTGATACATTACGGATGAAGCCCTCCTGGATATAAGCAGCCTCATCAGTGCACCAGAAATAAGGAATCTGTCCAGAAGAGTGCATCTCCTGTACCATAAAGTCATCGCTGTACATACGAGCGTACCACTTACGGGTATCGACATCAGATGTAAAGATCTTGTCAATTGAGTTCAACTCCTCGGGATTCTGATCCAAATAATCAGCACATCCAGGAAGAACCATCAGCGACGCAAGCAATAAATATATAATCTTATTTTTCATATCTGATACTTATTATTAGAATGTTAAGTTAACACCTACGAATACCTGACGCTGCATAGGATATGTATCTACACCTGTCTCAGGATCCCAGAACTCTGAGATAAACGGACTAATTGTAAAGAGGTTTACGCCCTGAACATAGAAACGCATTGAACCACAGTGAATCTTGTTAGCCCACTTCTGAGGCAATGTATAACCAATCTCAAGGTTCTTCAAACGGAGGTAACCGCTATCGCGCAACCACCAAGTTGATGTCTGATAGTTGTTAGCATTTGCACCCTCATGCAAACGAGGTGAGAATGCGTGTGCATCCTGGTTCTCAGGAGTCCAACGATCCAAGAAAATTGACATTACATTACCCATCCACTTAGGACCACGGTCTGCCTGGAAAGGCTGGAAGTACCAACCACCTGACAAATATGTTGAGCGATTAGTTGCACCCTGGAACAAGAATGAGAAGTCAAGGTTCTTCCACTTAGCTGAAGCACCGAAACCGTAAACTACCTCAGGCATTGATGGGTGACCAATCCAAGTCTTATCAGCCTCGGTAATCTTACCATCATCGTTCAAATCCTCGTAGCGGATATCACCGGCACGCAACTGCTCCTTATCCATAGAGAATTGAGTGTAGTACTCAGGCATTGCGTCCAACTCCTCCTGAGAGAAGAGGTGCATTGCCTTATAACCTGAACGCAAGCCGTAGCGAACGCCCTTACGATCCTGCCAAGGATATGCATAGTACATACCATCCTCTACAATCTCGTTACGAGTGAAAGTGAAGTTACCACGAACTGAAACGAACCAATCCTTGTTGATCTGCTTACCATACTCTGCAGATACCTCGAAACCGCGGTTCTCCATAACACCCATGTTAGCGTACATAGTCTGACCCATAGGAATACCTGTGATCTCTGATACCTGAGGAGTCAAGAAGATGTTCTCACGCTTCTCGTAGAAGATATCACCATTCAACTTAAGAGCATCCCAGAAGCCCAACTCAAGACCGAGGTTATACTTTGTAGCAACCTCCCATGTGATATCGGGGTTAGCCATACGACCCTCACCGATACCGCTCATATGGTAGTCATACTTCTCACCAAGGCTGCTGAAACCTGACGCATTCTGATTAACAGTTGAAAGATATACGAAACGCTGTGAACCCACATTGTCGTTACCTACCTGACCAACAGATGCACGGATCTTAGCCCAAGTAACTACGCGGCTGTCGCGCAAGAATGCCTCCTCAGAAGCAACCCAACCCAACGCGATAGCGGGGAAGATACCCATTCGGTTACCCTTAGCAAAGTTCTCAGAACCGTTGAAACCGATGTTAGCCTCAACCAAGTAACGGTTGTCGTAACCGTAAGTTACACGACCTGCCATACCGATTGAACGGTTAGGAAGTGCTGTTACATATGTCAAACCAGCGTTCATTACGCGGTGATCCTTAGCAAATCCCATTACCAAAGCACCAACATCGTGCTTACCAAACTTACGCGCGTAATTAATGGTAACCTCAGCATACTGGTCGCGAGAACCTGAACTTGACTGCTTGTAACCGAGGTAATCCTGTGCCTGGTCAGCCTGCCACTCGGTCAAAATCAACTCACCAGAAGCCTCATCACGAGCAGTAGCCTGGAAGTAGTTGATACCACGAGAACGCTCCTCCAAAGTTGTGCTATGGTAGTCATAAGCGTAGATCAACTTAGCAGAAAGACCCTCAGTGATGAACTTCAAATCCTGGTTGATTGTAATGTTGGCACGCAACGAGTTACCCATGGTCTTAGAGAAACCACGCTGAGTAAGGTCATTGTAAGGGTTGTTCAAACCGTCAACACCAGCCAACTTACCATCACGATAGCGAACGGGCATTGCGTTAGGAGCTGCGTTGATGATATCACGGTAGATATTGTTAGAACCGTTAGCCACCTCACCTCCATCACCGAACGGAGTTGTGTTCTCGATTACATTACCCTGCAAACCTACGCTAACAACTGTAGTAGTTGTAATATCCATATCAACATTGGTACGGAAGTTGTAACGCTTGTAGTTAATGTTCTTACCAAAACGACCTACCTCTGTAGGAACCCAATCATACTCACCGGGATTAACCTTATACTGACCCTCCTGGTTGTAGAAAGAAAGAGCTGTAAAGTAACGAGCAAACTTACCACCACCAGAGATGTTTGCACTTACCTTCTCAGACAAAGATACATCCTTCATCAAAAGCTTCTGCCAATCAACATCGGGGTAGAGCTCAGGATCAGACTGAGTACGCATAGCCTCGATCTCAGCCTCAGAGAACTTGTTAGCCACTGAAGCACCGGGAGTAGCATCGATAGCCTCGTTATACAACATAGAACGAGTAGCTGCATCTACGAACTCAAGACGCTTTGAAGCGAATGAGAAGCCCTGCTCATAACGGAGGTCGATCTTTGCGGGACCGTCGAAACCACGACGAGTGTTAATCAAGATAACACCGTTCGCACCACGCACACCGTACACAGCAGTTGCAGACGCATCCTTCAATACGCTGAATGACTCAATCTCAAGGGGATCCACATTCTCCAAAGGACGCTCAATACCATCGACCAAAACCAATGGGTTGGGGTCACCGGTAAATGTAGCGATACCACGAATCCAGAACTGAGCATCATCCTTACCGGGCTCACCTGAAGACTGCAATGCAACAAGACCGGCAACATTACCTGCCAAAGACTGGCTAAGTGAACGCACCGGAACGCGCAATGACTGAGGACTTACAGTCGAGATCGCACCTACGACTGACTCCTTTTTCTGCGTACCGTAACCTACGGCAACGACTTCAACCTGCTCGATGTCGGTAGCTGCATTCTTCAAAACGATGTTTGCAGGCTTACCTGGCATTGCAGGAACTTGCTGCGTCTCGTAGCCGATAAACTCAACAACGAGCGTAACATTCTGGTCGGCCTTAACGGTGAAGCGACCATCAACATTGGTAACTACTGCCTGAGTGGTACCCTTGACCATCACGACAGCACCTACAACCGGTTGACCAGCTTCATCGAGCACCAAGCCAGACACTGTGGACGATTGCGCCCATGACAGCGACACTGAACATACGACGGTCGCTACCAGCAAAAGTGCTTTCTTAAGAAAGCGATTAATAGTTTGGTTCATACCCATAATTTTAAAGTTTTAAATTAATTGGGAGTTAAATAAAAAAATAAAATAAGTAAAATGCGGTGGTTTTATTTATTTTCAGCGTAAAATTCCCCTTATTTTTATAAATAGTTATTCGCAATGGGTGCACGAATGTGTTATATGTCAATTTTTATCCTTATATGTACGATTTTATCCTAAAATAGGTGTAAATCGTATCATTTTATGTATTTAGACAATCATTAAAGTCAGAAAGTAGACTCGATGTGAATTATTATTGCCGAGCGCAAGCAGTGGCAAAATCGTCAAAGTGGAAAAATAGCAATAAGACGAGCAACAGACACATTTACCATATCATTCAACGCGATAGAGCGTCACAACCTCCAAAAACCCATTCAACCCGCAAATCAAGCAATTCAGCCCACAAATGAGCCAACAACCAACCACCGCACCTCCTACCAACCATATTACCAAGCCACAAAAAACCGATATAATTAAAAATTTTAATAATTGCATAGATTTAACCGCCCTCACGAGCCAGATATGCAACTAACAAAAAACACCTAAGATAAATTATGACAATGCAGAGAATATTGAAGCCATACAAAGTTGTCTGGCATAGCTGAATAAGGGCCTATTGCAAAGATTATAATAAAATGGCGACCGAAATCATTCGCGGTGCATAGAATAATTGACAAAGAGAGGTAATCATTAAGGTGGAACTATCCACGCAGCCCGAATAATCACGAAGAAAAAGCAACATGCAACACTGCAGAAATTCGACAGAGATGGCCCAATTACTGAAAAAAATAACCAACACTGCTGATAAAACAGGTGCTGGAGTAAGAATAATTGCCAAGGACATAGGAATCGGCATGCAAAAGTGTTTAATCGAGCGAAATTGCCGGGTTGCAAATGAATCGCCAATTTGACATCTTACAACAAGAAAAGTCAATCAGACGGAGTAATCCATGGAGGAACGATGCACAGATGAGATTAAAATATATAAGGTATAAATAAAGAAGAGAGAACAGATGTGCCACAATCGAGCGAGAGTTAACACAGATATGGAATTTAGAACTGATATGACATCTGAAAGATAAATAAAGCCTCAGAAAATCATGCGTCCGCCCAACCACTCTTCCCCTCCCAAAATGCGCTATTCATATCTTTTCTACCGACAGGGCAAATTACATTTTAAGTGATTAAACAGACTTTTGCGAATAATTTGCTTGACTCACCACAGCATCGTATGCAAGAAAAAACCGTCGTTAATTCTTCACTCGGGCTGCGTCGCTGCGGCATCACCAAAGCCCTGAAACGGCCAAACCACGCCATAAAATCTTGCGTGTAACAAAATTAACACTCGGGAAACAGGAATCCAACAAAAAGAATACCCAGGACGGATATGGTAAAGCAAACCGAAAGAACGAAGACAGAATAAAGTATAACAAGGGAACAAAGCAAAGCAATAAAATAGCCCAAAAGCAGTTGCTTTTGGGCTAAATACAAATATAGAAGCGCAGCAGAGTGTATCTGTGATATAAATAGAGCTCGTGCGCTAAAAGAACAAATGCAGCGAAAATAGTTCTTTAGTTAATCAAATCAACCAATACGGTTGCGCCCTCCTTGATGCGGTAGGTCTTTGCGGACTTGCCCTGAGGAGTAACAACAACGGTAAGCTTACCCTTGCCGGCGCGTGTAACTGTAATATCTACGGTCATACCAAATGCGCGCATCTGCTTGAGGCTCATCTCGGGCCATGCTGCGGGCATATGAGGTGTCAACGAGAATGAACGCATACCGTCGGGGCAGATACCAAACAGACCCTCGGTGATGATACGGCAGTAAAGGCCGCTCTCGGCTGAGAGGTGACGCTGTGACCCCTCGGGCCATGCCTCGATAGGATATGGAACATGGTCACCCAACAGACGACGACGAGAATACTGCGACAAGAAGTCGGTAGCCTTGTCGGCATAGCCTGCGTTATAGATACCGCGCAAAGCATAGAGCGTTGAACGGTCCCAGAATGTTGTGCTGCCCTCGGCTGTGAGCAAACCATCATCGGTCATGAGCTTATCGCTCATCAAAGCATCTACGGTACCCTCCTTGCGGTCAAAGATTCCAACAACCAAAGGCATACAAATCCACGAACGCAAAACATCGTTGCCGTCGTAGTAACGATATGTATGGAAGCCGCTTACATCGGCGCCGAAATACTTCTCAATAGCTACGCGCAAGGCACGGTGGCGCGCCAAATACTTGTCGAGCTCGGCATCCGAAACACCAATCTCCTCACCCAACTTCTCGGCCAAAACCAAAGCGTCGTAGTAGAGTGTAGAGGTGCAAAGGTTAGCATCGCCATCGGGGAAGCGGCCCTCCAACTCGTCGGTATCTGAAGCAACAACGCCCTCGGGAGTAAGCTTGCTGTGGCAATACTCCAAGCACCACTTAATGAGCGGCCACAACTCCTTGCTGGTCTTCATATCGCCATAAGCCATAGCGAAGCGTGTAGCACCATGAGCAATCATTGCTGCGTCGCCACGGTCGCCTGCGCCATTCCAAATATCGTCACCCTCGGCAATGATAGAGCTTGGAATAGGCTCGCCTTTATCGTTCATGAAGCGTGCGAAGTGCTTGAACGAGTTGATAGCCGACTTATTACCCACATCGTAGCCCAAGAATGGGAAGAAAGGATTGACATACTCAGCCTGGTCGTTAGCCCAGATAGCAGCGTAGTATGACTCACCGCCCGGAGCGTGCATATATCCGCCACGAGTATTGATGATTGACTCCGCAGCGCGAATCTTCGAGAAGCGGAACTCGCGGTCGATAACATCGTCGGGAGTATCCAAAACGAGGCAATTGTCGATAATGCCATGAACAAACTCCATGCGGGCATCCAACTCGGCACCGACATCCACCTTCAAAGGACGATCACCCTCGTAATATGCCTGACAAACCACATCGAAAGTAATCTCGGCATTAGGCTCGATATTATAGAAACCGGGGTTCATGATAGATGTGCTGATGTAATAAGCGCCATCAACACCCTTCTTTGGGTCGGTCTGTGCAGTCTGCTCCAAAGAGGGAACCGACACAGCGATAGGCTTTGAAGTGATGTTGCGCAGCGTATAACGCTCACACATCATAGGCATGCGGCGTGATGGGAAAATGGTGCGAGTCATCTTCAACACAGGTGTAGGAGCCGACTTGCGAGCCGAGCCTGTGTTCTTCTTGCCGATGTGCCAAAGGCTCTCGACAACAAGCGCACCGTCCAACTTCACCTTCTCGACCTTCTCGGCCTGCAAAACCAAGCCATTAACGCCCAAAAGCGAAGGAATGTCTGTAGCAACGCGATACATCAAGCTTGCGTGGGTGTTGTTGGGGATGGTTCGCATCAAGGGGAACACCAAAGAGCGCTCACCATGGAATGCACCCTTCTCGTCCACACCCCAACGCATAACAAACGACATCATCTCTCCGGTCATCTCGATGTGGTCGTCGTGAGGAATGTTATCTCCAACCTCCCATACGATACCCGGACCATCGCTCTCCAACTGCCAACGCTGGCCATAAACTGTTACGGCAACCAAAGTTGCAACCATAACAAGCAAAGATTTTTTCAACATAATTTTTCGTTATTTGGTTAATTAATAAAATTTTCGTCCTTTCGCTGTCTTGCCTCTGCACGACATACACAGCTTTATTCGGGAGCACACCTCTCCTAAAAAGCAAAGATACGAATTATTTCGCTATAAACCTATTTTATTTGCACAATATTTCCATTGCGGGGTATAAAATTGGGGGAGGCTTGGTGGGAGGGGGGGGGTTAGAGAGATTAGGGAATTTAGAGAGTTTAGGGGGTGTAATGAATTTAAGGAGTTGGGGATAGGCAGATAATATCCTTGCGCCAGCGCTAACCGCCCAATTTCTTTAATTGCCTTAAATTTCCTTTTGGGGGATAGACTCTCACGGTCGCTTACGCTCCCTCAGAGTGACGCCATGTGGTAGGTAAATCCGTCATTCTGAGCGGAGCGTGAGAATCTCGAAAATCTTACTCTTTGCCGAGCGAGAGCAGGGAAAAGCCGGCTTTATGTCGGGTTAGCTACCTTATATAAAACCCTCGCTACCAAGTAAGTACCTGCCAGGTAGTATTCACAAAGGTAGATTCCATTCATCACACGCAAGGTAGGTTAAAAATACCCGTAAGTTAATATCGTGCGTGTGATGTGGAATGACGATTTGATTGAAATTCTTTCAATTATTTTTTTCAAGATTCTCGCGTCGGCTAAAGCCTCCTCAGAATGACGAAAAAATAATTGCTCAGAATGACGCCGAAAATCTTACTCCTTGCCGAGCCGCGAGGAGGAAACGATGGCAATGCCCTCGTAATTTTGATTTACCACAAACCGTAGCCCTTGTTTCAATCCTACAATTGGCACATTTTGTACGCATTGAAATGCTGATTTTTAAGTCGGCTTTTGCGCGGTCGCGAAATTCTCGCTACTTTTGTTAATATTAACCCTTTCACTCTGCGGTGCGATGCTCGACGAACGATTATTTTATTTTATACATGGTGCGGTCACGATATATTTTCTGATGGCCGGTCTTCATCGCATCAACCGCAAAGATGCCTCGCGATTGGAGCGCGTATGTGGCTATATCCTACTCTATTGGTGCTTCCTCGAAACAAAAGATTTGGTCTTTTATGCAGCACCCATATTTCGCGACAACTACCTGTCCAACATATTGATTCTTATAGACATGACCGCCATAACCGCAGGTTGTAGCTTTGTTATCGAGCTGCTCAATGCAGGATGGTTTACGCCCCGCAGGGCCTTGGCGCTTGTTTCGCCGTTTCTGCTATCTATCTTGGCCTATGCCGTTTTAGATGCCGAGTGTGTGGTACACGCCACCTTTATATTTGCGGTTTTATATTCGATTGCCTTTGTACTCTACATGATATATGCGGTGCGACGCTACAACCGCATACTCAGGGAAAACCTCTCCAATATCGAGTATGTGCATGTGCGGTGGCTCAAAGGCGTGGCTGTAATGTTGGCAATCTGCTTGGCTGTGTGGATTACCTCATGCTACTATTCGTCATGGATTATAGACAGCTGCTATCAAATTTTGCTCCTGCTTTTGTGGGTTGTGACGCTCTATTTCGCGGACCGTCAGCGAGCTCCGCAGATTGCATCCATATCGCCTGCAAATGCAGCCGCAGAGGGTGATAATATGGTAATCACCCTATTGGAGCGGAATTTGGAGCAGTTGATACACGAACAGCGGGTATGGATGAAGCCACATTTGACCCTTCCCGAATTAGCCTCACTCGCGGGGACAAATCGCACCTATCTGTCGAATTCTCTGAACAATACACTCAACACAACCTTCTACGATTACATCAACAACTTCCGCCTGAAGGCCGCTTTGGAATACTTAGACGACCCCGACACTTCGCTTACCATGGTCGAATTGGCCGAGATGTGCGGTTTCAACTCCATATCTACCTTCCGACGGGTATTTGTGCGTGCTATGGGTTGTTCCTATGTCGATTATCGCGACCAGGTACTCGCGCAAAAACAATCTTAACGGGGTATTTGATAGGCTGAAAGGTCGTTTTTTATGCTATGAAAGGTCGCCCAAAGGGTGGCCTTTTAACTTTGTATTATGAGTTGTCACTACTCGTTGAATCACTAACACATAAACGATATAGATGATATGAAACGACTTTTACTACTAATGTCATTGCTCATAGTGGGCATAACTCCCCTTTTAGCCAAGGATGAGGCCAAGGATAAAGAGAAGGAGAAGACCGAGCAAGAGGAGCTGACCGAAGAGCAGCGAGCGGCCCTTATCAAAAAGGCTATCGCGAAAAAAGAGGTAAAGCTTGTCATCGACCCTTGGGGAGGCGACGGCGTCGAGTGTAAGGAGCTCACAAAATCAGGCAACGACTATGTATCTTACACGGATAAGCCCGAGGTGTTCTTCGAGCGTGGCTATGAGTTCACCCCTCTCGCCTTTGTCCATGGTTATCGCTATGTCTTCGAGCATGAGGGCAAGTTCTATGGCGCAAATATGGGCGACATACAGTTTGCCGACAAAGACGACAGAGAGGAGTATTCGTTCATGATACGCGGCAAGAGCTCTAAAATGGCTTCGGCTGCGGGCCAGTTCTATGGCACATCCGCGGCATTGTGGCTGATGCTTTTGACGATGGGCGGAGCCGCAGTGGTGGCGCTGCTCTACTTCTTGCTCGGCATCAAATCGCTGCGCGTCATTATGTTAGCCGTAATACCGGCTGCCATTTTGTTTTTCTCGCTTATCGAGATTTTCGGATATATAAAGTTTGGTGGCGACATCTTCTGGTGGTGCGAATACGACCGCTACGGCTTCTTCGGCTCGCTTTGGCGAGTGTTCCCCTTCGCGCTGATGGTGGCTGCGCAGGTGTTCAGCATCAAACTCTATGAGAAGGTGCTCTTTGAGGGCAACGACGACCCCGACGACGACAATCAAAAAATCAGCCTCAAGCCCGCTGTGTGGAGTTTGATACTCTGCATCCCTGTCTTGATTATCGTAATCCTGATTTTGGGCTCGTTAGACCTTGAAAACACCATCCTTATGGATATTTTTGGCATTGGAGGCTTCCTCGCGACGCTGGGCATAGGACTTATGATTTCGTTCCGCCGCAATGTCAAGACTTTCGGGCCCGTGTCGGGTCTGTGGGTGACAATCTTCTCGATTGTATACATCATAGGCTGCATCATCTCGGCCATCGCGATGATTACACTGATTTTACAAATCATCTTCCAGATTCTTGTGGTCGTCGGCACAATCCTAATCTTTATGATGATGGGCTATCGTCGCCGCGTATATCGCAACGGTAGAGTCTACGAAGAGATTCATTACTAACCGATTATCACATTATTAACTAAATATTAACCCATAAAAACTATTCGTATGAGCAACAAATTAGGTTTGATTGGCACCTGGTGGCGCATTTGTGCTTCGGGCTTTGGCCTTGGCGTTGATGCTGCACGCGCTGTCGGCATCGTGGTCTTTATTCTTTCGATTATCTTCGTTGTCGGCATCGCCATTATTTGGTGGATTGTGAAGTTCTTCATCAAGCGCAACAACGACAAGAAGGCCGAGGAGGCCGCAAACACAAAGAATGACGCCGAGGCGAAGTAATATTTTCGGGTGTTATACAAGAAGAGCGTGTCCTTTATGAGGGGCACGCTTTTTTGTTGGAAATCGAGGATAAGGACATAGTAGGGCGGTTAAGGAGCTTAGGGGGGGGTTTGCGTCAGCGCTAAATTCCTTAAATTCCCTAAACTCACTATAAAAATTAGTGTATTCCACATTTGGAATACACTAATTTTTCGCAGGCGAAGCAAATGCCGAAAGAGCCTTGTTATACAAATCCCTCCCTACATTCTTTTCAGGCGGCCCAAAGCACTTTCGGCCTTGTGGCTGTAATCAAAATTGGGTTGGATGACCATCTGATTCTGGCGGTTTATGACACCCCAGCCACCACCGACAACCTTCACTACGGCAAATCCGTCACTGTCGAAATTGTGTGCATTTTCATATTGTGGCAAGATGTGCCATTCGCCAAAGTGGTTCAAAAAGCCGTACAGCTCAGTAACAGGGTCTTCGGCATACCATAGTTCAATGCCCACCATGCGTCCTTTGCGGATTGAAGTCATAGCCTCGTCGCAATCCACCGTGGAGCGGAATACCGGTTTAATAACCCACTGCCCCAAAGGATTGATTGTGCCGTAGTAGCTACCATGCTTAACACGAGCCATACCATTAGAGAAGTGCTGTGCCGATTTGAATTGCGGCTGTATGACCCAAACGCCCAAATCACCAAGATAGCCATACAGACCCGTTGCGGGGTCTTCGGTGGGCGTCAACCTTTGCGATACGCCCGCCATATGGCCGGCCAAAGGAGTCTGGTTGGAGTAGAGGAGTGAAGTACACGAGGTTGCGCCCACAATTGCAATTAGGGCCATTATCAGACGATGTTTCATAGCATTTTCGTTTTCCCAAAAGTAGCCACCCACACCTTGATAACAAAGTCATACGGTATATTTTACCCGATGAAAGGCAAAAAGGGTGTCACAACCCTTGCGGTCGGACACCCCTTTCATCATCTTCTTGCTACCGGCGTTTACTGCTGATTCTTGTTTGCTAAAGGTTTGCCATTAAACTCTCCGGTCAGCGTCTTGAGGAATGCTACGATATTGGCATTCTCCTCGTCGGTAAGCTCCACGCCCGACTGATAGATTGCCATATCGCGAACAGCCTCCTCCAGAGTCGCGCGCGTACCATCGTGATAATAGGGCCATGTAAGCTCCACATTACGCAAGCCGGGAACCTTGAAGCGATGACGGTCGCGCTCCTGCTGCGTCTGCTTGTAACGGCCATTATCCTCCTCGGTCAACGCCAAGCCTCTGTCGGCGAAATAGTGCTTACGCAAGCCCATCAACTCATACGACTCGCCTCCCAGGTTCACACCCACATGGCAAGTGGCACAATTATTCTCCTTGAAGAGCTCGTAGCCTCGCAACTCCTCGGCTGTGATAGCCGAATCATCACCACGCAACCACTTATCAAAGCGAGAGTTAGGTGTAATGAGTGTGCGCTCGAACTCCTCGATAGCGTTGGTGATGTTAGCCTCCGACCAACCATCGGGATAAACCGCCTTAAACTGCTTGGTAAGAGCCTTGTCGGCCGCAAGTTTTGCAATAATCGCATCGAACGACGGCGACGCCATCTCGACGGGATTCAAGGGAGGTCCGGCAGCCTGCTCGGCAAGGGTTGCAGCGCGACCATCCCAGAATTGCACAAAGTTATATACGGCATTATAGACCGTGGGAGCATTTACGCCACCAAACTGACCGGCAACACCCTCGGAATATTGCTTGTTGTCAACACCCGCCGACTCCAAATCGTGACACGATGCGCACGATACGGTATTGTCGACCGAAAGGCGAGTGTCGTAATAGAGCAGACGACCCAACTCCACCTTTGCAGCATCTACATCGTAGCTCTGCGGAATAGGGCGAATAGGCTCACCCACGCGCTCCGCCACAACATCGTCGGCATAATATGCCTCGCGCTCGTCGCGTGCCCAGCCAACGATAATATCGCGCTTGGCCGAGGTCATCTGGCTACCCCAGTGCACCAAGTAATACTTCGCCATGGGCATACGCTTCTCGATTGCAACCTGCTCAACCTTAGCCACATCGACCATCGAAGGACGCTCGTTTTCAGCCAACGCATTCATAAGCGGCTCGATATCGAAGGCGCGGAAACCCGAATCAATATCCTGCTGCATGATTTTATCAGCCACAGGCATTTTGAAATAGAATGGCAAATCGGGCTCGGCTGAGTGGCAATCCAGACAGCCTCCCTTATCCAAAATCTGCAAAACTCGCTCCGTGCGGCTCAAATCCTCAGCCGGTGGGCGATTCAAGTAGGCATACACTGTACCCGCTATGAGCGCAACTGCCAACATCAAGACAACAACACTACTTCTTCTCATCGTGGATAATTTTTTATAGGTTTTTTTAATATAGTTTTCAACTCTAACTCTTTAGCTACAACTTTTTAGCTCCAATCCAAAAATCCCTGAAGCCTCGACCCAAACAACTCCCTGAAACCTCGACCTCAACAACCTCTGAAGCCTCGACCTCAACAACCTTTTAAGCCTCGGCCCCAACAACCGCTGAAGCTTTGGCCCGTAACAAATATAATCATTTTTTGCTTTACAACTATCATTGGTGAGAAAAATCGTAAGAAAAAATTTATATAGAGGCACTTTTTCGCCGAAAATTAGTATCTTCGCAAATATTAAGCATTGCTGTGCGCTCAACACCTGCCAATTGGCAGCCATGACATCGCAGGCAGACAATTTGCTGTAATAAAAACCAATAAACATTTTAGGATGACACTCAAGGAGATAATATTTTTCTTTACCGACACCATCTTTCGCAAGAAACCCGATGAGTATAAGAATCCCGTAGTGCGCTGGGCTGCACGACAATACAAGTTGATTTTCTATACCATACAGGGCCTCTCGCAGCACGGCACGATGATTCGCAGTGCGGCAATGACTTTCTACACGCTTATCTCGATTGTGCCAATCGTGGCGTTGGTGTTTGCCGTGGTGAAGGGTTTCGGGCTGGTCGACGGATTGGTCGAAAACCTCTACTCGATATTCCCCCAGATGCCCGAGGTTGTGGATTATGTGGTGGAGTTTGCCCAAAAGACCCTCGCCCGCACTCAGGGAGGCTGGGTCGCGGCAATTTCATTGGTGACACTTTTCTGGTCGGTGATTCGCGTATTCGGCTCGGTCGAAGATGCCTTCAATAATATATGGGAGGTGAAATCCTCGCGCAGCATAGCCCGAAAATATAGCGACTACATCGCCATTGTAATCATCGCCCCGATATTGTGGATTGTAGCATCCTCGGCCGGAACATACATGACCGAAATATTCGGCGTAAACGAATCGGCATGGATGCAGGCGGCATCAAAGCTCTTCTCGTTTGTCATCACTTGGCTAATGTTCACATTCCTCTATATCGTACTCCCGAACACCAAAGTACGCATCGGCTCGGCCATAATTTCGGCAATTATTGCGGGTTCGACATTCCTGCTTTTCCAATGGGGATATGTATTTTTGCAGAAGTGGATGACCTCGTACAACGCCATTTATGGTAGCTTCGCAGCTCTGCCGTTGTTCCTGATATGGTTGCAGACATCGTGGCAGATTTTGTTGCTGGGCGGAGAGTTATCGTTTGCCTTCCAGAATATCCAACGCTTCGACGAGGAGCGCGAATCACTCTTGGCGAGCTACGACTGTCGTCGCAAACTGATGTTGGGCGTGATGGTTATCGTGGGTCGCTCGTTCCGCGACGGCAAGGGAGCTGTTCCCGTTGCCGAGATTCGCGACCGCTTGGCTCTACCCACGCGAATCTTGAGCAACATACTCTTCACGCTTGTTTCGGCGGGTATGTTGAACGAAATTCGCCGCGAAGGCAGCGAATACGACATACGCTACTCGCCGGCAAGGGATATATCTTCATTGCGCGTATATGATATTTTGGAGGCCGTGGATAATCACGGATTTGGGCGCGACAACATCGACCTCAAGGGTGAAGATTTGGATATATGCTCGACAACGGTAGATGACTTGAAAGAGATTACGCGCTCAAGCGAACAGAATGTAAAACTCATAGAGTTAATAGATTATAATGTCACCAGTGGATTCGATAAATAGAATTGTTGTGGTCGGCAGCGGAAATGTTGCCGAGGCTTTTGCTTTAGCCGTCGCCGATTGTTGGGGTGTGGAATTGTGCCAAATCGTGGCACGCAACAAGGAGCGGGCAGCCGAGATAGCCACAATGGCAGGTTGCAAGTGGAGCGACGATTTCGACGAGGTGGAGGATGCCGACCTCTACATCATTGCCGTAAGTGACCGCGCCGTAGAGGATGTTGCCGAAAAGTTGCATCGCCCCGAGGGATCTATCGTGGTCCACACGGCAGGCAGCGTCACGGTCGAGGCTCTGGGTAAAGAGAATTGCGGTGTACTCTACCCCTTCCAAACCTTTACGAAGGGTCGCAGGGTCGATTTTTCGGAAGTGCCGCTCTTTATCGAGGGAAGCGACGAGGCCACAGCCCGTCTTATCGAGGACTTCGCGAATCTGTTGAGCCGACAGGTATATCGTGCCGACTCGGAGCGCCGTCGCGAGATTCACTTGGCAGGAGTATTCGCCTGCAACTTCGTAAATGCCCTCTACGCTATGGCTACAGACCGCCTTGCAAAGAGCGAGGAGCTGCCATTTGATGTGTTGCGCCCGCTGATTCTGGAAACAGCCGCCAAAGCTGTCGAGGCAGAACACCCGCGCGATGTGCAGACCGGACCGGCAAAGCGTGGCGACAAAGTGGTTGCCGAGCGGCATATCTCGATGCTTAACGACGAGCCCGAGAAGCAGGCCATGTATGAGTTGCTTGACAGATATATTTTTGAAACATGTCATAAATAGATTTTGGGATTATGAAGAGGCTCCTTTACGCCGTTGCCCTGCTGTTACCCCTGCTTTGTGGGGCTTATAGAGCCTCGGCGCAAGAGCAAACAACCCAAGAGGAGATGGGTTATGCTTCGGAGTGGAAATATGCCTTTTCAAAGGAGGGCAGACAGGAGTGGAGGCCCGAATTTACACTCCGATATATGACGGGATTTTGCGCTACCGCACCCATTATTACGGGCGGTGTGAAGATAGATAATAAACGCACATTCTCATTGCTGGTAGGTCGTGGTGATACATATGTAGACTATGCGCCGGGCGATATCTATACCATTATGACCGGTGTTGCTTTTCGCCGATATTTTCATCTTGGGAAGCGAAAGATATTTGCTATATACAGCGACCTTTATATCGGAGCCGGCTGGGTGGATAAGGTTGATGGCAAGTATGCCACAGGCCCGTTGGGTGAGCGCAAGGAGCAGATTGAAGAGTCGGCCGGAGATGTGATTTTGATAGGAGGCTGGCAGCCGGGTATCAGGGTGAGATTTTTTAACAATCTGCACTTGTTTTTAGGCCCGACCATTGCTCATGACTGCATTGGAGTTCATTTCGGAGTAGGATTTTAAGAGAAATAATTACTTTTATTATTTATAATTAAGTATTTAACCAAACAATATATGGGAAATTTCAAAGAGGATATAGCACAGACAAAAGCCTTTATTTTTGATGTCGATGGAGTGATGACCGACGGAGGAATCACGCCGATTGAAGACGGCTCGGATTTCCTCAGAACATATTATGCCAAAGACGGTTACGCCATAGCTTACGCGCTACGCCGAGGCTATAAAGTGTGTGTTATTTCGGGTGGACACGGCTCGCTTTTGCGCGCCCGTTTAGAGCGCTTGGGAGTAACGAAAATGTACCTCAGCTGCATGGATAAAATTGCCGCCATGGAGGAGTTTTTTGCCGAGTACGGGATAGACCCCGCAACGACAATTTATATGGGTGACGACATCCCCGACTTGGAGTGCATGGAGCGCGTGGGAATCCCCGTTTGTCCGGCCGACGCATGCTCGGAAGTGATTGAGGCTTCGCGTTATGTGTCGGAATTTTGCGGTGGGAAAGGTGCCGTACGCGACATTGTGGAGCAGACGCTTCGCGCCCAGGGTGAATGGGCAAAGGACAGGCGTGGTGTTTTAGGCATTGCGTCGAAGTAAAAGCTTTAATTATTAGCGACAGAACAAACCATGAACGAAGAGTTGATGCAGCGCCGCCAAAGGGTCTTTGACTTCCTTGCGGCTCACAACATAGAGTATAGCTATTACGAGCACCCCGAGGCTCCGACAATCGAAATTGCCCGCGAATATTGGCATCAGGATGGCTCGAAGCATTGTAAAAACCTATTCTTCCGCAACCATAAGGGCAACCGCCACTATTTAGTGGTTTTTGACTGCGAACAGTCGTTGGCGATTCACGACCTGGAGCACCGCCTGCACCAAGGCAAACTCTCGTTTGCTTCGGAGCAGCGCATGGAGCGTTATTTGGGTTTAAGGCCCGGCTCGGTATCGCCCTTTGGAATGATAAACGATGCGGAGCATCATGTACACCTTTTTTTAGATGCCAGCCTGCGTAACTATCCGTCGCTCTCGTTCCACCCCAACGACAACACCGCCACGGTAGTTATCTCGCAGGAGATGTTTCATCGTTACCTCGAGGCCGTGGGCAACACCTACGAATACATCGACCTCTATTAGCACGGTCATTTAATCTTGTCAATACCGACAAACCATACCCCTTTTCGACCTCGGAGAGGGGCTGATTCCTATATTTTTAGCAAAAAATAGCTCTTTTTGGTGAAAACCGATAAAAAATAGTTACCTTTGCCTGATTGACAATCTGCCCATCAACATTTTGTGGGCCGCAAACATACCGAAAATTAACACTATAAATATGGCAGTAGAACTTAAAGATTTGACCAAAGTCGAGGATAACTACTCGAAATGGTACAACGAGTTGGTGGTAAAGGCCGGTTTGGCCGAGAACTCGGCAGTGAGAGGTTGCATGGTCATAAAGCCTTATGGTTATGCAATTTGGGAGAAGATGCAGCGCGCACTTGACGATATGTTCAAGGCAACGGGACACGAGAATGCTTACTTCCCGCTCTTCATCCCGAAATCATTCTTTTCGCGCGAGGCGAGCCATGTCGAGGGCTTTGCCAAGGAGTGCGCCGTGGTGACACACTACCGTTTGATGAACTCTTCACAGGGCGAGGGCGTCGTTGTCGACCCGTCGGCAAAGTTGGAGGAGGAACTCATCGTGCGTCCCACATCGGAGACCATCATCTGGAACACCTACAAGAATTGGATTACATCGTACCGCGACCTTCCTATCCTCTGCAACCAGTGGGCAAATGTTGTGCGTTGGGAGATGCGTACTCGCCTCTTTTTGCGTACCGCCGAGTTCCTCTGGCAGGAGGGCCACACGGCTCACGCTACAAGCGAGGAGGCACAGGAGGAGGCTATGCGCATGATTCGCGTATATCAGGACTTCGCCGAGAATTGGATGGGCGTACCCGTTGTTGTGGGTCACAAGTCGCCCAATGAGCGCTTCGCCGGAGCTGAGGATACCCTCACAATCGAGGCTTTGATGCAGGATGGCAAGGCTTTGCAGAGCGGTACATCGCATTTCTTGGGTCAGAACTTCGCCAAGGCGTTCGATGTGACCTACACCACCAAGGAGGGCAAGCAGGAGTATGTTTGGGCTACTTCGTGGGGTGTTTCTACCCGCTTGATGGGTGCTTTGATTATGGCTCACTCGGACAACAACGGCCTTGTTTTGCCTCCGAAGTTGGCACCTATTCAGGTCGCTATGGTACCTATATATAAAGGTGAGGAGCAGCTCAAGACCATGACCGAGAAGATGGAGTCAATCGCTGCGGAGTTGCGCAAGCGCGGCATCAGCGTCAAGGTCGATGCGCGCGACAATGTGCGTTCGGGCTTTAAGTTCGCCGAGTACGAACTCAAGGGTGTTCCCGTGCGTTTGGCACTCGGACCTCGCGACTTGGAGAACGGCACTATCGAGCTGGCGCGCCGTGATACACTTTCTAAGGAGGTTGTTCCGCAGGAGGGCCTCGTTGAGCGCATCGTGGCACTTATGGACGAGATTCAGGCCAACATCTACCAGAAGGCTTTGGATTTCCGTAACTCAATGATTACCAAGGCAGACAGCTGGGAGGAGTTTATTGATATTTTGGACAACAAGGGAGGCTTCGTGTCGGCACATTGGGACGGCACACCCGAGACCGAGCAGGCAATCAAGGATGCTACGAAGGCTACAATCCGCTGTATCCCCATCGACCTTGTAGACGAGGAGGAGGGCAAGTGTATTTTCAGCGGAAAGCCCTCACACCGCCGCGTTTTGTTCGCCCGCAGTTACTAATCGTAAACATATCCGGCAAAAATTCCCCTTGCGCATAAAGGGATTTTGCTCGCTATCAGATAGATTCCTCTCTATCTCGGACTGGGCTGAAAATGGCAGTTTTCACGCTTTTTCGGGATAGAGAGGAATTTTTTGTGAAAATTTTTTACCCTTGTAACTCATTGATTTTCAGCGTTTTGCCCCACATTGGGGGGGGGTATTTTTCAATCTGTCGCTAAAAGTTTGTAATTTTGGATAAAAAATTATAATTTTGCATTCAGTCAAATTGTGTTTTGTTTCAACGAAATGCGAATCGAGGCACTCTTTTTGACGCAAACAACCGCCCCAAATGAAGGGACAGAAAATACAAATTATTCATATTAATTAACTAATTTATTAACCAAAAATTTAACGATTATGAAAAAGCTATTCTTAGCTGTTGCCGCATTGGCTATGTTGGCAACTTCATGTACTAAGGATGACACTGCTCCCGCAGCCGGCGCAGGTGAGTCTTTGGTATCGTTTGAGGTATCGGCACCCGTGATTGGCACTCGTGCTAATGCTTACGACATCTACGGCATCGGCGAGGCTGTTGAGCACCTCCACTATGCTGTTTACTTGACCGAGGGCACTGAGGATGCTCCTGTGTACAAGTTGGTGTTCACCAACTGCATCGAGGACGCTTTTGCAGGCGATGCACTCTCTAACACAAGCCTCGAGCTCAAGCTCGTTAACGACCAGACTTATACAGCCATCTTCTGGGCTGATGCTCCTGGCGCTCCTTACACTTTCGACGCTGCTACAAAGACCGTAACTTTGGATCCTTCGGCTTTGGCTGCTCAGGATGAGAATCTTGACGCATTCTTTGGTCACCACAAGTTCCTCGTTGCAGGTCCTAAGGTTGAGCGCGTAGTGCTTAATCGTCCTTTCGCACAGCTTAACATCGCTACTGCCGACATCGCTGAGGCTGCTGCTGCGGGTGTTGTTGTTGATGCTGAGACTACAACTAAGGTTCAGGTTTCAGGCCTTTACACTACTTTGAACCTCTTGTCTGAGGAGGTTGGCGGCGAGATGACCGAGCTTACAGTTTACAACGCAGCTCCTAAGGCTGAGGGTCAGATTGACGGCACTTACGAGATGCTTTCAATGAACTACTTGTTCGTACAGAAAAGCCGCAAGTTGGTTGATGTTACTTTCGATGTTGAGACTGAGGCTGGTCAGAAGGTTAACCGCCTCTTCCAGCAGGTTCCCGTTGAGCGTAACTACCGTACAAACATCTTGGGTAACCTCTTCGTTGACAATATTGGCTTCGAGATAGTTATCAATCCTATTTTCGACGGCGTTATCCCTACAACCGAGGCTGAGAAGCTCCGTATGGCAACTATCGTAGACCACGAGTATACTTTGAATGAGGATGTTGTTTTGGGTGATGCCAACTTCCCTTATTTGGAGATTTTCCGTCCATTTACTCTTAACGGTGCCGGTCACAAGTTGACTTCTGGTAATGCAGGAAATTATTGCATTATTGTTAATGGTGAGGATGCTAAGCTTACAGTTAACAATACCAATGTTACATCTAACGGTGGTGCCGTAGCTGCTACTAATGGTGCTGAGGTTGTTTTCAACAGCGGTAAGGTTTATGTTGACTCTCCATCTACTTCAGGTCGTTACCTCTTCTATGCAGATGGTGCGGGTTCTACAATCACTATCAATGGTGGTGAGTTCTCTTGGGATCCTGCTGATAACCAGAAGCGTGCTTATATCTGCGCAATGCTCGGTACTACTGTGTATGTAAAGGGTGGTACTTTCGGTAAGGCTTCTACTCGTGATGGTTACAAGGCTGGTATCTTGGGCGAGGGTACAGTTGTTATCACTGGCGGTACTTTCGGCTTCAATCCTTCTGCATGGTTGGCTGAGGGTTACTATGCTAACAAGGTCGGCAACAACTGGGTAGTTAGCGACGAGCTCCATGTAAACACTGCTGAGGCTTTGGCAGCTGAGTTGACTTCTAATAAAGAGAACATCAAGGTTAAGTTGACAGCTGATATCGATGTAGCTATCACTTCTCTCGGTCAGCAGACTGGCGGTAGCGGTGAGTACAAGTTGGGTGGCGAGAACACTAAGGTTATCAGCATCGACTTGGGTGGCAAGAAGCTTAACATCACTACTACTTACTGGTCAGGTCTTGGTGCAAAGAACGCAAATGCTACTTTCACTATCAAGAACGGTACAATGACCAGCTCACAGCCTACAGGTACTTGGAACTCATACGATGTAACATTCGCTAACTGTAATTATGTTATCGAGGATGTTGTATTCGATAAGGCTGTTGCATTTACTAACGCAGGCAAGTCAGTTGTTTTGAACGATGTAACTATCAACGAGACTCACGACTACTATGCTATGTGGATTTCTGCAAAGGGTCAGAATGTAACTATCGATGGTTTGACTGTAAACGCTGCTGCAGGTCGTGGTATTAAGATTGACGAGCAGTATGTTGATGCTCCTGCAAAGGTTACTTTGAATGTAGCAAACGCTACTTTCAACACTGCAAAGAAGGCTGCTATCGTGGTTAAGTCTGTAGCTGGTGCTGAGATTAACGCTTCTAACCTCAATATCGCTAATGTTGCTGCTGATTCTGAGTTCGCTGTATGGGTTGACGAGGACGCTGCTGCTCACGCTGATAAGGTTGTCGTTAACGGCGCTTATGTTAAGGTTGAGGGCCAGGAGGCTGCAGTTGTATCTACAGCTGCTGAGTTGACTGCTGCTTTGGCTAACGCTGCAGATGGCGCTACTATCGTTTTGAACGATGGTACTTACGAGGGCTTCTTCAGCTTGGAGGGCAAGAATGTTAAGTTGGTTGCAAATGGCCAGAACGCTGTTATCAACGGTGTGGTTTGGGCTAACAATACTACAGCCGAGCTTAAGGGCTTGACCTTGACTAACGCTGCAGGTGCTAAGCATCCTAACCCTACTAACTCAAAGTATTACAACGAGATCAATGACAAGTATCCTTGTGTTGGTGCATACCTTAATTCAAACATCACCATGACAGAGTGTACTTTCAACTTGGTTGGTCCTACTGTATACGGTTTCTATGGTTATGCTGAGAACAATCCTGTATTCGAGGGTTGTGTATTCAACTGCAACAAGATTCGTCCTATCGCATCTAACGGTGATGAAATCACCGTAAACGGTTGTACTTTCAACAACCAGTATCACTATGCAGTTCGTATTTTCGAGAACTCAGGTGAGACTCAGACAGTTGTTTTCACAAACAATGTAATGCAGGGTGCAAACGATAAGGGTGAGTTCGAGGGTATCAACATCAGCAAGAAGGGCAATACAGCTACTGTTGTTGCTGACTTCACAATCACTGGCAACTCTGTTGCAAAGTATCGTCACCACAATAAGGTAACTATGAGCGACGCTTGTACTTACAACACCGATATTGCTCACTTTGCTTTCGAGCGTGAGGAGTAATCACCTTACCTTATAATTTTCGAACTGCGCTCCACTCGGGGCGCAGTTTCTTTTGCGCCTATTTGCACACTCATCCCCGCTACTTCCCGCCCCTCCCCGCTCCACAGTCCTCAGGGTAGCTTTTTTACTACCCAGCCCTACTGAGGAGGGTTGAATAGCCGTCATTCTGTGCAATTTATTTTTTAGACTCTCACGGTCGGATTACATCCTCCCTCAGAGTGACGGGGCTACAAAACAAAAAATCTCCCCTCATAAAGGGGAGATTTACTTTATATACAACCCGCTTTACAGTTCGGCGAGAAGTGCTTCGACATCCTCGGGGCGAGTGGCCCAACTGGTGGCGAGGCGCACGACGGTGCGGCCATCTGCGAGGTGTTCCCACTCGCTGAAGGTTGTAACCGCGCGCAGGCGTTGCAGCTGCTCGTCCGTGAGCACAAAAAATGCCTGATTCGTAGGTGAGGAGTAGTATGTCGAAAATCCCTTTGCGGTCAGGCCCTCGCGTAGGCGTGTAGCCAGCTCGACGGCGTGGCGCGCAATGCGAAGATACAAATCGTCGGTAAAGAGCGTGTCGAACTGCAAGCCCAGCATCCTGCCCTTTGCCAGCAGAGCACCACACAGCTTTATAGTGGTGAAAAAGTGCGGAATAAGCCCCTTTTTAGGCACAACAACAGCCTCGCCGAACATTGCGCCGACCTTGGTGCCTCCGATATAAAAGACATCGCAGAGGCGCGCCAAGTCCTTAAGTCCCACATCGGCACCCTCAGCCATAAGGCCATAGCCTAAGCGTGCACCATCGGCGAAGAGCGGAATCTGCCACTTGCGACATACGGCCGAAAGAGCCTCCAGCTCCGCCAAAGAGTATATCGTGCCGTACTCGGTGGGATGCGAGATGTAGACCATGCCCGGCCACACCATATGGTCCCACGCCTCGTCGCGGCGAAATGCTTCGATATAGGCATCGACGGCCTCAGCCGTGAGTTTACCGTTCTGGTGAGGGATAGTCAAGACCTTATGTCCTCCGGCCTCGATAGCTCCGGCCTCGTGGAGTGCGATATGCCCCGTATCGGCAGCAATAACGCCCTCATAGGGGCGCAGCAGCGCACGAATAACCGTAGCATTGGTCTGCGTGCCTCCCACCAGGAAGTGCACCTCGGCATCGGGAGCATTGCATGCTCGGCGAATCCTGCGGCGTGCCGACTCGCACACCTCATCGCAGCCATAGCCGACACTTTTCATCATATTTGTGGCAACAAGGCGCTCCAAAATCAGAGGGTGCGCACCCTCCATATAATCGTTATCGAAATGTTGCATAGCCTACTGCTTAATCCACGACCATAAATCCTTGAACGATGGCTTCTTGCCGTGCATGAAGATACCCACACGGTAGACCTTGCCTGCAATCCACGCCATAGCCACAACCGAAGCAAACAACAGCGCCAATGAGAACCAAATTTGCCACTCAGGGATATCGAAAGGTATGCGCGCCATCATCACCACAGGCGAGGTGAAGGGGATTATCGAACCCCAGAACGCTATCGCCGAGTTGGGGTCGTTAGTCACCGACATGGCCAAAATCAAAGCTAAGATAATAGGCACAGTGATAGGCGTTTGCAACTGGTTGGCATCCTGAATAGAGTCGACAGCCGAGCCCACAGCGGCAAACATTGCCGAGTAGAAGAGGAAGCCTCCAACCAGGAACAACAGCAGATAGACGAACATCATGACAAGCTTGCCGGTATTTGTGGCAAACGACAGCGCCGACAACATATCGGCATCCATGCCTGCCTCGGTGGTGGTCATGGCACCCGTTTGCACCGCCTCGACGGTCTGCATAACATCCTCGGGCATAAGCGACGGCAGCACCGCAGCACCCAAACCGCACACCAGAACGCCCCAAATTGCGACCTGAGTAACAGCAACCGAAGCCACGCCCAGAATCTTACCCATCATAAGCTGGAAAGGGCTGACACTCGACACCAAGACATCGAGCACACGGCTGCCCTTCTCCTCGATAACCGAGGTCATGACCATCGAGCCATAGATAATGAGGAACATATAAAGCATCATGCCCAACACCAAGCCCAACATATAGGCAATGAACGACGATGTAGCCTCCTCGGCCTCTCCGCCCTCGGAAGTTTGGTCGTTGCGATAGGTTGTGAGCGACACCTTAACCTCGATATCCTTCAAAATCTGCTCCAGATTCTCGATATTGTAGCGGCTCAGGCGCTCATCCTCGATGACATCCTCAATCTGCGAGGCAATGCCCTCCTCCAGGGTCATCGACGACGAAGAGTTGGTGTAGAGCTGCACCTGCTTGGGATTTTCGACAATATCGCTGCCTATCCACAGCACGCCAAAGACCTTCTCATCCTCGCGCGCCTCGGCAAGCGACAACTCGGTGGGCGTAAACTTCAGCTCCTCGCCACTTTTCAGGCGTGAAGCTACAATCTGGCTATCGTCAATCACCAAAATCTCCTTCTGCTCGCCCTTGGCAAAGAGCATCATGAGCGTAGGTGCTGCCATCAACAGAAGCATAAGCATCGGCATGAGCAGCGTGGTGATGATAAACGACTTTTTGCGTACTCGCTCGTTAAACTCTCGAGCGATGATAATTTTTATCTTGTTCATAGCTTTTCTATATTCTTAATGTTCTATTAAGCCTTCAAAAAAACGCGAAGTTTGAATTCTGAATTGTTACTCTACAACGAGCCCTCCACCGCGCGAATAAATATCTCGTTCATGCTGGGTATCACCTCGCGGAACGAGCGCAACTCGACAGCCTCATTCACACGCGCAATAGCCTCACGAACCGTTACTCCGTCGTTTAGGCGCACACGACAATTGCGATATGGCGAGTCGGCGATGTCGGTCATCGACAAAACCTCGGCCACAGGAGCCAAAACGCCCTGCATCTCTTCGGGTGAGGCGTCACCAAAGATAAGTTCAAAGACATTCTCGCCAAAGCGGCGGCGCACCTCGTCTACCGAGCCCGAGAGGATGTTCTGCGACTTGTTAATCAGCGTGATATGGTCGCAAATCTCCTCGACCGACGCCATATTGTGGGTCGAGAAAATCACCGTCGCGCCCTCATCCCTGAGGCGCAGAATCTCCTGCTTCAGCAGATTGGCATTTATAGGGTCGAAGCCCGAGAAAGGCTCATCGAAAATCAGCAACTTGGGGCGATGCAGCACCGTGGTGATAAACTGCACCTTCTGCGCCATACCTTTCGACAAATCCTCGACCTTCTTGTCCCACCAATCCTCGATACCGAAGCGCACGAACCACTCCTTGAGTGCCTTCAACGCCTCCTTGCGCGACAAGCCCTTGAGGCGTGCAAAGAACATCGCCTGCTCGCCGACCTTCATTTTCTTATAAAGGCCGCGCTCCTCGGGCAAGTATCCGATGTTATAGATGTCGTCGGTCGTAATTGCGTGCCCATCAAACAACACACGCCCCGCATCGGGCAGCGTGATGTGGTTTATAACGCGTATAAGCGTGGTTTTTCCTGCGCCATTGGGGCCCAGCAAGCCATAAATCGACCCCTGGGGCACACTGAGTGACACATCGTTGAGTGCCGTATGTGCCGCATAGCGCTTCGTAACATTTTCAATTGTAAGCAGATTATTCATAGTTTTCAATTTGTTTTCACTCTCTTATTAGTCGCATCGTGACACTTTTCACTACATCGGCAGCAAAAAATATCTACACCGAAACAAAGTTATGAAAAAACTTGCTATTTTAAGATTAAAGCCGTAATTTTGACTGAATAATAAATAAAATTAGGAGTATGTCGAGCGAGAAACTCTATAATATAGCCGCGCAATTCGCCCTGGAGGGCACTGTGGAGTCGATTAAGCCCCTTGGCGAGGGCTTTATCAACGACACCTATGTCGTGCGTACCGAGGGCGATGCTCCCGACTATATCCTGCAACGCAAGAATCATGTGGTTTTCCCCGATGTTCCGGGTATGATGGATAATATCAAGGCCGTTACCGAGCATATCAAGGCGAAGGTCGCCGACCCCATGCGCGAAACGCTTACGGTTATCCCCGCCAAGGATGGCAAGCTCTATGTCGAGCAGGAGGGCAATTTCTGGGCTGTATGTCTGTTTATTGCCGACACCTTGAGCTACGACCGTGCCGACAGTACCGAGTTGGCTTATCAGGGCGGCGTGGGCATAGGTCGTTTCCAGGCGTTGCTTGCCGACTTCGACAAACCCCTAAACGAGACTATCAAGGGATTCCACAATATCCGCCACCGCTTCGAGCAGTGGGATGCTACCCTTGCTGCCGACCCTGCGGGCCGAGTGAAGGATGTGCAGGAGGAGATTTCGTGGGTGGAGGCTCGCCGCGAGGAGATGATGAATTTCTGGGCGCTGGTCGAGAATGGCACAATCCCCACACATGTGACTCATAACGACACCAAGATAAGCAATATTTTGTTCGACGCCCCCACGGGTAAGGTGCTGTGCGCCATAGATTTGGACACTGTCATGAGTTCTACATCGCTCAACGACTTCGGCGACGCCATCCGCTCCTACACCAACACAGGTGCCGAGGATGATAAGTGCCTCGACAATGTCGAAATGAGCCTCGAAATGTTCCGTGCCTATGCCGAGGGTTACCTCTCGGAGCAGCGCGCTACAATGACCGCGAGCGAGCTCGAGTGGCTTGCATTCTCGGCGCGCTACATCACCTTCGAGCAGGTGTTGCGCTTCCTGATGGACTACATCGACGGCGACAAGTACTACAAAACCGCCTACGATGGGCATAACCTTGTGCGTACACGCGCGCAATACAAGCTCCTGCAGAGTATGGAGCGCCAGTATGCCGCCATGCAGGATATTATTTCAAAGTTGGCAGCTCTTTAGTTGCAAGATAATTGTATTAGTTGAGGGAGAGACTGTCGGTGCGTTCTGCATCGGCAGTCTCGTTTTTTTGAGTAGACGGTTAGGGAGTTTAGGGAAGATATGTATGTGTCAGCGTTAAATTCCTTAATTTCTCTTTTGGGAGATAGACTCTCGCGGTCGCGTGTGCTCCCTCAGAGTGACGCTATGTGGTAGTCAAACCGTCATTCTGAGCAAAACACAGTTTTGCGTGAGAATCTCTTTGCTCTTTGCTCTTTCATCCTTGCTCTTTCATCCTTTGTCATGCCACAATTACTGCACGACGCGAGGGTGTAAGTACACAGTGATATCCATGCAGTAATTGACTGGCATCTACCGCTTATTATTACCCTGCTGACAAGTACGGACTTGCAAGGCACAATTCCCAAAGGTAGATCCCATTCATCCCACGCAGGGTTGGTAGCAAGTATCTGCAAACAAACATCGTGCGTGTGATGTGGGATGACGAAAAAAATAATGGCTCGGTGGAATGACAAATAAAGGGATTTTAGGGAGTTTAAGGAATTTAGCGTAAACAAAAAACCCTCGGCATTTCTGCCGAGGGTTTTTTATAAGAAATTAGTTCTATTTTAGAAAAGATTAACACCACAAATCAATGCACGGCAACCAGTAGAATCAGTGCTGAATGTAATCTTTGAATCAGCAGAGATACCTGTAACATCAATTTCGAAGTAATCTTTTGAATCATCGAATGACAATGCAGTATAAACAGGATTACCCGTAGCTCCGTTATTAGCAGTCAAAGTGTATGTTCCATATTCAACACCATCAACCGAAACTGTCAACTTAACAGTCTTACCTTTCCAACCAACAGCATAGAATGACAATGTGCTCTTGCCGTCAACACCCACGCTTGCTGTCTCAAATGAACCTGGTTTACTACTTGTACCAAGCTTAAGTGCTGTATAGGTTGTACCGTTCAATTTAAACTCCTGCTTATACGCATTTGTACCCTGTACTTGACCAGTTGAAGCATTTGTTATAGTCTTACCATCAAACAAGAAAGACATTGACTCATAAACGCCCTTTGTATCAGAAATTGTAGGTTCATCCCCTGGCGCAGTGTATTTCTCCTGAGAAACTGTCACAACAGTAGTTGCCTCTCCGAATGTAACAGTAACCTTTGCCTCGCGAGCCTCGCCAGAGTTAGCTTCAGCTACAACAGAAACAGTATTACCAGAAGTAGTAACATTCAACCACTCAACATCAGCAGATGCATCGAGTGTTGCAGAGCCATAAGTCTCAACTGTAAACTCCTTAGTGTCACCCTCATGACCGAAAGAAAGTGCACTTGTTGATACGCCAAGAATCATAGGAGTGTTATCAACCTCTACCAACTCATACAATGTAGGCAACTTACCCTTCTCAGTAGCATAGCTTCCATAAGAGTTGTATTGAGTATCGTACTGAACAAACTTGTTGACAGAATTGTTAGTAATTGTAAATGCACCGTTCTCAACTGCAACTGACCATACAGCTCCATTTGCAGGCATAGTAGCATTAACATTGAAACTATCATATGAACCAGTTTGATAAACATACTTGTTATCATACTGCTGAATAGTGTAACCGCCTTCAGTTGTCAAGAAACCAAATGCACAGCTTGCAGGGAGAGATACTCCATTTACACGCTCAACACCCTCGACATACTTGATATAGCCATAGTTGCCAGTAAGTGCAGTAGCAGCCTTGTTCTCATATACGATAGCATACCACTTACCACCCTTCATCTCGGTAGCAGCCTTGAAAATATAAATAGCATCCTTATCCAACTCTGCAAGCACCTCGGGCTCAACAACGGGCTCAGCCTCGGTAGTCGCGGTAACCTGAGCAGCCTCAGAGTCGATATTTACAGCAGCGTCAGCAGCGATAGCCTTAACGGTGAATGTATACTCAACCTCCCAGTCGCCAGTGAACTCGTAAGTAGTCTCAGTAACAACCTCCTCTACATCGTCGTCAACCTGAACTGTGTACTCCTTAGCGCCCTCAACAGCGTTCCAAGTCAAAGTAACAACATTGCCCTCAACAGCAACAGTCACCTCAGGCTTTGCAAGAGGAGTAGCCTCAGGCTCAGCCTCGGTAAGAGCCTTAACCTCGGCAGCAGCAGAATCGGTGTGCCACTCAGTATCAGCAGCGATAGCCTTTACAGAGAACGCATACTCGGTCTCCCAGTCGCCAGTGAACTCGTAAGTAGTGCCCTCAACCTCAACGGTCTCCTCGCCTACAGTAACAGCATACTTAGCAGCGCCCTCGACAGCCTTCCAAGTCAAAGTAACAACCTTACCCTCAACAGCAGCCTCAACAACGGGAGTTGCAAGAGGAGTAACCTCGATCTCAACAACGGTGTAAACAGTCTTGCCATCAACCTCGGCAGCCTCTACGGTGTAGCCCTTAGCCATGAAGTTGGTGCCAGCGGTCTCGGCAGCGTTGTTCGCAGGGTTGAAGTTTACGAACTTACCGCCCTTAACCTCGATAGTAGTAGTTGCGCGGTCAGCGTCCTTCTTGTTAAGAACGAATGCAGAGTTAGCATCGTTGGGGAAGTAACCACCATTTACATATACCTCACCCTTGCCACGAGCGTAAACAACAGCATTTGCAGCGCCATCAGCGTCTACACCAGCCTTGAAAGTACCACCATTGATAACAACCTTACCCTCGGCGATAACAGCATAGCCGTCGTAGCCAGAAACAGCCTCAACAACACCGTCGCCCTCGATAGTAAGAGTAGCACCCTCCTTAACTACGATAACATCGGTAGCAGGAGCTGCAGAACGAACTACAACAGGGTTAGAGAGAGTCTTGCCGTTCAAATCGAGTGTGAAGTCCTTCTCTACAACCAAAGTAGAAGTCAACTGAACATCTGAACCCAAAGAATAAGTACCACCCTGCTCGGCAGCCTCAACCAACTGCTCCTCGGGAGTCTTAGATGCGTCGATGAAAGGCTCGTTGAAGATAGGATTGATAACAATCTCGAATGTAACATCGCTGGTAAGAATAGAACCCATGATGTTGGTGCGATAGTTACGCTCAACTGGAACCATATCGAACTGTGCTGTGAAAACGGTGTTGTCGTTGCCGGCAACAGTAGCATCCTCGTTGTAGTTGAAAGTAATATCAACAGTCTTGCGAGCGTTTACAAGCAAGTAGTTCATTGAAAGAAGGTCGTAGGTAGTGCCGTTAACTGTCATATACTTGCTGCCTACCTCGGCCATGTCGTAAGTCAAGGTCTTCTCGCCTGAAACCTCACCTGTAACGAGGTTCATAGCTGTGTAAACACCCTCAACAACGATTGATGACTGGTAAACATCCAAACCTGCAGCCTGTGCCTCCTCAGCATCGTTTGCCAAAACATTTACCTGAGCGAAAGGACGCTTCAACACAGCATCAACAGTCTGCGCGCTGGCAACTGCATCGACATCAAATGGAACACATGCGAAGAAAGCATCCATGCTCTCGTCCTGAGCCTTCAAAGCAGCCTCATCCTTGAGTGAAATCTGCTGATTGTCCCAATTCACCGCCCAGTGACCATTTGCATAGTCTGACTGCGCAAAGAAGAGCGCGATGTACTTCTTGCCGCGTACAAGACGAATACCCTTAAGAGTGTTCTTCAACTCGTTACCTGCAAAGAAACCATCTACAACACCGCTGATAGGCTCCTGGCCATTCTCACGGATTGTGTAGTTACCCTCGGCATCCTTAACGGCCTCGTAGATTGCATACTGCAAATCCTCGGCAGTGTAACCGGTACCATATGCCTGAGTAGCATCCGCGGTACCCAATGCGCGACTTGCGATAGTCGGCTGCGCGATATTGAACGATACAACAGCGGCGTTACCACCGGCCTGAGATTCGTCCTTCGCACATGATGTCAACAACATACCCAATGCTGCGACAGCTACGAATAATTTTCTCATAATTAAGTAATTAATTAGTTAATAGTATTGTGTGTTAATTTGTTTGTTTTCAGCTTTTGACCCCTTGTTAATTCGTTTATCTTCAAGTTTTGGCCCCTTGTTAATTCGTTGGTCTTCAAGTTTTGGCCCCTTGCCAACTCGTTAAGCTCACTCACTTGGCCTCTTGCCTCACTCTCTCGGCCCTTGCCAACTCGTTAAACTCACTCACTTGGCCCGGTCAACTCGTTTGTTTTCAGCTTATTACAGCCCCTCAACATGCGCCGCAGGCAACATCACCTACTTTGACGGTTAAAGCCTGCCATGGATATTTCTCCCTCGGCAAGCTTATACCTTATATTATATAGTCAATCCACTATTCGGGCGGCCAGAAGTAAATGAACTCGCCGTCAGGGTCGGGATTAAAGCCCGGGTTGATACCAATACCTCCCGATGTCTGGGCGGTAAGGAACGCCGAACGAATCGTGGTAAGTTTACTGCGAATCAAATCCACGGGAACAGCTCGTGGCAACGCCGTAACCTGAACACCATTCTTATCGTATACCGAAACATCCATCTGAATTGTAAGCTCGCGACCATTCACAAAAACATAGTCAAAGCCCAACTCCGCCTCGGTTTCGTTCAACTTCTTGATTGTAGACTCGAAAGTGATGGTTCCGGGGTCTGCCACCCATACCGGCTCATTCATGCGCACATTGAACTCGTTGGGCATGGCCGACACATAACGGAAGACCACCTTATATTCACTGATGTCCACCACACGCGAAGGTGCCTGCGAATCGGCCTCTCCCTCCTCGTTGCCTCCCGTAGGAACGGTGCCGCCGATATGAGGATTCTCCTCTCCATTGGCAGCCTGCGTCTCCGCCTCCGCCTGTGCTTCAGCCTCCGCCTCGGCCTTGAGCTCCAACATGTGCTCCACAAAACGCGCCAAGTCGGTCGAGATAAAGTTGAACTTCGCCATAGGACGCTCGTTCACCATCTGAACATCGGTAGTATGTTCGAAAACCTCAACTATCAAATTACCCGAGAAGGCATCGCGGAAATCGTTATTACCTTGGTGCTTGCCTATCAAAGTGATAGCCTCCAAATCGGCTGTGTTGTAATACTTATCCTCCAAAGAGTTGGCGTCTACATAGTCGGTCCACACCAAGAACTCGTAACGGCCCTCGGCAAGGGTCATCTCGCGCGTGGTATTCAACGAAGTCACATCGTCACGGCTGAATACATCGCGCAGAACAAGACGCTGGGGAATACTGCGGTCGGTCGGCTTGGTATATACCTCCACGATATAACGCACATCATAGTCGGTTGCCATACCGGCACGGCTCATCTGGTGGGTAATATCCTTATACAAAGGCATCGCGGTATTGTAGTCCAAGTGGAGGATGAATGTTGAATACTTCACCTCCTTCTCCTTTGGCCACTCATGCACGGCACACGCTGTAAGTACAAGCATGCAGCACAACATCAAAAGCTTTTGAGCAAACTGTATGTATCTCTGTGTTCTCATTACTTGTTCTTGCGTTTAAGGTTAAACATATATGAGAACGATACAGCTGCGTGGTCAACACCATACCATATCTTATCGACACTGTGAGCAAGCTCACCTTGTGAAGTGCTCTGAGTGTTGTAGAATTTATCGTACTTCAACGAGTAGACGCCGCCACCAATCGAGAACTCCATCTTCAAACGACCATTCTTGCTGATTGGCATGCGATAACCCACGCTCAAACCGCCACCCAAAGCCGGGCGCTTACCATCCTTATCCTGAATGCGGTACTGACCGTCCACGGCATAATTATAATATGCTACGCCCGCGTGCGCACCCAAGAAGAACTTGTCGTTCATATTGCCCGAGAACCAATAGCGGACCTCCGGCTGAATAGTAAATGTGCGGAACTTTATGGTTTGAGTGAAATAGTTTACGCCGGAATAATAGATTGGCAACTGAGCCGACCAATGCTTTGCAAAATCAACCTCGACGGCAACATTCGCTACCGACATACCCCATCCGATGGCATTGGTCTTAACATACAGATGCAAAGGAGGACGCTGAGGCTCGACCTCAACGGGCATATGAGGCTTCGTAGCCGGCATGGGCTGACGACCGCGCACCTCGGCAACAATCTTGATGCTGGGCTCGTGACGAACGATGTATGTCGCGCCGGTGGTATAAGCATTACGCAGCTGGCTAAAGTACAACGCATACAACTCCTGCCATACCTTACCGCCATCAAGCTTCTTCAACTCGACAATGCGGCCATCCACCAACGCCCCGTTCCAATCCTTAGCCTCGGGATACTCGGTGGCCAAAATCTGCAACACCTCGCCCTTATACGAAGCGTCCGACGCCTCCACCTTCTCGGCAAGCTCATGCCAAGGGATGTAGAGGTCATCGCGAACAATAAGTGAATCGGGAATATCTACTCTTTCACGAATATACTTCTCCAACTGCTCCAAACGAGTGCGGCTCAACCAGCGGTTAATAGCTGCGCTACCCTCGGGAGATGCAGCACCCGAGAACTCAACCTGACGCAGAACAACAGAATTGTCGTGGCGAATCGAATCCAGCACATGAATAACATGCTCCAGCTTTGCACGGTTATCCATATACGACAAATCAATATTGTTCTTACCCTGGCGGAACGCAATTCCCACCTCAATGTGATGTTCATTCTCCTGGGTCTGGGCAGAGACACAGGTGATGCCCATCAACATCGCCAGCAATAACAATATGATACTTTTTTGTTGCATTCCTATCTTTCTTTAACAGCCTCCAACTATCACCCGACACGGGTCCAATCGGAATAAAACATAGTTTTACTAAGTGCAAAAGTACGGCTTTTTATCCAAATATGCAAAGAATTTCAACATTTTTTCAACATTTTCTCGGGGCTTTCTAATATAGTAACGCAGATTACGCTATAAATCAACCCATTAACGCGGCATCCTTCAGCCGAAAATTCGCGCATCCACAAAAATATTTTCAGGTAAAAAGCAACACTCTTTGCAAACAACACAACTCCGCAAATCGCGTGCCAGCAGGCCCAGCGACGCCATTTTCCGCCCCCGAGCGGCAACCAACCCCTCGGAATAGCCTCCCTGCCAAACACCGTCGGGCATGCAAAAAAATATATGCGCAACAAACATGCCTGCCAATGCGATTTTTCAGGATATTTTCGTATCTTTGTAGGGTTTTTGCAGCATAAGCGATTTTGTCGGGAAAATGGCTAATAAATATATCATTTGCATGAATACATATAACCATTAATTCTGCCAAAAAGCGCGATATTTATCAAAAAGAATTATTAAAATTATAACAATAAAACAACATGGAACAACAAATCAAGGAGCTGTTATCAAGGATTGTTCACCCCGAAACCGAGCAAAATATCGTACAAAGCGGCATCGTGGAGTCGGTGACCGCCCGAGAGGATAAAATCGTCGTCGTGCTATGCTTCCCCAAGGTAAAAGACCCCTTCGCACAGCGTATCCGCACGCTTGTAGAGCAGCTGCTCAAAGAGGCTTATCCTGCTGCGGCTGAGAACATTACGATAGCCGTAAAGGAGGGCACTCCACGCGCACCACAACCCAAGCGCGAGAGCACAACCGTCAAGGTCGGGAAAATCATCGCCGTAGCTTCGGGCAAAGGCGGCGTGGGAAAATCTACCGTCACGGCGAATCTCGCCCTCACATTGCGTAACATGGGTTATCGCGTAGGTATCCTCGACGCCGACATTTATGGCCCTTCGCAACCCAAGATGTTTGACCGCGAGGGTTACATTCCCGATGCGGTGCAGGAGGATGGGCAGGATTACATAGTACCGGCCGAGAGCATGGACATCGAGCTGATGTCTATCGGATTTTTTATCCGCCCGACCGATGCACTAATGTGGCGCGGAGCCATGGCGACAAACGCCCTGAAGCAGCTGCTGCACCAGACTATGTGGGGCGGCTTGGACTTCCTCCTGATAGATATGCCCCCGGGAACCGGAGATATTCACCTGACGATAATTTCGGAGATAAAATTGGATGGCGCAGTGATTGTTTCCACACCCCAACAGGTTGCCGTTGCGGATGTTGTGCGCGGAGTGGAGATGTTCCGCCACGAGCAGGTTGCAGTGCCCGTTTTGGGCATAATCGAGAACATGTCGTGGTTCACTCCCAAGGAGTTGCCCAACAATCGTTACTACATCTTTGGCGAGGGTGGTGCACGCCGCTACGCCGAGGAGGTAGGCGTGCCATTCTTGGGCGATATACCTATTATTCAGGCAATTATGGAGGGTGGCGAGTGCGGCACACCGACCGTGGCTACCGACCCTTTGGTCGAGGAATATTATCGCACGGTGGCCGAGCAGATGATTAAAAACCTGTAAAAAAAAGCACCCAAACCGACCTTAAAAAATGAAGATATGAAGACTATTTGGCAGACCTTTTGGTGGAGCGTAATTGTGGGTTTTGCGGTGTTTGTGTTGGCAAGCGCCGGGCATGCCATATTCGACAAGGAGAATGCCCAAAAAGATGCCCAAACCTCAACGCAAACCGTCGTTATCGCCGACGACTCGCCCGTGGGCACATATAATTGGGCGGCGGTCGTAGCCTCCATTGCAGCACTTGCAATCAGCGCCCTGACATTGGTGTCGCAGAATAAAGTGGCCGAAAATACGAGCATGCTGAGCTACAAAGCACAGGAGCAGGCGTTGTATGATTTGGTGCGCCACCTCTATCGCAATATGGTGGTGATGTGGGCAATTGTCAACCGCATAGATGACGCCGCACAGCGCAGCACACAAAGGGCAAAAGGTCTATTTCCAAAGGCTTCGTCAGAGAAATATAAGAAATACCCCTCGGAACTTCATCTGATTAAGGCACAGGCGCCCGTCAACAACATCCACCCCGAGTTGTTTGTAAACGACGACAACAACTACTCCGATGTAAACAACCTGCTGTTGCAGTTGCGCAACTACAACACCGAGCTCGGCATCGCCGCAAATCAACTCAAAGACCACAACCTCACCAAGGACGAGAAAGATTACTATATTGACACGCTTTTGCTCAAACCGGCACAGCTTACCAACCTGGTAATAAATGTGTTGGCATCACTCAAGGGCTTTAGTTTGCAGGCGCGTTGCGACATCGAGATACTCAATCTGCTCGACAAACGATGCCCGAAGTTGTGGAAGAAGTACATTAATCGCTGCAACAAGGAGTACAAAATCCCCTTAAAGAACATCCTCGCCGCAGCGCCCAAGGAGCAGAACAAACGATATGTAGCCGAGCTGCGCAAGAAGCTTATCCGGAGAAACCAGCCCGAGATTATAACGCTTTGCGAAAAGATTATCTCCGACAACCACAACGGCAATGTCGGCCGCAACAAGGATTGCACGCCCTGGGACGGCTCACTCACGGCATACGAAAACGCCAAAACCTATACGGAACGGATTTTCCACACTCACCCCAAAGATTTCCTCGCGATGCTTAACGAGGATGCCCGCATCGAGTGTGGCAAGAACGACGCAGGCGGCGACAAGTTGTTGATTATTGAATGTTAGGTTAAATAACCTCCACACATACACTCTACCCTATTCGCCAGACGCGCTCGCGGGGTACTTCGCGCCCCTTAGGCAGGGTTATGCGCAAGAGGTGCTCGGTGGAGATGCCTTGCCCGTTCTTCTGCGCAGGAATCCAGCGCGGAGCCTGCTGCATCGCCTTTTCGACGCGTCGCAACAGGCGCTTATCGGTAGCCTCCAAAACATCGGTCGCAGCAATCGAGCCATCTTCGCCCAGCGTGAACGAGATAACGACACGCGCCGCGCCATCCATTTCGCTCCACTGCACCTGTTCGGCAATGTAGGCACTGTAATTTTGCTCCTTGCCATCTATTTCAAAGCGCGCCGGGGTATCGTAACGCAGCGTGATTAAAATCACGCCATTCGAGGCCTCGACGCCATACTTCTCTATGACCTGCTCGTCGATTGTCAGAAGCTGATTATCAACTATATCGGCAGGGTGTATGGCTCTCACCTGCTCCTCGCTCATGCGCTGACCATTTACGATGTAGAGGGGTGTGCGACTTTGCTTTTGTGCCGCCAAATCGCCCACGCTGAGCGTTAAAAACGCAATTATCAGGGTTAAAAATATTCTCATGCCACAAAGATACTCGCTTCGCACAACAAACGCAACAACGCCGAAAAATATTATCGTGCAAGCCCATCACTCAAACAAAAAAAACGGCTGTGTCTTTTGAAAGGCACAGCCGACCAGCAATCAAAAAACCATGTTCTACAAACAGGGTAGCTCTCTCGGGGAGGATTGCCAACGCCCCATCATACGCCACGCATGGCGCCAAGTCGTATTATCGAGGGCCCGGCGCTACCGACCAAACTCATATAATTCGAATAAAAAGAGGTGCAGACCGTTTACCAATCGAAAAATATTTTCTCGGCGCACACCTCTTTTCAATCGCTCGAAGCGGGGTGGCAGTGGATACCATACCCCGAATGCCCGAATCGTCATATCAATCCGAATTGTCGCGATATTCGGATTGTTATGCCTCTCCGAAGCGCAGCGTCGGCGACAGCACCAACCCCATACCACGCTCCTGCGACCGTCGGGAGCTTCCTCACGAGGATGCTCCGCCGAGAGCCCTGCGACTCCCAATGCTCCGCCCTACAATTGGCGGACATTTGCTCGCCCTGAGCCGATCAAAGCTCAAGGCGATATAGTTTTCTACATTACTTACCGAACTTAAGGTCAACGCCGATACCCCAAGCGTGTGAAGTACGCTGATAGAGGTCCTTGAAGTCGATACCGTTTGCCAGACCCTTAGTTGTTACCTCGTCGTAGATTGTAGGCATGTAACCGAGGTTGAGGCGTACTGCATCGCAAATCTTGTAAGCCACACCAACACCTACCGACCAAGATGAGATAGAGTAGTTCATATCCGAGTAATAGTTCTCATCCATATTGAGCTGAGTGCGCTGTGTACCGGCAGATACCAACAGGCGGTCGGTGATAGACCACTCAACACCCAACATATACTCGTTGGTGTTGCCCTTGATTGTGCTGTACTGGCCGTTGTAGATGCCCTGAGCGTTGTTGATTGTGAATGAGTTCTTCGCAGCCTTGTCGAAGTAGTGGTGCCACTGAGCGGTAACCTTTACAGGACCGAAGTGACGGCTTACAGCAGCAGCCAACAATGCGGGAGTCTCGGCCTTAACCTTTGTGCCATCGGCGAAGATGTTGTTGATTACGGGGTCTGCAGCCGATACGGGAGCCGACTCAATCTCGAGCTCGGTAGCCATCTTGAACTCATACTTTACAGATGCGTCCCATGGACCCTTGTGGAAAGCCAAAGCGATAACGGGGCTGATAGAGTGACCCTTCTGCTTAACATCGAGGATATGGTCGGCAGTCTGTGCCTTATATGTTCCTAACATCGTAGCCATTTCGGGGGTAAGAGCGCCCATCTGCTGCAATGCACCTGCAGCTGTCTCGAAGAATGTTGCTGCCGACATCATCTGGCCATTCATACCGAGAACAGGAGCATTGGGGTTAACCTGAATATTCTTAATATGTCCCTCATAGCTGTTTGAAGTTGTGCTGTAACGCACCTGAGCAGCCACTGACAACCAATCTGTAAGACGGAAAGCAGCACCTACATTGAAAGCCAAAGTCATTGACTTACCTGTAAGAGCCATATCCATAGCATATTGGTTAGCTGAGATGCCATAAGTCTGACCGAACTGTGAGATAGCACCGGGCAAAACCGAGAACTGACGCTCGAAAGAGCCCAAGCCGTTGGCAAACTCCAAAGAGCCACCACCACCGTTTACGCCCAAGCTTGCCATAACAGCCCAACGATTGTGCTTCCAAGCGAAGTGAACGCTGGGGATAATGGGAGAGAACACCTCACCCTTGTACTCCTTGGTAGGCGAGCCGCCGTTCTTTGCGAAAAGATCGTATGTAGATGTAATGGTACGAGTCTGCGCTGCCATCTGGTCATTGATGCCGATATGGAAGCCGTTCTCCATAAATACCACACCTGCGGGGTTAGTGTAAACCGCATCGGTGTCGAGTGATGTACCACGAGCTATGCTACGCAAGAAGTGTGCGCTCTGGTTTGTGTTAGTCATAGGACCACCTGCAAATGCTGTTGAAACAATTGCCACTGCCCCAACAAGGGCAAAAATTGATTTTGTAAAAATTTTCATGCTTTTTTTAATTTGTCCGCACCTTAGGTGAGTAGCCGTCAAGCAATCTCTTGTCTTGAACAAATCTTACTCCGATGCGGTGTTAATGTTTGTTTGGTTTCTATTTTGCTGTTTGGTTTTTTCTTGGTTTACTCCACCGACAGACCAAAGACCCCGAAAGGGTAGGTGAAAAAAAATCAATCATGCGGTCGATTCCGGTTGCAAAAGTCATCTATTTTTTTCGAATGGCAAAAATTATGTGGTTAACTGACACTCAAAGTTATAAAACGGCTCGTTTGTGGGACAAAATCCCATATTTTGTGGCGAAATAACATGTTTTATTGAACAAAACAACCAAAAACGCAGCGCGAAAACCGACAAAAAAAGCAAGATTTAAGGCTTGTTGCGCGTCCCGAAAAAACTTTTTTGGGCTCTGAGCGACAAGAACGCACTTTAATATAGATTTTTTCCCTATCTTTGCGGCAAAGCCGCAGTAAGGCAAGAGAAAAGATAAAAGAGCAAAGAGCAAGGATATATAAAATTTTTTCATTCCACAATTACTGCACGACGCGAGAGTATAGATACGCAGTAGTATACCTGCAGTAATTGATTGGAATCTACCTTTGGGAATTACAGCCTCACAAGTAAGGGCTTGATAGCAAAGTAAATCAGCGGTAGATAGGGAGATTAGGGAGATTAGGGAAGATAATGTCATGCCACATTATGAGCGTTAGCGAATAATGACTAATCCGACGCAAGGTCGGCTTTTCCTCACTGCGTTCGGTGGAATGACAAAAGAGGAAAGAGGAAAGACAAACAGAAAGAAAAAACGAAATATACAATTCAAAACAAGAGTTTAACTATAACAAAAAAGTAGAATTATGTTCGCAATTGACAATTACGATTTTACCGGCAAGCGCGCGATTATCCGTGTAGACTTCAATGTGCCCCTCAACGGCGAGGGTCAGGTAACCGACGACACTCGTATCCGTGCCGCAATCCCCACAATCAAGAAGGTTTTGGAGAAGGGTGGTTCAGTGATTTTGATGTCACACCTCGGTCGTCCCAAGAAGAATCCCGATCCAAAGTTCTCGTTGGAGCAGATTATCCCTGCTATCGAGGCTCGCTTGGGCGTAGAGATTAAGTTCGCAGGCGACTGCATGGGTGAAAAGGCTGCCGAGATGGCTGCTGCATTGAAGCCCGGTGAGGTTATGCTTCTTGAGAACCTCCGTTTCTACGCTGAGGAGGAGGGTAAGCCACGCGGCTTGGCAGAGGATGCTACCGACGAGGAGAAGAAGGCTGCAAAGAAGGCTCTTAAAGAGGGTCCTCAGAAGGAGTTTGTGAAGAAGTTGGCTTCTTATGCTGACTGCTACATCAACGACGCATTCGGTACAGCTCACCGCGCACACTCTTCAACTGCTCTTATCGCCGACTACTTCCCCAACGACAAGATGTTCGGTTATGTTATGGAGAACGAGTTGAAGGCTATCGACGGCGTAATGCAGAACCCACAGCGTCCTTTCGTGGCTATCGTAGGTGGTTCGAAGGTATCTACAAAGATTACCATCATCGAGAAGCTCATGGAGAAGTGCGACAAGATTATCATCGGTGGCGGTATGACCTATACTTTCTCGGCTGCTTTGGGTGGCAAGGTAGGTAAGTCAATCTGCGAGCCCGATATGTTCCCCGTAGCTTTGGACATCTTGAAGAAGGCCGAGGAGAAGGGCATCAAGTTTGTGATGTCACCCGACGCTTTGACAGCAGACGACTTCGCCGAGACTGCAAACACACAGGAGGCTTCGGTAAAGGCTATCGACGACGCTTGGGAGGGTGTTGACATCGGCTCTGAGGGTAAGAAACTCTTCCACGACGAGATTATGGAGTGCAAGACCATCCTTTGGAACGGTCCTGTAGGCGTATTCGAGATTGACAAGTTCGCAACAGGTTCGAAGGCTGTCGCTGAGGCTATTGCTGAGGCAACCGAGAAGAATGGTGCATTCTCGCTCATCGGTGGTGGTGACTCTGTAGCATGTATCAACAAGTTCGGCTTGGCTGACAAGGTATCGTATGTTTCAACAGGTGGTGGTGCTTTGTTGGAGTATATGGAGGGTAAGGAGTTGCCTGGCGTAGCAGCTATCCGCAAGTAAAACTTTTTCTCGCGATATTTTCGGATGCTGCTTCTTGCAGCAGGTCTTACATTTACAAGAAAATATGGGGTCGGCTCCGGTCGGCCCTATATTGGTTGAAATGAGATTAACCCAAAACATTCACTACTATGAAACGAACAATTTTAGCAATTTCAACCTTTGCGCTTATGGCAAGTTGTTGTAATAAACCGGCACCAGCTATCGACCGTGCCAACTTCGACGAGAGCGTGGCTCTCAACGAGGATTTCTACCAGTATGCCACAGGTGGCTGGCAGGCAAAGAACCCATTGAAGCCCGAGTTCTCGCGCTACGGAACATTTGATGTGCTGCGCGAGAACAACGAGATTCGCCTCAACGACCTCTTCTCGTCTATGACCGAGCAGCAGGCCGAGAAGGGCACTGTGGAGCAGAAAATCGCCGACCTCTACACCATGGGCCTCGACGAGAAGCGCCTCAACGACGAGGGTCTGGCTCCCGTAAAGCAGGATTTGGAGGCCATTTCTCGAATCGTAGGCAAGGAGAGCCTCTCGGCTTTGTTGGCAAAGCTGCATAGCGAAACCGGCAACCCGCTTTTCAGCGCAGGTGTAGCTGCCGACCTGCTGAACAGCACAATGAATACGCTCTATGTCGAGCAGTCGGGCCTGGGAATGGGTAACCGCGACTACTATCTCGACCAAGAGAACGAGGCAAAGCGCCAGGCTTACATCAAGTGGCTCACCGCAGCATTTGATTTGGCCGGCGAAAAAGCGCCTGCGAAGGCTGCCGAGAGTGTTCTTTCGTTCGAGATAAAGATGGCGGAGGCTTTCCGTTCACGAGTAGAATTGCGCGATGTTACCGCCAACTACAACCCCATGAGTCGTGCCGATTTCGTTAAGCGCTACGACGCCATCGACTGGGATATCTACTTCAAGGCTTTGGGTCTTGGCGACTTCGAGAATCTGGTTGTAGGTCAGCCCGAGGTGTTGGACAAGGTGAACGAGATGATTAAGTCGGAGCCTTTGATTGACATCAAAAACTACCTCAAGGCGGGTTATTTGTCACGCGCAGCGGGATATTTGAGCGACGACATCTATGCTGCACACTTCGAGTTCTTTGGTCGCACAATGTCGGGTCAGCAGGAGATGCGTCCCCGTTGGAAGCGCGCCATGGCAGTGCCTAACGGTCTGCTCGGCGAGGCTGTGGGCGAGATTTATGTCAAGAAGTACTTCCCCGAGAGCGACAAGCAGCGCATGACCGAGATGGTAAAGAACTTGCAGACCGCTTTGGGTCAGCATATCGACGCCTTGGAGTGGATGTCGGACGCCACAAAGGCAAAGGCACACGAGAAGTTGGCGTCGTTCACCGTGAAGATTGGCTACCCCGACAAGTGGAAGGACTACTCGTCGTTGGAGATTGACCCTGCGGTGTCGTATTGGGAGAATATGAAGCGTGCTTCGGCTTGGTATACAGCCGACAACATCTCAAAGATGGGCAAGGAGGTAGACCGCTCGGAGTGGTTTATGTCACCACAGACTGTGAACGCCTACTACAATCCCACAACAAACGAAATTTGCTTCCCCGCGGCAATTCTTCAGCCTCCGTTCTACAACTCGCAGGCCGACGATGCTGTGAACTATGGTGCTATCGGTGTGGTTATAGGTCACGAGATGACTCACGGCTTCGACGACCAGGGTCGCCACTTCGACAAGGATGGCAACATGAACAATTGGTGGACCGACGAGGATGCTGCGGCATTCAAGGCCAAAACCGATGTGTTGGTTGAGCAGTTCAACAAGGTGGAGATTCTGCCCGCAACCGACGAGCGCGCAGCCGTAATGGCCAATGGTGCGTTGTCGCTCGGTGAGAATATCGCCGACCAGGGAGGTTTGCGCGTGGCTTACACAGCCTTCCGCAACTCTTTGCAGGGCGCGGAGCCTGAGGCTATCGACGGTTTCTCGGCCGACCAGCGATTCTACCTCTCGTATGCCACAATCTGGGGTCAGAACATCCGCGACGAGGAGGCTGCACGCCTCACAAAGACCGATGAGCACTCACTCGGCAAGAATCGCGTGAATATCACCCTGCGCAACATCGAGAGCTTCCACAAGGCTTTCGGTATCACCGACGGCGCAATGTACCTGCCCAAGGAGGAGCGCATCATTATCTGGTAAGGATTCTGTTTGCAAAAGCAGATTATATCACACAAAGAGAGGTTGCAAGTGTCTGCAACCTCTCTTCTCATTAAATACTAACCCTAAAACTTGTAACCCAATTACAAGAACTTGTTAACACTCTCCCCCATTGCGAAATAACTCTTGCAGATAGCAGTCCAGATAGAAGAGGTCTGCCTCACCACATATAACCTCTGCATTCATCAGTCGCTCATCTTCGGGGATAAAATCATCATTAATTCTACAGTCTAAATCCTCCATAGGCAGACGGTTTTAAGCTTTGTTGGTGAAAATTCATTATATTAACGCCTATAAGGCGCAGTTTATTGTTGTTCAGTGAAAAATATGGCGAAAAAAATTCCACCACACGCCGCAGCATATGGTGGAACTCTTTGTAGCGCACCCAATTACGACAGAATCACATTGTGCTCCTTGATTAATTTGCGAAGGTTTATCAAGGCGTAGCGCATACGACCCAGAGCCGTATTGATGCTCACTCCGGTCTGGTCGGCTATCTCCTGAAAGCTCAAACCCGAATAGTAGCGCAGCTGCACAACCTCGCGTTGCTCGTCGGGCAGGAACTCTATCATGCGGCGTACATCGGCCTCGATTTGCTCGGCAACCATCTTGTCCTCGATATTCTGCTCGGCAAAGCGCATGCTGCCCAAAACATCGTATCCGGCATCGCTTTCGTTTACGGTGCGGGCACTCTTCTGCTGACGGAAATAGTCCAAAACGCGATTATGGGCTATGCGTAATACCCATGAGAGGAACTTACCATTGTCGGTATAGCGTCCTTCGTCGATGAATCGTACCGCCTTGATAAAGGTCTCTTGCATGATGTCGTCGGCGAGATCAACATCCTTAACCATCATACGGATGTAGTCGCGCACGCGGCGCGAGTGGCGTTCGATAAGCTGTGAAATGGCACTGCAATCACCCGAAAGATAGTTATTAAGCAATACACGGTCACTTAACACTTGTGCGTTCATACTCTTCTCCTTTCTTTACTAAAATGTAGTGTTCAAAGAGTAGAAATTTCCTATAGGCGTTGCGTTTTTAGAGTTAATAATCAGTTTTTCTGAGTGCAAGATAGCAACTTTTTCTCGTTCTGCAAAATTTTTCTCCATTTTTTCTTCTCGCCACTCTTTGTCTTGGACGAATAATTATGCAAAAAAGATGCCACAAACGGCTTAGGAATGCGATTTTTTATGCGCCCAGACAGCCAAAGTCAACATTATATACAAAAGGTATATTATGCCGCACTCCACGCCTCCGATATGGCCTTCGAAGATTAAAGCGCTCTGCGAGGCACACCATTCGGCTATGCCATTCATTGCCGACACCGAGAGCCGGATGACCCAATGAAAGAGGGGTGCAAAAGGAGCAAGAGGAGCTATAATCCACACAAGTGTCGCACCCACCGCAACACAGCACAACAGCACCATCGCGGGCGATAAGAGAACGCCCCACAGCGAGGTGAGTCCGAATTGCCACGCCACCAAAGGCATCGTAGCGGCCGAGGCGACAACACTCACCACAACGCTCGCCAGAAGCCAATGCAGCACATACCGCCAAAGTCGCCGATAAAGAGGCTCGGATTGCCCCAATGTGGCGGAGGGTATCGCCGCCCGCAAGCGGAACAACAAAGGTCTGCCCCACTCGACAATACCCGCAACGGCGAGGAACGAGAGCAGAAATCCCGCATCGTGCATCATAAAGGGATTCGACAAGAGTATAAGCACCGCCGCCAAGCATAAGGTATTGAGCGAGAGAGTATTTGAAGCTAAGCTCAAGGCGATTTGCAGTATCGAAAACATCGCCGCAGCACGCACAACCGAGGGAGAGAAGCCCACAACGGCGGCATATAACCAAATAAGGGCTATCACACAAGCCCTACGCAGCAATTGCCCATGGGGCAAGAAAATCAGCAGCGCCAACAAACAGTTGAACACAACGACCACAAAACCGACATGCAAGCCCGAAACAGCCAGCAAATGTGAGGCTCCACTGCGACGATACTCCTCGCGCAACTGCGGACTCAGCGACAGGCGTTCGCCAATGGTGACGGCCGCAGCGATACTCTCAACATCGGCAGGGAGATTCAACCTCGCAAGGCGCGTGACGGCATGTTGTTGCATCCTCTGCCCCAAATCGGCAGGTAGCTCCTCAACGCGCATGATACTCTTGGGCGAGAGCCACACCTGCCCGACAAAGCCTCGTTGTGACATGTAATGAGCATAGCGATTCTCCTGCGTCGGACGAAAGAGTCGAATGCGGCAAAATGCGGTCAATAGAGAGCCCTCGGTGACATGCGCGGCACTATCTAAAGTGATGCGCACCGGGAAATTGCGCTCCACGACGCTGTCGTTGCGATACTCGCCAACAACGCGACCTTCGCCATATATCCGCCCTGCGGATTGCGAATTGAGAGCCGTGATTTTAATTTTATAGAGTCGGGCATCTTCACTCGGCATTGTGCGTCGATGCAGCTCGACACTCAACATCGCCATAAGCGATATGGCCAACAGAACATACACATCGGAGAGGGCTCGCATGCCCATTCTCCATGCCGCAACGAGCGACAGGAAGAGGGCCGCAACGACTCCCCACAATGGCAGCATAAACCTCTCGGCGAGCAACACACCCGCAACGACCGCCAACAACACCTTGAGCATAGGCATAAGCGCAAGATGCTCGGCAAGGTGTTTGGCTGAGAAGTTTTTCATATGCTAAAGTCACGAATTTCAATCCACCGCAGGACATTGCGCTAATGCGCCTCGCGCCAGTTCTCGGCAACGCCTGCCTCCGAGATAAGGGGCACGCTGAGTTGCGCCACGCCCTCCATTGACTCTCGTACGATGCGCTCGACCGCAGAACGCTCCTCCGCAAGCATATCGACAATGACCTCGTCGTGTACCTGAAGAATCATCTTCGAGCGTATGCCCTCCTCCTTGAAGCGGCGAGCAATCTCTATCATCGCCAACTTCATAATATCGGCGGCACTACCCTGAATCGGGGCATTTATGGCATTGCGCTCGGCAACACCGCGAGCCACAGCATTGCGCGAGTCTATGTCGCGCAAAATTCTGCGTCGGCCAAAGGCTGTAGTGACATATCCCGTCTCGCGCGCCTTCTTAATGGCACTATCCATATAAGCCTTCACCTTGGGATAGGTGCGGAAATAGCCCTCGATAAGCTCCTTTGCCTCGGTGCGCGAAATATCCAATCGCTGGGCCAAGCCGAAAGCCGAGATGCCGTAAATAATACCGAAATTCGCCGTCTTGGCTTTGCGGCGCTCGTCTGTGGTGACCTCGGCGATGCTCTTGTGGAAGAGCTTGGCGGCCGTAGCGGCATGAATATCTTCGCCATGGAGGAATGCCTCGATAAGCGACTCATCACCGCTCAGGTGAGCCATCAAACGAAGCTCCACCTGCGAATAATCGGCCGAGAGCAACAGATGCTCCTCGTCCGAAGCGACAAATGCCTCGCGAATGCGGCGACCCATCTCCTCGCGTACGGGAATATTTTGCAGGTTGGGATTCGTCGAAGAGAGGCGACCCGTAGCCGTAACCGCCTGATTGAACGAGGTGTGTATGCGCCCCGTAGTGCGATTTACCAACTGCGGCAGCGCCTCGACATAGGTCGAAAGCAGTTTCTTTACGCTTCGATATTTCAATATAAGGTCAATGATGCGATGCTTACCCGCAAAGGTCAAGAGATACTCCTCCTCGGTGCTGAATTGGCGTGTCTTGGTCATCTTGGGCTTATCTGTAATGCGCATCTTGGCAAACAACACCTCGCCGAGTTGTCGCGCCGAGTTAATATTGAGCGAAGGCTCACCCGCCTCCTCGCGTACGGCTCGCTCCAAGCCATTGAGCTCCGCATTGAGTTCTACGGCATAGCGCGCCAACTCCTCGCAGTCAATCTTCACTCCGGCCATCTCCATATCGGCCAAAACCTGAATCATCGGCTCCTCGATTTGCTCATAAAGCTTCACAAGGCCCTGCTTTTCGACCTCCGCCCAAAGCAGATGTTTTAGTTGCATGGTGATGTCGGCATCTTCGGCCGCATACTCCTTCGCACTCATTATATTCACCTGGTCCATAGTGAGTTGGCGCGTACCTCGGCCTATCAGGGTTTCGATTGCGATGGGCGAGTAACGCAAATAACGCTCGGCCATGAAGTTCATGTTGTGGCGCGACTCCGAATCAAGCAAGTAGTGCAGAATCATCGTATCGAACTTGCGGCCACGCACCTCGATGCCCAAATGAGCAAGCACCATGATATCGAACTTTATGTTTTGACCCACCTTGGCGATATTCTCATCCTCGAACAACGGGCGCACAATCTCGACAAAAACCTGAGTGTTCTCGGGCGTAAACGACACATACCACGCCTCGTGGGCCTTCACAGCAAACGACATACCCACAATGCGGTCGTTAAAGATGTCGAAGCCCGTAGTTTCGGTATCGAAGCAGAACTCTCGTTCACGCTTTAGCTGCGCAACAAGGCTCTCCAAATCAGAGAGTTCGGTTATAAGATGATATTCGTGAGGCGTGGTTGCTGCTGTGGCTAAAGCTACTTCTTCGGCCGACTCCTGCCCCTCTGCTGCGGGTTGGGGTTCACTCGACGCAGGCACAGCCGCAGGTACATCCGCAAAGGCAGCAAACAAATCGCCCTGACCCTCTAAGCGCTTGCGCTTAAGCTCCGCCGACTTGGCGCGTGCCATATCTGCCAACTGATGCTGCGGCGCTTGCTGGGGTATCTCGGACTTTTGTTCCTGCGGTGCCATATTCTGCACATCGCGCAGGAAAGATGAAAAGTCCAACTCGGCATACAGAGCCTTCAGCTCGTCGATATTGGGCGCACAGATAGCCAAATCGTCGGCATCGAACTCCACGGGCACATCGGTGCGAATCGTCGCCAAACACTTCGACATGAGCAACTTATCGCCCCATGCGGCAATTTTCTCGCCCTGCTTACCCTTGATATTGGCCACATTGGCAAGGATATTTTCGCAATCGCCCCACTCGCCCACCAATTTGCAGGCGCCCTTCTCGCCGATGCCCGGCACTCCGGGGATGTTGTCCGACGAATCGCCCCACACGGCCAGAATATCGCGCACCAAAACGGGGTCGGCAATGCCATATTTCTCGCAAATAGCCTTGCTGTCAATAATCTCAATATCGTCGCCCTTCTGCTTATAGATGTAGCGCCTTTCGCCCACTAATTGACCATAATCCTTGTCGGGCGTAACCATATAGACCTCGTAACCCTCGGCCGAGGCCTTGTGAGCCAATGTTCCGATGACATCGTCGGCCTCGAAGCCCTCGATTTCAAATACCGGGATACGCATCGCCTTGAGCAATCGACGCAGATATGGCACCGAGGCGATAATATCCTCGGGCGTTTCGGGGCGGTTAGCCTTATATTCGGGGAACATCTCGCAACGGAACGAGCCCCCCTTGGGGTCGAGAGCGACACCCAGCAGGTCGGGTTTCTCGCGCTTTTGGATATCGCGCAAGAATTTCGTAAAACCGAACAAAATCGAGGTGTTCATGCCGTAGCGATTACGCATCGGGCGACCAAAAAAGGCGTAGTAGTATTTGAACACGAGCGCATAGGCGTCGATAAGGAATAGGCGTTTCATTTAATTCCGAAAATTGTTAGGGAAATTAGGGAATTTAAGGAGTTTAGGGAAGGGTGCGTCGTCGCTAACCTCTCTATCCTCTCTAAATTCTCTATATTTTATCTTTGCTCTTTGCTCTTTTATCTTAAAAATTATCCTCCGCGTACCACTCGGCAAACGATGTGGCCGTCTCGTGCAGGCGCAGCGAGTAGAGCTCCACATCGTCGGGCAGCGACTCCAGTAATCGCTCAGCAAAGTCGGCCAACATATTCTCGCAAGTGGGTTGATAATCGACCATAACGATATTGTCGTAATATGGCGAGAGAAGCTCCCTGAGGGCCTCACCCTGCTCCGTACGACGCATCATAAACGAATGGTCCAAGCGCGATACAATCTGCTCATTCACAATCTGTTTCAGCAGCCCGAAGTCCATAACCATGCCCTGCTTGGGGTCGTAAGCTTCGGCCGACGGCTCGCCCTTAATCGTAACAAACAGACGATACGAGTGGCCATGTATCTCGCGACATGCTCCGTCGTAGCCCTCCAACGAATGGGCCGCTTCGAACGAAAACTCCTTGGTAAGACGAATTGTTGCCATAATGGTAGTGTTTTAGTTTTTACTTCTGTGCCTCCAATGTTTCGAGGCGTACATCTGCGGCAATCTTGTCAATAATGGCACGCACGATGACATCCATCTCCGAGCCGTCGGAGTAATCCGCAGCACATACATAATTGACACGATTGTCGCGAATAAGTGTATTCATCTCCTTGCGCTTGCCTCGCTCCTCGGGATTATAAACCGCAATGGAGTGGCCTCCAAAGTTCTTTACCAATCGCATACAGGGGATGTCGGTCGTACCATCGCCCACATAAATCATGCGCTTGAACGGCACGGGACGACGATTTTCCTCCATATACTGGTTGACCTTCTGGGCATCGTATACCGACTCCACACCCTTGTTAATCTTGAAGATAAACTGCGTTTTATTGGTATAATTTACCGCCACAGCGGGCCAATAGGCTATGCCATCGACATTGTAGAGGAACGAGCAGGCGTAGATATGCTTGAACTCGCCGGCGATAGATGTACCCTCGATAATCTCCTTCAGGCCCGACGAATTTACATAGTGCAAAAGATTCAATCCTCGTTCGGCAGCATAGGCGTTCATGCGGGCAAACCACCCCTCAACACCCTTGTAGTAGCGGACATTGCGGCCCGACTCCTGAAAAGCCTCGCGGCGCAACGAGAGGCCCTTGCTCTGCGCCTCCTGAATCATACGGGCCATATATGCCAACACGGCATCGCCATCCTGTTCCTCGGCCAGAGAGTTGGCTTCGTGCCAGAACTCCTTATTACTCTTGCCCACAGCGGGGATGAAGTCATATTCCTGCATATTTCCCGGCGCCAAAGTGCCGTCAAAGTCGTAAATCAAGGCTACGGTATAACCATTTTCCATAATTATGCGGTTTTATTTATTTTCGGGGTTAAGCAGCGTCGCTGAATATGACGATAGAGGAGCAATAGCACGCCCCCGACCATTAAACCCAGCGTAAAGCCCAAAGCTATATCCATCGGGAAGTGGCACGCCAAATAGATGCGCGAATAGCTTATCAGCAGCGCCACAAAGAGCATTGGGACGAGCATCCAACGATGTACTGCCACAGACATCAGAGCTATGGCAGACATCGTTCCGGCATGTGCCGACACGGTGCCATAGCGACCGGCCGACTTAACAACATGTACCAAACCCTCCAGCTCGGGTGTGTGCATGGGTCTGAGGCGTGCGGGGAACGACTCCCACAGATGTTTCAGCGGGCCCGAATGTTTGAAGATGCCGGCCAAGAGGTCGGTAAGACCCACGGCGGCAGCAACCAACACCACGAACAACAGAGCCGAACGCCACCCTCGACGACGCCAGATGATGGCGATGAGCAGCACATAGAGCCACGACCACACTACGGGAGTCGAAACGGCAACCATAAATTTATCCATAATTGCTCCGCCATCAAAGTTGAGCCAAAGGAAGAGATTGTGGTCAAAGGTGTAGTACATAAATTTGAGGTTTATTTCATCAACAAAATAACATATGCGACATATATCGCTAAATAGGCCGCACCCTCTAAGCGGGTGATTTTGCGCTTGCCGACGAGCACCGCCGAGAGCAGCAAAACAACAGCCGAGCCTACGACCATATAGATGTCGAGCGGCGTGATATTGCCCATCGTCAGGGGTTTTATCGACGAACTTGCACCTAAGATAAGCAAAATATTGGCGATGTTCGAGCCAATGATATTACCCAACGCCAACGAGGGCTTCTTGCTCACGATAGCCGAAATGCTCGATGCCAACTCCGGAAGAGAAGTTCCGGCTGCGACGATGGTGATGGCGATAATAGCCTCGCTGACGCCCCAGGCGCGTGCAATGGCCGTAGCCGAGTTGAGGCACATGTTTCCGCCATAGATAAGACCTGCCAAGCCTACGATGATAAGTCCAAAAACCTTCCACCACGGCATCAGTGGCTCCTCCTGCGGCGCGGGAGCGGCTGCCATGTCGGGTGTATCTCGCTTTGCAGAGCTAATCGAAAACCATATCACGCCCACATAGAGCAACAAGAAGATAATACCCTCCACACGGCCGATAGTACCCTCCGCGCCTGTGCCGAACAATACATCGGCGGTTGTCACCCACAGCAACAACGACGCGGCGATGCACATAGGTATATCGCGGCGGATATTCTCGCGCGAAACGGCGATAGGTTTAATCAGGGCACAGATTCCCAAGATTATAAGGATATTGAAAAGGTTGGAGCCCGTAACATTTCCGATAGCCATCTCGCTACTGCCCTTCAAGGCCGACATAACGCTGACCGTGAGCTCGGGACACGAAGTTCCGACCGCCATAACGGTAAGTCCTACAACAAATTCAGGCACACGGAAGCGTGCCGCCATGCCCACGCAACCCTTGGTGAGCCAGTCGGCACAGATAGTAAGTAAAGCCAGGCCGACGATTAAAAGTAAATAATCCATAAATTTAATTCAAAATGCAATATTCAAAATTAACCCGACTTAAAGTCGGCTTTTCCTCCTTCGCACCTCGGCAATTCAAACAAGTTTGATTGCGCTCGGTTTGGCGTCGGTTAAAAATTGAGTTAGCCGTCATTCTGAGCAAAACGCAGTTTTGCGTGAGAATCTAAAGATAGAGAATTTAAGGAGTTTAAGGAAATTAAGGTAAATTGTATGGTGTCAGCGCTAAATTCCCTAATCTCTTTAATATCCTTATCTACCGCTGATTTACTTTGCTGCCAAGAAAGTACTTGTGAGGCAGTAATTCCCAAAGGTAGATGCCAGTCAATTTACATATATACCGCAATACTTACTTACAATGCCCTGCGTATGTAAATTGTGGCATGACAAAATTTTACTTCTCTTTGCTCTTTCATCTTTGCTCTTTGCTCTTTTGTCATTCCACCGAACGCTGTGAGGAATGGAATCTCTAACGGCTAATTATTTCGGTAGAGATGCCAGTCAATAACCGCAGGGTTACTATTTCGAACCTGCGCTCATTCGTCGTGCGGCAATTGTGGCATGACACTATTTTATATCTCTTTTATCTTTTTTATCTTTGCTTGTTACACTAATAAAAATTTAATGGTTAATGTGTATTGTGTTTGTGTGTTTTCTGTTTTTAGGGAGTTTAGAGAAATTAAGGAGTTTAAGGAAGTTAGGGATTCGCAAAAACAGATTTTGGGCGTCATCGCTAAACTCACTAAATTCTCTAAATTCACTTCTCTTAATTACTTCCTGCTATTTTCCAGCATCTCGCCCAACTCACCTATGTTTGCCACAGTCAGGTGAGGTTGCTTCTCGGCGGCCAAAGCTACCTCGTCGGTCGTTTCGCCCGAGAGCACCAGCACTCCAAAAGCTCCGGCATTGTGAGCCATCTCGATGTCGGTGTAGATGCGGTCACCCACCATAGCAATCTCGTGCGCCTCCAAACCATAGCGCTGCCTTACGCCCGTGAGCATCGTGGGGTCGGGTTTTCCCAGCGTAATGTCGGGTTTTCGGCCCGTAGCATGCTCAATGCACTTGCATATCGAGCCGCAATCGACCAACACAACCTCCTCGTTGGTGGGGCATACGCGGTCGGGGTTGGTTGCCACATAAGGCACACCCTGCTGCGCCCACCATGCCGCGCGACATAGGCGTCGATACTCCAGCGTCATGTCGAACGCCACAACCACCACATCGGGCCTGTCGTCGGCCGAATCCTCTGCAACCTCAAATCCCGCCTTCACAAACTCGGCCTGCATACTCGGGGTGCCGAGCAGGAACAGACGCTTCGCCTCGGGATAGGTGGTGCGGATATAGTCAATCGTCGCCAGGGCGGTGGTATACATCTCCTCCTCGCCGGCCTCAATGCCCATAGCGGCCAATTTTGCCAGATAGTCGGCAATCGACTTCGAGGGGTTATTCGTCAGGAACGAATAGGTTATGCCCAAGCGTTTTAGTCGTGCCAAAAAGGGCTTTGTGAAGTCAAACAGACGGCTACCCATATAGATTGTGCCATCCATATCGAGTGCCACATGTCGAATATTTCTCAGGCGACACATAAGCTCCTCGTCGGAGTATATCGAGCGGAAATCTTTTTCTGTCTGCATAGCTGTAATGTTTACATAAGTGGTTGAGTCTGAAGACTATCCTGCTTAACCTCAACCTCGGGTTTAGGTGTGATTATAAAATCCGAAATATCCATTTCGCGGCTCTGCGTAATGGCCTTGGGGAAGATTGAGCGGAAGCGCCACAGCTCGATGATGGCCTCCTCTTTTGTAAGGTAGCGACCCGCCGTAACATAAAACGAGGGGCTCTCGTAATACATCTCAACCTCGATGTCGGGATAGGTGTTGAGGAACAAATCACGCGCCTCGACAGCCTTCTCGCGAGCCTGATGCGAGTTGTCCGACAAGAGCAGAATGGTGTAGCCACTCACCTTAGTGCGTTTGGGGCGCTGCTCGACAGCACGCACCGTAGCCGAAGCATCGCTCTGCTCGGTGACGCTCACCGGATTTTCGCCGAGCGACAGGCGATTTTTCACCGCAGCGATATTCTGAGCCTGCGCATCGTGCCCCCACGATGCCACCATCGCCAAAACCAATATCAAGAAAATCTTTTTCATAAGTTATATCCTTTTTGCCGGGAGTTTTCATCCCGCATTTTATCTTTAATCCCGCTACGCGGTCTTTTAGTTGCTCCGCCATAACATAGTCTGCAAGCAGCCTCTGTATATGGCTTAATCGCAACTTTCCTCTTTCATCTTTCCTCTTTCATCTCCTCCACAATGCTCCACAGTGCGGCAAGCTTCTCCTCGCTCAAAATCTCCTGCAAGGGCTCCTCGTCTTGCACCACACGCGAGCGCACCACTCCCGCGCGAAGAGAGAACTCCCAATCTATGGTAATGCCCTCACTCTGATGCTGAAGTAACGCATTACGCAGTGCCAAAGTCTGCGAGTTACGGGCCACAGCAACCCTCAGCGGCAACTCCACGACACCCTCAAAGTGGCGCGGCAACTTCACGCGCTCCTCCAACGACAGAAGCAACACGCGACTACCATTATAACTCACCCTCAGGCGACCCTCACGCAGCACCACAGCGGCGCCTTTGTTTACCAAATCTACGGCGAGGGTTATACGCTTTGGCATTACGCCATCTCGCTGTGCCTGCGCCTCCCACTCAACACAAGAGAGCCCAACCGAGCGAATCTCGCCCCTATTGCTGTTATATGTACCACAACCCACCAGCAACATGGCTCCGAGTGCGGCACAAATCAAATTGCGCAACCCCATGACTCAATTATGGCTTGCGACCGACATATATTTGTGCAATGCCCAGGCTTTGACTGCGACGATAACAATCCTCGAAGCCCGCATTGCGCATAACCTCCAAAAACGACTCGGGCGAGTGAAACTCCGCAATAGAATCGGGGAGGTACTCATAGGCCTTATTGTCGTGCGACACCATGCTGCCCACCGGGCGCAAGACATGGTTCGAATAGAGCCCATACGCCTTGCGCACCAAAGGATTTTTAGGCATCGAGAACTCCAAAACCACCAAGTGTCCGCCACTGCGCAAAGCTCGCCAAATCTCCGAAAGACCCTTATCTATATCGCCGAAGTTGCGCACTCCAAAGGCTACGGTAACCACATCGACAACACCGTCGCCCACATCCAGATTCTCAGCATCGCCCTGATATAGAGCGATATGGTCGTCCAAGCCGCGATGACGCACCTTCTCGGCTGCCACAGCGAGCATATTCTCCGATAAGTCGACGCCCATGATATGAGCCTGCGGAATACGCTTTGCCATCTTGATTGCCAAGTCGCCCGTTCCGGTTGCCAAGTCCAGGATGCGCTGGGGTTTCAGGCGACGCACAATGCGCACCGCACGACGACGCCAAATCTTATCTATCGAGAGCGAAAAGAGGTGATTCAGCCTATCGTAGGTCGGGGCAATATTGTCGAACATCTCTTGCACCTCCTCTTTTTTGCTCTTGTCGGATGAATTGTATGGTTTCATATTTTGGTCTGTTTCTTTTTCTTTTTATTGTTTATACTTCAGGCTCTCGACCGGATGTATGCGCGACACGATATACGACGGAAGCATCATCGTGAGCAGCGTCACGGCAAACACTCCCACATTCAGCGCCACAACCCACCACAGTTCGATGTTTATGGGCAGCTCCGAGAGCATATAGCCCTCGGGGTCTAACTTTATGGGACTCCACAGCCACTGCACCCCGCAAAGCACCAAGCCCACAATATTTCCCCACAGAGCCCCACGCACATAGAGTAACGCGGCACGCCAAAGGAATATTTTACGCACAGCGCCATTGCGCATGCCCTGCGCCTTTAATAAACCTATCATGCCTGTGCGGTCCAAGACCATGATAAGCATGGCCGACGACATGTTGAAGAGCAGCACAACCATCATAATGACGATTATCACCACAGCATTCACATCGTGCGCCTTCAGCCAATCGAACATCACCGGATAACGCCCCGGCAAGGTCGAAGTTGCCATAGAGGCCATGTCGTCATCTCCGGCTTCGTAACCCTCGAAGATATAGGCCTCAATCAGGTGGGCGACATCCTCAGCATCGGCTCCCTTCGCGAGCATTATGTCGTAGCCCGAAATCTCCTCGCGCGACCACGAGGCAAGGCGTTGCACATCCCTGATATCGGCCACGGCCGTAACCTCGTCGAGCTCCTCAAAACCCGTATGATAGAGCCCCACGACCTTAAAGCGGTCACGACGCGGACGGTCGTTGCCATCCATAAACAGCACCTCAACCTTATCGTCGACCGTAACGCCGAGCTCGCGTGCTGTGCTTTGCGACAGAAGCAGGCCTTTATGACGCTCGCTGTCGGCAACATCGGGAAGCGCGCCCGCGACAACCTTCGATTGCCACCACTCCGGGTCATAGTCCGCACCTATGCCCTTAAGTTGCAGTCCGCAGACATTGTCGCCACTCTTTGCCATGCCTCCAATGGTGGCAAATGGGGCAATATGCTCCACACCCCGACATTCGGCAACCTTGCGGGCAAACGACTCCTTGGCCTTGATTGGGATACCCTCCTGATGCCCCAAAGCCGCCATGTCGACCAACACAATATCCGCAGCAAAGCCCCTCAGGTCGGCGCGTATTTCATGTCTAAAACCTTGAATCACAGCCAACGACACTATCATCACCACAATGGCTATGGCAACCGACAACGACGCAATACGCATCATCACCCAAGCACGCGACCCCCTGTCGTAGCGCGCCGTATGTGTAGCAAGCATATACTCGACTCTCATCGGCTAAAACATAACATATCTCCCACGCAAAGTCGCGATAATCATGCGCGCGCCTTTACATTTTGACATTATTCGTACAAAGTTACACAAAATTTTTGTACTTTTGTCTATTAAAATGTGCTATACTTACATTTTATACAATGTAAAAAGCAAAATTGGCGTTTATATTGAGGCCTGCTAAGGCTCAAAATGATGTTAAATTTTAATTTTGGATTATGTTACAGTTATTGCAAATTGCACAGAATTATGGTGCATACGGATATGAAAATGGTTTTGCAGGTGGCGTATCTACCTCGGGTTCGATATTTTTGATGGTCGTAATCGGTGTTATCGGTTACATCGTGCAGGCGCGCTTGCAACATGTGTTTGAGAAGTATTCTCAGGTGCCCTTCCCGGGCAATATGACAGGTGCCGAAGTTGCCGAGAAGATGCTTCGCGACCACAACATCCACAATGTGAAAATCACCCATGTCGGAGGTATGCTTACCGACCACTTCAACCCCCGCAACATGACTGTGAATCTGAGCGATAGCGTCTATTCGTCGCGTAGCATTGCAGCCGCAGCCGTGGCTTGCCACGAGTGTGGTCACGCCATACAGCACGCCCAAGGTTATGCTCCTCTGGTTTTACGCTCGGCGCTGGTTCCCGTAGTACAGTTTGCCTCAAGCATGGCAACTTGGGTTATCCTGCTCGGCATCGCCATGATGGCATTTTCGGGCAGCACCACCCTCTGCTGGATTGGTATTGCCATGATTTCGATGTCGGCAATCTTCTCGATTGTCACACTGCCCGTAGAGTATAACGCCTCGGCACGCGCTATCGAGTGGTTGCAATCCTCTCGCACCTTGCAGGGTGTCGAGTTGAAATATGCTCGCGAGTCGTTGCGTTGGGCCGCACGCACCTATTTGGTTGCTGCGCTGAGTGCCATAGCAACCGTACTTTACTATGTTTCGTTAGTATCACGCCGAAATGACTAAACCCAAAGAAGATTTTACTTCGCGCGGCTTTTTGGTCGCAGCTGCTACCCTTACTATCCTCATTGCAGTGAGCTTTATTCCACCGCTGACGGCCGGAGGCATAAAGTTGCGTCGCGCCAGCATTGTGGCAGATGTCATCAACCACAAAGAGCAAACATCTGAAAATCAAGAGCCTCTGCCCGAAATTGATGTAAGAGAATTTGAGGTCGATTTGGCTCAGGTGGCCGAGCAGGTGGCCAAGACCACCGCCACAGCATCCCCCACAGGCGAGGCCACTTCGGCATCGTGGGAGGGCATCTTCGACGAGCAACCTTCGGGCGGAGAGGTTGTAGCCTCTCCCGAAATGGAGCAACACTCCCCTACCCCGCCACATCGCTTGCCGGAGGTGGATTTTTCGAATATCCTGCCCGCAGATTCGTTGCTTACGCCAATTGAGTATTTCGGTGCCGAGAATCAGGGCATGGAGGAGCTATACGACAAATTGCTCACGGGCAAGAGCGTCCGCATAGCCTTCATGGGTGACTCGTTTGTCGAGGGCGATATACTTACGGCCGACCTAAGAGAACTTTTGCAAGATACATTTAAGGGTGGAGGTGCAGGCTTTGCACCCATGGCGTCACCATTTACGGCATATCGTCAAACTATCAAGACCACAGCCAAGGGCTGGACTCCCTACAATATCATGCAGCGCAAGACCACTCCCGAGCCGCTGAATGGCGACTACTTCGTGTCGGGATGGGTGGCCCAAGGCTCCGACGGAGCATCTACACGCTGGGATATGACGCAGCACAGGCGTCATCTCGATGAGTGTCGTCGTGCGCGCCTGCTCTTCATCAGCCGAGAGGATTCCGATATTGCGGTGAGGATAAACGACGGCGAGGAGCGCACCTTCTCGTTCAAGGGCGATGATGTTGTGCGCCAAATAGTTATCGAGGGCGAGCAGATTGCATCACTCGAGATGCGCATCATAAGCGGTGGAGCGGGTTTCACAGGCTATGGAGCCGAATTTGAGGATTTGCAGGGTGTGACGGTCGACAACCTCTCGGTTCGCAGCAATAACGGCCAGGCGATGTTCTGGTCGAATGCGGCGGTCAATGCCCAGATAAACACCATGCGCAGCTACGACCTTGTAATCTTGCAATACGGGCTGAACATCATGCAGGCCGAGCGCAAAGACTACTCGCTCTATGCCCAGCAGGTGGAGAAGATGATTCGCTATGTCGAGAGTTGCTTCCCTACGGCGGCGGTAATGGTTATGGCGGTGAGTGACCGCTCGCAACGCAATGAAAAGGGTTTTCAGCCGATGTCCGTAGCGGTAAACCTCGCCGAGTGGCAACGCTCGGCGGCGCAGAACTGCAATGTGGCCTTCTGGAACACCTACGAGGCGATGCAGCAGTTGGGCGGCATGAAGTCTTTTGTTGCAAACGGATGGGCTGGTAAGGATTACACCCATATAAACTACGCCGGAGGCAAGCAGATTGCCACAGCGCTCTACTATGCTCTTTTAGATGGCGCACAGCGATACTCGGCCGCGGCTCTCAAACGCGCGAAACCGGCAAAGCCCGTACTTAATGCGGAGTTGCAAATTGCCGCTCCTAAGCCCGATTTCAGCAAAAGACCCAAGGCAGAAATATCGACCGTAGCCTCACAAAGAGATACCACATCAACATCCATGTTATAATGTTAGAGCAGGCGGCACAAAATATCGTATCGGAGCCAAGTTTTTGGCAGAGGGTCGGGGCACTCCTTGAGTATGATGCCGCGTCGCCGTTGATATTTAACAGTGGGCTTTTTCTCTTTCTGTTTGTTGCGTTCATGGGAGGGTATCTGCTCCTAAGGCGGGCGACAAACCTGCGAATTCTGTATGTCATACTCTTCTCGATTTACTTTTACTACAAATCGAGCGGCATATATTTCCTGTTGCTGATTTTCGCCTCGGTGAGTGATTTTATCCTCGCCCACGAGATTGCACGCGCCAAGACGCCGCGCCTGAAAAAATGGCTCGTAGCCGCCTCGGTGGCGATAAATCTCGGTATGTTGGGCTACTTCAAATATACCAACTTCCTAATCGAGATTGCCAACTCGATGTTTGGTGCGGGATTTTTGGATTTTCAGAATATCTTTCTGCCCGTCGGCATATCGTTCTTTGTCTTCCAATCGATGAGCTACACCATAGATGTCTATCGCGGACAGATAAAACCCTTGGAGCGCTGGGTGGATTATATGTTCTATCTCTCGTTCTTCCCGCAATTGGTTGCCGGCCCGATTGTCCGTGCCAAAGATTTTCTTCCCCAGATACGCCAACCGCTGATGGTGACACGCGAGATGTTCGGCCGAGGCATAGGGTTGATTTTGGTGGGACTCATCAAAAAAGCCATAATTTCGGACTACATATCGCTTAACTTTGTCGACAGGGTCTTCGACTCGCCGGCGCTCTATTCGGGTTTTGAGTGCCTGATGGGAATATATGGCTACGCCTTACAGATTTACTGCGACTTCTCGGGTTACTCCGACATGGCAATAGGTATAGCTCTGCTGCTCGGCTTCCGTTTCCCGAAAAACTTCGATGCACCTTATAAGTCGGCAACCATTACCGAGTTTTGGCGCAGATGGCATATTTCGCTGTCGTCGTGGTTGCGAGATTATCTTTATATCTCGCTCGGCGGTAATCGCAAGGGTCGGGTTCGCACCTATGTAAACCTTATGCTCACGATGCTCCTGGGCGGTTTGTGGCACGGCGCTGCCATTAGGTTTGTTTTGTGGGGAGCATTGCATGGAGTGGCTCTCGCGCTACATAAAATGTGGCTCGCAGTTGTGCCGGGAGCCAAAATCAACGGGCGCGACATGAACCCCGTAATGCGCATTTTGGGCGTCGTCTTCACCTTCCACCTCGTATGCCTCGGGTGGCTTTTGTTCCGCGCCGAGTCGATGCAGGAGGTCTACCTGATGCTGTATCAGATTTTCCACTCGTTTAATGTCGGCGTGATTCCGCAGTTTGTTGTGGGTTATAGCGCCGTTTTCGCAATGATTGTGGCGGGATACGCCATGCACCTGCTGCCCGAGAGCGTGGATATGCGCCTCTCGAAGAGGATTGCCGATGCCGGATTCTGGTGGCAGGTGGCACTGCTGGTTGTGGTTGCGTGGTGCGTGATGCAGGTAAAGTCGAGCGATATTCAGCCCTTTATTTACTTCCAATTCTAATCCGAAACAGATTATTAGGGAGTTTAAGGAGCTTAGGGAAATTAGGGAGAGGTTTTTGCGTCGGCGCTAAATTCCTTAATTTCCCTAATTTCCCTAATTTCCCTAAAAAAACAGTGTATTCCACGGCTTGTGGAATACACTGTTTTTTCGAGAGCGAGGCAGATGCCGAAAGAGCCTTGTTTATACAACTTCTTCTCCTAATAAATTCGTATAACAAGAGCTATTTTGAAGCTGCTCGAAGTCCGAAAAAGCGCAGTTTACTCGGCGTAAATGAGCATTTTTCGGGCGAGGCAGATGCCAAAAGAGCCTGGTTATACGGATTTAGAAGTACAAACCGCGTTTTCCGAATATAGGATAACCGAAATTGAAGGTCACATAGCAGTTGTTCCAGGAGTCAAGGTCATACTTTGTAACCGAGAGCGACAACGCGCCGATGCGGGTATGATAGACAATCGACACATCGGTCATGTAATACATATACTCGTCGGCCACCAACGGGTCGCGCAACAGCGCATAAAAACCACCGCGCAGATAGAAGTTTTTCATGAGCGAGAATGTCGGCATAACACCCACCGCAGCATAGCGGTTGGCATAGAACTGCGGCTGGAAAATCATCTTGGCATGAGGCAGGGGCGAATAACGCGGAGCCGAGAGAATAGTCGAATAGCTATTTTCGAAAGTCGGGTGATTGGTATATACGGCCTCGAGGCTATAACCCACCGAAAACCACAACTTCTTCCAATTGCTCGGATAGTGCTCCCACTCGACTTTGGCACCCAGCCACCCACGAGAGGCCGAATCCCACTGTCGCTGCTCGGCAAGCGTCGCAACCTCCCACTTATCGCGTCCCGCAACGCCTATAATCGAGGCCGAAAAGCGATTTCCTCTGGTGGGGTAGATTACCTTATCGAGCGAACTGCGCTGGAACATAACGCGCGAGGCGACATATCGGAAGCGGTCGTGAGTATGTGCTGCATCGAGGTCATAATAAGCCTTATATGCAACGAAATTATAGCCCGTATTCACACCCACCTCGAAGATGCTCTTGCGCGAAGTGGCGATACCATATGCCAACGAGAGGAATGGCTCGGAGATACGCACACGCAAGTCACTAATCGCAGGCGTGACATGGCCATACGAGCTGTGGAGCGTCGAGCGACGCATGAACTGCAACGAATAGTCCAAATACATGGGTATGCGACCCAAGAACACCGTGCGACCTCCCGCCTGAGCAATGGTCGAAACAGGACCTAACGACACCTCCAAGAATACCGACTGTGCCGTGTGACCTATCGAGAGATAGTTCATGCCAAAGAAGAGCTGGTTGTAGGCCGTCGAAGAGAGGTTTCCACCAATCGAAAAACGCAATTCGGGCTTGGTGGCTAAGTCGTAACGAATGCGAAAACTCTCTTGAAGTGAGTCATAACGCACCTCGGGGAAGGTTTTTATCTCGAAATCATCGGTCGACATCAGCGAGTAAAAGCGGTCCTTAACCTGCTCGATAGAGGCTCGGTGATTTGATTCACGCTCCTTACGCGAAACCTCGAAATCGAGGAATGTGGCAGCATAATGCTCGGCACGAGGACGCAAACCCGAAAGCTCACCCCGGCCGAAACTCAACTCCGGCAAACCCCGACGAAACGCCGCACGACGCGCAGCAACAACCTCGGCATCACGACGCGTGGCAAGGTGGGCGCACAACACGGGCATCTGGCGCATGGCATCCTCATAACCATGAGCAATGGTCTGCTCGCCGACGCCAAAATCCAACAAACCCGACTCAACCTTTCTGTGGATTATAAGACCCCGACCCTCGGGTAAAGCATAATCCGTAGGGATGGTCACAAGCGCCATAATCTGTTTCTCGAGGCGCGAATCCTGCGTCACAGGGTCATTCGCCTCGAGGCACTGCGAACCGATGATAAAATCGGGAGCAAAATCCTTATCCAAGACTTGCCACGGGAAGTTATCGTAGCAGCCACCATCGACCAAAACCCTGCCCTCGGGGTCGGTGACGGGGCGGAACAAAGCAGGATACGACATCGAAGCTCTGACGGCAAGCGGCAAGTCGCCACTACGAATCTCGACGGCCGAATGGGCGTTAATATCGGTTGCAACACATCGAAACGGAATCATCAACTTATCGAAATCTCCGCCACACGAAGCCGAGGCCGCCGAGAAAAGCTCGATTAAAGCCATATCTATCTGCGCCGTATTCACAAACGAGTGAGGCAGCTGAAACTCCATTTTTCTGCGGCGATTGACCGAATCTCTCACGAAGGCGGCATGCACGGTAAGCATGGCCGGCGTTTTGGGATGTTCGCTGAAATGGAAACGATACTTGTCGTCTATCTGACCTGAAACCCACTGCTCGACAGCGCCCGAGGTGACTATTTCGGTCATCTCGTCGGTGGTATATCCCGAAGCATAGAGCGCAGCAATAATCGCACCCATAGATGTTCCCGACACATAGTCTATCGGGATGTTGTTCTCCTCCAAAGCGCGTATAACGCCTATATGATACAACCCTCGGGCGCCACCTCCCGCCAACACAAGGCCCACTTTGCCGTCGATTGGTTGCAGGGTGTCGGGGAGAAGGTCGTTTGCGCCTTCAGTCGCAGCCCTCTCTGCCGGATTCGACACCGCAGCGAGCCCCACCCCACCCTCGGCAAGGCTCTTTTGCGCGGGAATAAGGAGAATCGAGAATATTATTAGCCAAAAAATGCGAAACGATTTCATATTTTTTAGTACCTTTGTCCGTTATATATACTGTAACGCACAAAAATATCGAAAATATAATAAAAAACAAAATAGCGATGATTGACAAAATTAACGATTTATTGAAGCGCGTAGAGGAGTTCGCTCCCAAAGCGGCTGCGGAGGTTGAAGAGTTCCGCATCAAGATTCTCGGTAAGAAGGGTGAATTAAATGCCCTGATGGAGGAGTTCAAGACAGTGGCTCCCGAAATGAAACGAGAGCTCGGACAGAAGATTAACGCCCTAAAACAAGCTGCTACACAGCGTGTTAACGACCTCAAGGAGGCTTTGCAGGATGCTGCAACCCAGAAGTCTGTGGCCGTAGACGACATGACTCGCCCCGGAGCTGCGGCGGCTGATGGTACGCGCCACCCCATCTCTATCGTTAAGAATCAGATTGTCGAAATCTTCTCTCGCTTGGGCTACACCGTAGCCGAAGGCCCTGAGATTGAGGATGATTGGCATGTATTCTCGGCCTTGAACTTCCCCCTCTCGCACCCCGCGCGCGATATGCAGGACACATTCTTCGTTGAGAAGGCCTCTAACGAGCCGAATGTAAAGGATTTGTTGCTCCGCACCCACACCTCGTCAATTCAGGTGCGTGCCATGGAGCACCAAAAGCCCCCTATCCGCATCGTTTGCCCGGGTAGAGTGTTCCGCAACGAGGCTATTTCGTACCGCGCACACTGCATCTTCCATCAGGTTGAGGGCCTGTATATCGATGAAAATGTGTCGTTTGCAGATATGAAGCAGTCGATTCTCTACTTCGCAAAGGAGCTCTTCGGCGAGAGCGCAACAATCCGCATGCGCCCCTCATATTTCCCCTTCACCGAGCCTTCGGCCGAGGTTGATGTATCGTGCAACCTCTGCGGCGGTAAGGGCTGTAATGTCTGCAAGGGCACCGGCTGGTTGGAGATTATGGGCTGCGGAATGGTAGACCCTAATGTCTTGGAGGCGAGCGGTATAGACTCGAAGAAGTATTCAGGCTTTGCCTTTGGTATGGGTGTTGAGCGTATTGCAATGTTGAAGTACGGAGTGAAGGATTTGCGCCTCTACTTCGAGAACGATGTGCGCTTCCTGCACCAATTTGACAGCGCTTTATAGCACCACAAAAAAGACCCAAATCGGGACAAAAGAGAACATAAAATTTTGAGCTCACGCCACACATATACAGCGATTTTTTCGGTTTTGATGTTGGCGATGTTCCTCTCGGGCATCGCAACTTCAGCTGTGTCGGTGAATAAATTTCTAACAGAGGAGGACTCCTTGTCGCGTCATAAGTTGATTATTCACGACACGATGCAGGTGCGCTACCACTATACCGACGCCCTGAAAAAGTTCCTTATCGAGCGTGATACTGCGGCGGCAATGGCACTCTTTAACGAGAGCCTGATGCTCGATTCGACCTACGCTCCGGCACTCTATCAAAAGGCCGCCATAGAGCTTGGTCGTGACCGCCAGAAAGCCTTGGAATATGCTCGCAGGGCCTATGAAAGCGACAGCATGAACCGCTGGTACACAGCCCTTTATGCCCAAACTTTGGTCCTCGCAGAGCATTACGACGAGGCTCTGCTCCTATATCGTCGTCTGATGAAAATCGACGCGAAAAATCCCGATAACTATCGTATTGTTGCCATTCTTTATCAGCAACGGCAGCAACCCTATGCGGCAATTTCGGTTTTGGACTCTGCCGACATGCGCTTCGGCAAGAACCCCTACATGACCAACATGAAGCGCCACCTGTTGCTCGCTACGCGACAATACGAGCGCGCCATCGACGAGGCTCGGCAAGCCGTCGACATAGCCCCCTACGACCAGCAATGCCTTCTGGATTTGGGTAACACCTATGCCGCAGCGGGTAAGGATTCGTTGGCTCAAGCCACTATGCAGCAGGCTTTTAAGATGGACTCAACAAACATTGAGGCCCTCACCATATATGCCGATTATCTCTTCAGTCGCAAGCAACTTTCGGGTTACATGAGCCTGTTGCAGATTCTGTTCCGCCAAAGGGAGTACCCCTTGGAGAACAAGTTGCAACTCTTGGAGCGATTTATGGAAAATCGCGATTTCTATGGCGACAACTACTTCGCCATTGGCAACATGGCTTTGGCGCTTAACATGCTCTATCCCAACGACAAACGCACGGTAGACATTTATGGCGAACATCTGTTGGCGGGAGGTTATATCGAGCAGTCACTGCAGCTCTTCAAGAGCCACCTCGACGACGAGCCCCCGCAGTTGGACTACTACATGGCCGTTATCGACCTTGAGGAGTATCTGCAACGCCCCGACTCGATGGACAGATATGTCGCTCGCGCCATGGAACTATTTGCCGAGAATCCCGTGTTGTATATTCGCAAGGCAAATCGCCAATATCTGAAGGGCGACCTGCATGGAGCTATCGCGACCTTCGAAAAGGCTATGGATTACGCCGCAAACGACACTATGCGTGGCGAGTTGTGGGGTTACATCGGTGACACCTATCATCAAATTGCCGAGCGCGCCGCACTCAAGCGCATAAAGGCCGATACGACGACGAAATACCCCGTAAAAATGAGCGAAAAGGCCGCCATGAAGCGTTGCTATGCAGCCTATGAGCGGGCATTAGCTCTCTTTCCGCACAACGCTTCGGTACTGAACAACTACGCCTACTTCCTCTCGGAGGAGGAGCGCGACTTAGAGCGAGCCCTGACCATGTCGTCAGAGGCTATACACCTCGAACGAAACAACTCCACATATCTGGACACCTATGCGTGGATTCTATATCTACTCGGTCGCCCACAGGAGGCGCAGACCTACATGCGCCAAGCCCTCTCGCTCGACCGCACGAAGAGCCCCGAACTGCCTCTGCACTACGGCGATATATTGTTCAAGTTAGGTAATAATTTCATGGCAGAAACCTATTGGCGCAAGGCTTTGGAGATGGGTGGCGATAGAGAGAAAATCGAGGAGCGCCTGCAATGGCTCAAAGCCATAAAAGAGGATAAAAAACCATAACTACCCTACCCCGCGGCTTAAAGGATGAAACGATTACTCTACATATTGTCGTGTTGTGTGGCATTGCTCTGCGTGATGCCCCACTCTGCTGTGGCACAAAACGACAAAACCGAGCAAAGTCGCATCTCCGAGCAGAAGCGCATCATTGCCGACCTTGAGCGTCAAATTGCCGAGGATGAAAAGACCCTGAGCAACATAAAACGCGACAAGTCGACGGCACAGCAGCGCGTGCGCACCATAACGCGTCAGATAAATGCCCGCAATCAACTGCTCAACCGCACACGAAAGCAGATTTCGGCTATCGAAAAGGATATGTTGTCGAATCAGGAGCGCCTGGAGCAGACCCAAAAGCAGATGCAGCACGAAAAGGAGCGCTATGCCGAGATGGTACGCGAGGCCTATCGCAACCACCAGCAGAACAACTACATCACCTACATCCTCGCCTCGGAGGACTTCTCGGATGCAGCACGACGCATAGCCAATATTCGAGCTGTGGCGGAGTTACGCGTGGCTCGCATCGAGCGCATAGACTCGCTCGGCAAGGCGATAGAGCAGCAGCAATCGGCCCTCACCGAGCAGCGCCAAACGCTTGATAACGAGAAACAAAAGGCAGAATCACAGCGCCAGAAGTTGCAAAAAGATGTATCGTCGGCAAAGCAAACCATGTCGCAACTCACAAGGAAAGAGCAGGCAGCACTCCGCGAGAAAATGGAGACCGAAGAGCGATTGGATGCCGCAATCAGCGAGCTACGCAAGCTGACAAAGGGAAATAAGGAGGGTGCTTCATTCTCGCGCACGACATCGAACCTGAACCTCCCTTTGGTGGGCGGTTCGGTGCGCAAGTACAAGGGCAATATGGCAGAAATTGTCGGAAAAGAGGGTGCCGCCGTGCGTTCGATTTACGAGGGAAAGGTTGTGGATGTAAGGCGCAACCGCATATCGGGAAAATACGATGTTTTTGTGGCGCATGGCGAATATATAACCTCGTATGCCAACATCGAGAGCGTAAGCGTAGAGAAGGGCTCAAAAGTGGCAAAAAACGGCACTTTGGGAGTGGTGGGAGCTTCGGTAAACCTCACAACCATGGAACCTGAATATAAGATAGTATTTGGAATATATTCTCCCAACCCGAAAGAGGTGATGCGAGCCTCGGATTGCTTTAGAAAGAAATAAAACATATGGTACGCTATTATACAGACGATTGTACATACAATCTAAAAAATAAACGGCTGATTGCCAAATGGTTAAAGGCTGTTGCCGAGGCTGAGGGCTACACCTTGGGCGATATTACATATATCTTCTGCTCGTCGCAGGTGCACCGCAAGATGAATATCGATTTCGTGGGACACGACTACTTTACCGACATCATAACCTTCGATTACAGCGACCGCAAGGGTAGTGGGGTAGTGTCGGGCGACATATTCATAGATGTGGACACGGTGAAGGACAACGCCCGCATATATGGAGCTACGGCACGACAAGAGATGTGTAGGGTAGTGGTGCATGGAGTTTTGCACCTCTGCGGACAGGGCGACAAAACACCCCGCACCGAGAAGCAGATGCACCGCAAAGAGGATAAGTATTTGGCGCTGCTTGACGAAATGGAGCAGCAGCAGGAGAATTCAAAATTTTGAATTAAAGCATATGTCTTGTAATCAACCAAATAACAACCTCTACGACTACGACATTATCGTCGTGGGTGCCGGTCACGCAGGTTGCGAGGCGGCATCGGCGGCGGCACGCCTTGGTTCGCGCACCTTGCTCCTGACGATGGATATGACGAAGATAGCATCGATGTCTTGTAATCCGGCAGTTGGCGGTGTTGCCAAAGGTCAGATTGTCAGAGAGATAGACGCCTTAGGCGGAAAGATGGGCATAATTACCGACCGCTCGACCATTCAGTTCCGCATGCTCAACCGCTCGAAGGGTGCAGCGATGTGGAGCCCGCGCGCGCAGTGCGACAAGGAGCAGTTTTCGCAGCTGTGGCGCCGCGAGTTGGAGAACACAGACAACCTCTTCATCTGGCAGGATGCAGCAAATGGTCTGATTTTCGACAAAACATCGCAACAGCCTAAGATTGTGGGAGTTACGACTCGTATGGGCGTAACATTCAAGGCGCGCGCCGTAATCCTCACCTCGGGAACATTCCTCGGGGGATTGATGCACTGCGGAGCGCAGAGTGCCGAGGGGGGTAGGGCAGGAGATGCTGCCTCGCATGGCATAACCGAGGAGCTGGTAGCCCTCGGTTTCGAGGCCGGACGCATGAAAACAGGAACTCCGGCACGCATCGACGGCCGCACGATAGATTTTTCGTGTTTAGAGATTCAGGAGGGTGATGAAAAGCCTTCGAAATTTTCGTTTTCGGCTGATACTGAGGCTGTTAGTGAGCAAAAACCTTGTTATTTGGTCTACACATCGCCCGAGGTACATGCCACCTTGCGTGAGGGTTTTCACCTCTCACCGCTCTTCAATGGTACGATTCACGGCATAGGGCCGCGCTACTGTCCGAGCATCGAGGATAAGTTGCGCACCTTTGCCGACAAGGAGCAGCACCAGCTCTTCCTCGAGCCGGAGGGTCGCCACACCAACGAATACTACATAAATGGGTTCTCGTCGTCGCTGCCTCAAGAGGTGCAGCTCGCAGCATTGCGTAAAATCCGAGGTTTGGAGCAAGCACATGTCTATCGCCCCGGCTATGCCATTGAATACGATTATTTTCCACCCACGCAGCTGCGACACTCGCTCGAAACAAAGTTGGTAGACAACCTATACTTCGCCGGCCAGATAAATGGCACTACGGGTTACGAGGAGGCTGCCGCACAGGGCCTTATGGCGGGAATAAACGCTCATCGCAAGTTGCAGGGATGCGAGCCTGTGGTTTTGCAGCGCGACGAGGCGTATATCGGAGTGCTGATTGACGACTTAGTGACGAAGGGAGTCGATGAACCCTACCGCATGTTCACCTCGCGCGCCGAGTACAGAATCTTGCTTCGTCAAGACAATGCCGACTTGCGACTTACACCTAAAGGTCGCGAAATTGGTCTTGTGACGGATGAAAACTGGGAGAAATTCATCGAAAAAAAATCGCTCGTATTTTCGCTTATTTCCTACGCTCACGCACAGAGTGTAAAAATATCGGAAATTGAGGGCTACTTAAAAACGCACAATTTTGAGCCACTAAAGCAGGGTAGTAAGCTATACTCACTCATTGCGCGCAATGAATTTTCACTTTTGGATATGGCGCGGGAGTTGCCGCGCCTGAGAAAATTTGTCGAGGAGCAGGGTATAACTGAGGAAGTATTGGAGCAGGCCGAGATACAAATTAAGTATAAGGGTTATATCGAGCGCGAAAAACTGTTAGCCGAAAAATTGCATCGATTGGAAAATATTGTCATTCCCGATGGCTTTGATTTTATGGCGATGAACGCTCTAACCATCGAAGCACGCCAGAAACTCACCAAGATTCGCCCTCAAACAATAGGGCAGGCGTCGCGTATTCCGGGAGTAAGCCCGGCGGATATTAATGTGTTGCTGATTAAGTTTGGAAGGTAGTTTTGAGAATTCAAAATTCAAAATTCAAAATTATTTAGCTTACGCGCCGAAATAATCTCTAAAATATTAGACTAAAAATGTATATCACTATCAATTTTATTTTGCGGTTATTACCAGCCGAAGGTATTTTTGAATTTTGAATTAAAAAATCCCGCTTTTTTGAGCGGGATTTTATTTTTGTTCCACGGGGAACATCTATTCTACAACCACAGTCCAACCAAATTTATCCTCGGCACGACCATACTGAATATCTTGCAGGCGATTATATAGAGCAATACAGGTCTTACCAACCTCGCTTCCATAATTTACGCGGACATCATTATCAAGGTCGTAAACCGACTCAATAGGCGAGATAACAGCAGCAGTTCCGCAAGCGCCAGCCTCCACAAACGAAGGCAACTCCTCAACCGGAATAGGTCGTTCCTCGACCTTCAAACCCATATCCTCGGCCAAAACGCGCAAACTTTTATTGGTAATAGATGGCAAAATCGAAGGCGATTTTGGCGTTACATATGTACCGTTTTTAATACCAAAGAAGTTGGCAGCACCACACTCCTCGATATAATTATGCTCCAACGCATCCACATACATAACATTGGCATAACCCAAATCGTGCGCCTTACTACCCGATTTAATGCTGGCAGCGTAGTTACCGCCACACTTTACATCGCCTGTTCCACGGGGAGCAGCGCGGTCTTGCTCACGGTCAATGACAACTTTGATAGTTTTCATTCCTCCTTTGAAATATGGACCCACAGGAGAGCAGAAAACAACAAGCATTGCCTCGGGAGAGGCCTTTACGCCAAGACCTACCTTTGTACCAAAAATCACAGGGCGCAAGTAAAGAGCGGCACCCGACTCATAGGGCGGAACATACTCCATATTGCGCTTGACAACCTCATAACACGCCTCCATAAACATCTCCAACGGAGGTACGGGCAGACAAAGTTTGCGAGCTGAAGCCTGCAAACGCTTACCGTTTTCATCAGCACGAAATAATCTCACCTTGCCATCTACACCACGAAAAGCCTTCAAGCCTTCGAATGCCTCCAAGCCATAATGCAGGCAGGCCGACGACATATGGATTGGTATATACTCATCTGAAGTGTATTCCAATTCACTCCAAACACCATCCTTAAACGAGGTTCGAGCATTAACATCCGACCCATAATAATCAAATCCAAGCGAGCTCCAATCAATATTTTTCATAATTTCGATAGGTTGTTAAATCTGTAATATATAATAAAATTACTCGTTCGTTCTATCCAAAGAACCCTCCTCATCTAATTTTACCGTGAAAGTCTTAGATGTATTTTCGACAATATACTCCTCGAGAGTAGACTTATCCAAACCCGTAGCATTTGTCGAGCCGGAATGAATCTCACCCCCTGACTCGAAACTACCATCATCGAAATAACGCACAACAGCGAACCTCGGGGTGTCGCGATGATCATACGCAATGCCATCAGCCATATCTATAGGATTAGAATTCCTCTCTGCACTCACCTTCACCGAAATGGAAGACAATGGCTGCACATTTGGAAAAGATATATTAATCTTGCCGTTCTCCTCCGATGTCGAGTAAGTCACTGCCTCGGTACCCTCGTTGAAAATCACCTGATGTGTTACATCTATAAGGTCATAAATTTTACCAGAATAGTCATAAGTAAAGACAATGTTGGTGTGGGTATACTTGGGACCCTCCTCGACAACAACCTCCTCCTCATGACACGCTACAAAACATAAACTCAACATCGTAGCCATAGCAAAAAATTCAAACTTCTTAAAAAATCTCATAAGCCTAAAATTAATCTGTTGTGGTTATTTTTAATTGAGTTTTCCTATAAATACTTCCTATTTTTATCCTACAATAGCACCATTGTTTGTCTTGTGCTCGGGTGCCAGCAACTCCAACTTACCCGAAGCATCCTCGGCCATAAGAATCATACCGTTTGAGGTTATGCCCTTCAATTCGCGTGGAGCAAGGTTTACAAGCACAAGTACCTGACGACCAACGAGTTCCTCGGGTGTGAAGTGCTCGGCAATACCCGATACGATGGTACGCTTGTCGATGCCTGTATCGACCGTAAGCTTCAAAAGCTTCTTTGTCTTGGCAACCTTCTCGGCAGCAAGGATTGTCGAAACGCGAATATCCATCTTCTGGAAATCATCATACGAACACTCCTCCTTCTGCTCTGTAACATGCTCGGCGGCAGCTGCTGCGGCATTCGCAGCCTTGATATCGGCCAACTTCTTGAGCTGCGCCTCGATAACATCATCCTCAATCTTCTCAAACAAAAGCTCGGGCTTGCCGATGATGTGACCCGCCTCAACCAAATCCATAGAACCTAAGCGCTGCCAACCCAAATTATTGACATTCAACATCTTGAGTATCTTCTCGGCGGTGAAAGGCATAAATGGCTCGATAGCAATAGCCACATTTGCCGTAATCTGCAAAGCAATATTCAAAATTGTCTTAACACGCTCGGCATCCGTCTTCACAACCTTCCAAGGCTCGGTGTCGGCCAAATACTTATTTCCTATGCGGGCAAAGTTCATCGCATCCTTCAACGCCTCGCGGAAGCGATAACTCTCAATATTTGCCTCCAAAGAGGCCTTTATACCGCTTAACTCCTCGATAGTGGCATTATCATACTCCGTGAGCTCTCCAAGCGCAGGAATCGCCCCATTATAATATTTCTGAGTGAGCACCAAAGCACGATTCACAAAGTTACCGAGGATAGCCACCAACTCGTTGTTGTTGCGCGCCTGGTAATCCTTCCATGTGAAGTCGTTATCCTTCGTCTCGGGAGCATTTGCACACAACACATAGCGCAAAACATCCTCCTTGCCGGGGAACTCGTCCAAATACTCGTGCAACCACACTGCCCAATTCTTCGAGGTAGAAATCTTGTCACCCTCCAAGTTCAGGAACTCGTTGGCCGGCACATTTTCCGGCAGTATATACTCGCCATGAGCCTTCAACATCGACGGGAACACAATGCAGTGGAACACGATGTTATCCTTACCGATAAAGTGTACCATCTTGGTATCCTCGCTCTTCCAATATTTCTCCCAGTCGGGTGTAAGGTCCTTTGTAGCAGATATATAGCCAATGGGCGCATCGAACCACACATACAACACCTTACCCTCGGCTCCCTCAACCGGCACGGGGATACCCCAATCCAAATCGCGGCTTACGGCACGAGGCTGAAGGCCCAAATCGAGCCACGACTTACACTGACCATATACATTCGACTTCCACTCCTTGTGACCCTCCAGAATCCACTCGCGCAAGAAGCCATCATACTCATTCAGTGGCAAATACCAATGCGAAGTAGCCTTCTTTACAGGCACAGAGCCCGAAACCGTAGAGTGGGGGTTTATCAATTCGTCGGGCGAGAGCGTAGAACCACACTTCTCACACTGGTCACCATAAGCACCCTCACTCTGGCAATGGGGACATGTTCCCATGATATAGCGGTCGGCAAGGAAGGTCTTAGCCTCCTCGTCGTAATATTGCTCTGTGGTCTGCTCGATAAACTTACCCTCATCGTAGAGCTTGCGGAAGAACTCCGACGCCGTAACACGATGTGTGGGCGACGAAGTACGCGAATATATATCGAACGACATACCCAAGCGCTTGAAAGCATCCTTGATAATCTCGTGATAACGGTCCACAACCTGCTGTGGAGTGATACCCTCCTTGCGGGCTTTGATTGTAATGGGCACACCATGCTCATCACTACCACAAACAGAAATTACATCATGACCATTGAGGCGCAAATAACGCGCATAGATATCCGAAGGCACATAAACACCTGCCAAGTGACCGATATGTACAGGACCATTGGCATAGGGCAGTGCCGAAGTTATAAGATAACGCTTGAACTCTTTCTTTGACATAAGTACATAATATTTCTAATATGAAACAAATGTACAATATTTTATTGCAAAAAGAAAGATTTTTCGAAATTTTTTATTGGTTAAGGAATTTAAGGAGTTTAAGGAATATAGTGTCATGCCACATTATGAGCGTTAGCGAATAATGACTGGTATCTCTACCGAAATAATTAGCCGGTAGAGATTCCATTCCTCACTGCGTTCGGTGGAATGACAAAAGAGCAAAGAGCAAAGAGGAAAGAGCAAAGATAATATATAATGTCATGCCACATTAGCACAAAGTATTGATTTGAAGATACCAATAACCCTACATTGTGCTAATGATTGGCATCTACCTTTGGGATTTACTGCCTCACAAGTACGAACTTGGTAGCAAAGGAAATAAGCGGTAGATAAGGATATTAAAGAGATTAGGGAAGATAATGTCATGCCACATTATGAGCGTTAGCGAATAATGACTAATCCGACGCAAGGTCGGCTTTTCCTCCTCGCGGCTCGGCATAATCCAAGCAAGACTTGGCTTCTGCTCTCGCTCCGCAGCGTCGGTTGGCATCTCTACCGA
>JBGVNT010000011.1:0-40772 GCA_045125895.1 Alistipes sp.
TAGAAAAGAGTTGTTTGAAAAGCATGAGGAATATAGTGTAACAAAACAAGTTAGCAATTTCTTATCCATTGCCCATTCTCATGCAAGTTCTTCTTAATGGTTTGATACTCAAAGAATCTTAATCAAACTACATCAAATATAACAAAATAAAAGGCAAAATCAAATTTTATGCTCAAATTTTTACAATAAGATAACATTAATCACAACAATATTCACACCCCGACAACTTCTCGCACAAACAAAAAACCCGCCTGCAACAAACAGACGGGCTTCACCATATCAAATATCTACGCTCTACTCAAACGAGTGAATCACCACTCCCGAGCGTAATTTGGGCTCAAACCATGTGGTTTTAGGAGGCATGATATTACCCGTATCGGCAATATCAATAAGTTGCTGCATCGACACCGGATAAAGCGCAAAAGCAACCTTCATTTCGCCACTATCCACACGCTGTTGCAACTCTCCAAGGCCTCGAATACCACCTACAAAATCAATTCGCTTAGAGGTGCGCAAGTCGGTAATACCCAGAATCTTATCCAATACCAAATCCGACAGCACAGTCACATCCAGCACCCCGATTGGGTCTTCGTCGTTATAAGTACCCTCCTTGGCCGTTAGGCTATACCACTCGCCATCTAAATACATCGCAAAATTGTGCAGCGCCGAAGGAGTATAAATCTCCGCACCCTTTTTCTCAACAACAAACGACTCGTTTAATTTTTCGAGCAGTTGGGCCGGAGTCAAACCATTCAAATCCCGCACTACGCGATTATAATCAATAATGCGCAACTGCGATGCCGGGAATGTCACCGCCAAGAAATAGCAATACTCCTCGTCGCCCGTATGGTTGGGATTCTTTTGCATACACTCCTGACCTACGCGCGCAGCCGCTGCCGTACGATGATGTCCATCAGCCACATACAGAGCAGGAATAGCCGCAAACAACTCTGTCAGGCGCTGATTCTTCGCCTTATCACGAATAACCCAGAAATGGTGTCCGAAACCATCCTCTGCCGTAAAATCATAATCCGGCTGATTCTCCTTAACCACGCTCTCCACAATGGCATCCACCTCGGCATTATCGGGATATGCAAAGAACACAGGCTCGATATTTGCCTTTTGGTTGCGCACATGAATCATGCGGTCCTCCTCCTTATCGGGTCGCGTAAGCTCATGCTTTTTAATAGCTCCCGAGATGTAATCCTCAAAATGACAACACATGGCAATGCCATATTGCGTACGACCATTCATCGTTTGAGCATATACATAATAATGCTCCTCCTCATCCTGCTTGAGCCAGCCGCGTTCCTTCCAAAGCTTAAAGTTCTCCACAGCTCTCTGATACACCTCCTCAGAGTGCTCATCGGCAATAGGCTCAAAGTCTATTTCAGGCTTAATAATATGCAACAACGAGCGCTCTCCGGCCTCAGCCTTTGCCTCGACCGAGTTCAACACATCATAAGGGCGCGACGCCACTTCGCTGGCATACTCCTTTGGGGGACGCACGCCACAAAAAGGTTTAATTCGTACCATATAACTATTTGTTTACCTGAAACTTTCTATTACCATTCTTAAGAAAATCCACCACCTGACGAGCAGCTGCCAATCCGGCATTTACATTTGCTTCGGCAGTCTCGGCACCCATCTTCTTCGGGGTTGCAAAGAAACGATTTCCAAACAATGCAGCCATCGTCGACACATCATCGGGAGCGATGTCGGTAATATACTTCAAATCGGTACGCTCGACCATCGCAGCCTCCAAGCCGACTTCGTCGATAACCTCCTTGCGAGCCGTATTAACCAATGTTGCACCCTTAGGCATCGACATCATTAAGTCGTAGCCAATAGACTTTTTGGTTTGAGCCGTAGCGGGGATATGCAACGACAAATAATCCGAAGCTGCATATAACTCCTCGACACTTCCAACCTGCTCAACACCATCATTATCAAACAGCGCAGAATCGGTCACATAAGGGTCATAAGCTATAACATTCATACCCAAAGCCTTGGCCTTGCGAGCCACCAAACGCCCCACATTGCCATAAGCATGTATTCCGACCGTCTTACCCTGCAATTCATAGCCTGTACCCGGAGTAAAACGGTTACGCGACATATAAATCATCATCGCCAAAGCCAACTCCGCCACAGCGTTTGAGTTTTGACCCGGAGTATTCATCACCACAATATCATGAGCCGTAGCCTCGGCCAAATCTACATTGTCATATCCGGCACCGGCGCGAACAACAATCTTAAGATTGGGCGCTGCCGCAATGACATCGGCGGTAACCTTATCGCTGCGAACAATGAGTCCATCGACATCAGCCACAGCAGCAACCAGCTCCTCAGGTTTCTCATAACGCTCCAACATCACCACCTCGAAACCGGCATCTGTCAATATCTCTTTTATACCGTCCACAGCCTTCTGGGCAAACGGTTTTTGAGTTGCAATAAGAATTTTCATACTCTATAAATTTAAGTTAAGAGTCCTCACGAAAAACATTATTTCAAAACAGATTATTTATGCGCCTGCTCAAACTCCTGCATGCAGGCAATCAAAGCCTCGACCGACTCCTTCGGGCAGGCGTTATAGCATGACGCGCGGAAACCGCCAACCAAACGGTGACCCTTAATGCCGACCATGCCCTTCGACTTGGCGAACTCCAAGAATTCAGGCGCCAAAGCCTCGTTGCCTTCGCTCATCACAAAGCAGATATTCATCAACGAGCGGTCCTCATCAGCAACCGTGCCACGGAACAACGAGTTGCGGTCAATCTCGGCATAGAGCATCGCTGCCTTCTCCCGGTTGCGACGATAAATCTCCTCAAGGCCACCCTCACTCTTCATCCACTTCAGCGTTTCACGCAGCACATAGATAGGGAATACCGGAGGTGTATTGAACATTGAGTTATTCTCGATATGAGTATTCACATTCATCATCGTAGGCAACTCGCGTACAACCTTCTGCAACATATCATCTCGCACGATAACGAATGTCACACCCGCAGGTGCCAAATTCTTCTGCGCACCGCCATAAATCAACGCATACTTCGACACATCAACAGGGCGACTCAAAATATCGGAGCTCATATCGGCAATCAGGGGTACAGGCGAATCCAAATCCTCCTTGTACTCCGTTCCGTAGATTGTATTATTTGCACAGATATAGAGGTAATCCAAATCTGCGGGAATCTCAAACCCCTTAGGGATATATGTAAAGTTCTTATCCTCCGACGAAGCCACAACCTGCACTTCGCCATACATTTTAGCCTCCTTAATAGCCTTCTTGGTCCATACTCCCGTATGAACATACCCGGCCTTGCACTTCAGGAAATTGGCAGGTATATGGAAGAACTGGGTGCTTGCACCTCCACCAACAAAGTAAATCTGATAATTGTCGGGGATATTCAGCAACTCTCTGAACAAGTTCTTGGCATCGGCAAGAACCGCCTCAAACTCCGGAGTACGATGGGATATCGAAAGCAAGGAGAGTCCTGTTCCGTCAAAATCAATAATCGCTTTTGCGGCTGCTTCTAATACTACATCCGGCAAGATAGAGGGTCCGGCATTAAAATTATACTTCTTCATGGCATTAATGGTTATAAAAAATTATAAGTTTCTTAAAGCAAGAGTGCGATATTTCACCTTTTCACCCCAATTTGCACCATCCGGTATTGAATATAAAAAGTGCAGCACCGAACTCTTTCTTCCTACAAAGTAAACTGAAAAATATGACAATTCAAAATCTTTTCATCTCTTTTTCTATTCGCAATATTAGTTTTTCGCTCCAAATACTAAACATAATTTACTTAATGATATTTTTTAATAATGATATGACACTTTTAGTGGCAAAAGTCATAAAAAAAGATAATTTTAATTTTTTTGCAAATTTCAACGGTGCGCACTCCCCGAAGCTGCCAAAAACAGCGTAAACCACAACTTTTTGAGCTATAAAGGCCAAAAAATTTGCTTACACGCGTGCGTTATATTATCTTTGCATGATAATATTACACTACAAGTTTTATTGTTAAGCCTACCAAGCAAATGATAAAATCAATGACAGGATATGGCAAGAGCGAGATTTCTCTGCCAACCAAAAAGATTACCGTCGAAGTGCGGTCACTAAATTCAAAGCAGTTAGACCTTTCGGTTAAGTTGCCAGGCATCTATCGTTCTATGGAGTTCGACATCCGTACACGCGCAGCCGCCGCTATCGTAAGGGGAAAGGCCGATATTTCGGTAAACATCGAAACTACGGCAGTGCACACCTCTGCCACTATCAACAAAGAGATTTTCCGCGAGTACCTCAAGCAGGTAAACGACGCTATGGCATTTTCGGGTATTGATGCCGATTACGATGCTGTTCTGCCCGTCTTAATGCGATTACCCGATGTGGTATCCACTCAGATTGAGAGCCTCAGCGAGGAGGAGCAAAACGCTCTTATGCAGGCTGTAGACGAAGCTTTGGCGCACTTCACCGCCTTCCGCGAGCAGGAGGGCGCGACACTCATTGCCGACCTTTTGCATCGTGTAGACAAAATCGAGCAGTACAAGACTCAGGTCGAGCCATTCGAGAAGGCCCGCACCGAGGTTATCAAGAATCGTATTCGCGAGCATATCGAGAAGATGAATCTCGAACTCGACAACAACCGCCTGGAGCAGGAGATGATTTTCTATATCGAGAAGCTCGACATCACCGAGGAGAAGGTGCGCCTGAAGAATCACTGCGACTATTTCCGCGAGGTTGCCTCTTCGGAGGAGGCTCCGGGTCGCAAACTCGGTTTCATAGCTCAAGAGATGGGACGCGAGATTAACACTTTGGGCTCAAAATCGAACGAGGCAAACATGCAAATCCTCGTAGTGAAGATGAAGGACGAGTTGGAGAAGATTAAAGAACAGGTACTCAATATTTTATAACGATGGCAGAACAAGGCAAGCTCGTAATTTTCTCAGCCCCCAGTGGCTCAGGCAAGACCACAATCGTGCGTCAATTATTGGAGGTATTTCCTCAATTCGAGTTCTCGATTTCGGCCACCTCACGCGCCCCGCGCGGTCAGGAGCAAGATGGTGTAGACTACTTCTTCCTCTCGCAGGAGGAGTTTCGTCAAAAGGTCGCCGAAGAGGCCTTTGTCGAGTGGGAAGAGGTATACAATGGCACATGCTACGGCACACTGAAGAGTGAGATGGAGCGCATTTGGCAGAAGGGCAATGTTATTGTGTTCGATGTCGATGTTATGGGAGGCATCAACCTTAAGAACATTTTTGGCGAGAGAGCTTGTTCCATATTCATCATGCCGCCCTCAATCGAGGAGTTGCAGAAGCGATTGGAGGGTAGAGCTACCGATAACGCCGAGACCATTGCAAAACGAGTTGCGAAGGCTGATTTCGAGATTTCCAAAGCTCCACAATTCGACCATGTGGTGATAAACGACCGCTTAGACGATGCGGTTGCAGAGGCTCGTAAAATCATTTCGGACTTTTTAGCTTAAAGCATATGGCAAAGCGACGCATGATACTCTATTTCGGCTCTTTCAACCCGATACACCGAGGGCATATCGCCTTGGCCGAGTATGCCGTAAAACATAACCTTGGCGACGAGGTGGCAATGATTATCTCGCCACACAATCCCTTCAAGCAGAGTTGGGCTCAAGCAGCCGAGACGGTGCGTTACGAGATGGCAGAGATAGCATGTCGCAACTCGGCTTATCCCGAGCAAATCCAACCTTCGGTGATAGAGTTCTTGCTGGAAAAGCCCTCTTATACGGTAAACACACTGCGTCATTTGGTTGAGAATTACGGCTCACATATGGAGTTTGCGATTCTTATGGGTAGTGACCTTGTCAATCAGTTACCTCGCTGGCGTGAGGCGGAGTATATAATCGAAAATTTCGACCTCTTGGTCTATCCGCGCCCCAACGAGCCGATGACCTTCTCCACGCCGAGAACTACATTTTTGGCAGATGCGCCGCAATTCGACCTTTCGTCTACAACCATTCGCGATGCCATAGAGCGAGGCGACGACACTTCGGCCATGCTCGACAAGGAGGTTGCCGACTATATTCGCGAGCGCGGGCTATGGAGCCTTGCCTATAAGATAGCGTCACTCTCTGCAGCCATTAACCAGGGCGAGGAGAGTGCCGAAATATATATTGAGCGCGGAAAATGTTATTTTCGCCGGCAGGAGTGGGGTAGCGCCATAAACGACTTCCAGCAAGCCTTAAAGATTACGCCTTCACACAAGGAGGCGCAGCAATATATCGACATGACACACGAGATATTGGAGTTCAGATATAAAGACATTTATAATCCATAGAGAATGATTGAAATTGATGATAAGATAGTAAGCATCGACCTTCTCAGGGAGTGCTTCGTATGCGACTTAGGCAAGTGTAAAGGTATCTGCTGCGTCGAGGGTGACGCCGGAGCTCCTTTGGAGATTGAGGAGGTGGATTTATTGGAGGAGGAGTATGAGAATTACGCCCCCTACATGACCGAGGAGGGACGCCGCGAGGTTGAGCGCCAAGGATTTATGGTTGTAGATGCAGATGGCGATTACACCACACCCTTGGTCGACAATGCTGCCTGCGCCTACGCATTCGAAGAGAATGGCACGACTTTCTGTGCCATCGAGCGAGCCTACCGCGAAGGCAAATGCTCATTCCTGAAACCTATTTCGTGCCACTTATATCCTATTCGCGTGAAGCAGTTCCGCAACGGCTCTTATGGGCTGAATTATCATCGCTGGGCTGTTTGCCGCGATGCTGTAGAGTGCGGCCGAAAGTTGGGCGTACCCGTATACAAAGCACTCAAAGAGCCTATTATCCGAAAATTCGGTGAGGAGTTCTACACCGCGTTGGAGTGCGCCGAAGAGATGCTCAAAGAGCAGGAGAAATAGAGAAATTCAAAATTGCAAACCTACACACAAATGACATTCAACAGACTAACACTTACAGCCGCTATGCTGACAATATTTGCCGTAGCAAGTGCGGCAGCACAAGATATATCACTCGAAGAGGCAAACAAAGCAGCCGCTGAAGCAAAAATCGAGAAAGACACCTTACCCGACGATGCAATCATCGTGCGTCGCGTACCTTTGGCTTCGGGCCCGGACCTTAACATCACAGAGCTGGTAGTCGATACTATCCCCTCATCGAGCGAAGGTTTGCAGATTGTTCTCTTCAACGACAACACTTGGCGTTATATCCGCAATCGCGATATTTCGGCGCTCGACGAAACCGTATTTACACAAAATTGGGATACCCTGACACTCAACCCCTACAAAGTGGAGTTGAAGGATTTGCCCATATCTATGGTTGTCGATTTGGTCGACTCGCTCAAGAGCTATCATTACCCCTACAAGGGCCGCATTACATCAAAATATGGCCCACGCCGTCGTCGCGTACACCAGGGCACCGATATTGCCCTAAAAATTGGCGACCCCATTTACGCACCATTTGACGGCCGAGTGCGAATCACAAAGCATTACAGCGGAGGCTATGGAAACCTTATCGTTTTGCGCCACGACAATGGCCTTGAGACTTTCTATGGTCACCTCTCACAAATACTCGTCGAGGCAGAGCAGTGGGTTACGGCAGGTCAGGTTATCGGCTATGGCGGTAATACAGGTCGCAGCACCGGTCCACACCTCCACTTCGAGATGAGATACAAGGGTCAATCGTTTGACCCCGAGCGTCTTATAGATTTCTCAACCGGCACTCTGCGACGCGAAACATTCCTGCTGAAGCGTACCTATTTCAGCCCATATTCTCGCTTTACGCAAGATTTCGAGATGGAGGTTCAGTCCGAGGAGGAGGACAAGAAGATAGCCGCCGAGGCAGCTGCGCGCAAGTATCACATCGTCAAGAGTGGCGACACATTAGGTCGAATAGCTATAAACAACCACACAACGGTGACAAAATTGTGTCAGCTCAATGGTATTTCGCGCAACTCGACACTGCGTATCGGTCAGCGAATAAGAGTAAGGTAGGGAGGAGAATTCAAAATTCAAAATTCAAAATTGCGATTAAGCCATAGACAGAGGCTGCTTGTAGACTATGTTATGGCGGAGCAATTAAGGGAAGCCCTCGTGGCTTGCCAAAATTCAAAATTAATCCGACACAAGGTCGGCTTTTCCTCCCTCTTGCAAGGCATAGTGCAAATAAATTTACCCTCTGCGCTTGCTTCGTGCGTCGGTTCAAAATTGCGATTAAGCCATATACAGAGGCTTGTTATGGCGGAGCAATTAAGGGAAGCCCTTACGACTCGGCATAATTAAGTTTTTCGTCATTCTGAGCGATTATTTTTTTCAGACTCTCACGGTCGTTTCACTCCCTCAGAGTGACGAAAACAATAATTGCTTGAGAATCTCGGAAATAGAGAATTTAGGGAATTTAGAGAATAAATCCCACTAACAAAAAAAAACTATTTAACCCATGACTAACCCGTTTATAACCATTTGGACCATCCTCAAGCGCATAGCAACAGGCCTTGAGGCGAAAACTTGGCAAACAATCGCTCTTAGTATTGGACTCGTCTGCATGGTCTGGCAGTTTGTCTGCATTCATCAGATTAAGCGCACCGAACTATCATATCACATTGATGAAATCCGAGGACTTACCAAAGGTGGTAAGGCCGAACTCAATATACACTTCAACAACGGCCTACTCTTTGAGCACGACTCTATACCCCGAGATGAAATCATTCTTACGACACAGTACGACACCACCTACATCCATCGTAGCAGACAAAACATTTTAGCAAGCAGAGCAGACTCTGCGATGCGTGCATTTGCTCCCAACGAGCCATTAGATGAGATAGCACACCTTTACCAAGTCACAACCCGCACAAAGGATTTTAAGCGTGCTCTTATTCATAATCTCGCACCACAATACGAGATTCCGAGCATATCTTTTAGAGAAGAGACTTTGTGGGCTGTTTTAGACAAGCCCATCACAGAGAAGACTAAAGTTTGGCTGTTCAATCATCTATACACCAATACATCAATAGGATATATTGGTTGCAAAAATGAAAACGAGTTTCATTTCAGCGTACTTCATTCTGCGGAGAGCATAAATGCTTATCCCAACATTTGGAATCCATGGGATATATCGCAAAAGAGTTACCGACTGCAATACACAACCGACAGCGACCCATGGGCGACCACACATATAGGGGGAAAGCCAACTCACGACAACCAACTTCTGCCACTCGGCAACCTGAAGGTTGATTTTATGGGCCCTGTGGAGCTTTTGCCAATGTATCCATCACCCGACATTGTGTCGGTGACGGGATTTGAATTTACCGACTCGCTAAAACTGCGTCAAATCATGGAGGAGGGACTTGAGTTCCATGCCAAGTTCCCGCAAACCGAGAGTTTGCAGAGTGCAAGAATTTTCTTCCTGACGACATTTATATCGTTATTCTTCACTCTGTTATGCACCCTCGGCTATCGCATCATACGCCATAAGCTACGCAAAAAATAGCACTTCGGTAGTTTTGCCGCAGCAAGAATCGAAAAGAGCAAAAAATAGGGCCTGTCGTAACTTATTCGACAGGCCCTTGTTGTGTAAAAAGTTGTATAACAACACTATAAATGTATAGCAGCCCCCATCGCTGCCTCCGAAGCCTCCATGATAGCCTCGTGCATCGTAGGATGCGAATGGATGGTCTTGGCAATCTGATGTGCCGTAGCACCCAAACGCTTGGCCAGAGTGGGCTCGCCCAACATCTCGGTAACGGTAGCTCCTACCATATGTGCGCCAATCAATCGCTCGTCGGCGTCGAAAATTAGCTTCACGAAGCCGTCGCGGTCACCCGCAGCCGTAGCCTTGCCCGATGCTGTGAATGGGAATCGACCTACCTTATATTCTATACCCAACTGCTGTGCTTTCTGCTCGGTGATACCCACCGACGCCACCTCGGGCGAGGTGAAGACGCACGACGGGATAGTCGAGTAATCGACCTTATCGGGATTCAGTCCACAGATATGCTCAACACAGTGGATAGCCTCGGCCGAAGCTACATGCGCAAGCGCCGGCGTAGAGATAATATCGCCAATAGCATAGATGCCCGCAACCGAGGTCTGGTAATGCTCATCAACCACCACCTTGTCGCGTTCAACCGTTACGCCAACCTCCTCTAAGCCGATATTTTCGATATTTGATTTGATGCCCACAGCCGACAGAACAATCTCGGCTGTTAAGGTTTCTGCGCCCTTCTTGCCCTCGATTTCCACCTTGCAAAGGCCGTCGTCGCCAACCGACACCTGCTTTACGGTTGTCGAGGTCATCACGCCGACACGCATCTTGCGGAAAGCGCGCTCCATAGTCTTTGCAACCTCCTCGTCCTCCAAGGGCATAAGTTGCGGCATGTATTCTACGATAGTCACCTTCACGCCCAGCGAAGCATACAAGCAGGCAAACTCGCTACCTATGGCACCTGAGCCGACAACTATCATCGTTTCAGGGAGCTTAGGCAAGGTAAGCGCCTCCTTCGACGAGATGATATGCTCGCCATCAATCGGCATAAAAGGCATTTGGCGAGGGCGTGCACCTGTGGCGAGGATAATAGCCTCGGCCTCATACTCTGCGCCTTCGACCTCAACCTTTCCCGGTGCAACAACACGACCGAAGCCGCCAATAACCTCGATATTGTTCTTTTTCATCAGAAAAGCCACACCCTTGCTCATTGTTTCGGCAACGGTGCGTGAGCGAGCTACAATCTTCTCGAAGTCGGGTTTCACTTCGCCCTCGATTGCGACGCCGTAGTGAGCCGAATTTTTGCAATAAGAGAATACCTGCGCACTCTTCAATAGGGCTTTTGTAGGAATACATCCCCAATTAAGACATACGCCACCCAGCTCGGCCTTCTCGACGATGGCCACTTTCTTACCCTCTTGTGCGGCGCGAATGGCGGCTACATAGCCGCCCGGTCCGCTACCTATAACTATAATGTCGTATTTCATCTGTTATTCGGTTTTTTGGTTTTGTCTGCGAAGATATTTTATCCACTCAACGAGCGCAATGATAGCCAATACTGAAAGTATAACTACCAACAATGTCACGGCCACGACCAGAAGCTTGGCTGCCGTAATTAAAGTCATCAAAAACGCCATAACCCTTGCGACTATTTAACAACTTTCAACACCTCACCGTTGTCGGCAGCTACGGCACGCTTCCATTTCTCGCTATAACCGGGATTCTGGATATTTCCGGGGATATTCTTGCCGTTGCCATTATCGAGGAAGCCATTCTCGTCCTCGCTCTTGACATTGCCGTCGATATACTTCACCATCAAATACTCATCGAGTGTAACCCAAGTATCAAACAACTTCTGTGCCGTCTGAAGGGTAAACTCTGTCGCAATCTGATTCTGCTTCTTAGCCTTGGGAGTGTTGCCGATAGCAATATCAATCTTCTCGACAGCCTCCAAAGCGGCATTCTCCCAAGTATCGATATACTCGCGCACCTTCTTGCCCACAACATTATAACGCAAATATGCGAACTGCGCGATACGGTTTGTAATCCAGAACATTGAGGTGCGAGAATAGTGCAACATCGAGCCATTACCCTCACGCAAGCACTCGGGTACCTCCTGCGAATTGACATACACAGGTGTCAGAGGTGATGTAGCAGCATCGTCGGTACCAAACCAGAGAATACCCTTCTTGCCGGGACGAGCCTGACCCATAAGCCAGAAGCCCGTTTGCTGGGTAGCGATAGCACGCTCGTTTACATACTCCACACCATCAACCTCGAAGTGCATAGGACGCCAACGATAGGGGCAACCCTCGCCACCAGCACCGATGTCGGTTGTCATATCCATCTTTGTGCCCTCGTAGTGGTCGCGCATGCAATCCATAACAAGCTTCGGAGAGAGCTTCGTGCGAGGCTTAACCCACAAAGGCATACGATTCTTGGGGTTATAGCCCATAGCGTAGTCCTCATATTTGTCCATATCATCAGCAATAGTGCGGAAGAAAGCCCAAACGCGAGCCTCGCAAGCACGCATACCGCCAAAATCAAGCGGAGCATAGGTATCACTGAACGAGAACTCCTCGTCACGGCCATCGAAGTAGCCCTGCTCGCGAGCAAACGAGATTACATCGGGAGCATAGAGGCAATTCTCCTTGTCGTTGAGTGGGAACTGCATAATACGCGCCTGATTGGCGTGAGCCGAAACATATCCGTCGGGAATACGCATTGCTACCCACACAATACCCTTATTGTTGGGGCCCTTACCGATGAGTTCCATAATCCAAGCCTCTTCGGTATCGACTAACGAGAATGACTCGCCACTCGAGGCGTAGCCATAGGTATTGGCCAAATCAACAATAATCCCAATAGCCTCGCGAGCCGTCTTGGCACGCTGCAAGGCGATGTAGATTAATGAACCATAGTCAATACCGCCCTTTGGGTCTTCCAACTCGGGGCGGCCTCCGAAGGTTGTTTCAGTAATGAAGAGCGAATGTTCGTTTGAGTTACCCAAAGTGCGATAAGTCGTAGGCACCTGCTTAATCTTGCCCAAATAACGACCCGAATCCCACTCATTGACATCGATATACTCGGTAAATTTGCCGGGGACATGGCTATAAAGCACACCATACAGCGAGTGCGAATCGGCCGCATAGGTCACCATCGCCGAACCGTCGGTTGAAGCGCCCTTTGTGACGATAAAGTTTGTACAGGCATTGGCGGTGGCAGCACCTACCATAACACCTGCAACAGCTAAAATCAAGCTTTTAAGTAGTTGTTTCATAAGGTATCTGTTTTTGATTAAATTATCTTAATTGACAAAGATAATAAAAAATCAGATGTAAAATCCAAGAAAAATCACTATTTTTACCGAAGTAAAACAAACGATTATGTCGATAGGTAGTCAGATAAGAGAGATTCAAAAAACTTTACCCGCTGGGGTTAAGCTACTTGCCGTATCAAAGTTTCATCCCACCGAGGCCATAATGGAGGCTTACGAGGTGGGGCAGCGTGCCTTTGGTGAGAGCCGTCCGCAAGAGTTAAAATCGAAGTATGAGGCTCTACCCAAAGATATCGAGTGGCACATGATAGGCCATTTGCAGACCAATAAAGTGAAGTATATCGCGCCCTTCGTGTCGCTCATCGAATCACTCGATAGCGAGCGCCTTGCCGAGGAGATTGAGCGTCAGGGCTCGCGATTTGACCGAGTTATCGACTGTCTTTTGGAGATTCACCTAACCCAGGAAGATAGCAAATCGGGCTGGGAATACTCTTCGCTTTTGGAGTTTATAGAGCAAGGCAGTTTTAACGCAATGCCACATATTCGCGTGCGAGGTGTAATGGGCATGGCAACACTCACCGACGATGAGGCGACGGTAAGGGCCGATTTTCAGCGTTTGGCCCAATATTTCAAGACTTTGAAGGTGTATTTCGGCGAAGCTTTCGACACCATATCCATGGGCATGTCGGATGATTATCACATCGCCTTGGAGTATGGCTCTACAGAGGTTCGTATCGGCTCAACCATTTTCGGCAGCCGATAATTCCGCACCCGAGCATATTTGACACTCCCCTCACATAGCAGGGTGAAAACTTAACATTTTGATATAATAAATATAGATTTTGATACTTCCGTGACTATTTTTGCGTTATATTTGCAAGGCAAAAAATAGAAATGGATATGATAGGGTATAGAAATCTTATAGAAGAGGAGATTTGCAGGCTAATCCATCAGCAATGCACAGCTGAAGATTGGGCGAAAATTTGGGTGCATCCCGATTTTACCACCCACAATATATATAATGTAAGGTTTTCGGGCGAAATTCGCCTTGGCAAATTCTCACACACATTCCTCCGACCCGGGGGCGTAAAGATGCACTCGGGACTTCGCAATGTAAGACTACACAATGTTACCGTGGGCAACGACTGCCTGATTGAGAACATCAACAACTACATCGCAAACTACACAATCGGCGAGCAGACCATCATCGAGAATTGCGATTTATTGGTTGTCGATGGGGTATCATCATTTGGAAATGGCGTTGAGGTTGCAGTATTGAACGAGTTGGGAGGTCGCGAAGTGATGATAAGCGACAAGCTCTCGGCCCACACGGCTTACATCATGGCGCTATATCGTCACCGCCCGCAGTTCATCGCTCGGCTGCGTGAAATTATCATGCACTACACCGTCGAGCACTCTTCCGACTGGGGTACGATAGGCAGCAATGTAGTTATTACTAATGTTGGAGCCATTCGCAATATCCGCATTGGCGATAATTGCGTAATCGAAGGGGCTGCACGACTCACAAACGGCTCGATAAACAGCACTTCGTCAGCTCCGGTCTATATTGGGCGCGGTGTGATATGTGACGACTTTATCATATCGAGTGGCTCTAAGATTGACAGCGGAGCAACCTTAACCCGTTGTTTTGTGGGGCAGGCATGCCGCCTTGGCCACTATTACACAGCCTCCGATTCGCTCTTTTTCAGCAATTGCCATGGCGAGAATGGCGAAGCATGTGCCATATTTGCAGGCCCCTACACCGTTACGCATCATAAATCGACGCTACTTATTGCGGGCATGTTCTCGTTTATGAATGCCGGCTCAGGCTCAAATCAGAGCAATCACATGTATAAGTTGGGCCCTATACACCAAGGTACTATGGAGCGTGGCGCGAAGACCACATCCAACTCCTACATCCTCTGGCCCTCTCGCGTCGGGGCCTTTTCGCTGGTCATGGGTCGCCATGTCAATCACTCCGATACATCGAATCTGCCGTTCTCGTACCTTATCGAGCAGAACAACACCACCTATCTTGTTCCTGCCATAAACCTTCGCTCGGTGGGTACTATTCGCGATGTGCAGAAGTGGCCCAAGCGTGACCGACGCACCGATTCCGTGCAGTTGGATTTGATAAATTACAACCTCCTGAGTCCTTATACGGTACATAAGATGATGCGAGGCAAGCAGATACTTGAGGGTTTGCGCGAAGCGAGCGGAGAGCTTACCGACATATATTCGTTCCATAGCGCCAAAATCAAGAACTCTTCACTTCGTCGAGGCATTGAGCTATACCAAACCGCAATACATAAATTTATGGGTAACTCAATAATAAAGCGCTTGGAGGGCCGTCGGTTTGAATCAAACGATGAGATTCGCCGGCGTCTACGCCCCGACACGACAATCGGGCAGGGTGAATGGGTCGACCTCTCGGGGCTTATAGCTCCAAAGAATGAGGTAGAGCGCATACTCAACCATATTGAGGATGGCTCGATTAACCAACTAAAGCAAGTAAATGCCGAATTCGAGCAGATGCACCTCAACTACTACACCTACGAGTGGACTTGGGTATACGATAACATAGAGGCTTTTTATGGCATTAATCCCGAGGAGATTACGGCACGCGATATAATCGCCATTGTAGAGCGGTGGCGCAAAGCCGTTGTGGGGCTTGACAAAATGGTCTACGAAGATGCCCGCAAGGAGTTTTCATTGGCCTCCCGCACGGGATTCGGCGCCGACGGAACCCGCACCGAGAAAGATTTGGACTTCGAACAGGTCAGGGGCGACTTCGAAAACAATCCCTTTGTCAGGGCGGTAGTAGAGCATATTGAAACAAAGAATGTTTTGGGCGATGAGCTTATCTCGCGCATCAAGCATTTGACTTAAGGATTAAAAACACGAAAAGAAGTTATCTAACACAACAAGGGCCTGTCTAAAACTTATTAGACAGGCCCTTTACCAATTACTCCCCTGCGATTATTTCTTACCCAACCACTGAGGAAGCTGATCCTTCGCGTAGAAATAGTAGAACGCTGCACCCAAGAAATAAGGGGGAACAATAATAATCAAAATGGCAATCAACTTACCGACCAAATCCAAGTCCTGACGCTTGAAAACAGTCACAGCCAATACAATCTGAATAATGTAACAAATCAGAGTTACCATAATAAAAAATATTTAGTTAAACATAAGGTATTCCGTATTTTAAGCATTTTACATTAAGTAACGCTTCACTTATAATGGCCCCACATCGGCATAACGCACATCGCTCAAAAACAAACCTTCAGCCGGAGCTCCTGCCGACGAAAGCGAAAGGTCGCGCGCTGCCACGATACGCTCAAAATCCTCAACCGTAAGGCGACCTCGGCCAACATCAACCAAAGTACCGACAATAGCACGCACCATGTTTCTAAGGAAACGGTCGGCGCGAATCTTAAACACCAACACTTCGGCATCATCCGCGTCGCGATGCCATTCGGCTGCCATTATGCGACAAATGTTGGTCTTATTGTTGGAACCCAATTTGGCAAACGATGTAAAGTCGTCATAACGCAACAAAATCGCAGCGGCCTGATTCATACGCTCCATATCGAGGGGAACATAATATTGCCACGCCGAATAACGCCTAAAGGGATTCTTGCGCTGCGAGATGAAATAGGTGTATTCGCGCTCCAAAGCATCATATCGGGCATGCTTTCGAGCATCGACTTCATAGACCCTCGCAACGGCAATGTCGGCAGGTAAAATCAAATTAAGTTTATAAGCCAACTGCTTGCAATCCACAGCGTTGTAAACATCAAAATGCGCCACATAATACGATGCGTTAACCCCCGTATCGGTGCGTCCTGCACCCACAATTTCACATGGCGTCCGCAACAAGGTAGTCAGAGCCTGCTCCAAGGTCTGTTGCACACTCGGAGCCTCCTTCTGCCTTTGCCACCCGCAATAGGCCTTACCATCGTATGAAAGTTCTACAAAATAACGCATAACGATTTTTGGGTAAACAAATATAGGCACATTTTCAAAATAAAAAAAATATTCACCGAATATTGCTCCATAAAAGTTGCTATAACAATCACTATTTTCTACCTTTGTACTGAATTAACCTAAACAATTTATTTATTATGAAACAACTATTTTATCTGCTATCCATTTCTCTGTGGCTGACACTTAGCGGCTGCACGAAAGATGCTGTTGGCGAAATTTCGATTCCACTGGATAGCAACACTATCTCGGCCGAGGGAGGTAACGGTTATCTTATGTTCAACTCTTCTCACTCATGGAGTGCTTCTTGCGAGGAGGAGTGGATAACACTCGGCGCAACCGAAGGAAAGGCCGGTAGCAACAAGATGACATACACCGCAGCTCCGAGCTTTGAAACTTCTGTTCGTAAGGCGGTAATTACCATAACAAACTCTGCAGCAGCCGAAGAGGGTAAGTTTACCATCTCTCAGGCGGCTTTCGAGCCTCAATTAACCGTTATGGCCGACAGCCATACCTTTACTTTTGAAGCAGAAGAGACAACCATCGACATCGATGCAAACTTCGACTACGATATTAAGTGCGAGGCCGATTGGCTCTCGATAGAAAAAATTGAGCGAGGTATTACTATCTCTACTACCGAATTAAAAGCATTAGAGGAGCGCAAGGCTGAAATCAAGATTGTAAAAGAAAAATACGGCATCGAGGAGGTTATCGAGATTGTACAAAAGCCTTTTGAGCCGACATATAGATTTCACCCCAGCAACGCTCTTGTTAAGAGTGCAGACGCCACAACAGTCAGAATCACTCCTATCGGCGTGAATTTCACCTTTACTATAGAATCAGATTCAGATTGGATTATAATTGACACAAAATCTAATGAATTCATGATTTCTGTTTCTCTTACCGAGAATACTACACAGTCTCCCCGCTCAGGCAATGTCTTACTAAAAGGCAAAGACCACCCAGAGGTAGTAGTAAAGATTCCAATTAAGCAGTTATCAAATTACTATTCACCAATCGAGCTATCTAACAAGGATTTCGAGAATGGCTTGCAGGATTGGACAATTAATCGCTACCACAACGGCACAAAGACAAAGGTTGAAGTCGTTGATGGTGCAGGAGTTAATGGCAGCAAGGCTATCAAGATTTCACAAGCTGCAGCAGATGGCATATGCAGCGTCGCTGTCGAGCGCAAACTGACAGGACTCGAGGCCGAGCAGATGTATCGAGCCATGGCATATGTACGCTACGAGAATATCCCCAACGGCCAGGGTTGCGGCGCTGTAATGTTCAGCCCTAACACCGACCAATATTGGAACGCTTCGGAGTATACATATGGTACAACTTCGACATACAAAAAAGTCTTCGTAGATTTCCTCACCGATGCCTCTGGTAACGCCACAATAAGCCTTGCGTTAGGTTTCTGGCAGAGTGGACTTGCAAACGGCGGTCGCTCTACGGGTGTAGCTTACTTCGACGATGTAGATGTCATCAAAGTAACCGACAACGAACTCTATATGCGCGAAAGCGAGCACATGAAGATATTCTGGGATCCAATCCAAGTAGTTTGCGCCGACCACTTTATCGATACATGGCTTGCAAATATAGACAAGATGTATGAATCTTATAAAGAGTTGGTGGGCATCACGCCTCAAAACGGCAGACAATTCAAAATGCTCTCAACGCCAGGCATGTATCGTGGATATGTAGCCTTGGCCGGTTATCCCATTCTTATTGGAGTATCGCACATACCAAGTATTATTTCGGAGATTTCAACACATCAAACCATGAATTTCGGTATGATGCACGAGATTGGCCATGTCTTTAATTTGGGACAAACAAACTGGAACTGGAATGACGAGATGTTTGCCAACTTCCGCATGCAGTACGCTCTGGAAATGAACAATTTGGGCGTTTATGTAAGAGGAGCATATGATACTACTAATAAAGTATACACAGGTCGCGAAATTCTCAATATGTACAAACAGGATTACGACAAAACATTACCAACAGGTAAGCTTAACGACAACGCCATCCACTATCTCTTGGCACGCCTTGCAGGTGATGAATTTATCGGCTGGGAGCCTTTCAGGAAGACATTCGACTATATGCGCAAATACGGAACATCGGGTGGTACTAACATCAATACAAAATACGACAAATTTGTCTATTTCGTAAACCGACTCTCAAAGTTTGCATCAGAAGTTCATGGCAAAGAGTACGATCTGCTCAATGACAAAAATTGTTTCTCAGACGCAGATATTGCAGCTATCAAGGCGCAATTGCAATAAAAACAACATTTAACATCTTACCCGCAACCGTAAATGGTGTGGGTATTTTTATTCTTATACATTAGTTTTGTATCGGTATTATTTTTTTGTATCTTTGTCCGATTTATATTAACCCGTCTACAAAGTAGACGATAAAAAGTTTGAGAACCATGAAAGTTGCAATAATAGGATACGGCAAGATGGGGCGTGAGATAGAGAAGATATTGCTCCAGCGAGGTCACGAGGTGGCACTCATTATCGACCAAGAAAACGCTGCCGACCTCAATGCTGAAAACCTCAAGAAAATTGATGTAGCCATAGAGTTCACTACGCCCGCCACGGCATACCACAACATTCGCACCTGCTTGGAGTGCGGCACGGCCATTGTGTCAGGTACCACGGGTTGGACCGACCGACTAAAGGAGTTGCAGGAGCTATGCAAGGAGAAGGGTGGGGCGATGTTCTACGCATCGAACTACTCGATAGGTGTAAACCTCATGTTCCGTCTAAATCGCGAGTTGGCCCGCATGATGAATGCCTTTAACGGATACAATGTCGCAATGACCGAGACCCACCATACCGAGAAGAAGGACTCCCCAAGTGGTACGGCTGTTACATTGGCTGAGGATATTATTGCGCGTCTTGACCGCAAAAAGGGCTGGATAAACGAGCCTACCGACGACGAGAGCCTCATCGGCATCGAATCGTTCCGCATTGGCATGACTCCGGGTGACCATACGGTAACCTACACCTCGGAGGATGATGTTTTGGAGATTCGCCACTCGATAAAAAATCGACGCACGCTGGCTCAGGGAGCAGTCGTAGCTGCCGAGTTCCTCTGCGGCAAGCATGGCGTGTTTACAATGGAGGACCTTTTTTAAGAGTGAAAATTCAAAATTGAGATTTGATGAAGAGAATAAAAAATATACTTAAAAATCGTTGGGTAGGATTCTCCCTCGCCACAATACTCTATGTGTTATGGTTTGTTGTGTGGATGGGTAACGCGTGGTTTCTGCTTGGCATTCCCGTCATATACGACCTTTACATTTCACGCCTGTTTTATCGTTATGTTTGGAGTAAAAACGAGCGTTTATGCGAGATAAGTTCGCTATATCGTAATATTTACGAGTGGGTCAATGCCATAGTATTTGCTACGGTCGTGGCATCGCTTATACATATTTTCTTCTTCCAGATGTATGTCATTCCGTCATCATCTATGGAGAAATCTCTGCTGGTAGGCGACTATCTCTATGTGAGCAAGCTGACCTATGGTCCCAAGATGCCCAACACGCCCATCTCTTTTCCGTTTGTGCATCACACCATGCCTTTCTCGCAAACAAAAAAATCCTTCTCGGAGGCGATAAAATTGCCATACCATCGCCTGAAGGGCTTACGCCAAATTGAGCGCAACGATGTGGTTGTGTTCAACTTCCCTGCCGGAGATACCGTTTTGTTAGAGAATCAGGTTGTGACCTACTACGATGTGGTGCGCGACTATGAACGCCAATACGGCAAGGAGCGTGGTCGTAAAGCACTCAACGAGAACTACACCGTAATTACCCGCCCCGTCGACAAGCGCGAAAATTATATCAAACGCTGCGTAGCTCTCCCGGGCGACACATTGCAGATTATTGATGCTCAGCTATTTGTAAATGGCGAAATATCGACCGAAATACCATTCGCGCAGCAGTGTTACACCGTGCGTACTTCGTCGCCCTTATCGTCATATGCGCTACAAAAACTCGGCATTACAGAACTCTCATCCGGAGGCAACAACTATTTTATGCCGCTAACAGCTCAAATGATTGAGGAGTTGGAGAAGATGCCCAATGTTGTAAGCATTACGCCATACCGCGCCATGGAGCAGACTTTCCCTTACAGCGACAAATATACATGGACAGCCGATAATTTCGGACCATTATGGATACCGCAAAAGGGCGTTACAATAGCTCTTACGATAGACAACCTACCGCTTTATGAGCGCATTATCGATGTCTACGAGGAGAACGACCTTAAAGTTGAGGGCGATAAAATCTTCATTAACGGCGAAGAGGCAACTTCTTATACCTTTAAGATGAACTATTATTGGATGATGGGCGACAACCGCCACAATTCGGCCGATTCGCGTTATTGGGGCTTTGTACCCGAGGACCATATCGTAGGTAAGGCTTCCTTTATTTGGCTTTCGCTCGATAGCGAGCAGTCATTCCCCTCAAATATTCGCTGGAGCAGACTATTCAACAAGGTAAAGTAGAAGAGAAGTGGAACAGATACGGGATAGTTACCGCACAATCGAAGGCCAAGCCGAGGCCATCTTCAAGGAGAAGAGCAGTAAATTCCTCTGCTACGCCTTCCATGTCGAGAGCGAGGAGGAGATTGCCGCTTGCTTGGAGCCTCTGCGCAAGCAATACTACGATGCTACGCATCACTGCTACGCTTGGCGCTTAGGGCCGTTTGGCGAGAAGTTTCGCGCCAATGACGACGGAGAGCCCTCGAGCACTGCGGGTAAGCCGATTTTGGGACAACTTCTCTCAAACGACATAACCAATTGCCTGATTGTCGTGGTGCGCTATTTCGGAGGTACAAAGTTGGGAGTTCCGGGGCTTATTGCGGCCTACAAGGAGTCGGCAGCTGCCGTTATCGAGGCGGCAACCATTGTCGAGCGCACGGTCGACACGAGGGCAAAAATTGACTTTTCATATATTGCGATGAACGATGTCATGCGCATCATTAAGGAGGAGCAGCCTAAAATCGAGGAGCAGGTTTTCGACAATTTATGCTCGATGACGATTTCGGTCAGAAACTCACGAGCCGAACAGGTTTTGGGTCGCCTGCGCAAGGTCGAGGGTGCAACATTGGAGGTGATAGAAGATAAAAGATGAAAGAGCAAAGAGCAAAGTTGCGATTAAGCCATAGACAGAGGCTGCTTGCAGACTATGTTATGGCGGAGCAACTAAAAGCCTGCGCAGCGGGATTAACCGACACCAAACCGAGCGCAATCAAACTTGTTTGAATTGCCGAGGTGCGAAGGAGGAAAAGACCGCACAGCGGGATTAAAGAGAATTCCCTAAACTCCCTAAATTCTTTAAGTTCTCTATCCAACCAAAGTGCAACACCTCGCCTATGGCCCGATAAAGTGGCACAGAGTAAAAATAGAAACATAATGTCAAACGACAAGACCATACATATCAAGGGTGCGAGGGTTCACAATCTTAAAAATGTGAGCCTCGACATTCCGCATAATACACTTACGGTCATCACGGGCCTTTCAGGGTCGGGAAAATCGACTCTTGCCTTTGACACAATCTTCGCCGAAGGACAACGCCGCTATGTGGAGAGTCTTTCGGCATATGCGCGTCAATTCTTGGGTCGCATCACAAAACCCGATGTAGATTTAATTGCGGGTATAGCCCCTGCCATTGCCATCGAGCAGAAGGTGAATACGCGCAACCCACGCTCAACGGTGGGCACAACGACCGAGATATACGACTATCTGAAACTGCTCTACGCCCGCATAGGTCACACCTTTTCACCTATTTCGGGCTGCGAGGTGCGTTGTCATGGAGTAGACGATGTGGTGGAGCATATCACCTCAAACGGCATAGACAAAAGGGTGATTATAACCGCTCCGATACGCTTGCGCAAAGGGCAGGGCATTATTGACAAGATGTTGCAGCTACTCGGCGATGGTTTTCAGCGTGTATGGGTCGAGAATAAGGCTATTACAATCGAAGAGTTTCTGCCGACTATCACTATTGACACCCATGAGGATGATGTAGCGATTGTTATCGACCGCCTACGCGGCGCCGATGATGATGAAACGCTTTTGCGTCTGCGTGACTCGGTAGCACGCGCATATAGCTATGGAGGGGATGTGTGCAGTGTGATAATCGAAGATAAGGAGAGCAAGTTTTCTGCCCGTTTTGAGGCTGACGGCATAGCCTTCGAGCAACCCACCGAGCACCTGTTCAGCTTTAATAATCCCATTGGAGCCTGCCCCGTATGCGAGGGATATGGTAAGATTGTCGGCATAGACGAAGATTTGGTGATTCCCGACAAGAGCAAGACCATCTACGATGACGCCATAGCCTGCTGGCGAGGCACGACGATGAAGAAATGGAAAGAGCAACTTGTAAACAATGCTTACCTGTTCAACTTCCCGATTCACGAGCCGTATTACAACTTAACCGATGAACAAAAGTTGCTTCTATGGCGCGGAAATGAGCATTTCTATGGCCTTAACGCATTCTTTGACTATATAGATAGCGAGCGACGCAAGATACAGTTCCGCGTGATGAAGGCCCGCTATACGGGAAAAACCCGCTGCCCGGAGTGCGGAGGTAGCCGTCTGCGCAAAGAGGCCCTCTATGTAAAGGTCGGAGGTAAGAATATCGCCGAATTGGTCACAATGACGGCCGATGAACTTATCTGTTTTTTCGACAAGCTCCAACTTGACAACCACGACACAAAGACGGCCGAGCGCATCATTGTCGAGATACGCAGTCGCCTGCAATATTTAGCCGATGTGGGGTTGGGTTACCTCACTTTGGACCGCCTGTCGTCAACGCTTTCGGGAGGAGAGAGCCAGCGCATCAACCTATCGACATCGCTGGGCAGCAACCTCGTAGGCTCGCTTTATATACTCGACGAGCCGAGCATTGGCTTGCACCCGCGCGACACACATCGTTTGATTAAAGTCCTCAAGCAGTTGCGCGACATAGGCAATACGGTTATCGTCGTCGAGCACGAAGAGGAGGTTATCCGCTCGGCCGACCATATAGTAGATGTTGGGCCACGAGCGGGAGAGAATGGTGGAGAAATTGTTTTTAACGGCTCGCTGCAAAAGCTTTTGAAATCCAAGGACAGCCTTACGGCCGATTATCTCTCGGGGCGTCGCAAGATTGAGCAGCCAACCACCTCGCGAGGCTGGAGCAACTCGATTTTGATACGCGGAGCCAGGGAAAACAACCTGCGCAACATTGATGTCCGTATCCCGTTGGGTGTAATTACCTGTATTACAGGCGTCAGCGGTAGCGGTAAATCGTCGTTGGCAAAGGGTATTTTATACCCTGCATTGCGCCGGGTATTATTCGACACGGGGTTAAAACCGGGTGATTTCGACCGCTTGGAGGGCGATGTTTCGATGCTTAAGTCGGTTGAAATCGTAGACCAGAATCCTATCGGAAAATCCTCACGCTCGAATCCCGTGACCTACATCAAGGCCTACGACGAGATTCGCAAACTCTTTGCCGATGAGCCCCATGCTATACATACAGGTCTTACGGCGGCATCATTTTCGTTCAATGTAGCGGGCGGGCGCTGCGAGGAGTGCCAAGGCGAGGGCGTTATTAAGGTCAGCATGCAGTTTATGGCCGATGTCGAGCTGGTGTGCGATGCCTGCCACGGCAAACGCTTCAAGGATGAGGTTTTGGAGATAAAATATCGTGGTAAGAACATCCACGATGTGTTGGAGATGAGCGTTGATGATGCCATCGAATTCTTCAGCGAGGATAAGAAGAACAGCACCTGCCGACGCATTGTTGAGCGACTACAACCCTTGCAGGATGTAGGTCTGGGTTATATCCGTTTGGGGCAATCCTCTTCGACGCTGTCGGGAGGTGAGAGCCAGCGTGTAAAGTTGGCGTCGTTCCTGGCGAAGGACAGCACGCAGCGCCAGATTATGTTTATATTTGACGAGCCAACCACAGGTCTGCATTTCCACGATATAAACCGACTTTTGAAGGCATTTAACGCGCTGGTAGCCAACGGACACACCATCGTTATAGTGGAGCATAATATGGATGTTATAAAGTGTGCCGATTGGGTTATCGACCTCGGTCCCGAGGCGGGAGATAAGGGCGGTAGGATTGTTTTCGAGGGAACACCACGCGACTTGGAACAGTGCGAAAATAGCCACACGGGGCACTTCCTAAAACTACATAACAAGCAATAAAGAGGTGAAGGAGTTTGAAACATATATATTACCAAACGGCATAAAAGGTATACACCGCCGTGTAAAATCGAGCATCACGCATTGTGCTTTGGTGGTAAATGCCGGTACGCGCGACGAGCATACCGACGAATACGGCTTGGCGCACTTCGCCGAGCATGCCTTCTTTAAGGGTACGACCCATCGCAAGGCCTATCAGGTGAATTGCCGCTTGGAGAACTTGGGTGGAGAGCTAAATGCCTACACCACAAAGGAGGATACAACCATTCATGCTACCACGCTGCGAGGCGACTTCTCGAAAGCTGTGGAGTTGATTTCCGATGTGGCTTTTCACTCGACATTTCCCGAAAAGGAGCTTACGAAGGAGCGGGAGGTTATTATCGACGAGATAAACACTTACAAGGATTCGCCCGCCGATATGATATTCGATTCGTTTGACGATATGATATTTGCAGGTTCAGAGTTGGGGCATAATATCTTAGGCACAAAAGCCTCATTAGCAAGATATTCCACCAGCCATATAAAGCAATTCATCACTCGCACGCATACTACCGACCAGATGGTTTTTTCATCCATCGGCAACCTCTCGGTGGGGGCAGTAGAGAAAGTTGCAATGCGATATTTGGCCGAGCAACCCACCTCGGAACGAAATTTTCAGCGTAGCACGCCTCCCATGGTCGAACCATTCGAGAAGTGCCTCAACAAGCACACCCATCAAACACACTGCATTGTGGGCGCGAGGGCATATGACATCAACGCCGAGAAGCGTCTGCCTCTGTCGCTGTTGATTAACATCTTGGGAGGTCCTTCGGCCAACTCGCGCCTCAACATCTTGTTGCGCGAGAAGAATGGCTTGTCGTACAATATCGAGGCGGCTTACACGCCCTACAACGATTGCGGTGCCGTGGCTATTTATTTCAGCTGCGACCACCACAATGCCGACCTATGTCGTGAATTGATAGACCGGGAGTTGCGAGCGCTACGCGCACATCCGCTCACATCGCGGCAACTATCTCTCACAAAGCGTCAATTTTTAGCCCAGATGGCTATTTCGATGGAGAATAACGAGGGTTACATGCTGGGTGCAGGCAAGAGCTATCTTGTTCACGACGAGATAGATACATTAGAAGAGGTTTACAAGAAGGTGTCGGCCGTCACGGCAGAACAGATAATGGAGGTTGCCGAGGAGATTTTCTCGCGCCCCTCAACGCTGATATATAGATAAAAGATGAAAGAGCAAAGATGAAAGATGAAAACTCTTTGCTCTTTGCTCTTTGAACTTTAACATTACGCCTATGGACTTATTGGAAAAATACATTCACGAAAACTCTTCGGCTGAGGATGCTCTGCTGCACGAGTTGGACCGCGAGACGCACCTCAGGGTAATAAACCCCCGCATGATTTCGGGTCATATTCAGGGTAAGCTATTGGAACTGCTGGTCAAGATGTTCCGCCCGCAGCGAATCCTCGAAATTGGCACTTTCACGGGATATTCGGCTCTTTGCATGGCTGCCGGCTTGGAGGAGGGCGCAACTATTGACACCTGCGAGGTGGACGACGAGTTGGAGTGCATCGCACAATCATTCTTTGACCGTTCGCCACACGGCCACAAGATTCGCCTGCACATCGGCTCGGCATTGGAGATTGCTCCGCAGTTGGGCGGGCCGTTCGATATGGTCTTTATAGATGGTGACAAGCGCGAATACCCAGCATACTACAACATGCTAATGGATAAGGGTTTGGTGCATAGCGGCTCGATACTTTTGGCCGACAATATCCTATGGTACGGCAAGGTTGTGCAGCCCGTAGCACACAACGACCACCACACACAGGCCCTCATAGAGTTCAACCGCATGGTCGTGGAGGACGATAGGGTAGAGAGTGTCATCCTTCCCCTGCGCGACGGCATAAATATAATACGAGTAAAATAGAAAAAAGAGAGTAGCGCTACTCTCTTTTTTCTTCGGAAGTGTATGGTTTCGTGGTGTTAAGCGTCATTCTGAGCATTTGTTTTAGACTCTCACGGTCGCCAATGCTCCCTCAGAGTGACGGAAAACAAATGCGTGAGAATCTCAATCCTTTTTTTTTGAGATACAGCACTAAACCATACACTTCTGTTTTTCTTTGCCGATATAGTGCGTCATAACTCCGCCAACAAGATAGATTCCGGCCAGGGTCCAAACTATACCTTCGTAGCCGAGAGGCTCTTTGAGCAATTTAACGAGCAGTGGGCCGACAAATGCCGCCATACCTGCACCGAGATTAAGCACCGACACCGCTGCACCCTTACGCTTATCGACCAGCGAAGGCACCAACGCACCCACAGGCACAAAACCCGCCAGAAGCACACCCCAAAGGCAACCACAAAGCATAATAAACCAAAACTCGTTGCATATCATAGGCGAATAATAGAATAGCAGCACACTCGCGGCACAGCCTCCGCAACCAAAGAATTTCACGGTGCGACCCCAGCCTATACGGTCACCCACAACTCCGAAGACGAGGTTGAAGATAATGTTGCAGAAGAAGGCTGCACCCCAAATCGTAGCCCAGGCGCTATCATCAATGCCGTACGACATCAAATAAAGGGGCATAAAGACCAGAAAAGCAAAGTAGGATAGGGTATTTATCATTTTGACGATACCGCCCATCAACACCTTCGGCTCATCTTTGATAATCGACAAGCCTCGCACCAACTCCTTGATTTTCGAGGTTTTATCATTATTCTCCGCCGACTCTTCATCGCCTCCAAAGAGATTTTTATCCTCTGAGCGATTCAACCACAGAGCCATAGCAGCTCCCACCGAAGCAAACGCAACAGCGGTCCACAATGCCGTCACGACACCAAACTCCGTCTTGGCAAAGGCGCCATAATAGGCTCCCAAGACATCCATACCGCCCGTACACATCACCCAAAACCAACCTTGTGCGGTGCTGAGCTCACTTTTGCCCACGCGGTAGGTTATCCACACAATGAAGGTGTAGGCAAAAAGCGGATAGGCCAAACCCTTCATGGCATAGGTCGCCACCAAAACGGGATAGTTCATATGGGTCATACCCACGCCCGCAAAGAGTGCCATGCCAACGGCAAAGAGCAGATAACCAATTGTCATCGTGCGTCTTACGCCTACGCTCTCGGCCACCACACCCGACAGCCACGACGAGATAGCTACAGCAATGCCATATACGGTGAACAACAATTCGTTATCCATGCCTTGCTGCTGGATATATTTGCTGAGCCAGGTCTGCTCGATGCCGACACCCATAGTGAATATAAGGATACCCAGAAAGCCCCACGCCAAAGAGCGGGGCAAGCCGAATGATTTCATAAACGATATGTTTTATAGTATTTTATAGTATTTTGCGACCACAAAGATAAGAAATTTTTTGATAGCGGGATTAAAGGGGAAAGAGGAAAGAGGAAAGAGGAAAGAGGAAAGAGGAAAGAGGAAAGAGGAAAGAGGAAAAAGGAAAAAGGAAAAAGGAAAGAGGAAAGGGGAAAGAGGAAAGACGAGGCGGGCAAAATTCAAAATTGAGATTCTCACGCAAAACTGCGTTTTGCTCAGAATGACGGATTGGCTACCTCTTTTCGTCACTCTGAGGGAGCGGATGCGACCGTGAGAGTCTAAAAAATATACCGTCATGCCAAATCACACGCACAACGAATGGGTGTAGGTAGTGAATTGCTACACTCCGTGGGATGAATGGCATCTACCTTTGGAATTTACTACCTCGCAAGTTCGGACTTGGCAGCAAAGGAAAAATCAGCGGTAGATAAGGAGATTAAAGAGATTAGGGAAGGTAATGTCATGCCACATTATGAGCGTTAGCGAATAATGACTAATCCGACGCAAGGTCGGCTTTTCCTCACTGCGTTCGGTGGAATGACAAAAGAGGAAAGAGATGTAAAATTTCGTCATTCCACAATTTTGAATTTCAAAGCGTACCCACAAAAAAAGCCACCCCCGCAAAGGAGGTGGCCGGTAGTCTTACGATATAGCCTTATTTATATATAAGGTATTAAATCAACTGAAGGTCCTTCTTGATTTGCTCAATCTTGGCATCGAGCTGAGCCTCGACAGCCTCATACTCGGCAACCGAAGCCAAAGGCTCCTTAACACCGAAGTAGAACTTAATCTTAGGCTCGGTACCCGAAGGACGAACCGATACGATAGTACCATCGGCTGTAATCCACTGCAAAACATTGCTTGAATCCTGCTCGATAGGAGTGCGAACACCGCTGCGAACATTCAACTCCTGCAATGACTTAAAGTCACGGATAGTCAAAACCTCAGAGCCTGCCAACTCCTTGGGAGGATTCTCTCTGAAGTCAACCATCATGCGCTGAATCTCCTCGGCGCCCTCCTTGCCCTTGCGAACAACCGACACCAAAGACTCGCGATAGAAGCCATACTTCACATACAACTCCTGCAACCACTCATAGAGTGTAAGGCCCATAGTATCCTTTGCCCACGCAGCAGCCTCCGCAGCCAAAGCACATGCCGACACAGCATCTTTATCGCGAACATAGTCGCCTGCCAAATAACCGAAGCTCTCCTCTCCACCGCCGATATACTTAGCAACGCCCTCATTCTCGCGAATAATCTTTGCGATATACTTAAAGCCTGTGAGGCAGTCGTAGCACTTAACACCAAAGTGCTCGGCTACGGCATTAGGCATCATAGAGGTTACAATAGTCTTCACAACATACTGATTACCATCCAAATCGCCACGCTCAGCCCAACGGGTAAGCTGGTAGCTCATCAACAGAGCCAAAGTCTGGTTGCCGTTCAGGAGCACATACTCACCATTGCCATTACGCAACGCTACACCCAAGCGGTCTGAGTCGGGGTCGGTAGCCAACACAAGGTCGGCACCCTCCTTCTTCGCCAACTCGATAGCCATCGACATGGTCTTGCGCTCCTCGGGGTTGGGTGACTCCACGGTGGGGAAGTTACCGTCGATAACCGCCTGCTCGGGCACCATTATAACATTGGTAAAACCGAAATTCTTGAGCGAAGCGGGCACCAAACGCATACCTGCACCGTGCAACGGAGTATATACAATCTTCATATCGTGATACTTGGCAACACACTCGGGTGAGAGCTGAATATCAGCCTTGATGCGGTCGAGATAAATCTTATCGAACTCCTCTCCGAGGATTGTGATGTTCTCTGCATGCTTGCCCGTCAAAACCTGAGAGTTCTCGGTAATCTTCGCCACCTCGTCGATGATGTTAACATCGTGGGGCGATGTTACCTGCGAACCGTCGGTCCAATATGCCTTGTAGCCGTTATACTCCTTGGGGTTGTGTGAAGCTGTGATGACTACACCTGAGTGTAACTTTAGCTCGCGAATGGCGAAGCTGAGCTCGGGAGTAGGGCGCAAAGCGTCGAACAAAAATACCTCGAAATCGTTCGAAGCAAAGATGTCGGCAACACGCTCCGCGAACATACGAGAATTATTGCGGCTATCGTGAGCTACGGCTACGCGAACCTTCTCACCTGCGAAGTTCTTCTTCAAGTAATTCGCAAGTCCCTGAGTTGCAGCACCTACGGTATAAATGTTCATGCGGTTGGTACCCACACCCATAATACCGCGCAAGCCGCCTGTACCGAACTCCAAATCCTTGTAAAAGCTCTCGGTGAGCTCCTTCATATCGTTGTCCATCAACAACTTAACCTGTGCCTTGGTGGCCTCATCATAATCACCTTCCATCCATTTCTGAGCCTTCGACAATACTGTAAGCTCCAAATCGTTTGCCATATTACTATAAGTTTTTATTATGGTTAATATTATCCTTTATTGCATTTTCCAATACGCAAAAGTACCATTTTTTTTTCAATTATTCAATATCAGAGAGTTAAAAAATCGCCCTAAAAAAAGCATTGAATCTCTATATATAAAAAAAGTAAAAAAACAAGTGCAAATGAGATTTATTTTAACAAATTTATTCACAACTTTGTGGTGTCAAAGAAAACATAATCCGCGACGCTTCTCACTTTATCGGCTACCGCCCTTTACAATAAATAAAAAGGGTGGCGGGGCAAGATTCGCGCCAAAGATAATGATTTTACTTTGAACAAAAAAGGATAACGGAACGATACAATATATTAATTATAGGAAATAATGGCGAATGCTCAAACATATAGAGAAGTATGGCAGGTATGTCTTAACCGCATCCAACAACACACCTCGCAAGAGGAGTTTGCTAAGTGGTTTGAGCCTCTGAAGCCATTATCGTTCGACGGCACAAACCTTCGACTCAAGGTGCCCGATGGCAGCCATGCCGAGCACATTGAGAGCCACTACCTCGCAATCTTCAAGCAGGCTATATTCGAACTCTTTGGTCGTCAGACCAAGCTCCACTACGCCATACCCAGCAGCGAGGAGAAGACCCCCATATCGACAAATGCCGATATGACAGCCATTACGCAGCATGTGACGCAGACCACCACCCAGCATGTCCCGACAAATCCGTTTGTGATTCCGGGCATGAAGAAGGTGATGTTCCCCACGCAGCTCAACCCCAAATATACATTCTCGACCCACATCGAGGGTATGTGCAACCGCTTGGCGCGCTCGGCGGGTAAGACAGTTGCTTTGGAGCCGGGTTCTTCGCCCTTCAACCCCTTATATATATATGGTGCGTCTGGATTGGGCAAGACCCACATCGTACAGGCCATAGGTCACGAAGTTTGCGAGCGTCACCCGGGTTTGCAGGTGCTGTATGTGTCGACCAACAAGTTTATGGCGCAGTTCCAGACAGCCCACAAGAATCAGGAAATCAACGACTTCATCCGCTTCTATCAGATGATTGATGTGTTGATTATCGACGATATTCAGGAGCTTGCAGGTAAGCCCGGTACACAGAATGTCTTCTTCAATGTATTCAACCACCTTCAGATGGCGGGTAAGCAGATAATCCTCACCTCGGATAAGCCGCCCGTAGAGTTGCAGGACATCGAGCAACGCTTGCTCACGCGTTTCAAGTGGGGCTTGTCGGCTAAGGTTGAAGTTCCCGACTACGAAACGAAGATTAAGATTATCCGCTCGAAGGCCGATAGCATAGGTATTTCGCTCACCGAGGAGGTGGTGCTCTACTTGGCAGACAACATATCAGCAAATATCCGCGAGATTGAGGGCGCACTGCTCACCTTGAAGGCTAACGCCTCGTTTATGGGTCGTCGCATCTCGACCTCACTCGCCAAGGAGGTCTTGAAGGCGTTTGTACATGTTAGTCAGAAGGAGATTTCGATTAACCATATAACCTCTACGGTATGCAAGTATTTCGATATCGACGAGGCTAATTTCAACTCTACAAAGCGTACTCGCGAAGTGGCTCAGGCGCGCCAGATAGCCATGTATTTGGCAAAGCAACACACCAAGTTGCCCTTGGCAGCCATAGGCTCGGCCATAGGAGGTCGCAACCACGCAACGGTGCTTCACTCATGCAAGGCGGTGAGCAACATGATGGACACCGACAAACTCTTCCGTGGCCAAATCGAAGAGTTGGAGAAGCTGATTCAGCAATAGAAGGGCATAACAGCGGATTATATTAGAGAATTTAGGGAGATTAGGGAATATAGCGTTGGCGATAACACTATATTCCCTAACTTCATTAAATTCCTTAAACTCCCTTTAGACTCCCACGGTCGGATTTCATACTCCCTCAGAGTGACGCTATGCGGCAGTCAATCCGTTATTCTGAAGAAAACGCAATTTTGCGTGGGAATCTCTTTGCTCTTTTATCTTTCATCTTTTATCTTTCATCTTTTATTCCTATCTTTACTCCCACAAACCACAAATCACACCACTATGGACCAGCCAAAAATCGAGAGAATGTTGCGCCTGATGAAGATGATGACCGCCAACACCTCATACAGCGTAGATGATATGGCCGAAAGACTCGACATGTCGCGTCGCACGATTTATCGCTATATCGACACCTTTCGTGAGGCGGGATTTGTCATAAAAAAGAGTGGTAACCACATCCGTTTAGACAAGGAATCGCCTCATTTTAAGGATATTTCACAACTCGTACACTTCACCGAAGAGGAGGCTGTAATCCTTAAGCGCGCCATCGAGAGCATCGACGATACGAACATGCTCAAGCAGAACCTTAAGCGCAAACTCTACTCGGTTTACGACAATAAGATTCTTGCCGACACCATAGTGCAGGGTAGTGCTGCGGCGTCGGTACATACGCTTATCGAAGCTATCGAGAATCGTCGGCAAGTTACTCTGCACGACTATCGCTCGGCACATGGCAGCGCAGTGCGTGACCGACAGGTAGAGCCCTTTGCCTTCACTACAAACTATGTGCAGGCATGGTGCTACGACTGCGAGAGCCACAGCTGCAAGCTCTTCAAACTCTCGCGCATAGGCTCTGTGGAACTGCTTGACAAGGAGTGGCAGCACGCACAGGAGCATAAAAAGGGATTTATTGATATATTCCGCATGAATGGTGGCGACGAGCGCTACCATATCAAGCTATCGTTAGGGCTACTCGCGCGCAACCTCTTGGTCGAGGAGTACCCCTTGGCCGAGAGCTACCTCACCGAGGCTGACGGCAGGTGGATTTTAGACACCGAAGTAGCTAATTATACGGGCGTTACACGCTTCGTGGTCGGGCTCTTGGACGATATACGGATAATCGACTCTCCCGACCTTGAGGCACATATAGCCCGCTATGTCGAGCACTTCTGGCCACAAGCCATACGAGAGGAGAGATGAAAGATAATTCAAAATTCAGAATTCAAAATTCAAAATTATTTTTTTTGAATCCGTCATTCTGAGCACAACTTGTTGTGCGTGAGAATCTCTATAATTATATCGTCATGCCACAATTGGGTAAAGTATTGATAGGTAGGGACGCAAAAGCTACCATTACCCAATTGAATGGCATCTACCGCTTGCTATCCTTGCTATCAAGTACGAACTTGCAAGGTTGTAATTACCCAAAGGTAGATTCCAGCCAATTACTGCAGGTATACCACTGCGTATCTATACTCTCGCGTCGTGCAGTAATTGTGGAATGACAAAAGAATTTTAGGAAAATATTGTTGGCATCAGCGCTAATTTCCCTAAATTCCTTAAACTCCTTAATTTTCCCAATCCCCCTAAAAACAACTCACTAACCCTCATCCTACAAAAAAAATTCACATTTCCATACTTGTGTCACAACTTGTCACAAAAAGGGTGTTCCTTTGCATTGTAAAACAAAGTTATTAACCACTAAAAACACAAGAACACTATGGGAATTGCTTATCAGATCAAGTGCAAGCACTGCCAGGCGGTGTTTGATTACAGCCAGGACCAATCATTCGGAATGATGCCGCGTTGCGTGGGATGCGAGAGTTATGTCGAGGTTGACGCTCCGATTCGTTGCCCGGCATGCAATCGCCGCTTAAACACCTCACAAGAGGAGTTCAACGAGCAGGTGCAGACCGTAATGATGTGGGATTAACCCTGCACCCACGGCAAAAAATTTGCTCCGAGAATAAATTTTAGGTACAGAAATGAAAGTTTTTACATTTTTTTTGTAACTTTGAGTGATTATAACCCTTTAACGAAAAGTTGTTATGGCAGAATTAAAAGTTGGTGACATGGCGCCCACATTCAGTGCTACGACGCAAGATGGCTCAACCGTTTCATCCTTAGAACTAAAAGGCTCACGCATAGTGCTCTATTTCTACCCAAAGGATAACACCTCGGGGTGCACTTTGGAGGCTAAGAGCCTGCGCGACGGCAAAGAGGAACTCTCTCGCCGCGGCTACCATATCATAGGCGTAAGCCCCGACAGCGAGCGTTCTCACCAAAATTTCTGTACAAAGCACTCGCTAAACTTCACTCTTTTGGCCGACACCGACCACTCCATCTGCGAGGCATATGGCGTGTGGGCCGAGAAGTCGATGTATGGCAGGAAGTACATGGGCGTGAAGCGCACAACTTTCCTCATAGACGAAGAGGGCGTAATCACCCACATTTTCGACAAGGTAAAAACTGCCTCGCATTTCGAGCAGATTATCAGTGAATTGGATAAAAATAAGTAAAAAAATAAGACTATGGCAACTGAAAAAACACAAGTAAACGCCGATAAACTCAAGGTTTTGAGCGCGGTGATGGATAAAATAGAGAAAGACTTCGGTAAGGGCTCTATCATGCGCATGAGCAGCGAAGCCGTAACAAATGTGCCGGTAATACCCTCAGGCTCAATCACATTGGATGTCGCCCTCGGAGTTGGCGGCTACCCCAAGGGTCGCGTAATCGAGATTTTTGGTCCTGAGTCATCAGGTAAGACTACCTTGGCCATCCACGCCATTGCCGAGGCTCAGAAGGCAGGCGGCATCGCAGCATTTATCGACGCCGAGCATGCTTTCGACTCGTTCTACGCCCAGAAGTTGGGTGTCGATGTCGACAACCTGCTCATTTCACAGCCCGACAACGGCGAGCAGGCATTGGAGATTGCCGACTCGCTCATTCGCTCAAGCGCCATCGACATCATCGTAATCGACTCTGTGGCAGCACTTACGCCCAAGGCCGAGATTGAAGGCGAGATGGGCGACTCGAAGATGGGCTTGCAGGCCCGCCTTATGTCGCAGGCACTGCGCAAGCTTACGGCCAGCATTTCGAAGACTAAGACCGTATGTATCTTCATCAACCAGCTGCGCGACAAGATTGGCGTGGTATACGGCAACCCCGAAACCACTACCGGAGGTAACGCCCTGAAGTTCTACGCCAGCGTGCGCATCGACATCCGTCGCGCTTCGGTCATCAAGGATGGCGAGGAGCAGTTGGGTACCCGTACCAAGGTCAAGGTCGTAAAGAACAAGGTTGCGCCTCCATTCAAGCGTGCCGAGTTCGACATCATGTTCGGTGAGGGAATATCAAAACTTGGCGAAATTATTGATTTAGGCGTAGACTACGGCATCATCAAAAAGTCGGGCTCGTGGTTCTCGTACGGAGAGCAGAAGATAGGGCAGGGTCGTGACTCGGTGAAAGAGTTGCTAACAAACAACGCGGAACTTCGCGACGAAATTGAAGCCAAAGTGCGCGAAGCAATGAAAACCCAAAAATAGAGATTATGAATTACACTGCAGAGGATGAGGTTTTAATTCAAGCAAAATGGGACGAGTTGGTTGAATCTTGCAAGAAGATTTGTAAAAATGAAGCCGACTGGAACTTTATAAAACGAGCTTTCTTCTTAGCTAAAGAGGCTCATCAGGGGGTAAGGCGCCGTTCAGGAGAGCCCTACCTCCTGCATCCTATTGCAGTAGCCCAGATTGTCGTCGACGAAATAGGACTCGGCGTAAAGTCTGTTGTCGCCGCTCTGCTGCACGATGTGGTGGAGGATACCGACTACACGGTAGAGGATATGGAGCATATCTTCGGCCCGAAAATCGCCTCGATGGTCGATGGACTGACGAAGATGTCGGGAGTATTCAACGCCGACACCTCATTGCAAGCGGAGTATTTCCGCAAGGTGCTGCTCACCCTGTCGGACGATGTGCGCGTAATCCTGATAAAGATTGCCGACCGCCTGCACAACATGCGCACCCTGGGTTCTATGCCCCAAAACAAGCAAATCAAAATCACAGGTGAAACAATCTATCTGTTTGCACCTCTGGCATATAGGCTCGGATTATACGCCATAAAAACCGAGCTGGAAAACCTCTGCATGAAGTATCGCTTCCCCAAGGAGTACGAGGAGATTCAGCGCCAGATTGACGAAACTTCAGCTGCCCGTGAGGAGTACATCCGCAAGTTCAACGCTCCGATTATCGAGGCATTGGACCGCAACGGCTTCAAATACGAGATTTCGGGCCGCATAAAGAGCGTCTATTCCATCTGGACAAAGATGGTGCGCAAGCAGATACCATTCTCAGAGATTTACGACCTCTTTGCCATTCGTATCGTATTTAAGCCCACGGAGTTTCCCTCGGAGAAGACTCAATGCTGGCAGATATATTCGTCTATCACAGATATTTACACCCCAAAACCCGACCGCTTGCGCGACTGGATTAGCATCCCCAAAGCTAACGGTTACGAGGCTCTTCACTCTACCGTAATGGGCCCCGACGGCATATGGGTAGAGGTGCAGATTCGCACCCAGCGAATGGAGGATATAGCCGAGCGAGGTTTTGCAGCTCATTGGCGCTACAAGCACGCCACAATCTCGAACGACGAGGACGAATTCGACAAGTGGCTCAAGATGATTCGCGCAGCGTTAGACAGCCCTACGCAGAATGCAATCGACTTCTTGGACAACTTTAAGTTATCGCTATATACATCTGAAATTGCGGTATTTACACCCAAGGGCGAGGCTCGACATTTGCCATTTGGAGCATCAGCCTTAGACTTCGCATATGATGTCCACACCAAGATAGGCAATGGCGCCATAGGTGCTAAAATAAACCATAAAATCATGCCTATCACCACACCTTTGAACAGTGGTGACCAGGTGGAGATTATCACGGCCGAGTCAGCCCGCCCCAAAGCAGAGTGGTTGGAATATGTCATCACAGCCAAGGCTAAACAGGCAATAAAGAACTTCCTGAAGCGCGAGCAAGAGCACAACCTCCAACGAGGTATGCAGATGCTCGACGAAAGACTTGCGCAATTAAACATCACACCAAACAATAGGGTAATTCGCAAGCTCATAGAGGTTTACGATAGTTCAAATAAAGATGAACTTTATACAAAAATAGGCGCCGGCATTGTATCGCTCGACAATCTCGAGAAGGTCGTCAAGACAAATTCTAAGAACAAAATATTAAAGTTCTGGACACTATTTATCAAAGATGACGAGGATGACAACACCCCGGAGAGCGAGAGCGAAGAGAAGAACGCAAGAGCAAAAAGCCCCGAGAGCAACAATCTCGTCATTGCCGAATGTTGCCACCCCTTGCCGGGCGATAGCGTGGTGGGATTCAAAGACCCCAAAACGCACCAAATCATTGTACATAAGGCCACCTGCGACGAACTGAACCGCTTAGCCTCGCAACACGGCGACTGCATAGTAAAGGAGGCCATACAATGGTCGCAATACAAAACCCAGTCGTCATTGGCTACGATTGCAATTGTCGGCATCGACCGAATGGGCCTACTCATAGACCTTGCCAATGTCGTTACAAACGATTTTAGCGTCAATATGCGTCAGGTGAACATTCAATCCCACGACGGTATTTTCGAGGGCACAGTAAGCCTATATGTGCGTGACGCCGAGAGCCTAAATGCGATTCTCGACCGCATGCGCCGCATAAAGGGTATGGAGAGTGTAAAACGAATGGATTAAAAAGCATATGGATAACTTTTGGATATATCTCATAATAGGTGGCATTATGCTGCTCGCTCCAAAGGGCAAGAGTCGCACCAACAAGGGTAAGGAAGTGGAATCACCCACAAACGACGACCGCGAGCAACATAAAGACCCCGAGAGAGAGTTACGCGAGTTACTCGGCGAGAGTAGTGCAGAGCGTCAAGCTCCGAGCAACACCATCATCCGCCCCGCGCAGGCAAATGCGCGTAGCTCAGCCAAGCGCGTTCCATCGCCAAAGAAGGCATCGCCGGCATCAGATACATGCTTGCGAAATACACATGCCCCTAAAGCGCAAAATCCCCATAAAGCCACAAACGGCACACCCACCACTACATCCGGGCAAATAGAGGGGATTTTAGAGGATTTTACAATGGAGAAGGCTGTGATATATTCCGAGATACTCCGCCCAAAATACGAGGAGTATTAAGCCTTATATCAACAAGGCATAAAGGGCAGGGGAGAGCACACAAGTCACCCCAACCCCCTAAACACTACAAACCAAGAAAAGAACACAACATAAAAAAAACACAATACTATGGCTACAATATTTTCAAAGATTATAGCAGGAGAGATTCCGAGCTACAAAGTCGCAGAAGATGACAACTATTACGCATTCCTCGACATCAACCCATTGGCAAAGGGCCACACCTTAGTAGTGCCGAAAGTCGAGGTTGACTATTTTTACGATTTAGACGACGAGACCTTATCAGGAATGATTCTATTCGCAAAGAGGGTAGCGCACAAAATCAAGGAGCAAACAGGATGTAAAAAGGTCGCTACGGTGGTTTTAGGCCTCGAAGTAGCCCACGCGCACATACATTTAATACCCATGAATAGCGAAAGTGATGTCGATTTTCATCGCGAAAAGCTCAAATTAACTCCAGAAGAGTTTACAGAAATAGCTAAGAAAATAGCGTTATAAACAGCCTGTTTACAACTTTATAATTCATTGATACATAATAGGGTAGTCGCGCAATACGGCTACCCTATACTATTTATATTTAACATAATATATAAGCCTAAAAGTTATCAACACAAAATTGATTGTCAACATATCAATCTGTTGACAAAATTCAACAAAGAAGCACAATTTTACACTTGTAATTACATTTGTAACGCAATTACAAAAGTAATCTCATGGTTAATTTTACATTTGTACAATACAACTCCTGACTCATAATTGTTAATTTATCACATTTGTAAACAATAACAAAAGCATCGTAAGGGTTCAAAAAACGGGCAAATTGAGCTGATTCAATAACTAAACTCTCAAGAAAACTACCCAATAAATCAGCTACTTACATTTATTACATGAATTAAAACATAGCAACAACCGCATATAATAGGGGCGCACCCCCATAGGGTCAATATACATCCATATATCAACACTTACACTGCGTATTATCAGCGATTTAGACTATTTTACATAAATAAACACTTTGCATTAAACACCGACGGGCATTTTACCATAATTTACATAATTACATTTGTAATCATTGTTAACAACTATCCATTATTTACTTTTGTATAATTTATTTGTTTACAAAAGAAAAATGTTTTATATTTGTAAAAAATTAGGATTATGCGTGAAAAATTGCTTGTTTTAATGAAAAATGAGGGATTAACCTCGAGTCGCCTTGCTGAGTTATTGGGAATTCAGCCCTCAGGTATTTCACATATACTCGGAGGAAGAAACAAACCGAGCTTCGATTTCGTTCAGAAAGTTCTGCGACGATTTCCACGCCTTAATCCCGATTGGCTGTTACTCGACAGCGAACAGATGTATCGCAATTTGACGACCGAAGATTCTCAACCCGCCGAGAATTCGATATTTTCAAACCAAGTGACCACCGTTCAGGAAAATGAGCAAAATCGCGAGGAGGTAAAATCACTCGAGCAAACCACGACATCGGTAGCCGCTGCGCTGATAAACTCCGCCGGCCAGACTCACGGTGCCATCAAGCGTGTTATCGTCCTCTTCGAAGATAGAACCTTCGAGAGTTACGACATCAGCAAGTGACTTATAGGTGTGGATATATAAATTGTACTGTGGCAGACTTCAATTCCGAAGAGTCTGCCTTTTTTTGCCACTTATTGTGCTTATCGGGGCTTATCTGGCGGGAAGTAACTTTTTTTACATAGGACATCGTCTATAATTTCGCCTTTTCAGATAAGACGAGGACGAATTGACGACTAAAATTAAGCAGATACGAGATATTCGACTCTCTGGGAAGGAGGTAATTTGCGTGATACATCTTAGAGCGAGGACCGCAGGGTTAGACCCTCTGTAGAATGTGGACAGTGAAGCATTCTACAAAACTTATTGATTGACAAAGTGTTAAGTTGTTTGGATTGAGGACTGATTGTCCGTACAAAAGTCGTCTAAACATTTATTTTACGAAGATTCTACTCTTCTCATGTAGTCTTCTATGTAGTCTAAATTAAGACCAATTAGTGCTACCAAGTAAAATAAAGTAACAACTTAACACTT
>JBGVNT010000012.1:0-22657 GCA_045125895.1 Alistipes sp.
TCTTTATCGCCCTTGTTCTGGTAGATACGTCCTTGATAATAATAAGTACGCAGTTTGTCGTTGGCTGTTCCGTGGTCTTGGTAATAATCAATGGCAGGTTGCAGCACCTCGAAGTCGGTGCGGTCGATGTAGTTCTTGTCCATTGCCATAGAAAGCAACAGAGCATGTTTCGCCTTCTCTTCTTTATTTGCAAGTTTTTCCGGCTGGATGTTCTGCAATGTCACCAATGCACTATCGGCATTAGTAACTATGTAAGTCTCTACATCTTGCAGTTTTTCCCATTCTTTAGAATGCCGAGTACAAGATGCTAAACAGAGGATAAAACTTAATATATATGCTAATGATTTCATTATTCAAACTTTGCACAAAGTTACTATATAATTTTCTAAATTAATAATTATATCATACTTTTGATTGAAAATACACATGGTTTCAAACCGAATTAACTAGATCGAATTTAATAGGAAAAGAATAATCTTTACTACATTTATCTTGAAACACCAAAGAGACTTCGTTATAGAATTTTTTAACTATGCATACAGTTCATCATTAATTTTCTTTTCTCTTCATATTAGTAAGTAAGGTTACCTATCATAATTCTTTTTCAACTCATTAATCATATCTATAATGAGTTCACCTAGATCTCCATGTTTTTCAACAAAATCGGACTCATCTGAATTCCAACATTTACTATTCTTATATTCCGTCACATCATAAACTGTATCATAGTCTAAAGACATAAGCAAATATAGTTCCTTACATAATGTATCAGATTGTTGATTTATAATATAATAGGATGTTTCAACGTATTTGTATGAAAGTCCATCAATACTCCGTTCTTTATCTTCTTCTATTCCTCCAAATATAAATTTCTCATTTTTATTCAAATGCAATTTTGCATATAAATTAGTCATTTCTTGAATCCTAAATTCCTTGTTGGAAGTACATGATGATACAATCATAAAAACAAAAACGATGCTACATGATAGTCTTCTTGAAATTCTTCCAATTTTCTTGAGTTTGTTTTTCATCATATTAATAATAATTACCATATTGACATAATACATTATTTTTAATTCATAGAAGACAACGCCCCATACATGTCAATCAATCCAATTAAGATATTTATGATACATCTTATATTTGCGATATGAAGTTTTATCAAACAACTCTTTATTAATACAATCATGTTTTATTGCATATTCAATCAGATAATGATATGAAAATTCAATACCCTTAGATTTTGAGTAATGATATAAGTTGTAAAAGTAATCATGCACTTGTCTATTCTTCACTATTGCATCTACCTGATATTTAAACAATAAGAATGTTTTCTTATCAAACACACCCATCTTGTTCAGATAACAAATATAATCAAAATACGTTAATGTAAAATCAAATTTTTGCTCCCTTTCACTACCATGGAAACTATTATCATACCATTTAATATCATAATCAAATAGACTAAAAGTTTCTAAAATCATTTCTTTATTATTAATATCAATCAGGCTTTTTATGTAATCCGCCCGCTTAATTCGCATACTTTTATTCCATTTATATAGAGCAAATAATCCCCCAACAAGAATTGTTATTAATGTCAGAATTCCAAGTAAGTCTGAAATATAAAACGTATTATCAAAACGCATTATTTATAAGTTTTTTAAATTGTTTGAAATGAATAAACTTCATATCACAACAATTGTTAAACATATGGTTAATTATCACGTTACAAACGTACTGCTATTCAATCCGACCATTTAGGACTACTCATTTAATTTTTCAACATTTAATATTCATTGGAACAAATATAATAACCTTATTTAGCTCTAATATATTATTTAAAGAAACTGAGCGTATTTAAATAATTTTGAATGATTCAAGTTTTTCTGCCAACTTCGTCATATCTTCTTCTATTTTCTTATTTGTAATACGAGCATATATTTGAGTTGTCTTGATATTGGTGTGTCCCAACATTTTTGATACAGATTCAATGGGTACGCCTTTACTTAGTGTCATAGTAGCAAAAGTATGTCTAGCCACATGATAAGTCAATGTCTTTTTTATACCACAAACATCTGCGATTTCTTTTAAATAAGAATTCATCTTTTGATTAGATAGAATAGGCAGAAGTTTACCTCCTTTAGTTTTACCTTTATATTTATCTATGATTTTTAATGGTATATCTAGTAAAAGGATATTGCTAGGAATATTAGTTTTTTGCCGCTTAGTCATAATCCATTTTTTTCCGTCAAGTTCTACAATATTGTCTTCCTTTAAATTTGCTACATCTATATATGCCAATCCACAAAAACAAGAAAAAATAAACACGTCCCGTACTTGTTCCAACCTTTGAGTTGGAAATTCTTTCTTCATTATTACCTGTATTTCCTCATCAGTTAGAAATCCTCTATCTACATGTTCCAAATGAAAATGATGATTCACGAAAGGATCATGAGACATGATACCGCATTTTTGCGCAAAGATTACTATTGTCTTGAAAAACTTTAAGGTTTTAGTAGCACTATTGGATTTTAAACCTCCCGTAGTCCTTAAATATATATCAAAATCATGTATCATAACATGTGTCAATTCTTTAGGACGTATATCTTTTCTTCCATATTTTAATTCAAGGAATTTCATGAAATGTTTTTTAGTTGCAGAATATTTGTCGTAAGTAGCCTTTGTTTTTCCGGCACCAATCATAAACTTAACATCTTCCAAATATTTGTCATAGAATTCTAAAAAAGTTGTTTTAGGCCTATCTTTACCTAAATAAACACTCTTAATTTTATCTAGACTCAAATCTGGATCATCTTTATATTGTTTAAAAATATCCTGTAAAGAAATAGAGATTTTGTCCAATTGCGCATTTACATTTAATGCTTCAGCAGTACGCCCCTTCATCCGACTCGTGGAATTATTCCATAATTTTTTATCGATATTTAATCCGGACGAACCTAGATTAAGCATTTCACCATTAAGGAAAATTCGAATCATCAATGGTGATTTACCTTGTTTGTTCTCATAATTGGAACGTACATAGTACGACACTTTAAATATCATTCTCATACAATTAAATTTAATGTAGCATTAACGCCACAAAGTTCAACATAATTTATTGTAAACATGATATTTAGAAGAAGTCAAAAAGAACTTCATGTTGTAATCACTGCTACATTTTTTTGATAGCTTTTCTATCTGTAGCGACCAATGTAGCAAATTCTGACCTAATGTTGACTGCCAACAGATGCATACATGCCTTCATCACGCTAGAACAAAGCAACAAAAAAGCGTCGTAATCAACTGATTTACGACGCTTTAGACTTTTTATTGAAGGTATTTAAGAAACCTTTCAAATTGTATTCTGCGGAGAGAGAGGGATTCGAACCCCCGGTACCTCGCAGTACAACGGTTTTCAAGACCGCCGCAATCGACCACTCTGCCACCTCTCCGGGCACAAAAGTAGAACAGAAAATTGGTTTGACCAAATTTTTTTGCATTTTTTTTGAAAATATTTGCCAAACGCCTCATTTTCAGCACAAAATTTTTCTTCATTTTATTTGCAGAGTCAATTTTTATTCTATAATTTTGTATTATAATTCATAACCTATAACATAAACATATAACGAAGAAGCATGAATAAGTCGCAGTTAATCAATACTATTGCCTCGGCATCATCTGTTCAAAGAGGCGAAATAAAGAAAATAGTTGATATGCTCTTTGATTTAACCGAAGAGACTCTAAAGCAGGGGGAGAAAGTGGTAATATCGGGCTTCGGGGTATTCTCGGTTGCTGAGGTGTCGGAGCGTATAGGGCGCAATCCTCGTACGGGCGAGCAGGTGAAAATTCCGGCTCGCAGAAATGTAAAATTCCGTTCAAGCATGGATATAAAGTAACGCAAGTGCCGAATTATTAGATATTTGGCGCGCGGAGGAAAACTCTTTGGCCGATAGCCCTCTTGCAGAGCATGTTATTCATGCTCTGCCTTTTTCATGTCTTTTTCATGCCGTATTCATACTGTCAGGTCGCAATGCGGCTCGGGACAACTCCTGGTGGCAACCGTGCGCACGCAATCGTTGTTGCAGCAGTTGCAGCACTCCAATTTATAAAGATAAAAACAGCGTTGTGTTATATATTGAAACTTTTACGCCGCAAATAATTACAATTTATAAGCCGTGGTTTGGGGCTGAAAATCGAAGAAATAAAAAATTCAAATTTGTTTTATATCTTTGCAATAATTTTCCGCGCGCATGCGTTATAACCAAGGTATATACGAATTGCGCCACGCGCGAAACCAAACAGCAAGAATAGACAATTAAAAAGATATACACTATGAGTGAAGTTATTAACATTAAAGAACTTAACGAGCGCATTGAGCGCGAGAGCGTATTTGTGGACACTTTACGCCAGGAGATGAGCAAGGTTATTGTTGGCCAGAGCCATCTTGTCGATACTCTCTTGATTGGTCTGCTCTCGAATGGTCACATTTTGTTGGAGGGTGTTCCCGGCTTGGCTAAGACTCTCGCCATCACCACACTTGCTAAGGCCGTAGACGCCGATTTTGCCCGCATACAGTTCACCCCCGACCTCTTACCTGCCGACCTTATCGGTACGCTTATCTACTCGCAGAAGAGCGAGGATTTCGTGGTGCGCAAGGGTCCTGTTTTCGCAAATTTTGTGTTGGCTGATGAGATTAACCGCTCGCCGGCAAAGGTGCAGTCGGCCCTGTTGGAGGCTATGCAGGAGCGTCAGGTGACTATTGGTGACGATACTTATAAACTCCCCGAGCCCTTCCTTGTGTTGGCTACGCAGAACCCCTTGGAGCAGGAGGGAACATATCCGTTGCCCGAGGCGCAGGTCGACCGTTTCATGCTGAAGGCCAAGATTTCGTATCCCAAGAAGCAGGAGGAGCGCGAGATTGTCCGCATGAACTTGGCAGGTGAGGGTCTGCCCGAGGTTAAGAAGGTCGTCGCTCCCGAGGATATTGTCAAGGCGCGCAAGGTTGTCGAGGATGTCTATATGGACGAGAAAATCGAGAAGTATATCATCGACATCATCTTCGCAACACGCGAGCCTGCGGAGTATAATTTGGAGAAGTTGCAGCCCCTCATCGCTTATGGAGGCTCGCCGCGTGCAAGTATCTCGTTGGCGAAGGCTGCGCGAGCTTATGCGTTTATCCGTCGTCGTGGTTATGTTATTCCCGAGGATGTGCGTGCCGTATGTCATGATGTATTGCGTCACCGTATAGGCTTGACCTATGAGGCGGAGGCTGAGAATATCTCTACCGAGCAGATTATCACCGAGATACTCAACAATGTCATAGTACCCTAAGCACAATAGATTCAAACTCATATGCAGGAGCAAGAGAACGATATTTTAAGGCGTGTCCGCAAAATAGAGATAAAGACACGAGGGTTGTCGAATGAGATTTTCGCAGGAAAGTATCATACGGCATTCCGAGGGCGCGGTATGTCGTTTTCCGAAGTGAGGGAGTATCGTGCGGGTGATGATGTGCGCGACATTGATTGGAATGTCACGGCGCGTTCATCAAAGCCCCACATCAAGATTTACGAGGAGGAGCGCGAGCTGACGATGATGCTTTTGGTGGATGTCAGCGGCTCGCGAATGTTCGGCTCGTCGGAGCGCATGAAAAAGAATATCATCACCGAAATTGCCGCGGTGTTAGCATTCTCGGCTACGCAGAACAACGACAAGGTGGGATGTATATTCTTTTCCGACAAGGTCGAGAAATTTATACCTCCCAAGAAGGGCAAGAGCCATATCTTGATGATTATTCGCGAACTCATAGGCTTTGAGCCTGAGTCGCAGGGTACTCGCCTGTCGGAAGCGGTGCGTTATCTGACAAATGTGAACAAAAAGCGTTGTACGGCATTCCTTCTTTCGGACTTCATGACAGCCCCGCGCGACCGGGAGGCGTTGGAGGATGCGCTGAAGATTGCCGGCAAGAAGCACGACATTGTGGGCATACGCATCTACGATAAGCGCGAGGCGGAGCTGCCCGATGTGGGTATCATAGAGTTGCAGGATGCCGAAACCGGCCGTAAGGTGTGGGTAGACAGCTCGTCACGCCGCGTCAGGGAGCATTATGCAGAGTCGTGGCAGGAGCGCGATGAGGCCATCGGAGAGTTGCTGCGCCGACATAGAATCGACTCGGCAACGATTTCAACCGAAGAGGACTATGTTGCAGAATTAATAAAACTTTTCAAGCAGAGATAGCGTGAATGGATAATTCAGAATTCAAAATTCATAATTCAAAATTATTGGCATGTGTCGCCTTGATGTGCTGTGTGCTGTGTGCCACACCATCTGTTATGGCACAATACGAGCCTCGTGACAATGCACCGAAGGTAAGTGGCTCGATAGAGCCCGACTCAGTGAGTATCGGTGATCGCTTTACATATACCATCGAGCTGGAGAAGGACCTTGCGCAGGAGATATTCTTCCCCTCGTTTGGCGGCGAGCAGACCAATTATGAGCTTATCGAGGAGCCTCCGGTGGATACCCTGTCGCGCGAAGGACGCAAACTTAAGCTCCGCAAGAGCTATCGTTTGGCAGCATTCCAGGAGGGTGTGCACAAGATACTTCCCCAGGTGATTTATGCCGACAAGAATATCATCGATACCTTGGAGGGCGAAGATACGCTGCAAATTTTGGTAACAACTATCGTAATCGACTCTACGGCCCACTCAATCTTCGACATAAAGCCTCAGAGGGATATGCCGTTCAAGTTTGGCGAGATTTCGGGATATGTGAAGTGGGCGCTTTTGGCGTTGCTCGTAATTGCATTGCTCATCTATGTGGCCTATCGTGTGTTGCGCCACTATGGAAAGTCGTTCCACGATATTTTCCACCCTGCACCCCCACTGCCTCCGCATGAGGTGGCACACCAGGCTTTGGAGCGATTGTATGTGCAGCGATTGTGGCAGGCCGAGAAGCATAAACTCTACTATTCGACTCTTACCGACATTCTCCGCACATATATCGACGGAAGGTTTGGCGTAGGTGCTATGGAGATGACCTCGGATGAGATTATCGAGGCTATGCGCAGTGTCGATTTGCCTCAGAAGAGCGCCATGGACCTCACCGAGATATTGCGCTCGGCCGACCTTGTGAAATTTGCCAAGGCTCTGCCCGAGGCCGAGGAGAACGAGGCGGCTTATGAGGCGGCATGGCAATTTGTCGAGCAAACCAAGCCTGTGGAGGAGATTTCAGACGAGGAGGATGGAGAGTCTTCACAACCAAACAAAAAGAGATAGAGAATGAAAAGATATATTTTCGTCATAGCGGTTTTGTTGTCGTTGCTGTCATTCGGCCGGGCAAGTGCTCAAAATATGCCCGAGCGAGCGTTGGTGCGCAAGGGTAATCGCCTTTTTGCCCGCGAGCACTATGACCTCAGCGCCGATAAGTATCAGCGCGCATTGCTTCACGACAGCACAACCTTCGAGGCCCAATATAATTTGGCTAATGCTCTGTTGCGTCGCGCTTTGGCCGATACTCTGGCACTTCAAAATCCCGAATCGGCAGGTGCGAAGATGGCTGCCGGTTATATCGCTCAAGCCGAAGGCTTGTTGCAGAAGGCTGCGGCAGACTCGTTGCGTACCGATATAGAGCGCTCGGAGGCATATTATAATATGGGTAATGTGCAATTTGTGCAGCAGAAGTTGCAGGATGCGCTGCGTAGCTACCGTAAGGCCCTGCGTTACAATCCCGACGATATGGAGGCGAAGTACAACTACGCCCTGACGAAGAAGCTCCTTGAGCAGCAGCAACAGCAGCAGCAACAGCAGCAGCAAAACAACGACCAAAATCAGAATCAGGACCAGAATCAGGACCAGAACCAAAATCAGAATCAAAATCAGAACCAAAATGGAGATGGTCAGAATGATAATCAGAACCAGAATCAGGACCAGAATCAGAATCAGGACCAAAACGATGGTCAGAACGATGAGCAGGAGCAGAATTCGGGCGATGATAATCAGGAGCAGCAAGAGCAGGAACAGCAGGCCCCACCGCGTAGCGGCATGAACGATAAGCAGCGCGAGCAGGTGCTGAATGCTATTCAGGCTCAGGAGGATAAGACCCAGGAGAAGCTCGATGAAAAAGCAAAGGGCGTCATTGTCAGGGGTCGCAAAAATTGGTAGTGTAACACTTAATTACTGAGAATTTTGAGATTCGCAAATCCATATCTGTTGTGGCTGTTGGTACTGCTTGTGCCAATGATTGCCTACTATGTTTACCGCACGCTTAAGGGTGGTGCCGCAATACGCATCTCGACCGTTGCCGGCGTGCGTAAAGCACCTCGCACATGGCGCTATTGGTTGCGCCACGCTCCTTTTGTGTTGCGTGCGGTGGCCTTTTCGCTTATGATTGTTGCCTTGGCGCGTCCTCAGGGCGTTGAGCAGCAGAGCAAGACCAATGCCGAGGGTATCGACATTATGCTCGCCATAGATATTTCGGGCTCGATGCTTGCGCGCGACTTTCAACCCGACCGCCTGACGGCAGCTAAGGAGGTTGCAGGCTCGTTTATTGCCGACCGCCAGGGTGACCGTATAGGTTTGGCGGTATTTGCCGGCGAGGCATTTACCCAAAGCCCTCTGACAACCGACAAAAGTACGCTGCAAACGCTCTTGGCGCGCGTGCGCAGTGGCGTAATAGAGGATGGTACAGCCATAGGCAACGGCTTGGCTACGGCCCTGAATCGCTTGCGCGAGAGTGAGGCAAAGAGCAAGGTTGTGATTCTGCTGACCGACGGAGTGAACAATCGCGGAGAGATTTCGCCACTTACAGCTGCCGACATCGCTGCCGACATGGGCATCAAGGTCTACACCATCGGCGTGGGTAAACGCGGCAAAGCTCCCTATCCGGCAATCGATATGTTTGGTAATATGACCTACCAGATGATGGAGGTCGAGATTGACGAGAAAACCCTCTCGGAGATAGCTTCACGCACGGGTGGAAAATATTTCCGTGCTACGGATAAGCAGAAGCTGAAAGCCATCTACGACGAGATTAATCAAATGGAGAAGAGCAAGGTCGAGATTACCGACCTTACGATATATCACGAGGAGTGGGTACCGCTTTTGCTCTTGGCTTTGGCGCTTTTGGTGCTGGAGTTCCTCTTTACACATATAATCCTTAAACGCATACCTTAAGCCTATGTTTCGATTTGCAAATGTCGAATTTTTATATCTTCTGCTGCTGATACCTCTGTTGGTGGCTCTCTATGCTTTGGCGGCACACCGCCGTCGCCGCCTTGTGGCACGCTTCGGAAATGCGGAGTTGATGCGCTCGTTGATGCCCGACTTTTCACGCGGCCGCATGCGCCTGAAGGCTACGCTCTTCATCTTGGCATATATGTGCCTTGTGTTCGCTGCGGCTCGCCCGCAATTTGGCTCTAAGCTTCGCGAGGAGAAGGCGCGCGGCGTCGAGATTATGCTCGTTGTCGATGTGTCGAACTCTATGCTGGCCGAGGATTTCGAGCCCAACCGCTTAGAGCGCACCAAATATGCTATAAATAAGCTCTTCGAGGGCTTACAGCAGGAGCGCGTGGGTCTTATTGCCTTTGCCGGAGAGCCTAAGGTGCAGTTGCCTATCACTTCGGATTACCGCATGGCGCAGGCCTTTGCCAAGCGCCTATCGCCGACGCTTGTGGGTGAGCAGGGTACAGCCATAGGCAAGGCGTTGCAGCTGGCGGCGTTGTCGTTCTCGTCGCAGAGCGAGAAGAGTCGCGTCATAGTGCTCATAACCGATGGCGAGAACCACGAGGATGATGCTGTCGCCGTAGCTCAAATGGCCAAGGAGCAGGGTATACGCATATATACCATAGGTATCGGAACTCCCGAGGGTGCGCCTATCGAAATCGGCGGCGAGTTTATTAAGGATGAGAACGATGAGATTGTAGTGTCGAAACTCGGAGAGGAGATGTTGCAAGAGATAGCCTCGATAACCGAGGGTGCCTATGTGCGCGCTTCGAAGCAGGACATCGGCCTCGAGGAGGTAGTGAAGAGCATCAATCAGATGGAGAAGAGCGAACTCTCGACAATCCGCTACGAGGAGTATAACGAGCAGTATCAATATCCTTTGGCCGTAGCTTTGGTGTTGCTGTTGTTGGAGTTTACGATTTTGAGCCGTCGCAATCCCCGCCTTCGTCGCTTCGATATCTTCCGCGATAAGGAACTCAAGCAGGAAAAATAGCCTGCCTGAGCCTCCATAGAGGTGTGTTGCGAGGCTAATTTCGCCACAAGAAACTGCAATTTCGCCACTTTTTCTTAGCTCTGCCACTTCGCGCGGGCGTATATCCCACGCCTGTTGCGCAAGGGTAGGGATTGGCGTACTTTTGCATCGCAATTATAAAACACACAGCGATGAAGAAGTTTTTTATTACCATTTTGTGCGCATTGGTTTTCGGTATTCCTGCAATGGCGCAGAACTTTAACGAGAATGGCGATGCCATCATTGGAGAGTATCTCACCGACCGTGGAGGTAGCAAAAGCAAGGTGCGCGTAACGAAAAATGCCGATGGCTCGTATGATGCTCAGGTCTTCTGGGTTGAGAATCCCTATGACGAGAATGGCAACAAGCGCAAGGATGTGAAGAATCCCGACAAGTCATTGCGCAATGTGGATGTAGACCAGATTGTAATTGTGAAGGGTTTGAAGTATGACGCCGAGGAGAAGACCTATGGCGGTGCGAAGATTTACGACCCCACGAAGGGTATGAGAGTGAATGCTTCGGCCGAGTTCGAGACTCCCGACAAGTTGAAGTTGCGCGGAACCATCCTCGGTATGGGCGTTACGCTTTATTGGACTCGAATTAAGGAATAGAGTAGAAAGTTAAGCTATACAAAGAAAAATCCGCAGAACGAAAGTCTGCGGATTTTTTATGCTCATTTTGGTGACAGGCAACTCCTTTATAAGTTGCCGCGCGCACTGAAAAAACTACTCCTCCTCCTCGGGCAAAGTGAACTCTGTGAAACCTGCGCCTACCAGGATGTTGAACCACGAGAGTGCCTTCTTGATATCCGACACATGTACTCGCTCGCGGTCGTACTCGGGCAATACCTCGGCAAAATAGGCCTTCATCTGCTCGGGAGCAGATTTCGCAGAAAGAGCCTCCTTGCCGCCTGTGTGGGCATACATGCGGGTGAAAACCTCAGCCAAGGCAATATCCTCACCCTCGGTGAACATCGAAATCTCGGCAAGTGCGCTCACGCGAGCTGTTGCCGAAGCACATACGCGCTTGCCATCGCCGAGCGACTCAACAATAATACCGCGTGTAGACTGTGCTACATACTTATAAAGTCCGGGCTGTCCCGAAATAGCCAAAATATCCTTAAATTCCATAGTCGTAAATTGTGTTTCTAAATTTTCTGCGTCGCAAATATAGCGAAAATATTTAAGTTATAATAAATTACTGCTGCTTTGTTATATGTACATCGAGCTGCGGGTAGGGGAAGTGCGCTCCATGTTCGGGCAGCTCCTTGTAGATAGCCTCGGTTACAGAGTCGTAGACCGCCCAATAGTCGCTATTCATAACCCATACGCGGGCCTCGATAACCACAGCACTCTCGGCCAAGGAGTCTATGCGTACCACGGGTGCGGGCTCCTGCAGGATGCGCTTATCGCGTGCAATGATAGCCAAGAGGGCCTCGCGAATCTTGTCGTAGTCATCGCCATACGACACCGACACTCGCCAACTGCAACGGCGTGTGGTCGAGGTCGAGAAGTTGTTGATTATTGAGGTCGAGATTACATTATTCGGGATGTAAATCGTCTTTTTGTCGGCGGTGTGAATAATGGTCGTAAAGAGGCGAATGGCCGCTACCGTACCTCCCACGCCCTGTGCCTCGATGTAGTCACCTACGCGATATGGGCGCAAAACCAGCAGCATGATACCTCCGGCAAAGTTTTGCAGCGTGCCACTCAGCGCCATACCAATAGCCAAACCCATAGAGGCAAGGATGGCGATAAATGCCGACGAGTCGAAGCCCAAAACCGACACCAGAATCACGAAAATAAGTACATAACCGATTGTTTTAATGGCTGTAATCAGGAACGAGTGCAGTGAAACCTCCACCCCGCGGCGTGTCATCACGGCATCCAAAATCTTCACAACGCGTCCCAAAAGCCAACGCGACACATAGAAAATCAGTAGCGCAATGATGACCTTTATACCCGTCCAAATGCACCATTCCAACATCTGTGACCATATCTGCTGCACATCCATCTCGGAGAATTGTCGCACAGCCTCGGCAAAGCGCGCCTTCTGAACACTGTCGGGCACGATGAGATTTTCAACTGTTTCGGTCTGCAAGAAAATATTCATCATAACGATTTTACGCTCTATTATATCGTATTGCCAAGCTATTTACCCTCCTTGCGTGCTGCATTGAAGCAGTGACGGCACAAAGGCTCATAGGTATCCTTCTCGCCCAACATCACCAGCTGTCCATCGGCCGTCAAGCGGTGTGAGTGGTGTGCAGGGTCGCCACAACGAACGCAAATAGCATGCACTTTCGACACATGCTCGGCCGTAGCCATCAATGCCGGCATGGGGCCGAAGGGTTTTCCCGTATAGTCCATATCAAGGCCCGCAACAATCACTCTCACACCTCTATCGGCCAACTGGCGACATACATCTACCAAACTCTCGTCGAAGAACTGTGCCTCGTCGATGCCGACAACATCCACCTCGCTGGTCATCAGCAGGATATTTTGTGGTGACTCCACAGGTGTCGAGCGAATCGAGTGACCTTCATGCGACACAACCTCCTCAACCGAATAGCGCACATCTATACATGGCTTAAAAATCTCCACTCGCTGATTGGCAAACTCTGCGCGACGCAAGCGACGAATCAACTCCTCGGTTTTACCCGAGAACATCGAGCCGCATACAACCTCAATCCAACCGCGATGTTTAGCTCCTTCCAAAAACATTTTTCTGTAACTTTTTCTTTATAGCGAGTTGCCTAACAGCCTCAAAGGCACTTGCTTGGCAGCCTCATTTGGTTAATAAATTATCTACTTAGTTTTACGGCTGTGCCGACTGCCGAAACCATAAACATGGCTTTGCCTTTACTCGAAATCTCGTTAAAGTCCATCTTCAACCCCACGATAGCATCTGCGCCGGCGACTCGGGCCTTGCGCTGAACCTCGTCCATGGCAGCCTTATAGACATCGTCGAGCTTGTTTTGGTAGGTCGATGAGCGACCTCCGAAAAAGTCGGTAAACGAAGCGACGAAATCCGAAAAGAAATTTGTGCCTATTACGATGTTGGTCGAAACCAGGCAGATGTACTCTTCGATGCGAGAGCCCTCGATATTGTTTGTTGTTGTGATAATCATATTGCAAGTTTTGAATTTTACTCCTCCAAACGGATAATATTTGCTCCGAGAGCATTCAGGCGACCGTCAATATCGCGATAACCTCGGTCTATCTGCTCGACATTCTGAATCGTGCTTACGCCCTCGGCGCTCATCGCCGCCAACAGTAGCGCAACTCCGGCACGAATATCCGGAGAGGTCATCTTCGTCGCACGCAGACGCAAGCGGTGGTCGTGACCGATTACCGTAGCACGATGCGGGTCACAGAGGATAATCTGCGCTCCCATGTCGATAAGTTTATCGACGAAGAACAGACGGCTCTCGAACATCTTTTGATGAATCAATACCGCACCCTTCGCCTGTGTTGCCACAACCAAAAATATTGACAACAGGTCGGGCGTAAGTCCGGGCCATGGAGCATCGGCAATATTCATAATAGAGCCATCTATGAAGCTCTCGATGGCGTAGTGGTCCTGCTGCGGGATATAGATATCGTCGCCGCGCTGCTCAAACTGAATACCCATGCGGGCAAACTGCGCCGGAATAATACCGAGATTCTCGTACGACACATTCTTAATCGTCAGCTCCGACTGCGTCATGGCTGCCATGCCGATGAAACTGCCCACCTCAATCATATCGGGCAACATGGTGTGCTCGGTACCACCCAACTCCTTTACTCCCTCGATGGTGAGCAGGTTCGAGGCGATACCCGAAATCTTGGCTCCCATGCGATTGAGCATTTTACATAATTGCTGCAAGTAGGGCTCGCATGCGGCGTTGTAAATCGTTGTAGTACCTTCGGCTAAAACCGCCGCCATAACGATATTTGCAGTACCCGTAACTGATGCCTCATCCAGGAGCATATAGCAACCCTTCAGACGCTTTGCCTCGACCGAGAAGAACTCGTCGGCCTTGTCGAAATTGAACTCGGCGCCCAACTTTTGGAAACCGAGGAAGTGTGTATCCAACCTGCGGCGACCAATCTTATCGCCACCCGGCTTGGGGATGTAACCCACACCAAAACGCGCCAAGAGCGGGCCAATCATCATCACCGAGCCTCGCAAACGGCGGCAACGCTTGTGATAATCCTCGCTACGCAGATAGTCGAGGTTGATGTCGGCGGCACGAAAGGCATAGCTATCCTCGCTGAGGCGCTCCACCTCGACGCCCATCGCTGTGAGCAGCTCTATAAGTTGCAGTATATCAAGAATCTGTGGAACATTATGCACCACAACACGCTCCTTTGTAAGCAGTGTAGCGCACAAAATCTGAAGCGCTTCATTCTTTGCACCTTGCGGTGTTATCGAACCTTGCAGGCGGCGTCCGCCTTCCACTTTGAATATTGCCATAAGTTGATAAATTTTTATCAAAGGTAGCTATTTTCAATGAAAGTAACCAACTTTGAAGATAGTTTTTTTAGGGCTCATTGCTCAAATCCACTCTGCTGCCACACATATCATCGTAATTTATAGCGTCAAAGAGGTGAAAGGTGGCACATATGGATTTTTTATAATGAAAATTTTATTTTACAATTTTTTTATTCTATATTTGCACTCGCAAAAATATTTGCAGGACCCATAGCTCAGTTGGTTAGAGCAGCGGACTCATAATCCGAAGGTCGTGGGATCATGCCCCTCTGGGTCCACAAAAGCGCCTTACAGCATTGCTGTGAGGCGCTTGTTGTTTTCGGGCTGTGAGGCTCTGTTTTTTTCGTTGGCGCGGGAGTTTTGCCATCATAAAAAGGCCCAATATGTATATAACATAATTGATTTTCAAGATTGTTTTTCCAGAAACTTTTATTCAACTTTGTAGTGAATTTGAACCGAGCAACAGCAAAAAGATGTCTTAAAGAGAATACTTTCTCGAAAAAGTTACTACCTTTGTAGTACATATTTACGCGGAAAGTGTAAGTTTATTCTCGAAAGTCAAACTTAGGAACTTCGGAAACAGCAAGAGAATAAGCGGACATCTTCTTGCGTCATACCTCTTAGGTATGGCGTGGGGCTGTTGCTTATTTTATTGCTGAGGTATCCTAAGACCTGACTTTCAAAAATAAGCATTTGGCGCCACGCTTTCCATTTCTACGCAATTATGTGTAAATAGTAAACCACTGCCTCGGCGCAGACAGTAAGAATTTTGTTTTTTTGAGGGAAACATTAAAATTTTTACTTAAAATACTAAAACACATTGAATTATTATGAAGAAAATGCTTTGTTTTGCAGCTACGGTCTGCATGTTTTTCGCGTCATGTACCAAGGGTACCGAAAACACAACTCCCGAACCCGAGGTAGCAAAGATTCCTATCAACCTTTCGATTGGCAAGTGGACACGCGCCAACGATGCTACATTCGACAGTGGCGACAAGGTGGGTATTTATGTCGTAAACTACAACGGCTCGACAGCCGGCACATTGGCCGCTTCGGGCAACCATGTCGATAACATGCTCTTCACCTATGGTGGTGGCAAGTGGACTCCTGCCGAGGACATCTACTGGAAGGACCAGACCACCAAGACCGACATCTATGCTTACTATCCTTATGGTACTCCCGACAACATCCGCTCATACGCTTTCGATGTTGAGGCTGACCAGAGTGCCGAGGCCGCTTATTGGGCAAGTGACTTCTTGTGGGGCAAGGCTACGGGTGTTTCACCTACCGAGAGCGCAGTTCCTGTCACTACTCACCACTCATTCAGCAACGCCCTTATTTATGTAGTTCCGGGCGATGGTTTCGACGCTGAGGATTTGGCCGATGCCAATATCGAGGTTAAGTTGTGTAATGTCAAGACCGGCGCGACTATCGACCTTACCACAGGTGTTGCCACAGTTACAGGCTCGGCTACCGAGGTTACCCCATGGTACACCGGCGAGTATTATCGCGCTATGGTTGTTCCGCAGACTGTTGCCGACGGCAAGAATTTGGTTACCGTAAAGGCAAACGGCGTCACCTACACCTATGCTAAGGGTATGACCTTCAAGGCCAACACCCAGCACAAGCTCACCATCACCGTAAACAAGACCAGCAACGGCGTAAATGTCGGCATTGGCGGTTGGGAGAGCGACGACGAGGACTACGGCGGCTCAGCCGAGTAATCACCCCATATTTTAGGTTTCGGAAATCATAAAATCATACAACTATGAAACTTAGATATTTATTTAATATAGGTATGGCCGTCGCACTTTTGGCAGGCTGTACGCAGGAGCCCGACGGCATGGACATCACCGCCCCCACCACTCCTGAGATTCGCATCGATGGCTCTATCGACCAGCAGTATATCTCGCGTGTCGATGATGGAGGCTTCTGCGATGGCGACCAGATAGGTCTTTATGGCGTGAACTACACCGAAGATAACACCCTTGCCGGCGAGCTCAAGGACAACGGCAATCAGGTGAACAATGCGCGCTACACCTTCGACGAGGAGAATTGGCGCTGGGTATCTGCCGGCTCGGTATATTACAAGGATGCCGTTACCAACATCGACCTCTATGGCTACTACCCCTATGGCAAGCCTGAGAGCGTTTCGGCTTACCAGTTCGAGGTTAAGCAGGACCAGTCGGGCAAGAATGTCGAGAATGGCTATGCCATGTCGGATTTCTTGTGGGGCAAGGCTACGGGCATCGCTCCCACCGAGCAGAAAATCATGCTCTACTTCAACCACATCATGGCTTGTGCCAATGTTATCTTGAAGGAGGGCGACGGCTTTGCCGAGGGCGAGTTCGCAGCTTTGGATAAGGCTGTTTTGGTTGCCAACACCACCCGCTCAGCGCATATCGACCTCTCTACGGGCGAGGTTACCGCTACGGGCGACGCCGAGGCCGAGGGTATCGTCATGAAGCAGGGTGCCGATGGCTTCCGCGCTGTGGTTGTTCCTCAGAGCATGGAGGCAGGCGCTGTGCTGTTCCGCATCACTGTCGATGGCATCAACTATAACTTCAAGCGCGCCGATGCCTTTGCTTTCGAGTCGGGCATGCAGTATAAGTTCACTATCAAGGTTTCGAAGAAGGCCGTTACGGGCAGCTACTCATTCGAGCTTGAGCAGAGCGAGATTATCGACTGGGTTGCCGATATCGAGAGCCATGGCGGCGAGGCACGCCAATACTTCGTTGTGCATCAGGACGAGCCGGGTACTTTAGGTGCAAAGATTCGCGCAACAAAGAAAAACCCCAATAAGATTAAGAACTTGAAGATTTCGGGTAAGATTGACTCTCGCGACTTCCTGTTTATGAAGGATAGCATGGAGATTTTGCAGGCTATCAACCTTAAGGAGAGTGAGATTGTTGAGGGCTGGTACTACAATGTCATATTCTCGGGCGACAGCGATTATACCCAGGTCTATTTCGAGGGTCAGTTGCCTGACACAAACGAGGGTCGCCAAAATCCCGTTTTGGAGCGATTCCCCAATAGAAACATCGATTCATGGGGAGGCGTTAACACCACCGGCAAAGCTCACGAAATTCCGGTTAATGCCTTTAGCGGCAAAATGTCGCTTGTATATTTCTCATTCCCCGAGAAGGTTACCAAGATTGGCGGTAGTGCATTTAGCGGCACACTCCTTTCGGGAGCCCTTATTATCCCTAATGATGTAGTGGAGATTGGCGGTAATGCATTCTACGGCACCAATATCACTTCACTTAGCCTACCCCATGGCCTTAAGGTTTTGCGCGGTAGTGTTTTCGCGGAATGTCAATCACTCTCAGGCGAACTCTCTTTGCCCGAAAGTTTGGAGAGTATAGGTGATTCTTGTTTCAGAAATTGCTCAATGTTATCAGGAAATTTGGTAATCCCGGGCAAACTAAAAATAATCCCAGGTAATTGTTTTAAGGGTTTATGGGGCATTAATGGCGACTTGGTAATCCCCGAGGGAGTAGTAGAGATTGGAGGCAGTGCATTCGAGCCGGATAGTCGCGATGGAGAAGGTTTTGGTGGTACCTTAACTCTACCCAATAGTCTAAAGAAGATAGGAAGTAGCGCTTTCCTTCGATGTCGATTCCAGGGAGAGTTGGTAATTCCTGCTGAGATTACAGAGATCCCATATGACTGTTTCGGCGAAAACTCTTTCTCGAGCATTAAATTACCAGAAGGACTGATTAGCATATCACACGGAAACTATGGTACATTTGGCGATAATCCTCGTCTTTGCGAACCAATAGATTTCCCTGAATCGTTAGTTTCAATCGGAGAGGGTGCTTTTGAGAATTGTAGAAACTTACCAGCTGTTCATTGCAAGAGTAAACTTTCAGTAATAGGTCCGCGAGCATTTGAAAATTGTTATAACCTCTCAGCTATTACCTGTGATGCTAAAATGCCTCCTGTTGTGGGTACACGCGCATTTAATGGCGTTGCAAAGGATAACTTTACTTTGGAGGTGCCCGAGCAGTCGGTGGTTAAGTATCAGACTGCCAATGGTTGGAGCGATTTCCGTCGCGTGTCGGCGCACTATGATTTCTCAATCTCGCGTCCTCTGCTCCGCACTCTTAATGCCGAGCACTCGGCTACCTATGTAATGCGTGCCCCTGCGGGTTATGCGTGGAGCATAGAGTCAGCACCCGAGTGGGTAACGGTAACTCCATCAAGCGGCGTAGGTAAGGTGGATGTAACCATCACCGTAAACGAAATGGCAGCCGGTGAGGTAGGCGAGTTTGAAACATTGAAGGATGATGCAACTTTTGCCTCTCCATCTTATACCAAGCATGCAGGTCGCAAGGGCGAGATAGTATTCAAGCTCGACGCCAAGGATTACCGCACAACAATGACCGTAGAGCAGTTCGACTACGAGTATGGCGACGGCGATGTGATTGTAAATCAGACTGCAACGGTGGGCGATGGCGTAAACATCGTATTTATGGGTGACTGCTTCGACGCCAAGGATATTGCCGACGGCTCATATTTGGCAGGCATCGAGGAGGCTATCGGTTACTACTTCGCAATCGAGCCCTACAAGAGCTACAAGGATTACTTCAATGTCTACACCATAGTGGGTATGTCGCCCGACACAGGTATGGGTACTGTAAACACCATAAAGGAGGCGAAATTCGGCTCGATGTATTCGTTGGAGGGTATCGCTCCCGACACCAAGACAACCTACGAGTATGCGATGAAGATTGACGGCATCGACGAGGAGGATTTGAGCACAACTTTGGTTGTAATGGTCGAGAACACCGAGGACTACGGCGGTATCTGCTACATGTGGGGTGACGGCTCGGCAATAGCTATCTGCCCGATGTCGCGCGACGCCTATCCTTACGACTTCCGCGGTATCGTACAGCACGAGGCGGGAGGTCACGGATTTGCAAAGTTGGGTGACGAGTATATCTACCACAACGCCTTTATCCAGACTTGTACCTGCACCTGCTGCGACCACCTCAATGAGTTCAACGCAGCCAAGGCTTTGGGTTGGTATCGCAACCTCTCGACAAATGCCGACATGAAGACTGTGGAGTGGGCCCACTTTATCTATCATCCCGACTACTCGAACATCGTAGATATGTATGAGGGCGGATATTTCCACACACGCGGTATGTATCGCTCGGAGGCTACATCTTGTATGAACAACAACATCCCCTACTACTCGGCAATTTCGCGCCAGGAGATGGTCGAGCGCATTATGCGTTACGCAGGCGAGGAGTTCTCGTTGGAGGCGTTCTATGCAAACGATGTGCGCGACGCGTCGAACAACACCACAACAACTCGCTCGGGCGAGATGAATGCGGTGACTCTGGCCGGCGCAAGCAAGCAGATGCCTCCGAAGTATATGGGTGACAAGCCACAGCTTAAGTAATTCGGGTTGAAAAATTCAAAATAAAGAGAATTATGAAAAAATATATAGCATTGGCAGCCGTGGCACTTGCGGTCATGGGTTGCGAAAAGAGCGACGAGGGTGCAACCTATGCGCCCAACGAGATTCGCATCGAGGCTTCGATTCCTCAAACCCGCGTTGAGGGTGCGGCCTTCGAGGTGGGCGATAAAATGAGCCTCTATGCCGTGGAATACGACGGCGACGCAGTGGCTGAGGTGCAGCCCGCAGGTAACTACATCAATAACGCCGCAATGATTTACGACGGCCAGAAGTGGGCAGGCGAGCGCACCGTATATTGGAGCGAGAAACCCTGCGATTTCTATGGCATGTACCCCTATCAGAAGTTAGAGGCATTGAAAGAGGTGTTGTTTGATGTCGCAACCGACCAGGACAGCGCTCCCGCAGAGGGCGAGTTGGGCGGATATGAGGCTTCAGATCTGCTCTGGGCAAAGGCCGAGAAGGTGTCACGCGAGGCAGGAAGTGTGAACTTGCAGTTCCACCACATGATGTCGCGCATGGTGGTTAAGGTGGCAAAAGGTCCGAAATTCGAGGGCGATATACCCGATGATATTGTGACTCACATCTACAACACCGCAACAACCGCAAAGGTCAACTACACCATCGGCTCACTCGAGAAGTACCTCTTCAGCGAGAATAAGACCATAAAGATGCGTAAGGTAGACGAGATGACCTTCGAGGCGATTGTTGTACCTCAGTTCATCGAGCGCAATACTCCGCTGGTGGAGATTACAATGGGCGGAATCGCTTATCTGCTCGAGTACAGCCTCTCGCTGCGCCCCGGAATGCAGCACACGGTGACGGTGACACTCAACACATCTCCCGACCAGGAGAAAATCGAGATTTCAATCGACGGCTCAACCGATACATGGGATTAATGCCCGATTTTTACCGTTTCAAAGTCCGCTTGGCTCTGCCGGGCGGACTTTGTTGTTTCTGTGGCCAAATCGGCCGTTATTTGTGAGATAATGGAGGGTTGCGAGGGCGGAACTTGCTCACGGAACGCCTGACAACAAAAAACGACCGGCTAATACAAGCCAGTCGTTGGTCGAAATATAAAAATTTCGAGGTCCGAAGCGGATTCGAACCGCTGTAGACGGTTTTGCAGACCGGTGACTAAGCCACTCATCCATCGGACCATTTCGGAGTGCAAATATACAACAATTTTATAAATTAGCAAAAAAAATACTAAAAGTTTCGATTTTTTTGCCGTTATCACCTACCTCGTAGCAGGCGAAATATTATCCCGCCGAGCAAAACCGAATCGCTACCGCACGGCCAAATACCTCAGCTCGGCATCCTCCCGTCATAAGCGATTTAACGAAAAACATTAAATTTTTATCGAAAAAGTTTGCAGATAACAATTTTTGCTCTATCTTTGCGTTAGATTTAATGATAAGCGATAAATGATTTATAGAAAACATTAAGAATTTAACGAAGATTGCTAAACTCGGAAACGATAAACTTTTTTCATGGCAGAGCTCTCAACTAATACATTTTCGTTCACTTTTAATACAATTATTACTATGAAAATTTCAAAATCAGTTCAGCGACGCACAGTCATTTTTGCTGCTATGGCGGCTTTGGTTGCACTCTTTCAGGTGACGCATCTTTTGGCGCAGTTGTTCTCTTCGAACAACATCTCGATTGGGGAGAATTCTCCTTATTGCATCGGCGAACTTGATGTTTCGTATGCGGCATTTTATGACGAGGACAACAAAGATGACGCTATCGTCATTACTCGTGATGCCGACGGCGAGCCACTTGTCGAGGCGATGCCCTCTTCGCTTATGTTCTTTTCGCGAAATCCCCATTTTCAACTCCCCGACCATTATGGTTGGGCGGTAAATCGCATCATTGTTTATGCTGTGATTGCAGCTTTTGTTATTATTGTGTTTCTGGTGGCGTGGATTCTTTTTGGGGCAATTCATGGCTTCCGCACCGAAAATATTTTCCGCCACAACCACCCGACATTGTTGCGTTGGTTGGCTCTGGCGACATTCATATATTTTATATTGGTAAACAACCGTTTGTTGTTTGTGCAGATTGCAACCAAGTCGGTTTATGGTGTGATGTCGCCCATCGAGGTCTTTGGCTCGGCCTCTTTTGGCCCCGAAGTTCTTATTGTTCCGCTTCTTTTGCTTATCTTTGCAGAGTTGATGGCGGTCGCTGCCCGCATTAACGAGGAGGAGTCAATGACAATTTAACGGGAAAACCTTATACTGTAGACACACGATTATGGCAATAATAATAAATCTCGATGTTATGCTTGCACGCCGCAAGATGACACTTTCGCAACTTGCCGAGAGGGTTGATATTTCGATTGTCAATCTCTCGGTGTTGAAGACGGGTAAGGCACGCGCCATTCGCTTCTCGACCTTAGAGGCTATTTGCGAGGCTCTCGACTGCCAGCCCGCCGATATTCTGGAATACAAAAAGGAGGAGTAGGCCGACCGCCTGCCACAACCACATAATCAAGGTGGCGGGGGGGGGGGGGGGGGG
>JBGVNT010000013.1:0-218995 GCA_045125895.1 Alistipes sp.
GGTTACATACGCGTTACGCACCCGTGCGCCGGTCGCCACCAATTGAAGCAAGCTTCAATCGTGATGCCCCTCGACTTGCATGTGTTAGGCCTGCCGCTAGCGTTCATCCTGAGCCAGGATCAAACTCTCCATTGTAAAAAATTATAATGTATTGTTAGAGTCCTGACTACTTCTATTCCTTAAAGGAATTGACAGATAAATACTACATTTCTCTCTATTAACTAAAACCAGTAAATCAAAGAACCATTTGAAAAATCCGTCTCACTTTTTCGGAGCGGAAAGTGGTGCAAAGGTAAATCAAATTTTTCGAACCACCAAATTTTTCAAGAACTTTTTGCAAACTTTTTTTTTCAAACTCTTCAAACCTTCATTAAATCGCGACTCTTAATCACCGCTTGAAGTTATGTTGAAGAACCGTTATTTCTCATTTGCGGATGCAAAGGTAGTCAAGATTTTTTATCCTGCAAACTTTTTCAAGTATTTTTTTGCATTTTTTTGAAAATTTTTGAAAAATGCGGTTTATACCTATATTTATTATATATAAGGGCGTGTTTTCCCCGATAAAAAGCCGTTCAGCCGAGCCCGAGAAGCTCTTTCGTCAAAAATCGACATTTGCAAAAATCAAGCCCTCACTTCCGGGGTGAGATTATGTATTATTTCGAAAATTGACTATCTTTGCAAAAATTCACAACTCTTATGAAGATTAAAAATATTACAATATTGATCGTAGTGCTGGTTCTGCTCGACCAAATTTTGAAGATTTGGGTTAAGACTCACATGTGCATAAATGAGGACATCGAGATTTTCTCATGGTTCCATCTGCATTTTGTGGAGAATAATGGCGCGGCATTTGGCATGCAGCTAAAGACCGGCATTGGAGGCTTCGATTGGGGAAAGCTCCTGTTGAGCGTTTTTCGCATGGCAATGATTGGTCTGCTGGGTTACTACATACATTACCTCGGTCACACCGAGCGCAAGACTCCTCGAGGGGTAATGATTGGCTTGGCGCTGATTTTGGCAGGAGCCATAGGCAACCTTGTGGATTCGATGTTCTATGGAATGATATTCACTCAGTCTACTCCCATAACCTTGGCGACACTCGGCGAAGGATACAGCACATTTTTAATGGGCAAGGTTGTCGACATGTTCTATTTCCCGCTGTTCCAATGGAACAACATCCCCGATTGGTTGGGATTTTTAGTCGACAGCAACAACTATTTCTTTGGAGCGATATTCAATCTCGCCGATGCTTACATCTCGGTAGCGGTGGTTTATATGATAATTTTTCATTACAAGTTTTTCTGGGAGTAGAGCATCAGCAGAATTAACCACACGATAGTACGATATTTTTTTACCGAAAATCATTGCAGAATAAAAAAAAGTAGTACCTTTGCGTCACGAAACGATGCCCAGATGGTGAAATGGTAGACACGCTCGTTTCAGGTGCGAGTGCTTCACGGCATGTAGGTTCGAGTCCTATTCTGGGCACAAAAAAAGAGCAGTTAAAAAACTGCTCTTTTTTTTGTGCCCGTTGGGCAACGATTTTGACATTCCCTCCAAACCTCCCTTTGGCAAAGGGAAGCTATAAATGCTATACTAAGAGTAAATAAGCCCCTCCCCTACCTATAAGGGAAACGAATTTACTGCTCTTTTTTGTGCCCGTTGGGCAACATTTATGCAGATGACGGCGATTGAGTGACTCTCAATCGTATGTTTTTTGTTGTGTGTCAATTATGAAACATCACCACAAAAGTATAAGGCCGCTATTTTATTATCACCACATTAACCAGCTTTACGCCGAGCTTGCGGTTTATCTCGGTTGCGATGGCGTCGCGACGATAAAAGAGTTCCTGGCGCACGACACTCGACCGAATACGGGCATACAACACATGATTCTCCAGGCGTAGCTCCACGGTCTGAGCGTTTGCCACCTCGCCGACAACCTCGCGCCACACCTCGGGTAATCGACCCTCGGCCACCTTTGCCGCGATATAGGGTTGCGAGAAGAACTCCTGCAGCACCTCGCCTATCGTTTGGGCATTCGTGCGTTTCATCGCCTAAGGTCGCCTCCCTCGACTACAAACAGAGAATACTCCTTACCGGCGCGCTCCAAAATACCCTCCAAGCGCACCTTGTTGCAATCCGTGATGCAGATTTGCCCAAAATCCTCGCCCGAAACCAACGAAAGCAGTTTTTCGACACGCCCCATATCCAACTTATCGAACAAGTCATCCAACAACAGCACCGGTTTCTCGCCCGTAGCCTCGGCCACAAGGCGATATTGCGCCAACTTAAGCGCGATAAGGAACGACTTCTGCTGCCCCTGCGAGCCATATTTGCGCAACGGATAGTCGCCAATGCGGAACACCACATCGTCACGATGCACGCCGACGGTGGTAAATTGATTGATAATATCACGCTCACGCGACTGCAACAGAAGCTCCGCAAGCGGTTTATTCTCGAGCTCTGAGCGATAGCTTATATCGACCTTCTCGCGATCATCCGACAACGCTCGATAATACTCTGCAACAAGGGGTTGCATGCGCTCAACGATAGATTTGCGGAGCTCATATACGCGCGAGCCGTGCTCCGCGAGCTGCATATCGTAAATCTGCAACATTGCCTCGTCCGACGAGCCCTTCAAAAAGCGGTTGCGCTCCAAAAGTATGGTGTTGTAGCGCATCATCGAATGGAGATACGCACGGTCAATCTGTGAGATAAATCCATTCAGATAACGACGGCGCTCCTCGGCAGCGTCGGTAATGAGCGAGCTGTCCTGCGGTGATACGATTACCACCGGGAAGCGGCCCACATGGTCGGCCAGGCGGTCATACTCCTTGCCATTGCATTTCAGCACCTTACCGCCTCGATGAGAGAAGGAGCAATTGACCAACTCCACGCTACCGTTGTCGGCGAGATAGGAGCCTTCGACGACAAAAAAATCCTCGCCATGATGCACACTCTGTCCATCGGTCATGGTGAAGGCCGATTTCGACATCGCCAAATAGTATATCGCATCGAGGATATTGGTTTTTCCGGCACCATTATCTCCGACAAAGCAGTTGATGCCATCCGACAAATCTATATCCGTCTGGGTGATATTCTTAAAATTGATGAGCAACAATTTTTTCAGTCGCATAGGCTAATGAATTCAAACCTCTTATTTATAACTTTTCATTACAAAGTTAATATTTTTCGACGATATTCTTAACTTTTCGCCATGTCGTTTTTCATTTTCAGCGCCACTTTATGTGTTTTTTGTATTTTTTATTATATTTTTGCATTTTGAAATATTGCAAATTTAACTAAACACAATAAAAACTTATGGCAAAACAGGTAATGACTCCACAGGAGGAGGCGCTGGCTCAGGCTCAGGCGCAAACCGAGAACTTCTTTGAGAAGCACAGCAAGGCGGTAGTAATCGCCATGATTGCAATTTTTGTATTGGCAGCCGCAATTTTCGGCTACAAGAAACTCATTAGCGAGCCTCGTATGCAGGCTGCTCAGGAGATGCTCTTTGAGGCACAGTATCAGTTCGAGCAGCAGGATGCAGATTTCGCTTTGGCTCTTAACGGCGACGAGAATACTCCGGGCTTCGCACAGGTTGCAGAGCAGTATGGCAATACTCCTGCCGGCAACTTGGCAAACCTTTACGCCGCAGCTTGCGCTATCCGTTTGGGCGAGTTTGACTCGGCTGAGGCTTATTTGAGCAAGTTCCACAAGGTGAAGGGTACTCCCGGTGAGATTGTAAACGCTATGGCTGCCGGTTTGAAGGGCGACATCGCAGTTGAGAAGGGCGACAATGCCGCTGCTGCTGCCGCATTCGAGGCTGCTGCAAAGGTTAGCGACAACCTCTACACCGCTCCTTTGTATTTGCGCAAGGCTGCACAGGCTTACACTGCTGCCGGCAACGAGGCTAAGGCTCAGGAGTGCTTGAGCATCATCGCCGACAAGTATGCCAACTCTCCCGAGATTAACAACGCAATGAAGTTGATGAAATAATTGCCCAAAGGGGATACAAGGTGGAAAGGTTTAAGGTAGGCATAATCGTCGTGGACGAGCAATCGGCTTTTGCACACCGCAATATGGCGGCATGTGTCGAGAGTCTGAAGGTTTTGGGTTGCAGTGACCAGAATATTTTGGTGAAGCACTCTCCGCGCACGCAAAATGCAGCCTTGGTAGTACAATTCTTCGCCGAATATACCGATGTGGATGCGGTGATAATTCTTGCGGAGCCATCCAGCTCGCCGGAGTATAACGCAATGCTCTACGCAGTGAACAAACTGCAAATCGCATGGAATATGCCCGTCGTAATAGGAGATTGCACCACAGCAGAGGATGCTTTCAATATGGTTGAAATGCAAAACGAGATGGAAGCCGCAGCTCCGGAACATATATCCCCCGACCGCAAATCTATCAATTAACACTAAAGAGGGTGTCCAAAAATTTGGACACCCTCTTTTCTTATACAGAATTCTTACGACAGCGTCATGCCACAATTGGGCAAACTATTAGTTCGTAGATTCTCACAAGGGCTATAGCCTCCGCAAGATGACGGATTAGCTACACAACAGCGTCACTCTGAGGGAGCATATGCAACCACCCTCCCCCGTCACTCTGAGGGAGGATGAAATCCGACCATGAGAGCCTAAAAAAGTTAGGGAAATTAAGGAAATCAGGGAGCGTGAGAACTCTTTTTTGCGCCGGCGCTAAATTCCTTAATTTCCCTGATTTCCTTAAACTCCTTAAAATTCTTGAAACTTTCACCCTAAAAATTATCTTCACTCATAACTTTTCGTTATATTTGTAGGGATAGACAAGAATTTTTTCAATTATAAACATATCACTATGGCAGTAATACCTGAATTTAAGTATGCCCCGATGTTCCAGACGGGCAAAGACGAAACCGAATACTATCTACTCACGAAGGAGGGTGTGTCCGTTAGCCAATTTAACGGCAAGGAGATATTGGTAGTAGAGCCCGAGGCGCTTACCCGCCTTACTCAGCAGGCTTTCCACGATGTATCGTTCAATATGCGTCGTACGCATAACGAGCAGGTGGCGAAGATTCTGAGCGACCCCGAGTCGTCGGACAACGACAAATATGTAGCGCTCGCGATGCTTCGCAATGCCGAAGTGGCAAGCAAAGGCCAGTTGCCCATCTGCCAGGATACGGGTACAGCCATCATTCATGGCGAGAAGGGTCAGCGTGTATGGACCGATTTCTGCGACGAGGAGGCACTTTCGCGCGGTGTATATAATGTCTACACACAGGAGAATTTGCGCTACTCGCAGAATGCTCCGCTGACGATGTACGAGGAGGTGAATACGCGTTGCAACCTCCCCGCACAGATTGACATCGAGGCAACCGAGGGTATGGAGTATAAGTTCCTCTTCATTGCCAAAGGTGGCGGCTCGGCAAACAAGACCTACCTCTACCAGGAGACCAAGGCTCTGCTTAACCCCGAGAAGTTGATTCCCTTCTGTGTCGAGAAGATTAAGTCGCTCGGCACAGCGGCGTGCCCGCCCTATCATATCGCATTTGTTGTGGGTGGTACGAGCGTTGAGCGTAACCTTCTGACCGTAAAGTTGGCATCAACTCACTTCTACGACAACCTCCCCACAACGGGCGACGAGACGGGTCGCGCCTTCCGCGATGTGGAGTTGGAGAAGATTCTCACCGAGGAGGCTCACCGCATAGGTCTGGGTGCGCAATTCGGTGGAAAATATATCTGCCACGACATTCGCGTAATACGCCTGCCCCGCCACGGAGGCTCTTGCCCTGTGGGTATGGGTGTCAGCTGCTCGGCCGACCGTAACATCAAGGCCAAGATTAACAAAGAGGGTCTGTGGATTGAGAAGATGGATACCAAGCCCTACGAGCTGATACCCGAGGCTCTGCGTCAGGCGGGCGAAGGCGATGCCATAAAGATTGACCTCGACCAGCCAATCCGTGAGGTATGCAAGGAGCTCTCGAAGTACCCCGTAGCCACACGCGTAAGCCTTAGCGGTACGATTATCGTGGCTCGCGACATTGCACATGCCAAGTTGAAGGCACGCCTCGATGCAGGCGAGGGGTTGCCCGAATATTTTAAGAAGCACCCCGTATATTATGCCGGTCCGGCAAAGACTCCGGCAGGCATGCCTTGCGGCTCGATGGGCCCCACTACGGCACAGCGCATGGACCCCTATGTCGATGCGTTCCAGTCGGAGGGCGGTTCACTCATCATGATTGCCAAGGGTAACCGCTCACAGCAGGTAACCGATGCCTGCCAGAAGCACGGCGGCTTCTACCTCGGCTCGATTGGAGGTCCGGCAGCGTTGCTCGCGCAGGAGAATATCAAGGATATTGAGTGCGTGGAGTATCCCGAATTGGGCATGGAGGCAGTGTGGAAGATTCGTGTAGAGGATTTCCCGGCCTTTATCTTGGTCGATGACAAGGGTAACGACTTCTTCAAGCAGCTGAAGCCATGGACTCCATGCTGTAAGATGTAATATTCCGCAAGATATAGTTTACGCAGATAGGGTGTTCCAACAAGTTTGGAACACCCTATTGTCTTTGCGGGAATTTGTATTAATGCGTCATGCCACATTTTGGAGCGTGAGCGAGAAAATGACTGGCATCTCTACCTTCCCCAACAATTAGCCGTTAGAGATTCCATTCATTAGCACAATGGTGGATAATCAATATCTGCGAGCAAATACTTTGTGCTAATGTGGAATGACGATTTGATAGTTTATAAAAATGATAGTTATCATTTTTATAAACTATCTCACAGCGAGGCAGATGCCGAAAGAGCCTTTGTTAGGCGGATTCCTATTATATATACGACAACAAATACGACATAATAACCCCAAAGTAATTACCTGCGGCGTAACCTATAATGCCGGCTCCAAGACCCGTGACGAGCGTGCGGCGATTCTGCATGGCCGCCGAAGCCATCGGCACAAATGGCGGGGAGTTGATAAACGCCACCGACGAGATCATCATAGAATCGGCATCCACCCTCATCAATCGGCACAAAACGGCATGTATCAAGAGCGACAAAAATACCGCCACAGACATAAAGGCAATTTGATTAACACCTCCGGCCAAATCGAGATTCGAAAAATCAGCCATCGAGGCGATGACCATGCTGAATATATATATAAGGTACATGCCTATGTCGTAGCTACGCTGCAATTTGCGCACGCCCTTAAAGAATGAGGCCGCAACGCCCAATGTGGTAAGCGACAAGATGAAAACCACCATAAACCACTCGCTCGGGAAAAGAAGGGTCGCACCTGCCGATAGCGCAATAATCACTACCGTAACCCCGACGATGCGCGCCACCTCGCGAAGACCCTCACGCGAACACAACCCTCGGTATGGATTCTCCTTACTTTGGGCTATGTGGCACTCCAATGCCTCTTTGTCGCTCTGCGACAGGTGACTCTCGTCTTGACCATAGGCCCAACGAAAGAGCTTTATACCAAAGCTGAACAAGAATACAAAGTAGAGGAACGAAATAATGATGTCGTAGGAGTTTATCAAGACAAATGTTTCGCTCGGAACCTGAAGCGCAGCTTGCAGAGCGGCAGCATTGAGTGTGCCTCCGGTATACATTCCCGAGATTATGCCACCCACCTTGTCGCCATGCTCGATATGATGACCAAACAACAAATAGCCCACCGCAACAGCGCAAAACACCGACAGGAAGCCACTTATGGCAACCGTGGCCTGAAGGCGTGCCTCGCTGAGCGAGAAGTTGCACCCGAACAACATCATCGGAATAGCAAGGGGAATCATCACATTGGGAATCACATCCTGCAAGGTGGCAATCTGGGTCGGAAGGCACGGCAGATTACCCAACAACATTCCCAAAGCATAAAGAATCATTATGGGTCCCAGCTTATCCAACGCCGGAAAACGACGACACAACCACACAACACCTGCCGGAGTAAGGCAGAAAACAAGCGTCAAGACAATGTAGTTAAAAATCTCCATCATAGTTTCGGTTTGAGCAGAAAATAATCATATCGACAAAGATACAAAAAAGAGGAATCTATTGTTGTAATTGTGCTATTTTAGTGATATATTTGGTGTTAAGTAGCAGAAATAGACGCCAAAATAGTGTATTTGTAATTTTTTTTGGTATATTTGTGCGTGCCAATAACAAATAAATGTCGCGAATCGTGAGAAAAAGACACTTGTAAGTCGCTCTCACACTGTAATTGGCAAAGTTAACGAAGTCTTTACAACTAACAAGTGGTCGCCCTCGGCTGCTTGGTAAATTTTGTATTCAGATGAAAGAACAATTGGAAGGACTGAATAGTTTGACCATTAACTTTGGTGAGGGAGGAATGTTGATAGTAAACATTATCCTTGCGTTCGTGATGTTTGGTGTGGCTTTGGGCATTAAGCCGCAGACTTTCAAAGATGTATTCAAAAAGCCCAAGTCGGTTCTAACGGGCGTATTTTTGCAATGGGTAGGCCTACCCGCAGTGACTTTTGCAGTCGTTTTACTTCTCAACCATTGGATTACACCCATGGTAGCGCTCGGCATGATTTTGGTAGCATCGTGCCCGGGAGGTAATATCTCGAACTTCATTTCATCACTCTCGAAGGGTAATATCGAACTTTCGGTGTCGATGACTGCCGTCACAACGGCTTTCGCCCCACTCATTACGCCCTTTAACTTCTTCTTTTGGGGCTCGCTTTACAGCAGAATCATAAGCATACATAGCGATATTCCGCGTCTTGTGATTCCGTTTATGCCTATGTTGGAGCAGATTCTATTGCTCTTGGGTGTGCCCATTGTGTTGGGATTGCTCTTCGCGCGTTACTTCCCCAATGCCACAAAGCGCATCACCCGCCCGGCACAAGTATTGTCGATTTTGCTCTTCCTGGCAATGGTCACCGTGTCGTTCTCTCAGAATTGGCAACTTTTTATTGATAACCTATTCTATATCGTTATCATAGTCTTTATCCACAATGGATGCGCGTTGGGTACGGGTTATTTGGGCGGCATGCTGATGAAAGTGCCAACCGCAGACCGCCGTTCACTTACGATTGAAACCGGCATCCAGAACTCGGGATTAGGACTTATTCTTCTATTTAATCCTGCTATTTTCCCACCCGAAATTTGGCATGGCCACTATGGCGGCATGCTCATCATTACGGCTTGGTGGGGTATTTGGCACATTATTTCGGGACTCTCGGTGGCATATATGTTCCGCCGAACTCCTATCAACGATTAACTTATGGCTCAACCTAAGAAAATTCAAGATTACAACAGGTGGTATGACCTGTTGCGCTACTATGTAGATTTTGTTCTGCGCCTGTCGTATCGCAGCATACGCTACGAGGGACGCGAAAATATCCCCCAAGATGGAGCTGTGATTTATGCGCCTAATCACACCAACGCCCTAATGGACGCCTTGGTTATCCTGGCCATGGACCGCAAAGCCAAGGTTTTTGTGGCCCGAGCCGACATTTTCCGTCGCCCGCTGCTGGCAAAGATATTCTCTTTCCTGAAGATTATGCCCATTATGCGTATGCGCGATGGCATCGACGAGGTGAAGAAGAATACCGAAACAATCGAGCGAGCAGTAGATGTGTTGCGTGACAAAGTGCCGTTCTGTATATTCCCCGAAGGCACTCATCAGGCTAAATATTCGTCGCTGCCACTCTCAAAAGGTATCTTCCGCATCGCGTTTCAGGCACAAGAACTTATGCCCGACATACCGCTCTATATCGTGCCTGTGGGTTTGCGATATGGCAGTTTCTTCCGCTTCCGCTCGACGGTGCGCGTGCAGATAGGCGACCCCATCAATGTGGGCGAGTTTACCGCCTCACACAGCGACAAAACGCCTCAGGAGCAGATGAACATAATGAAGGATTTGCTGTCCGAGCGCATGAGGAAATCTATATTCTACATCCCCAATGACGAGGACTACGATGCCACCTACGACATATGTGCCGCGGTGGTCAAGCAACGCGCAGACGGTATTCGCAAGGGGCACAAGAAGATGCGCGCCATGAATGCCTACTTCGAGGCAAACAATATGACCGTGCAGCAAATCGCCCAGCTCAAGGAGGAGCAGCCCGAGAAGGCACAACGCCTGTTATCGCTCGGCAAGGAGGCCTCACAGATTAGAAAAGCAAACAACATCAGCCTCTCGTCGGTGTCGATTAAATATCCATTCTGGTCGCGCGTGTTGAAGACGCTTATATTGATTCTGAAGTTGCCTTACAACATTCCGATTACAATACTTACACTACCCATCAAGCTGGTGTGTGCATATCTGTTTACCAAGTTAAAGGATTACGCCTTCCGCAACTCTATCCGCTATCTGGTAAACCTGGTTATGTGGCCAATACTGATGATAATCTATGCGATTATAGCCTTTATGCTCCTGCCATGGCCGTGGGCGCTCCTGGTTATCACGCTATTACTGCCGGCACCCATCGTGGCACACGAGACATATCGTCTGGTCAGAGTTATGATTTCGGACACCAAACTCCTACTAAACAAGGACTTGCGCGATAAATACGAACAAATTAGAGAGATAATTTTTAACGAATAATTACACATTATGAAATTACGAATTTTCGCAACAGCACTATTGGCCGTATTGTGTTGCAATGTGGCTATTGCACAAACAGATAATACCGAACCTTCAAAAAAGGAGATTATAAAGACCGGTTATAACTTCGGACCGCTACCGGCTGTGGCATTCGATGCCGACAAGGGCTTCCAGCTCGGAGCCCTGCTCAACATCTATGACTTTGGCGACGGCTCAACCTACCCCAACACTCGTCAGCAGTGGTATTTCGAGGCTTCGTTCTTTACGAAGGGTTCGCAACTCTTCGTCGTGTCGTACGACAACAAGTTCTCGATTCCGGGAGTACGCCTATCTTCAACTTTTACGCTCACAAACGACAAGGCGATGGACTTCTATGGTTTCAACGGTTATATGTCGTACTACGACCATGAGAAGGTTGCATCGGGAAAGGATAAGCAAAATCACGACAACTACATCTACACCCCGAAGTATCGCGTAAACCGCCTTGCGATGCTCTTCAAGACCGATTTTACGGGTAATATCTGGCACAAAAAATTCTTCTGGGAGGCAGGCTACCACCTCAGCTACATAAAGCAGGGTTACAAGGACAAGCAGGCTTTGAACCTCGATAAGATTAACAAAAACAAAGACGAGCATAAGATGTTCCCGGCCGACGAGCGACCCATTTTCGACATGTATCGCGATTGGGGAATTATCTCGGAGGACGAGGCTTGGGGCGGCTGGAACAGCACCGTTCGCCTGGGCCTTCTGTTCGACACACGCGACAAGGAGGGTGCTCCGTCACGCGGCGTTTGGGCTGAGGCGCATGCAACGATTGCTCCAAAGTGGTTGGGCACGACAAATCCATACTACCGCTACTCGCTGACATTCCGCCACTATATACCTATCGTAAAAAATGATGTCCTGACATTTGCCTACCGCTTGAACTATGAGGGTACATTGGGCGAGAGCGCACCCTACTATGTACTGCCCTACATTACGGTCATGGGTCCATCGTACGACCGCGACGGAATGGGTGGCTACCGCACAATCCGCGGCTTGATGCGCAATCGCGTGCAGGGTTTGGATGTTGCATCATACAATGCCGAGGTGCGCTGGCGCTTTATCAATTTCACGCTCTGGAAGCAGAATATAGCCTTTGGTTTGAATCTCTTCAGCGATGGTACTATGGTGACACGCAACTACGATATGTCGTTTAAGCGCACCGATGTAGGCACTACGGATTATAATAAGGCAAGGGCTGAATATGACAAATATATGGCCGATTCGGGCAACCGCACAGCCGACCGCCCACACATCACCGTCGGTGGAGGCTTGCGTTTCATTATGAATCAGAACTTTATCGTTGCCTTTGAATATGGCTTGCCACTCAGCAAGTTCAGCAGCGACCCCTTCATCAAGAATCAGGACGGCAACGGAGCCTTCTACATCAATACGGGTTACCTGTTCTAATCAACGACAACTTAAAATCTTATAGAGGGTGTTCAACAAGTTTGGACACCCTCGTTTTTTGCGGGATTAGCGCATCGGGTGGGGGTAAAAGAGATTCTTACGCAAAGCTGCGCTTTGCCCAGAGTGATATAGGGAATTTAATGAGAATTTTTGCGTCAGCGCTAAACTCCTTAATTTCACAAAACTCCTTAAACTCACTAAAAATATACCGTCATGCCACAATTGGGCAAAGTATTGATTAGTAGGTACGCATCCGTTACCATTGCCCAATTGAATGGCATCTGCCTTTTATAAATTCCACCTCGCAAGTTCGTACTTGGCAGCGAATTTTTGACAAAGGTAGATTCCATTCATCACACGCAGGATGCACCCAAAGTACCTGCAAGCCAATATCGTGCGTGTGATGTGGAATGACAGATTGATTGAGATTCTCACGCAAAGCTGCGCTTTGCCCAGAATGATATAGGGAATATAAGTGGTTTATGTGAATTTAGGGAGTTTAGAGAATTTAGAGATTACGCAAAATCAATTTTGAATTTTGAATTTTCGGGAACAAAACAGATGCCGAAAGAGCCTTGTTATACGGATTTTATATAGCTAAAGCTATATATTATGATAATTAAGCACATCGGTCGTAATATCATCCTATTTGGTCATTTTGATATAAAAAAGAGCTTATTTATGCACTATTATCAAATCAGAAAGCCTAAAACCAGGAGGAGTCACCAAAGTCAATTTGTTGATTATCAATTCTTTCCACACAGCACCCATTAGCTACGCACCCTAACGCGACCAACGAATTATTAAAAAAAATCTATATCAAAATCTAAAGTTAATAAATCAAAAAATGTCATTGTAGTTAGAATGAAAAGATTTAACTTTGCTTATCATATGGGGATAGTGTGCCTATATATGACTTTTTGCCGCCTAAACAGCCGTTCGGAATATAGAATTATCAATACTGGAAGTTGTGATTTCAAAGCACTCCGGGCGAGCTTTACGATGATGAACAGAATACAAAGATAAACTTTATTATTAATTAAAACTTTCTATTTATGAGGAAAACACTCTACTATGGATTTGTACTCCTACTTTGTAGTGTCATGCTGGCAAGTGCAATGCCGGCTATGGCTACTCATTTGGAGGTGAGTGTGCCTATGGAGGAAGATTCTCAACAAGACAAGAAACATGTCACTGGACAGGTCATTGATGAGAATGGTTATCCGTTGGCAGGTGCAACGGCCCTTATTAAAGGTCGTACGAACGGCGCTATTACCGATGGTGAAGGTCGTTTCGAGCTGAATGTATCGGATCGTGATGTTTTGTCAGTAAGTTACCTCGGTTACATCGAGCAGGAGGTTGATGTTAGAGGTAAAACTCACCTCATCATCAAGATGGAGCCATTAGCCGAAATGGAAGAGGTTGTCATAACTGCATTCGGTCAGCAGAAGAAAGAGTCTATCGTGGCCTCAATCGAGACCATCAGCCCGAAGGATTTGCGCGTACCATCAAGTAACTTGACAACTGCACTTGCAGGTCGTGTTGCGGGTCTTATCTCTTATCAGCGAAGCGGTGAGCCGGGTAAGGATAACGCCGAGTTCTTCATTCGTGGAGTGACCACCTTCGGTTATGCCCAGTCACCTATGATTCTGTTGGACGGTTTCGAGGTGTCGGCTAACGAGTTGGCACAAGTCGACCCCGACAACATCGAGAACTTCTCGATTATGAAGGACGCAACGGCTGCGGCTCTTTACGGTTCAAAGGGTGCGAATGGTGTTATCTCGGTTACAACAAAGATGGGTCGCGAGGGTAAGTTGGCGATTTCATTCCGTCACGAATCTCGTTTTTCAATGCCTACAATGTTGCCCGAGACTATCGACGGTGTTTCTTATATGAAATTGTATAACGAGGCTTTGCACAACGATACCCCGCTTGCTCCACCTCGCTACGCTACCGATAAAATCAACGGTACAGCCGCAGGTCTGAACCCGATGATTTACCCCAACATTGATTGGTATGACGCTATGTTCGAGAAGTTTACCTACAACTCACACTATGCACTCAACGCCAGTGGTGGTGGTAAGATTGCTCGTTACTATATGGCCGTTGCCTGGGACCGCGATACCGGTATCTTGAAGGATAACGATATTAACAACTTCCGCAACAATATCGACATCAATCGTTATAACATCTTGGCCAAGATTAATGTTAACCTCACCAATTCTACCCATTTGGATTTGAGCCTTAACTCAATCTTCCAGGATTATCAAGGTCCGCTGGATGAGGCTACAGCTGTCTTCAACTCGGTTATGGCAGGTAACCCCATCGAGTTCCCTATGGTTTGGCGACCCGACGAGAAGTACCAGTATGTTCGTCATGTCTTGTTCGGTATTGACTCTGACGCTTCGATGACCAACCCATATGCAAACATGGTGCGTGGTTATCGCGACGGATTTGCCAGCAACATCATCACTCAGGCTACCTTGGAGCAGGATTTGCACGCCCTGACAAAGGGTTTGATTTTCCGCGCCAAGTTCTCGATTGGTGCCGAGGGTTCAAATATGACTCGACGCTCATATGCCCCATTCTACTACACATTGAAAGAGTATGATAAAATCAATGATGTCTATACTCTTAATTTGATGCGCGAGGGTAATGAGGCTTTGGGCGATCCTTCACAGGAGAAGTCTACATTCTATCGTACTTATTACGAATTTGGTTTGCACTACAACCGTAATTTCAACGATGCTCACGATGTTTCGGCTCAGGTAATCTATACCATGGACGAGGACCGCAACAGTAACGATGGTCCTATCACCGTATCATTGCCCGCGCGTAATCAGGGTATCCGCGGCCGCGCTACCTATGCTTATAAGGGTCGCTATATGGTCGAGGCTTCTTTGACATACAACGGTTCTGAGAAGTTCCACAAGAGCAAGCGCTGGGGTCTGTTCCCTGCAATTGCTGCCGGTTACATGATTTCTAACGAGAAGTTCTGGCAGGACGGAGGCATCTCACGCATCATTCCTAAGTTGAAGTTCAAATACTCTTGGGGTCGCGTAGGTAACGATGCCATGGAGGACCGCTTCCTCTTCTTGTCAAACATTTCACTCGGTGGAGGTGGTTACATCTTCGGTAACAACTTCGACAATGGCCTTGGAGGTTTCGTAATCGGTCGTGATGCAAATAATGATATCCAGTGGGAGATTTCCGAGAAGCAGAACATCGGTTTGGAGATGAATATCGCCAGCATGATTGATTTGCAGGTTGAGTACTTCCATGAGTATCGTTCAAAGATTTACATGGAGCGTCAGAATCTGCCACCCTCAATGGGTCTTACTGCTGCCGTATTCGGTAACCTCGGAGAGGTTGAGTCGGGCGGTATTGACGGTTCTATCGACATCAAGAAGGGTTGGGCAAATGGTCTGTTTGTTCAGGGCCGCTTCAACTTCACATATGCCGGTGCCGAGATTCGCGTTGCTCCCGAGCCTATGTATGACTACCCATGGCGTTCGCGCGTAGGTCACCCCGTAAATCAGACTTGGGGCTATGTTGCCGAGCGTCTGTTTATCGACCAGGCGGATATTGACAACTCTCCGGCACAGACTTGGGGAGTAGTTCGACCCGGTGATATCAAGTATCAGGACATCAATGGCGATGGCGCCATTACCGAGGATGATATGGTTCCGATGGGTTATCCCACATCACCCGAGATTAACTACGGTGTAGGTTTCTCGTTCGGTTACAAGGGATTTGACCTCTCGGCATTCGCTCAGGGTCAGGATTTGGTATCGTTCTATATCGACGCTGCCGGCGTTGCTCCATTCGTTGGTCGTCGTAACACTCTTTCAGTCGTTGCCGACAACCACTGGAGTGTAGATAATCCTATTTCAGAGACCTTCTGGCCTCGCTTGTCGACTCAGAACAACGCCAACAATATTCAGCGTTCGAGCTGGTGGTTGCGCAATGGTCGTATCTTCCGTTTGAAGACTTTGGAGGTTGGTTACACCTTCCCGCAGAAGTTATTGAAGAAGACCGGATTTATCGAGAGTGCACGAATTTACTTCTCTTCATCTAACCTCTTCAAGATTGACGATTTCAAGGAGTGGGATATCGAGATGGGTGACAATGGTTTGGGCTATCCCTTGCAGCGAGTATTCAGTGTGGGAGCTCATTTGACATTCTAAACGCTTACGAGATATGAAAAAGATATTTAGAACATTTATATTTGCAGTTGCAGCCATTTTTGCAACGGGCTGCCACTACTTGGACATCGTACCCGACAACATCTTGAAGTTGGAGGACTTGTTCGAGACCAAGGAGAAGGCGTATAACGCCTTGGGAGATTGCTACTCGTATCTGCCTAATAATTATAAGGTACACGGAGGTTACCAGATGTTGGGTGACGAATGGATTGAGATGCAGAGCGAAGGCGTGAAGGGTAGCCGTACGCAGTGCAGCGGTAACAAGATTATGCGCGGTTGGAACAACTCGCAGGACCCCTTGCTTGCCTATTGGTCAGGCCACAACCATGGCGGTGACTACTATGAGGCTATCCGCATGTGTAATATTGTGCTTGAATATTTGGAGTCAGGAGCCTTTATCATCGGCTTGGAGGATAAAGAGCGCACCAACTGGATTGCTCAGATTAAAATCCTGAAGGCTTACTACCACTTCTTCCTCATACGCATGTATGGTCCTATCATCATCAGCGACGAGAATGTCAATGCGCAAGATGATCTGGAGACCATTCGTCGCCGTCGTCAGCCCGTAGAGGATTGCTTCCAGTATGTTATTGGTCTGATTGACGAGGTTCTCTACAAGGAGGATGGCTCAGAGCGTAATATCTTGCAGACAACAGCATCGGTACAGTGGACCGGTCAGATTACAACCGTTATCGCCAAGGCTATCAAGGCTAAGGTGTTGGTTACACGCGCCAGCCCGTTGTTCAACGGTAACTCGGAGTATTATTCGGAGTTCCGCGATGAGAATGGTAATCACTTCTTCCCACAGGAGTACGATGTCAATAAGTGGAAGGATGCTTACAATGCAGTAAATGAGGCTATTTTGGCTGCCGAGGCCACAGGTCACCACTTGTACCATTTCAAGGATGATGCTATTTACGATGTCCCCTCGTTTGACGAGGAGTATTGGAATGGCGACCCCGATAATGGAGGCTCTGAGATTATACAGTATTGCTACAACTTGCGTTATGCTATCAATCAGCCTTGGAACAAGGAGCTTATCTGGGGTAATACAAAGGCTTGCAGCGGCGATAACCTCAATGTGCACAATGCTTGTATGATTCGCTACGACTACGAGCGTGTAGATAATGGTTACAGCCACCAGTGGTTGGGCACTTCGCTCAACATCGTGGAGCGCTTCTATTCAAAGAATGGTGTGCCCATCGAGTATGACGAGACCTATTACAACAAGGACCAGTGGTATACAGTTCGTACCATTCCTTCTGATTCATACCACGCAGGTTATATGCAGCCAAGTGCCAAGACCGCTACGCTCCACCTGAATCGTGAGCCTCGTTTCTATGCTTGGATTGCAACAGACCGTTGTGTATGGCGTACTTGGGAGGAGAATATCGATATTAAGATGCGTAACAACGAGCCGGACGGTGTAGGTAACCGTACTCCCGGCTCTTTGGAGAACGATTTCTTCTGGACAGGTATCGCAGTTAAGAAGTATGTTCACCCCGAGTCTTGCGGTGTAACTGCCAACCGTACCGTTCAGTTCCCCTATCCGTTCATTCGTTTGGCCGACCTCTACTTGTTGCGCGCCGAGTGCTTGAACGAGATTTCAGGTCCTTCGCAGGCTGTATATGATGACATTAACAAGATTCGTCGCCGCGCCGGTATCCCCGACATCGAGGATGTTTGGAACAATGCGCGAATCGTAGGCTCAAAGGCCGGTATCTGGATTACCAACAAAACTCATCTTCGCGAGATGATTCATACCGAGCGTATGATTGAGCTTTCGTTCGAAGGTCAGTCATACTTCGATGTATTGCGTTGGAAGCGTGCCGACGAGTTCTATAACAAGCCCGTTCGTGGCTGGAATGGCCTGGGTACTACCGAATCGGCGTTCTATACCGAGACTATTTGGGAGAATGACCGTCAGTGGAATACACCCCGTGACTATTTGATGCCTATACCTTATGAGGAGGTGCTTAAGAATCCTAATATGATTCAGAACCCATACTGGATTTAATATAAAGCAACACCTTATATTAACAACAGAAAAATATCAAACAGAATATGAAACGATATATATCATTTTTACTTATGATGGTCCTTGCTGTCGGAGTGTCGAGTTGTACTCAGACAGTGACTGAGAGCGCTTATGAAAAAGTGCCCCCCGGACCTGTTTCAAACATTCAGTATGAGCCCGATTTCGGAGGTGGTGTTTTAACATATACCATACCCAACGATCCGGACTTCCTCTATGTTCGTGCTGAGTATCAAATTGATAACGGTGCAACTATTTCGAGAACAAGTTCTCGTTTCAATAACTCTTTGGAGCTCACCGGTATGGGTGACGGTCCTTACGAGGTGTCGCTCTATGCTGTGGATGTGAATGGCAACGAATCAGAGCCTATCAAGTATACCGTTCAGCCTAAGGGTGCTACCGTTAATCCCATCAGCCAGACACTTAAACTTGTTCCCGGCTTCGGTCTTTTCTACATCCTGGTAGAGAATGAGTTTAATACCGTGGTTGACATCAAGTTGGATTTGTGGGTTAACAACGAGAAGGTTAAGGACCCCCCAACATTCACCACCTCGGCATCTGAGGACCGCGTAGAGGTTAAGGGCTTGGAGCGCGATGTTGAATATACAATTGATGTCACAGTTGTCGACAACCGCTATGGATATGAGTCTGAGATGGTTACCTATTCAAATATGACCATTCTCTATGACGACACTTTGAATATGAAGCCATTGAAGATTATCGACGACCCACGCCTGTATGGCAATCAGTGGGATCCATCGTTGAACTATCCCGACAAGCAGAACCTGAACAACTACTCGGGCGCACCCGGAGCTGTCGTCTATCAAGATGGTATTCCCGTGTCTCGTAACAAGATGTACAAGTTTAGCGAGTTCCGCAATGCCCGTATTCGCCACAACGAGGCCAGCATCTACCTCTTCTGGGATGGTCGCCCCGACACTCACTTCGAGACAGGTGACTGGGATGTAGGTGAGGGACCCGATTGGCCATGGTGTTACTTTATCGACATGGGCCGCGAGGTGCAGATTAGCCGTTTCCGCATCTGGCAGGTTGAGCCTTGTGCATTTGGTCGTATGGCCGGAGGTTTGCGTTCGTTCGAGTTGTGGGGAAGTAATGACCAAACTCCCGAAGATGGTCTTCTCGACGACTGGACCTTGATTGGAAAATATTCATTTAAGGTTCCTGCCAACGAGATTGACAAGCAGATTGAGATTGAGGAGGGTACCGAGTTCCAGATTGATCCCGACAACCCGCAATTCTCTCGCACATTCCGCTACTGGCGTTTCCGTGGCCTGTCAGACTGGCCCGTAACCACCAATGCAGGTGATAGATATTGGGCATCAGGCCGTTTGTCGGATATTATACTTTTGGGTAAGGAGGTTGATGCAAATGCCAATGTTAATCAATAAATTAGATTGAGTATATGAAGACATTGAAATATATATTAATAGCCACCATTTGCAGCTTTGCGTTCGCTGCATGCGAAAACATGGACTGGCTGCACAAGGAGTATCTTCAGAATCCGTCAATGCACTCAGCCGAACTTCCCTATGTAAAGGTTAGTGCCGGTTTTGAGCGCGTCGAGGTAGAGTGGGCTCACCCCACAGACCAGGTTTCAACAGGTCTGCGTATCCGCTATGGCCTGGGTAACAACCTTAAAGAGGTGATTTTGAGCGCAGAGGATGTTCAGAACTCGATTATTGGAGTATGGAGAGATGAGAATCTATTACCCTCAACTACACCGGGTAGCTCTGAAGGCTCAAGCGAAGAGGGTAAAGAAGGCGAAGAGAATGATGGCGTGATTGTAGAGGTTAAGGAGTATCCACTTTGCCGATACGAGATTACCGGCCTGAGCGACTTTAATACATACTTCTTCTATGTATGCAGTTTGGATAATTACGGCAATCCCTCGTTGATTACCGAGACCAATGCCGAGATTTATACCAAGCAGAAGTTTGGCGGTGCGGATTTCCCGAATGTCGTTCGCCCCAAGTTCTATCTTTACGATAATGCGAAGACCGACCCCAGCCTGAGTGGTCACCGCTTGGTTATCAAGGAGTTGTCGGGTATTATCAACCTATGCTCGTCAATTGAGTGGAAGCTCAAGTCGGGCGATAATGTAATTGCCGAGGGCAGCTACGACCGCGCAGCGAAAGATGCCGAGATTGAGAATGGCAACTTCGAGCAGACTGACAACCAGAACACTTTGTATTGGGACCGTCATTATGAGCGCACCCAGTTTGTCGAGCTATCGAATGAGTGGGATGCCCTCGAAGGCATAAGCAACGATGGTCGCTATGTGGTTGAGTACACCTACAACTTCCACCCATGCGTCTTCATGGATAAGTTTGGTGTGGGTTATTACTACCAAAGCGTATGCGTTGACGGCGTTAGCATTGACGATTCACAAGATGTTGATGTTGAGGAGTTGGGTTGGAAGATTGAAGATCCGAATTCTCATCCTATCTCTAAGAACTTGTGGTACTGGTTCTGGCGATTGGGCGAGAGCGTCGACAACATGAAACCATTCTACGGTTCATATTGGAGCGAGTTGGCAAAGGATATCAACCAATCTCTCTTCAAGGATAGCTATCCCGAGGAGGATTATCCCCACCTCTACGAGTCGGGTAAGATTATCAAGCCTGCAACATTCTACTCAGAGCCTGCAGCTTGGGATAAGCATAGCCCGGTACGCCTCTCTGATGACATGTTGATGGTTGATGCCGACACCGGCCGCGAAACCTATATGGACTCATACTGGCGCGCAAGCAGTTACGCCGAGTATCCCTACTCGCTGCTCTTCAGCACCGGCCAGGAGGTTATGCTCAACCGTATTGGTATGACCTTCGCTCGCGATTTCGAGGGCATCGGCTCTCCGGGAGTATATGAGTTGTGGGTAAGCAACGATAAGAACGATGAGGATGGTATTCTCGACGATTGGGAGTGGGTAGGCACCTTCGACCAGACTATCGAGACTATGGGCGAATACTCATACGACGAGAAGTATATCGACGGAATCACTTTCCACCTATTCGACGACCCCGAGCAGACTACTAAACGCTGCCGCTACATCCGCATCCGCGTTTTGAAAGATGTGAACGGCTCAATCGAATCTATTCCTGCCATTTCAGAGATTATTCTCTATGGTATCGAGGGTAACGAATTACCTCCCGCAGTGGATGACGATAATACACCCTCTACCGGTGGCGGCAACTCCGGAGATGACTCCGGCAGCGAGAATGGCGACTAAGCGTAAAGAATAAAGATAGTGAAGTGCAGCCGCATAGGCTGTACTTCGCCGTCTTTGTTGTTTAATCGAGAAATTTCACTAATTTTATACGACTGAATTTTACTAACACTTAAAAATTTCCTACTATGAAAAAGTTATGGTATTTATTCCTTTCGCTCTTTTTGGCGTTTGGAATCGTGGCTTGCGAGGATAAGGGTGATATTGCTCCCGAGCCAGGGCCCGATGGTCCAACAGGGCCTACCGCAGCTCCGACAAGCGTAGTGACCGACATCGCTTTCGAGCGCACCGGCTACCAGGCTGTTGAGCTGTCATGGATAGAGCCCGAGGAGGAGTATCCTATCACCAGCTACAGCATCATTGCAAAGAGCGAGGGTGCTGAGGACCTTAAATTCGCGTTTGAGGCCGACGAACTTGACATCGTTAATGGCAAGCGTGTTGCTCCTATTGATGGTCTTGAGAAAACTACCTACAATGTGACCATCCTGGCTGGTAACTCTTATGGCTTGCAAAAGAACGGTGCGCAGTTCAGTGGCGTTGTACCTTTCACTCTTGAGGCTATCAACCTACCCACAGTCGCTATCATCGAGCAGAGCGGAGCCATGTACTTGCGATTCGCAAATGTTAATGGTGTTCGTCACATCTTCGACCACCTCACATTGGCGATGAAGGATAGCAGCGGCAATACCGTTTTCGAGGGCGAGGTAAAGGCTTCAGACGATGACCTTGCTGCAGCTCTTGATGACAAGCAGGCTCATAACGACCCTATTGATGTCTTGATTGAGTTGGAGGAGGGCGTAACATTGGATGACACCGATACTTACTCTGTAGAGTACACTCTCTATGCACACCCCGCTTTTGGCGGTGTTGCCGAGGAAGGTGTAATCACCTATGAGGAGGTGTTGGATATGCAGGGTGAGCCCGCATCAGTTGAGGGCACAGCCGAAGGCCTTGGCGTAGGTGTTGAGGTACAGCCTTTGTTCTTCCACTTCTACTCATTTGGCTCGGCATATTTGGAGTCTTTGAACACAGCCGTTATCACCGTTCCACAGATTTACGAGAAGGAGAGCGAGGATGCAAAACCGACTGCAAAGTATCACACCTACAAGATTTATGTAGGTTCTTGCGAGGCCGACAGCCAGTTGTATGTTGATGCTAACGGTCAGGAGGGTGTCTACACCCACGACGATTCTCGATGGTATGATGTAGAGCCTCTGAATCCCGATGCTATTACCGAGTTGAACCCCAACTCAGATAAGCAGAAAAATCTATATCGCGATATTTGGGCAGGTCAGGCTATTAAGACTATCGACCTTGTACATAAGCAGTATCCTTCATATGTAAGAGTTGAGGCTTATGATTCATATGGCCGTATGGTTGCTATGGGTCATCGTTTGTGCGCAACCTTCTCGGTTCAGGCTTCGCAGCCCGATATTCAGGCTCACCAGCCTAAGTTCGAGTTGTTGCCCAACAACGATGGTTTGACCTTCACATTGCGTGCTTCGCACCTCTCGGCTGCGCGTGCTTATGCCAAGACCGTAAAGTGGTCGATTAAGGACGAGTCGGGCGAGATTGTTGCCGAGGATATGGTTGAGGGTGGTTCTTACTACCAGGATGGAGAGTATCCTCGTCACTGCGCGACCTTGATTAACAAGGATTGGAAGATTGATGCACGCAACTTCGTGGCAGGTGGCAAATACACCGTGGATTACGAGATTGAGTACATCCCCGTATATACTATTCCCAACATGGATGATCAGCAGCCTCTGGACTACAACCCCGAGACAGGTAAGTTCATCGCTACAGCTTCGGGCAAAGTTGCCGATGCCACAGGTTTGGATCATGATGTTCGCATCCTGCGCGACTATCAGCGCGACGAGCAAGGCAATGTTATGTTCCGTACTCGCGCAAAGGAGACCGTTGATGGCCAGGAGGTTACAGTTTACGCATTCAGACACGAGTCTGGTGACTATCGTGGTTGGGTTGCATGGCCCCACACTACCGTTACGCTTACATCTGAGGATATGGTTGCTGCAGGCGCTACATTGCAGAACGAGGTTACCGCTCCCGAGGATAATGGTGAGGCTGAGGCTTATAAGATGAATGTGGAGATTAAGGCCGTTAAGAAGTTGAACACCATCAATGTTGCATGGAACGCATTCTCGGCCGAGGACATCACCAAGGTTGTAATCAACGACGGCACTAAGGACTTCGAGGTTACCGAGGGTGGCGAGTACGCTTGGACGGTAACAGACGGTCGTGCATCGGTTGAGATCGAGGGTATTTATGGCATTGAGCCTTTGGTTACCGTTAAGGTATACGCAGGCGAGAAGCTTTTGGATGAGGCTAAGGAGCTCGTAAGCATCTTCAGCTTGGATAACTGGGAGGCTCCCGAGTTTGAGTGGCAGCGTCAGAGCGATGGTAAAAAATACAGATTCATTGCGCGCAACCTTATGAATGTAAACTACGGATTCTCGAACAACATTTATGAGGATGTCGCAGGCAGCGAGAAGCGAACAAGTAACATCAAGATTTACAACACCAAGAACAATCAGTTGATGTATACCTTGACTGCTACACCGCGTCCCGACTGGGTATCTCTCGACTGGGCAGCTTACGGCCGTTGGGCTATGAACGAGCAAGACTCTTGGAAGCAGTGGAAATGGGCTGGCGGATATCCGACAGCTGAGCCTGTTGAAGATATCAATTTGCCTCTTTTGCCCGAGGGTACTTACAGAGTCGAGTACGAGTTTGGTTATGTAGTCAACAAGGAGGGCTTCTGGTCTACATCAGATTACCCATATACTAAGGTTGATTATCGTCCCGATGTGACTCAATATGCTAATGCTTGCGCAGCCTTCCCGCAGACTTCTCCGGGCTTGTCAGAACAGCTTAAAGATCACAAGCAACTCCAAGAGCATGTATTGTATTGCGATAATCGTCTTCAGATGGAAGCCGGTCACGCAGAAGATGACAATGTAGGCTATCGTAAGCTTGTTAAGGTGTTTGTTAAGACCGGCGAGACTACCCTTTATGTAGGTTCAGCGACTAAGCCGGAGATATTCTTGTCGGCTGCTATCGACGAGGGTAAGGCAGATATTGTGTCTGGTGCTCCATGGAATGGCAAAGCCCCAAATGCGAATAGTGTGGGCGGTTTGTACGAGTCAGTAAACCTCTCTTGGGTTATTGATAACTGCGAATACGGCAAGGATTACGACAAGGTTGTTATCTCTTACAATGGTAAGAAGGTTGAGATTACTGATGGCTCAACATCAACTGTTATTAACGACATCAAGACTCCTTCTGTTACATTCGATGTTGCACTTTACAAGGGTGCATCGAAGATCACTTCGAAGTCTATCACCACAGGTGTCTACACTTTGGAGCCTGCGAAGAATCAGGTAGATTTCAGCATTAAGAGCAAGGATGGTAAGTATTGGATTTTGGTTGACCAGGGTCTGAGTGGTAAGGATTGGTTCTTCCACGACCTCTCATTCAATGTCTATGAGAAGGAGGATACCGGCTTTGCTAATCCTATCTTCTCGAAGAATGTCACCAAGAATGGTGATGGTAGCTTGAATCCTACTATCAACGCTTGGGCTTCATTTGGTCGTGCATCATACTTCGGCGTAGACAACAGCGACTACGATGATGGTTGCACACCCGAGTATAAGAAGGAGAAGATTACCATTGATGGCAAAGAGATGGGTGGTTACTTCTCAGGTCTGCTTCCGGGCACTGATTATGTAATCAAATATCGCCTGAGAGCATATCCTCAGATTTATAGCCATACTGCAGAAAACTACTACTTCTTCAAGTCTATTTTGTACGACGACAGCATGCTCGAGCACGCAATCGAGGGTACAGTTGACATCACCACTCCCGGTGTGAAGCCAACGGGCGGTGCAGCAGCATTGAACCCGATGGCGATAGTGGGTCCCGCTCAGTATCAGGCAGCTACCGTAAGCTGGAAGAAGGTTGATGGAGCTACCGGTTATGAGATTTGGGCTGGCGGCAAGATGGTTGCCATGGCGGATGCTGGTGCGACATCGGTTGAGGTTACCGATTTGAACGACGACTCAATCTACGAGTTCACAATTAAGGCTCTCGGCACAGGCTTGGAGGCAACTACACCAAAGGTTTCTATCTTCACGATGTATCATTGGACAGAGCCTACATTTGCGTTCAACGGACAGCGCATGGTAGTTTCTGGCTTGGCAAATCTTGATAAGGCAGGTGGTTCGGGTTACGCTTATGGCGGTGCTATCACCAACGACAACGACACTTCTAAGTCTACTATCGAGATTTATAAGGATGGCAAGTTGCTGTACACCTTGACTAACGGTACAGGTCAGGGTACCCTTACAGCTTGGGCAGGTTATGGCCGTTGGGCTCTGGGTGCACAGGACAATCGTAAGGATTGGATTTGGACAAATACAGCTAATGAAATTATTAGCGTAAATCCCGACAAAGAGGATCAGAAAGAGTGGGATGTTCCCGCAGGTACTCTGCCTGCAGGTACTTACACCTTGAAGTGGATTATCGGTTATGTAGTAGACAAGAATGCTAATTGGGCTACATCTGCCGGAAATCCTGTGGTATATACTACTCAAGATAAGAGAGAGGGTGCTTCTTGCATCTACCACGGTCCTAAGGATACAAAGCCAAGTCCTAATGTACTCTACACATCAGATGTTAAGGATGCAGTGCGTATCTTCACCAAGACCGGCGAGACTACTCTGGTTGTTAAGTAATCGAAACTCTAAATATCCAATGCAGGGCGCAGGCTCTGCATTGGATTACACAACAAAAGCCCGAAGGAAAATCCTTCGGGCTTTTTTTTATTACCATATTGCATTATACCCCCGTCAGAAAACGGATTGCCGCACGGCCTGACTCGCCAAGCGACAGCGAATATTGATTTACAAAGAGTGCAATATGCTGCTCTATAACCTCGTCCTCCAGCTCCTGCGCATGTTGCTTGATAAAGTCGCGCGAAGCATCGGGATGCTCGAAGGCATACTCAATGCTGCGTCGCAAGACCCGCTCAAAACGCGCAAACACATCTTCGGGCAGCGTACGACGCACCACAATGCCGCCAAGAGGCAGCGGCAAGCCCGTGCGAGCCTCCCACTCCAGACCCAAGTCGGCAACCAGCTCCAGATTTCGACGATGATAGACAAAACGCCCTTCGTGAATCAGCACGCCGGCATCGAACTCGCCACGCTCAACGGCTGCGGCAATTTCGGAAAAGAGCATCGGCTCGCGCTCCTCAATTTCGGGGAACAAGCGGCCAATCAGAGCATTAGCCGTGGTATGCTCGCCCGGCACGGCTATACGCTTTATGGCCGAACACTCCCCCTTGCGCCTCACGAGCAGAGGCCCATTTCCTCGACCCAAAGCCGCTCCGCAGTCGGTCAGCCTATAATTTTGAGCAATAGCCGGCAATACCGCGCAGCTAATCTTACTTATATCGGGCGTAGAGTCCAAAACCCCACGATTCAACTCCTCGATATCGAGGTACTCGACATCAAAGCGTAGCCCTTCGGTGTCGATGCGCCCGTTTATCAGGGCATCAAACATAAAGGTGTCGTTCGGGCATGGCGAGATTGCAAGCCTCAGCAGATTATCCATCAGAGCAGCTATTTTTTATAGTATTTACGCGCACTCGAGAAGCCCAACACCCAGCCGACGGCCAAAGCCGCCAATACGAAAACAAGGGTTGTTCCCACTCTCGAAAATCCCAAACAAATATCCTTCCAGAATATTATAACAAGCGCCAGAAGCACCACAACGGGGATTGCAACGAGTGCAAACTTTATCTTTCCATTCATCACTTAAGCGGATTATTTACTCCTTAAACAGTTGAGCCACGACAGCTCCCAAAGCCGTTACAGCTTCATTTATACGCCACTCCGACCTATCGTCACCTACGCGATTCGAGATTGCTCGGACATGGTAAAACTCCACATCTAACTCCTTACACGCTATCGCCACGCCGGCGCCCTCCATCTGCTCGATATATGGCAACGAAGCATCGGCGGCGATATATGGCAAGGAGTCACCCGTATGGCTTACGGTCAGGGTATTCACCTGGGGTAATTTACCCGTGGTATTGGCTACATACTCCTCTGCATAAGCCTCCGGCAGACCCGCCACCGAATCCGATACGACCTCCACAACCTGCCCGACCTGCAAACTCTCGTCACACGCTCCGGCAATGCCACACAGCACGATGCGTTTGGGCCCAAAAGCGGAAATCCAGATTGCCGCCATAGCTCCCGCCGACGCCATGCCGACGCCGACTTCGCGGACATCGGCATCGGGGCGTAAAGTGCGGAAAACTGCAGACTCCTCCTTGGTGGGGAAGCAATATATCGTACTCGAATCCTTCATCTAAAGTCTACTCCTGTCCTACGATAGCCTCAACCTCCTCGACGGTGATAGGTATCTTCTTGTCGCCAAGCGTATGAGAACCGCTCTCGGTCACAACTAAGTCGTCCTCCAAGCGGATACCGCCAAAGTCGCGATACTCCTCCAGCTTGTCGTAGTTCACAATGCCCTGCAACTTACCCTCCGAGCGATACTTGTCGATAAGTGCCGGAACGAAGTAGATACCGGGCTCATCCGACAATACCGTACCCGGCATCAAGCGCCAATACTGACGGGTGATGCAGCACGCCGAGGTCTTAGCGCGCTCGATAATATCCCCGAAGCTGAAGCTGCGCTCCCCGATATTCTCGCAATCATGCACATCCAGACCCATACCGTGACCCAAGCCGTGAGGCATAAAGAGGAAGCCTGCACCTGCAGCCATAGCATCCTCAACCGAGCCACGCACCAAGTCCAAATCCTTCAAGCCCTCCAACAATGTGCGCTGCGCAACATTCGAATACTCCATATACATCATACCCGGGCGCAAAGCTGCTGCCGCGTCGTCATGAGCCTTCAAAACGATGTTGTATATATCCTTCTGCTTCTGCGTAAACTTGCCATTTACGGGGAAGGTACGCGTATGGTCCGAGACATAACCATTCATATGCTCGCCACCGCAGTCGCACAACAACAAACGACCGCTCTCCATAATACCCGAGTGGTTGTGGTTATGCAAAACCTCGCCATGCTGCGACAAAATTGTGGTAAACGATGGGCCTGTACCATAGGTAAACGCCTTGCCATCGACGATACCGGCAACCTCATGCTCCGAGCGACCTACGCGCGTTGAGCGCATAGCTGCGGTGTGCATCTGGTAGCCAATCTCGAAAGCCTCCTCCAAAGCTGCAATCTCCTCGGGCCCCTTCTTCTCGCGCATCTCGGCTACGGCAAAGAGTAAGTCGAGCGACTTGCGCGCATGGAGCATCGACGGTGCAATGCCCAACAAATCGCTGAGCATCAACTTTGTTTCGCCACGATAAGGAGGCAGATAGTGAACATCGCGACCCATAGCGATAGCCTTCTGAATATCGATAGCCAACGCTGCCATAGGCTTTGCATTTGCAACACCCACCTCGGCAGCCAAATCACGAACAGTAGCCTGGGGGCCCATCCAGATAATATCATCTACGGTAAAGTCGTCGCCATACAAAACCTCCTCGCCTGAATCGGCATCAATGGTAGCTACCAACAATGGCACATTATGGCCAAAGAAGTAGAGGAATGTAGAATCCTGACGGAAATGATAGGCATTGTTGGGATAATTGAGTGGTGACTCCACATTACCCGGCAAGAGAATAAGACCCTGCCCTACGCGGCGACGCAACTCCTCGCGACGCTTTGAATAAATCTCTGCTGTAAACATAATCTTTTGTATTTTATTTGTTATAATCTCTCATCTTTACTTACTGTACCATCTCGTCCGACACGGGCACCATCTTATAGAGTTTATCACCTCGGCGCAACATCTGTGGTACCTTTATCGAGCAATAGACGCCCTGCGGTACCTGCTCGACAACCTTTTCGTTAAGCGTCAGGCCCTCGGCACGCTGCTCCACAGCGCCCGTTGTTTCGCCCAGCCACAACAACTGCTCGCCCTCGGCGATAGGTGCCGCCTCGACCAACACCTCGGCAACGCTAATCTTCTTGAAGAAGTTGGTAACCTTGCCGACATAGACCTTGCGCTCGGTAGCCGCCGAACCGTAGTGGTTGCAATGCTCGGCAATATCCTTTCCGGCATAATAGCCCTGCCAAAAACCGCGATTGAAGACCGTCGAAAGTTTTTCTTTAAGTTCCGCAGCGTATTCGGGCGAATATTCGCCACGCTCCATGGCACGCAAGGCGGCATCGTAGCTCTCCACCACGCGCTTAACATACTCGGCACCTCGAGCTCGGCCCTCAATCTTCAGCACACGCACACCTGCACCGATAAACTTATCCAAAAAGTCTATCGTACATAAATCCTTGGGCGATAGCACATAGCGGCCATCAATGGCCAACTCGCGGCCTGTCTGCATATCGGTAATAAGGTATTTACGACGACATATCTGGCGGCATGCGCCTCGATTTGCCGAGCAATGCTCCTCGTGCTCGCTCAGATAACACTTGCCCGAAATCGACATACACAACGCACCGTGGGCAAACATCTCGATACGCACCAACTCTCCCTTCGGGCCGACAATCTCATTCTCGCGAATCTCGCGGGTGATATGAGCAACCTGCTCAAGACTCAACTCGCGCGCCAACACAACCACATCGGCCCACTGCGCATAAAACTTCACCGCCTCGGCATTCGATATGTTGCACTGAGTGGAGATATGTACCTCCATGCCCACCCTGCGGGCATACATAATGGCCGCAACATCGGCAGCAATAATGGCATCGACTCCCTCCTTAACGGCGCGGTCGATGATGGCGCACATATCCTGCATCTCGTTATCGTAGAGGATGGTATTGACCGTAAGGTAGGTCTTGACGCCCGCATCGTGAGCTATACGGACAATTTCGGCCAAATCGTCGAGCGTAAAATTCACCGACGAGCGTGCGCGCATATTCAAGACTCCGACGCCGAAATATACCGCATCGGCGCCTGCCTTAATAGCTGCATGCAGCGACTCCATGCACCCCACGGGTGCCATAATCTCAATATCTTTTCTCGAAATATTCATCATTTTTACTACTTTTTACGACCCATAAGGCTGCGGGCAAACACACGCAACTGCTCGGCACTTTGAGCCGAAATTGCGACACCGTCGAGTATCGACAATGCCCTATCGAAGCGAATCGAAATCTGCTGCTCGATAAGCTTCGGAATATCATAACGGTCATAGACCTCTTTGATGCGTGAAATCTTCTCATCGTCCGTAAGCGAAGCATCTTGATGTGTATAGCGCAGCACATCCCTATCCTGCTCTGTGGCGTGGCTCATGGCATTCAACATAAGGCAGGTCTTTTTACCCTCCAAAATATCGCCGCCAATCTTCTTGCCCAAGCGCTCGTCGCCATAGCTGTCGAGCAGGTCATCCTGCAATTGGAAAGCCAAACCCAACTCCTGCGCAAAGCGATATATTTTGCGACAATCCTCCACCGAAGCATCACCCAGCACCGCACCAATCATAGCCGAGCCGGCCAGCAAAGCTGCCGTTTTGAGTTCTATCATCTGCATATATTCGGGCACCGACACCTTTTGTTGCTCCTCAAAGTCCATGTCGTATTGCTGGCCCTCGCACACCTGCAACGCCATAGATGTAAAAATTTCCATGACGCGCGAGAGTTTCTTCTCCGGCACCTGACTCAAAAGTCGGTAGGAGTATATCATCATCGTGTCACCCGACAAAATAGCGACATTCTCACCCCAGCGAGCCTGAACCGAAGGTTTTCCGCGACGCACAGCGGCATTATCCATAATATCGTCATGCAGGAGTGTGAAGTTATGAAACATCTCGACAGCCGCAGCCGCAGGTAATGCCTCCTGACTATCTCCACCAAAGGCCTCACAGCAAAGCAACAACAACACCGGACGCAAGCGCTTACCGCCGCCCGACATCGAATAGATGATTGGCTCGTAGAGTCGTTGCGGCTCCTCGGGCAGTTGCAACTGCGCCAAATAGCGTTCAAAAAAATCTAAAATTTCATCGTTTGTTCTCATAGGAGTAGTAAATAATCTCGCTTTCTGCCCCAAATTTAAGAAAAAGTTTGAAGAAAAAGAATTTTATATTAACTTTGACAAACATTCATCACACTTTTGCAACTTTATTGTAACCTATATACAACAATATTGAAAACTTATTATAAACAACCAAAACTATGAAAAAATTAGCAATGGGTATCGACATCGGCGGAACCAATACTGCGTTTGGCTTGGTGGATGAGGAGGGTACCATATTCTGCGAATCGGCTATTTCGACCGAGAAGTATAAGAAATTTGACGATTATGAGGCTTATGTAAAGACCCTCTGCGAGGCTATGCACGCACTTATCGACAGCGTGTCTTTCGACTTTAAGCTTATTGGTATAGGTATCGGTGCTCCCAATGCGAACTACCACACCGGCATGATTGAAACTCCTGCCAATTTGTGGAAGTTCCGCGACGATGAGCCCAATCCCGATGAGGCTCGCCGCATGTTCCACTTTGTAGACGATATTAAGGCCTACTTCCCCGGAACAGATGTCGCCATTACAAACGATGCAAATGCCGCTGCCATTGGCGAAATGGTATTCGGTAACGCTAAGGGCATGAAGGACTTTGTCGTTATCACATTGGGTACAGGCTTGGGCTCGGGTATTGTAAGCAACGGCGAACTCATCTATGGCCACGACGGTTTTGCCGGAGAGTATGGCCACATCGCTGTGGATAGCCGCTCAACAGGTCGCGATTGCGGCTGCGGACGCAAGGGTTGTTTGGAGGCTTACGCCTCGGCTACCGGCATCAAGCGTACGGCTTTCGAGTTGATGGCGAAGATGAGCTGCGACAGCGACTTGCGCGATACTCCATACTCGAAGTTCGAGGCTGTAATGCTCTCTATGGCTGCCGACAAGGGCGACGCCATTGCCAAGGAGGCTTTCCGCTATACGGGTGAGATTTTGGGTAACGCTTTGGCCGATTTGGTGGCTACAACCTCTCCCGAGGCTATCATCTTGTTCGGTGGTTTGGCAAAGGCCGGAAAGTGGATTTTCGAGCCTACAAAGTGGTATATGGAGGAGAATATGCTCGCAACATTCAAGAATAAGGTGAAGTTGTTACCTTCGGGTATTGAGGGTAAAAATGCCGCAATTCTTGGCTCTTCTGCTCTGATTTGGCAGAATACCCTCAAGTAATTCGCGCGAGGCTGCGTTTTCGGAATGCCCGACCTCGTAAAGCAGGTCGGGCTTTTTATTTTTATAAACTTACTTACAATGAAGAAATTTTCAATCCTCATAATCTTGATATTTGCGCTCCACGGCTTCGTCACAGCGCAACCCTCGGCCATAAAGCAGATTCAGCAGATGGCCTTGGAGGATAACCGCACGATGCAACACCTCGACATCCTCTGCAACCGCATAGGTGGACGCCCGGCAGGCTCTGACGCATGCGAAAATGCCGAGCAGTGGGCCATGAAGTGTTTCACCGAGTGGGGCTTGGATGTCACGCTCGAGAAGGCCGGTGAAACGGCCGTAGGATTCAACCGCGGAGGCTGGTGGGGTCGCATGACGGGCGAAGAGCAGATGACCCTACACTTCGCAACGCCCTCCTATACCTCAGGAACGAAGGGCCCACAGAAGGGTCATGTCGTAATCGAGCCTCGCACACAGGCCGAATTTGATAGAATGAAGGGACGATTGAGGGGAGCCTGGGTATTGGTAAGCGGCAAGAGTCGCGGCTGGGCATTAAAGCACAACGAGGAGGCCCGCACAGAGCGATTGAGGGTGCGCGAGGCTAACCAGGAGGCCATGAATTACAACCGCACAATGGCAGGCGAAGATGGCAAGCGTAAGGAGATTGACACCACCACGCCGGCGCTGTTTTATGACGAGATGATTGAAGCAGGTGTTTTAGGATTCATTCAGGCGGCGCCCGTACCTATTACGGCGCTCTACGACAACGATGTGGTGAAGGGTGGCACGACATTCGAGGAGCTGCCCGCTGTTCCCGACATCAAGTTAGACGAGGAGCAGTACGACCGCATATATAAATTGGCAAAGGAGCGTCGCCAGATTGAGTTGGAGTTCGACATTCGCAACCACTTCAGCTTAGGCCCCGTACCCTTTAACAATGTTGTTGCAACCATTAAAGGCGAAAAATACCCCGACGAGTATGTTATCGTCGGAGCACACCTCGATGCGTTCGATGTCGCTACGGGAGGCGTCGATTGCGGCTCAGGCGTCTCGGTTGTGATGGAGGCTGCCCGCATGATAAAGCAATCGGGAGCAAAGCCCGACCGCACCATAATATTTATACTCTTTGCCGCCGAGGAGTTCGGTTTGTTGGGCTCGCAGGCTTGGATAGATGCCCATCCCGACCTACTGCCTCGCATATCGAATATGTTTAATCGCGACGGCGGTCCTATGCCCTACACCGCCTTCTCGGCCCCGAAATCCATGGTCAAGGATTTCGAAAAAATTGCCGAGAGCATCCAAGAGATTTATCCCGATTATGAGTTTGGCATCAACGAATTGAAGCCTCGTCCGACACCTACGCGCACCGGAGGTAACGACGCCTCGTCGTTTGCGGTAAAGGGCGTTCCTACACTTCAGATGAACGAGTGGCGAGATATAAAGGGATACGGCTTTGACTATCGCGAAATCTGGCACACCGAGCGCGACACCTACCAAAAGAGCATTCCCGAATATCAGGAGCAGGCGGCAGGTGCTATGGCTTTGATGGTGTTGGGTACGGCAAATCTCAAAACTCTGTTGCCACGCGAGGAGATTTACATTGTCGAATAACGCTTGCGGGTTATGGGGTTGCATATCTCACGACTATTAAAAAATAGCACCGTTCGGAGGGTCGTTTTTTATTAATTCGACTTTTATTCGTGATTTTTTGCTTAATGATGTTGGAGATTAAAAAAAACTTTGTAACTTTATAATCCGATAACCAAAAAAAGAAAACCTATAAAACTTCAAAGAATATGAAAAATTATTCAGCAAAAGAGATTAAGAACATCGTTCTTATTGGAGCCCCGGGCACGGGTAAAACTACCCTTGCCGAGGCGATGGCATATGAGGGTAAAGTCATTGACCGCAGGGGTAGTATCGAAACCAACAATACCATTTCGGACAACACCGACATCGAGCACGAATATAAGCGTTCGATTTATGCCACAACCCTCTTCACAGAGTTTATGGGCCGCAAGCTCAACATTATAGATTGCCCGGGTTCAGACGACTTCTGCGGCAATCTGTTCTCAGCCTTCAAGGTGGGTGATGTGGGCGTTATGGTCATGAATGGCCAAAACGGCTGGCAGGTAGGTGACGAGATTCAGTCACGCTATGCTCGCATCTTGAACAAGCCTTTGATTGGTGTTATCAACCAGTTGGATGGCGATAAGGCAAATTTCGACGCCACAGTCGAGGGTATTCGCGCCGCGTCGTCTATCAAGCCCGTTATCGTACAGTATCCCGTTGAGCAGGGTGCCGGTTTCAACTCTTTCATTGATGTTTTGATGATGAAGATGTACCGCTTCACCGACGAGAACGGTACTCGCGAGGAGTTGGAGATTCCCGAGGACCAGTTGGAGTATGCTCAGGCTTTGAACCAGGAGTTGTCGGAGGCTGCAGCAGTTTACGATGACGCATTGATGGAGCTCTACTTCGAGAAGGGCGCTTTGACTCAGGACGATATTCGCTCAGGTCTTAAGTTGGGTGTTGCAAACCGCGAGGTTATGCCTATCTTCTGCGCCAGCGGTAAGCGCGACATCGGTACAAAGCGCTTGATGGAGTTCATCATTAATGTTGCTCCGGGCCCAACTACTCCTACAACAGCACCTAAGTTTATCTCTACCGAGGGTGAGGAGTTGGTTGCAGACGAGACTTTGCCTACTGCACTATTCGTATTCAAGAGCCAGATTGAGCAGCACATTGGCGAGATTACCTACTTCCGCGTAGTCCGTGGTAAGGTTACCGAGGGTATGGAGTTGGTAAATAGCCGCACAGGTAATAAGGAGAAGCTCTCACAGATTTTTGCTGTTGCCGGTAAGAACCGCATTAAGGTTACCGAGCTCTCGGCAGGTGATATTGGTTGCGCAGTGAAGCTCAAGGCTACACGCACAAACGACACTTTGGCTGCTGCCGGAGCACATGTTAAGGTTGAGCCTATCGTATTCCCCGAGCCTCGCTATCGCGCAGCCGTTAAGGCTAAGGAGCAGGGCGACGAGGAGAAATTGGGTAAGTTGTTGAACGATATCAAGTATGAGGACCCCACAATTTTGGTTGAGTACTCTAAGGAGTTGAAGCAGACCATTATTCAGGGTCAGGGAGAGCATCACCTCAATATCGTTAAGAGCCGCTTGGCTAACGAGAACAAGCTCGAGATTGAGTTCTTTGCACCGAAGATTCCTTATCGTGAGACTATCACAAAGGTTGCTCAGGCCGACTATCGTCACAAGAAGCAGTCGGGTGGTGCCGGACAGTTTGGTGAGGTACACATGGTTATCGAGCCATACTACGAGGGTATGCCCGAGCCTACAAAATATAAGGCTAACGGCAAGGACATCACCGTGAACATCAAGGGTAAAGAGGAGTACGATTTGGATTGGGGCGGCAAGTTACAGTTCTACAACTCAATCGTTGGTGGTGCTATCGACGCACGCTTCATGCCCGCAATTTTGAAGGGTATCATGGAGAAGATGGACGAGGGTCCGCTTACAGGTTCTTACGCTCGCGACATCCGCGTTATCATCTATGATGGTAAGATGCACCCCGTAGATTCAAACGAAATCTCGTTTAAGTTGGCAGCTCGTAACGCCTTCAAGGAGGCCTTCCGCAATGCCGGTCCGAAGATTATGGAGCCTATCTACAATGTCGAGGTTTTGACTCCGAGTGAGTATATGGGAGCCGTGATGAGCGACTTGCAGAACCGCCGCGCGATGATTATGGGTATGGAGTCTGACAAGGGCTTCGACCGCTTGAATGCTCGCGTACCATTGGCAGAGTTGTATCGCTACTCTACATCGCTTTCATCTTTGACATCGGGTGCTGCGACCTACACTATGCAGTTCGCATCATACGAGCAGGTGCCTACCGATGTTCAGGACAAGCTTTTGAAGGCTTACACCGATACCGACGAGGATTAATCTCTCGGCACAACATCCAGAGCCGCTTTCCCGCGTGGAAGGCGGCTTTTATTTTGGGCGGAATGGATGTTTTTTCGATGAAAAATTCATAACTTTGCACTATCAACCAATCATTTAAGACTATGACACATTTTTTCAAACTCCTCTTGTGTTTACTCGTTATTTTCGCACTACCCGCGTGCAGCGAAGATAACACCACTCCCGACCCGAGCTATACACCCGTAGGTCCGGATAACGATGATGACAACACCAACGACGATGGCAATGGTGATGACAATAACGGCGACAATAACAACGACAACAACGATGACAACAACGACGATGGCAGCAATGATGATGACAACAATGATGACAACAATGACTCATCGTTGGAGCATCAGACCATAGAGATTCCCAATGGCGATTTCGAGGAGCATGTCGATTTTAGCGGCTCTCAAGGAGCATGGAAGAAGGGTAACGCTTGGTATACAAGCCGTGCAACCTTCACCTACCAAGAGACGGGCGGCGTAAACAACTCGGCGTGTATCAAGATTTCATGCTCAAACGAAACGACCGACGCACCTGCAGTACAGACTATTACGGGCTTGACCATTGGTGTACCATATGAACTCTCGGCTCAAATCAAGACCGAAGGTATCAATAAAGGTCGCGGAGGAAGCGTAGGCATCTTCGAGTGGAGCGGATTTATTGCCTCTGGCTCATATACTGGTAATCAAGGTTGGTCAAAGCGTAAGGTGCTCTTCATTCCCGAGACCGAGAGCGTTGAGATTTGCTGCCGCTTAGGCTTCTGGGGCGGAGATTCGCAGGGCACAGCGTGGTTCGACAATGTAAAGATGGAGACCCCGACAAATATCTACACGCGCCAAGGCGAGCATGTCGTACTATATTTCTACGACCATGTTGTAACTATCTCAAATAGCGCAATGGATGAGTGGCTCGGTGATTTGGATAAAGCCTATGAGGCTTATTGCGAGTTGTTTGACTTCTTCAAGCCCTTCGATGGCAAGAAGATGCCTATCCTCTCAAACGAGGTAGATGCTTGGGCTATTGCGGGTTACCCAATTCAGTGGCACCCCAACTACATCAAATCAACATTGGAGGATATGGTTAAGCACGACGACACCGTATTCGGTATTCTCCATGAGATGGGCCACAACTTTGGTCCCGACAACTACACCTCGGGCGCACACGACCACGGCAATGGTAATTGGAATTGGAACGAGGAGCTCTTCGCCAACTTCCGTATGTATTACGCGCTGCAGAAGCACGATTTCAGAATCTATACAGACGGCAAGGTATTTGTAGGCACAGAAATAGACAACAAATATAGCAAGGATGCTGCAAATTGCTGGGCAAACAATAAGGATTTGGATGGCGCCGGCATGATGTGGCCACTGTGTCAGATGGTTGCTGATGTGGGTTGGGAGCCATTCAAGAAGGCGTTCAAGGAGCTTTACAACCTCGACCCGTCGCAATCGTTCGGCTCTACAAAGTGGGAAAAGATCAACTATTTCCTCTCGGTGGTGTCGAAGCACGCCGACAAGGATATGCTTGAGTTCCTCACCGACGAGCAGATTGAGATGCTGAAAAAGTGGAAATAACGAGATATAAAAATAGGAAGAAATGTAAAACGGCGACCCGCGGGTTGCCGTTTTTTATCACTTCACGCACGCCCAAGCGCAATAAATAGGTTTGTAAATACAATATCTACCTAACAATCACCGCCAACGCCACACATACGACAACACAAATAACCAACATAACCCAAATTCGGCGGCTGCGGCTCAACAGCTAACTATCATTTCACAATCCCCATATATAAAAAGAAGTGTGAGCCTGTTTCTATCCGACGGTAGGCCTTCGACTGCCTGTAGTAGAATATAACGACTCACACCTTGGCGGTATAATGTCGTTACACATAATACATACCAAAGCAGAGCATCCGTTATTCCCTACTACAAATGAGTTGTCGAAGTTCACCGTCGAGGAATAAAAAACGCTTCCAAATATATACTTGCCGCACACTGCGACATTACAAATATACTGACAAATTTTGGTTATAATTCGTTTCTCGCAGAGAAATTCACCTCATAGCGAAATTTTATCACTCCGCAGGCAAAGATTTTGAGCCGATAGATAATTGCGTGAGAATCGAAAGATAGGGAATTTAGGGATGTTAAGGAATTTAATGTTGGAGTAAGCGCTAATTACCCTTATCTTTCATCTTTACCCTTTTTGTCATGCCACCGAACGCAGTGAGGAATGGCATCTCTACCGGTGAATTATTTCGGTAGAGATGCCAACCGACGCACGAAGCGAGCGCATAGGGCAAATTCATTTGCCCTATGCCTTGCAAGAAGGAGGGAAAGCCGACCTTGTATCGGATTAATCCTTGCCTTTGGCTCGGTGGCATGACACTAAAGCCCCTAAAAACCCTTAAACTCATCATCTTTCATCTTTGCTCTTTCATCTATTTTAGATTCTCACGGTCGCTCACGCTCCCTCAGGGTGATGAAAAAAATAATTGCGTGAGAATCTCAACTCATGTTTTAGGGAGATTAGGGAGTTTGGGGAGTTTAACGCTGCCACTTCACTAATTTCCTTAAATTCCCTAATCTCGCTAATTTCCCTAATCCTTGTCTTTTATCTTGCAACAAATAAGGCCCTCCCGAAATCGAGAGAGCCTTACTCTTATAGAAACATGTAATCCGCAGAATTACATCTTCTTACCTACATTGGTCTTCTTTGCTACGGGAGCAGCCTTAGCCTTTGCAGATGTCGCCTTTGAAGCCTTAGGAGCCTTTGCCTTCTTCTCTGCTACTACTGTAGCGTCCTCTACGGCGTCGGTCTTCTTTGCGCGTGAACGACGAGTCTTAGGCTTCGCAGCAGCCTCCTCAGTTGAAGGCAACTTACCGAATGTGTAAGCCTCGTTGAAGTCAACGAACTCGATGATACACATATCGGCTGCATCGCCCAAACGGAAACCGGTCTTCAAAATGCGAGTATAACCGCCCGGACGCTCCGAAATCTTAGGAGCGATTGTACGGAACAACTCTGTAACAGCCTCTTTCTGCTTAAGGTATGAGAAAACTACACGACGAGAGTGAGTAGTATCCTCCTTTGACTTGGTTACCAAAGGCTCGATGAAACGCTGTACAGCCTTCGCCTTAGCTACCGTAGTCTCAATGCGCTTGTGCAGAATAAGCGATGAAGCCATGTTTGAAAGCATTGCCTTGCGGTGGCCTGCCTGTCTGCCAAGGTGATTAAAATTCTTATTGTGTCTCATAATTAGTCTTTATCAAGTTTGTAGATTGATACATCCATTCCGAACTTAAGATTGAGTGATGCAAGCAACTCATCCAACTCTGTAAGCGACTTCTTACCGAAGTTACGGAACTTAAGCAAGTCGTTACGATTGAGCTTAACAAGGTCACCTACGGTGTCGACATCCGCAGCCTTCAAGCAGTTGAGCGCACGAACACTCAAATCCTGGTCTGAAAGCTTGGTCTTAAGAAGCTGACGCATACGCAATGCCTCATCGTCCAAAGTGTCGCTCTCCGATGTGTCGTCCATGTTAATCGTAATCTTCTCGTCTGAGAAGAGCATAAAGTGCTGGATAAGAATCTTAGCAGCCTCCTTCAACGCCTCTTTCGGGTGAATAGAACCGTCGGTAGTAATCTCCAAATTCAACTTCTCGTAGTCTGTCTTCTGCTCAACGCGGTAGTCCTCGATTGAGTACTTGACATTCTTAATGGGTGTGAAAATAGAGTCAATGGGGAGAACATCCAACTCCTTGTCTGCGGGAGTATTCTCCTCCGAAGGCACATATCCTCGGCCCTTACCGATTGTGAGGGTAATCTGCATCTTGGTACCTGGTGCCAAGTGGCAAATAACCAACTCCGGATTCAAGACCTTGAACGACGAAAGGTAGTTTGAAATATATCCTGCTGTAAGCTCTGTTACACCCGCAACATTTACTGTAACCTTCTCGAACTCCTCGTTCTCAACGGTGTGCAGCAAGCGAATCTGCTTGAGCTTGAGGATGATATCCATCATACCCTCCATCACACCCGGGATAGCGGCAAACTCATTGTTCACTCCGGCTACCTTTACGGTCGTAATTGCATAACCCTCCAATGATGAGAGCAAAACGCGTCGCAAAGCGTTGCCGACAGTCATACCGAAGCCAGGCTCCAACGGACGGAACTCAAACTTTCCGAACGATGCAGTAGCCTCGAGCATAATAACCTTTTCAGGCTTCTGGAATGCTAATATTGCCATAAAATATTGAATTTGTTTTAATTACTATTTAGAGTACAGGTTGACGATAAGCTGCTCCTTAATGTTCTCAGGAATCTCCTCGCGCTCAGGCTTCTGAAGGAACTTACCACTCATTGTGGCGCCATCCCACTCCAACCATGCGTAACGGCTGCGTGAAGCACCTGCCACTGACGAAGTGATTACCTCCAAGCTCTTTGACTTCTCGCGTACCGATACTACATCACCGGCCTTAAGCTGATATGAAGGAATGTTTACAACCTGACCGTTTACACAAATGTGGCGGTGTGACACCAACTGGCGTGCTGCTGCACGAGTAGGAGCGATGCCCAAACGGTAAACTACATTGTCCAAACGGCACTCAAGTAATTTCAACAAGTTCTCACCTGTGATACCACCCATACGAGCTGCAGCCTCATAAGTACGAGCAAACTGCTTCTCCAAAATACCATATGTGTACTTTGCCTTCTGCTTCTCTGAAAGCTGCTCGCCATACTCTGAGTTCTTCTTACGCTTGCGAGCAAGACCATGCTGTCCGGGAGGATAGTTACGCTTCTCAAGCACCTTGTCCGCACCATAGATAGCTTCGCCAAACTTACGGGCGATCTTTGATTTTGGTCCTATATATCTTGCCATTGTTTTTAACTTTTTTAATTCTTTGTAATAAGAGATTTGTCTATGCTTCTGCTTATCGCCCTAATTATACACGACGACGGTTAGGAGCACGGCAGCCGTTGTGTGGCATTGGGGTAACATCGATAATCTCCATTACCTCGATACCTGCACCGTGGATTGTACGAACGGCGCTCTCACGACCCTGACCGGGACCCTTTACATAAACCTTAACCTTACGCAAGCCCATATCGTAGGCAACCTTTGCGCAATCTGCTGCTGCGGTCTGCGCTGCATAGGGAGTATTCTTCTTCGAACCGCGGAAACCCATCTTACCGGCTGAAGACCAGCTGATAACCTCACCAACCTCGTTAGTGATAGTTATGATTACATTGTTGAAAGTTGAGTGAACGAATGCCATACCGACAGCACCAACCTTAACAACCTTCTTCTTAACTGTTCCAGTTTTCTTTGCCATAATAACTTCCTATTTATTACTTCGTTGCCTTTTTCTTGTTTGCTACAGTCTTCTTGCGACCCTTACGAGTACGCGCATTGTTCTTAGTCGACTGACCACGAACAGGAAGACCAAGACGGTGACGGATACCACGGTAGCAACCGATGTCCATCAATCGCTTAATGTTGAGCTGAATGAGTGAGCGGCACTCGCCCTCTACCTTCAATCCCATCTCTGCGATAGTTGCACGGATTGCACCGACCTGATCGTCTGTCCAGTCGCTTACTTTAATATCTTCGCTGATTCCAGCTGCTGCCAGAATCTTGCTCGCCGTGCTACGGCCGATACCATAAATGTAGGTAAGGCCAATCACGCCGCGCTTGTTTTTTGGTAAATCTACACCAACTATACGTGCCATAAATTCTTTACTTTAATTAATCGTTTGAATATTACCCTTGGCGCATTTTGAACTTAGGATTCTTCTTGCAGATAACATAAAGCTTTCCCTTGCGCTTTACAATCTTGCAATCCTCACTTCTCTTCTTGATTGATGCTTTTACTTTCATAATTTTCAAGCAATCTTAATTATTTGTACCTAAAGGATATGCGACCCTTACTCAAATCGTAGGGGGTCATCTCCACTTTGACCTTATCTCCGGGAAGAATCTTGATGTAGTGCATACGCATCTTGCCCGAGATATGTGCCGTGATAACATGTCCGTTATCCAATTCTACGCGGAACATAGCATTTGACAATGCCTCGATAATTGTTCCGTCGCGTTCAATAGCAGTTTGTTTTGCCATAGAGTCTTTAGTTGTTGTTAAGTGCCTGTTCGATTATATTAAAGTCGGTCAATACATCCGGTCCGTTACGACGAATAGCCACAGCAAACTCATAGTGAGCTGCCGGCTTGCGGTCACGAGTACGAACGGTCCAACCGTCGCGCTCAAATACTACCGCTCTATTTCCCATCGTAATCATTGGTTCGATACAGATAACCATACCCTCCTTCAAGAGTGGTCCTCTGCCGCGTGCTCCAAAATTGGGGACACCGGGGGCTTCGTGCATTTTCCGCCCCAGACCGTGTCCTTCCAATTCGCGCACTACGCCGTAGCCGAAACTTTCGGCATACTCTTGCACTGCTGCAGATATGTCGCCTACGCGATTACCTGCCTTTGCTTGTGCAGTACCTTTATAAAGAGCTTCTTTGGTAACTTCCAACAATCGGCGAGCCTCTTCGCCAACATCTCCTACGGCAAACGTATATGCCGAATCACCAACAAACCCCTTCAAAAATGTACCCAAGTCAACCGAGACAATATCGCCCTCTTCAATGACTCTATCCGAAGGTATGCCGTGCACCACCTGCTCGTTTACCGAAATGCAGGCCGATGCGGGGTAACCCTGATATCCGAGGAACGCAGGCACTGCGCCATTGTCGCGGATAAACTCCTCGGCAATCTTATCAAGCTCTCGCGTAGTAACCCCGGGACGGATATTCTTTCCCACCTCTGCCAATGCTCGGCTCACCAGAAGGTTATTTTCGCGAAGGAGTTCAATCTCCTCGTCTGTTTTCAGATAAATCATCTCTTAAGTTCTTAATCTCTATCGTCAGCCAAAACACTTCGACGCTGCTCTATCAAGAGAATCTCGACGGCAATAAATCTCATGTGTGCGGCCCGACAATTTTATACCTTTAATATATATCCAGGCTCCGATTCTTTATTACTTCAAATCGGAATCTTAATAACGACCCTGGATGCGTCCGGTCTTCATAAGTCCGTCATAGTGACGCATCAACAGGTAGCTTTCAACCTGCTTGAGAGTATCGAGAACAACTCCCACCATAATCAGAAGCGATGTACCGCCATAGAACAAGGCGAACTGCTGCTGAACACCCAAGAATCGCATTGCCAACGCAGGCATAATTGCCACGATAGCCAAGAAAATTGATCCCGGGAGGGTGATTCTCGTCATAATGGTGTCGATATAGCTTACGGTCTGCTTACCGGGCTTTACGCCGGGGATGAAGCCTCCGTTGCGCTTCATATCGTCTGCCATATTCTGAGGATTGATGATAATCGCTGTGTAGAAATAGGTAAACAGGATTACCAACACTGCAAGCGTAAAGTTGTACCAGAAGCCCTGAATATTTGAGAAGGCGCCCTGGATACCGGGGATAAGCGCAGGGATGAACATCAAGGCCTGAGCAAAGATGATAGGCATAACATTTGCCGCATTCATCTTCAAAGGAATGTACTGACGCACACCACCATACTGCTTGTTACCGATAATACGCTTTGCATACTGTACAGGCACCTTGCGCACTGCCTGAAGCACTGCGATAGCTGCCAAGAACACCAAGAACAGAAGGACAATCTCCACGACGAACATAATGAGGCTACCCGTCGAGGTACTTACGCGTGCTGTAAACTCAGCAAGCAATGCTTGTGGGAGGCGAGCCACGATACCAATCATGATGATAAGTGACACACCATTACCCAAGCCCTTGTCCGTAATCTTCTCACCCAACCACATTGTAAACATGGTACCTGCGATGAGAATTACTGTTGCATAGGCGAAGAAGTAGAATGTACCTCCGTATACGAATGCCTCCTGAGGCATAGTACGATAGAGGTTGGCCATGTAAGCCGGACCTTGGATGCACAATACACCGATGGTCAGCAAACGAGTCCATTGGTTCATCTTGCGGCGACCGCTCTCACCCTCCTTCTGCAACTTCTGAACTGCGGGAACCATGATACCCAACAGCTGGATGATGATAGAGGCGGTGATGTACGGCATAACTCCGAGTGCGAAAATCGCAGCGTTGGCAAATGCACCGCCAGAGAATACGTCGAGCAAGCCCAAAAGAGCATTGCTATTCATCTGGTCTGCCAAAGCCGAATCAGCGCCCAGCAAATTGGGGTTGATACCCGGAATGACCACATAACATCCCAAACGATAGATAAGGATGAGGCCCACGGTGTACAAAATACGCTTACGCAACTCCTCTACCTTATATATGTTCTTCAATGTTTCAACGAATTTCTTGTTGGTAGCAAGCAATAGCACGATAAGCGCTATCACCACACCAGCAATAATATAACCGTTCATAATTAGTTTAGGTTTTAGTGTTTTACAACTTCTCTACACTACCACCTGCAGCTACAATAGCAGCCTCGGCGCTCTTTGAGAAAGCGTGTGCAGTAACAGTCAAGGCCTTAGTAACTGAACCGTTGCCCAAGATCTTAACCTTGTCGTTTGTTGAGATAAAACCTGCGGCAACCAAAGTCTCTACATTAATTACTGCGAGCTCCTTCTTTGCTGCCAACTCCTCCAATGTTGAGAGGTTGATAGGCTTAAACTCAACGCGCTTAAGGTTCTTGAAACCGAACTTCGGCAAACGACGCTGCAAAGGCATCTGACCACCCTCGAAACCGAGCTTCTGTGAGTAACCTGAACGAGACTTGGCACCCTTCATACCTCGAGTCGAATAACGACCATGACCAGAACCTGCACCGCGACCAACACGCTTGTCGTGATGTGTAGCACCCTTAGCGGGCTTCAAATTATTGAGTTCCATTTCGTTTCTACTTTTTTCGTTAAACTTACTTTACCTCCTCAATCTTTACGAGGTGCTTTACACGCTCAATCATACCCTTGATGATGACTGAGTCCTCGTGCTCTACGCTCTGGTTAATCTTTCTCAGACCCAAAGCTGCAAGATTCTTGCGCTGCTGCGCTGTTGTACCAATCTGGCTACGAACCTGTGTAATTTTCAACTTTGCCATTGTCTTTTCTGAAATTAACCGTTAAACACCTTTGTCATTGAGATACCGCGCAACTGTGCTACGCTATGTGCATCACGCAACTCGCACAATGCTGATACAGTAGCCTTTACGAGGTTGTGGGGGTTTGAAGAACCCTTGCTCTTTGCAAGCACATCCTTAATACCTGCTGACTCCAACACGGCACGCATCGCACCACCGGCGATGATACCGGTACCGGGAGCTGCCGGACGAATCATAACCTCTGAACCACCGAAACGCACCTCCTGCTTGTGAGGAATTGTACCGTTGATTACGGGAATCTTCACCAAATTCTTCTTTGCATCCTCTACACCCTTTGCGATTGCAGATGTAACCTCTGATGCCTTACCGAGGCCATAGCCTACAACACCATTCTCGTTACCTACAACTACGATTGCAGAGAAGCTAAATGTACGACCACCCTTGGTTACCTTTGTAACTCGGTTGATTGCTACGAGCCTATCCTTAAGCTCTAGGTCGCTTGTACGAACTTTCTTAATGTTTGTATTTGACATATCGCTTAGAAATTAAGGCCACCCTCACGAGCAGCATCGGCTAACATTTTAACTCTTCCGTGATAGAGGTATCCGTTACGGTCGAACGCAACAGTTGAAATACCCTTCTCGAGTGCACGCTGTGCGGCCAACTTACCTACCAAAGCGGCAACTTCACTCTTGTTCTTACCTGCTGCCTCAGCTACAACCTCCTTATCCAAAGATGATGCGGTAGCCAAAGTAACACCTGCAAGGTCATCGATAAACTGAACGTAAATCTGCTTATTAGAGCGGAATACGGTCATACGAGGCTGCTCAGGCGTACCGTTTACAATCTTACGGATACGCATCTTGATCCTCTCTCTTCTTTCTATCTTAGTTAATGACATAATGCTTTACTTATTTTACTATTTTGATGCAGACTTACCAGCCTTACGACGAATAACCTCGCCAACAAACTTAATACCCTTACCCTTGTATGGCTCAGGCTTACGCAATGAGCGAATCTTCGCTGCTACCTGACCTACCAACTGCTTGTCGCTTGACTTGAGTGTAAGGATAGGATTACCCTTCTTCTCGGTTACAGCTGTTGCAGTTACCTCTGCGGGAAGCTGAATTGCGATATCGTGTGAGTAACCAAGACCCATTACAAGGATACCATCCTTAACCTCAGCCTTGAAACCTACACCTACGAGCTCCTGCTTGATCTCGTAACCCTTAGATACGCCGATAACCATGTTGTTGATAAGTGCGCGGTACAAGCCGTGCAATGAACGGTGACGGGGCTGATTTGTAGGACGGGTAACCAATACAGCTGCCAACTCCTTTCCCGACTTTGCATCGGTGTGAGTACCAACCTCTACCTTAATGTCTGAATCAACCTTCTGACTCAGTGTCCCAAGTGGCCCTTTCACGCTTACCGTGTTGTCTGCCGCAACCTCTACGGTTACGCCTGCCGGTAAGATTACAGGTAATTTACCAATTCTTGACATTTTTCTTTTGTTTTGTTTAGTTAATTAATGCTTGAGAGTTTTTAGTAGATGTAGCACAATACCTCACCACCAACATTCTCCTTACGAGCCTTAGCATCGGTCATGATACCCTTCGAAGTTGAAAGGATTGCGATACCCAAGCCATTCAATACTCGAGGCATAGAGTCTACCGATGCGTACTGACGCAAACCGGGACGGCTCACACGCTTCAAGTTCTTGATAGCGTTAGTCTTAGTTGCTGCATCCCACTTCAAAGCGATCTTGATTGTGGGGTGGCCCTTCTCGTCGTTGTCGAACTTGTAGGCCAAAATGTAGCCCTGCTCATAGAGAATCTTTGTAATCTCTCGCTTAATTTTTGAGCCAGGAGCTTCAACCACCTTGTGGTTGGCTTTCACTGCGTTTCTAATTCGTGTTAGAAAATCCGCGATTGGATCTGTCATAATGAATTAAAAGTTAAAAATTAATAAATCTGTTAATTGTTTGTCTATTTCAGGCTGCCCTCATCTCCGCTTCAACACTCCGCCTCCAGGCTTCACATCCCGGCAAAAGAGTCCAACACCCTAAAATCGCGCGCAAATATACGCAAAAAATTTTAATTTTCAGCACTTTATGACTTAATATTAAGTATTTACACCGTTTTCGGGCAAAAAATAACATTAAAATAACATCACAAAGGCATTTCACCACCATAATACGACGAAAGGCGTAACTCTACGCTTACATAAGCATACTCTGCCACTACCCATCGTCACACGCAAAAGCAAGATACCACAACGCCCTATGGCGCCATCCTCTTGCTCCACGACCTTTCAACTGCCACAGCCTCGCCCGACCTCGTACATCATCCGCGACTTCGCCCGATTCTGCACATCCTCCGACCCTGCCCGATTCCGCACCTCATCAGCAACCTTGCCCGACTCCTCACATCCTCCGACTCTTGCCCGATTCTGCACATCCTCCGACTCTTGCCCGATTCCGCCACCATCTTGGCCCCTTGTTGGTATTGACACACACACCAACAAAGACCTTCAGGATGAGCCTCCTGCGACCTTTGAAAAGTGTAACTCGATGCCTAACCTGTTCTGCCACCTCGCCACCGAGAAGTTACCACCAATGGGCGGCACTTTCCCCGATGCTTCGGAAAGCATACTTGGGACTCTGCATCAGTATAGAACTCACTCTTGCTGCCACATTTGCACATAGCACAGGCACCCGAGGGCACCCACAATGAGGTAAGTTCCGAAAAATAATCAACGGGGTTAGGCCGGAGCCTTCCGCGCGTTGAAAACAAGTCGCTCGGGGCGGCGTTACCGCCCCTGCGACCTTATACTACTACCAGCTGGCCTTCTTAACACCGGGAATCAGACCGTTTGATGCCATCTCGCGGAACTGAATACGGCTGATACCGAACTGACGCATGTAACCCTTAGGACGACCTGTCAATTTGCAACGGTTGTGCTGACGGATAGGATTCGAGTTGCGGGGCAACTTTGAGAGGGCAATCCAAGCCTCCTCGTGATCCATCTCACCGCTCTTAACCTTTGCGGCAATCTCCTCGCGCTTGTGTGCGTAACGGTTTGCAAGCTTTACACGCTTTACCTCGCGTGCCTTCATTGATTCTTTTGCCATATACTACTGGTTGTTCTTTTTAGCGTTCTTGAAAGGAAGACCGAACTCGCGAAGAAGAGCATAACCCTCCTCGTCTGTCTGAGCCGTTGTAACGAAAGTAATCTCCATACCGAAAATCTTTGTAATCTTGTCGATATCGATCTCGGGGAAGATAATCTGCTCGGTGATACCGAGAGTGTAGTTACCACGACCGTCGAACTTCTCGTTGATACCCTTGAAGTCACGAACTCGAGGCATTGCCACAGCGATCAAACGCTCCAAGAACTCGTACATACGGTCCGAGCGAAGCGTTACGCGAACACCGATAGGCATACCCTTACGCAACTTGAAGTTAGAAATATCCTTCTTCGACTTAGTCTGTACAGCCTTCTGACCTGTTATCTGAGTAAGCTCAGCCTGTGCTACATCGATAAGCTTCTTATCGGCAACAGCCTGGCCCATACCCTGATTGATAACAATCTTCTCCAGTTTGGGACACTGCATTACGCTGGTGTAGCCAAACTCCTTCATAAGGGCAGGGACAATCTGCTCCTTATACTGTGTCTTGAGTGTAGGTACGTATGCCATTATTTAATCTCCTCTCCTGACTTTTTAGCGTAACGAACTAATTTACCTTCTGCATTTGCCTTGCGACCTACGCGAGTGGGCTTACCACTCTTAGGATCAAGCACCTGCAAGTTTGAGATGTGAATCGGAGCCTCCTGCTCGATGATTCCACCCTGGGGGTTCTGGGCATTAGGCTTGGTAGCCTTCTTGCTCATGTTTACGCCCTCTACGATAGCACGCTGCTTCTGTGCATCTACCTTCAGGACTTTACCCTGCTGGCCCTTGCTATCACCTGCGTTGACATAAACCATGTCCCCTTTCTTGATATGTAACTTAACTGACATCTTTTAATCTGTTTTTAATATTACAATACTTCAGGGGCCAACGAAATGATCTTCATATACTGATCACGCAACTCACGAGCTACGGGACCGAAGATACGCGTACCACGCATTTCGCCCTGATTGTTAAGAAGAACTACGGCGTTGTCGTCGAAACGAATGTATGAACCATTTGCACGACGAATCTCCTTTGTTGTTCTTACTACTACCGCCTTTGAAACGGTACCCTTCTTTACGTCGCCCGAAGGGCTTGCGCTCTTTACCGTCACGACGATCTTATCGCCGATTGAGGCGTAGCGACGCTTTGTTCCGCCAAGCACACGAATACAAAGAACCTCCTTTGCACCGCTGTTATCTGCTACTACGAGTCTACTTTCTTGCTGTATCATAACTACTTAGCTCTTTCAATAATTTGTACTAATCTCCAACGCTTGGTCTTGCTCAATGGACGAGTCTCCATAATACGAACAACATCATTCTCTCTTACGCTCTCATCCAAGCACTCAGCTACAAACTTTGTAGTCTTGTTCTGGAACTTACCATAGAGAGGATGCTTCACCTTGCGCTCTACTGCAACCACAATGGTCTTCTCCATTTTGTTGCTGACAACACGGCCAATACGCTCTTTTCTAAGATTTCTTTCCATAGTGGTAATTAACATTTAGAGTTCTTTTGACGCAGAACTGTCAGCATTCGAGCTATATCTCTGCGAGACTTCTTAATTATCGAAGGATTCTCAACCGGTGATACAGCGTGCTGCACCTTGAGCTGTGAAAGCTTCGCCTTCTCAGCATCGATGCGCTCCTGCAAGTCCTGGATTGACATATCCTTTATTTCAGCACTTTTCATGTCTTTGTTGTCTTAAAGATTATTCAACATAATCGCGTCTTACAATAAACTTTGTTGTAATAGGCAACTTCTGTGCGCCCAAGCGGAGTGCCTCCTGTGCAATCTCCAAGGGTACACCCTCTGCCTCGAAAAGGATACGACCCGGAGTTACGGGAGCTACGAATCCTTCTGGATTACCCTTACCCTTACCCATACGAACCTCGGCGGGCTTCTTTGTGATAGGCTTATCGGGGAAGATGCGGATCCAAATCTGACCCTCACGCTTCATGTAACGAGTGATGGCCTGACGAGCCGCCTCAATCTGACGACCTGTGATCCATGTTGACTCAAGTGCCTTGATTCCGAATGAACCGTATGCAAGCTGGTTTCCTCTCTGAGCGAAACCCTTCATACGACCCTTTTGCATTCTTCTAAATTTGGTCTTTTTTGGCTGTAACATAATTGTCTTTTCGCTTAAAAGGTCCTACTTACTTATTATTATTGCGTCTTTTACGAGGAGCGCCCTTGCCACCGCGGTGCTGCTGATTCTGACCGCCCTGCTGTGAAGCTGCGCCCTGAATCTCGAACAAATCGCGCTTGCCATACACTGTACCGTGGCAGATCCATGTCTTGATACCGAGGATACCGACCTTAGTCAATGCCTCTGACAAGCAGTAATCTACATCTGCACGGAATGTGTGCAATGGAATACGACCCTCCTTTATTGTCTCTGAGCGTGCCATCTCGGCGCCACCTACACGACCTGAAATCTGAATCTTGATTCCCTCAGCGCCCATACGCATTGTAGAGGCGATGGTGGTCTTGATTGCACGGCGGTATGATACACGACCCTCCAACTGACGAGCGATGTTGTTACCTACGATAACTGCATCTACCTCAGGACGCTTTACCTCGAAGATGTTAATCTGAACATCCTTACCGGTGAGCTTCTTCAACTCCTCCTTGAGCTTGTCAACCTCCTGACCGCCCTTACCGATGATGATACCGGGACGAGCTGTTGAGATAGTTACGGTTACGAGCTTCAATGTACGCTCGATGATAATCTTAGAAATACTTGCCTTGGCCAAACGGACATTCAAGTACTTACGAATCTTAGCGTCTTCTACCAATTTCTCTGAGAAATCTTTACCACCATACCAGTTAGAATCCCAACCTTTGATGATACCAAGACGGTTTGCTATTGGATTTACTTTCTGTCCCATTTGTTTAGTTATTTTCTGCGGTTACCACTTTGTCTACTACGATGGTTACATGGTTAGAACGCTTACGAATACGGTGTGCGCGTCCCTGGGGAGCTGGCTGAATGCGCTTGAGCATACGGCCACCATCGACCATTACCTCCTTTACACACAGCGTTACATCCTCCAAACGCTCGTTCTCGTTCTTTGCCTCCCAGTTAGCGATTGCCGACTTGAGAAGTTTCTCCATGCGGATAGATGCCTCCTTCTTTGAATAGCGAAGGATACCCAGTGCCTTATTAATCTCTACGCCGCGGATGATGTCTGCTACCAAACGCATCTTGCGGGGAGAGGTAGGGCAATCGCGCATAATTGCGATAGCCTTCTGCTTCTTTTCAGCCTTTAATTTCTCGGCTCTTATTGCTTTTCTTGCACCCATTGTCTTCTACTATTTTTTCTTGTTACCTCCATGACCACGGAAATTGCGGGTGGGAGCGAACTCGCCCAGCTTGTGACCCACCATATTCTCGGTTACATATACGGGAATAAACTTATTTCCGTTGTGGACAGCTATCGTCTGACCTACGAAGTCAGGCGAAATCATACTTGCTCGTGACCATGTCTTGATGACTGTCTTCTTATTGCCCTCGGCCTGTGCTACAACCTTAGCCTCCAACTTGGGGTCAATAAATGGTCCTTTTTTTAATGAACGGCTCATTATGATACTCTATTTAATTATTTTTTACGCTTTGAAATAATAAATTTCGAAGTGGTCTTCTTCGGGTTACGGGTCTTAGCACCCTTAGCCAACAAGCCCTTGCGTGAACGGGGGTGACCTCCTGAGGCACGACCTTCACCACCACCCATCGGGTGATCTACAGGGTTCATAACCACACCACGGTTGCGAGGACGACGGCCCTGCCAACGGCTACGACCTGCCTTACCTGAGCACTCAAGGTTGTGATCTACATTCGAAACTACACCTACCGTTGCACGGCAAGTTACGAGTACCATACGAGTCTCACCTGAAGGCAACTTGATGATAGCGAATTTTCCTTCGCGTGCCAAAAGCTGAGCATACGAACCGGCAGAGCGAGCCATTGCGGCACCCTGACCGGGGTAGAGTTCAATGTTATGCACTACGGTACCGAGGGGAACCTCGCTGAGGAACAAGGTGTTACCTACCTCAGGAGCTACGCCTGCACCGCTCATCACGGTCTGGCCTACCTTCAATCCGTTAGGAGCCAAAATATAGCTCTTCTCTCCATCTGCATAAACTACAAGTGCAATACGCGCAGTACGATTAGGATCGTACTCGATAGACTTAACAGTTGCTACAATACCATCCTTAGCTCGCTTGAAATCGACATTACGATACATCTGCTTGTGACCACCACCAATGTAGCGTACGGTCATCTTACCTGTATTGTTACGACCTCCTGAGCTCTTCTTAGGACTCAGCAACGACTTCTCCGGCGCTGTACGAGTAATCTCCTCATATGTGCCGATAATCTTATGTCTTGTACCAGCTGTTACTGGCTTAAACTTTCTTACTGCCATAATTCCTTAGTCCTATTAGATGTTACTGTAAAAATCTATCTTATCTCCATCCTTCAAGGTGACAATCGCCTTCTTGAAGTTATTAGCACGACCCTCGAGCAAGCCTGCCTTTGTGTAGCGGCTCTTCAATTTACCCATACAACGAATTGTGTTAACATCTGTAACAACTACATTGTACATCTGCTCTACGGCATTACGAATCTGCAGCTTGTTAGCTCGAACATCAACGATAAAACCGTAGCGATTCAGCTTCTCGCCCTGAATCGTCATCTTCTCGGTCAAAATAGGCTTAATAATTACTTCCATCTTTCTGGTGTTTTAAGCTAACATTACATTCAATACATTCTCTGCACCCTCAACCATTACCAATACATTGGCGTTCATAACCTCATAAGTGTTGATGTTCTGTGCCAATACGGGCTTGATTGATGGGATGTTGCGGCATGAAAGCTGGAGATTTACATTGCCCTCCGGCAGGACAAGCAAAACCTTCTTGTTTGCCACATTCAAAGCCTCGGTCAATGCTACTACCTGCTTTGTCTTTGGAGCATCCATTGCGATGTTCTCTACGACGCTGATAGCACCTGCCTGTGCCTTGTAAGTAAGAGCGCTACGACGAGCCAAGCGCTTAAGCTTCTTGTTGAGCTTAAAGCTGTAATCGCGGGGTACGGGACCGAATACGCGACCACCACCTGGGAACAAAGGTGACTTGATGCTACCGCAACGAGCACCACCTGTACCCTTCTGACGCTTAAGCTTACGAGTAGAACCTGCTACCTCGTTACGCTGCTTAGCTTTGTGAGTACCCTGACGCTGGTCAGCCAAATACTGCTTAACGTCGAGGTAAATAGCGTGGTCATTAGCCTCCACGCCGAAGACCGCATCCGAAAGGACTACCTTACGACCAGTCTCTTGTCCTTGTGTGTTCAAAACAGCTAATTCCATACTACTTCTCAATTGTTAAATAAGCACCCTTAGCCCCGGGAATTGAACCCTTAACCAAAATAAGGTTGTTCTCGGGAATTACCTTTAATACCTTCAAGTTAATTACCTTAACCTGATCGCCACCCATACGGCCGGCCAAACGCTTGCCCTTGAATACGCGTGACGGATAAGATGAAGCACCCAATGAACCGGGCTTACGCTGACGGTTGTGCTGACCGTGAGTCTGACCACCCACACCACCAAAACCATGGCGCTTAACTACACCCTGAAAGCCTTTACCCTTAGAGATCCCTGTTACATCGACCCAATCCTCCTCTGAGAACATATCGACAGTAAGTACATCGCCAAGATTCACCTCAGGCATATCCTTAAACTCAGCCATCTTACGCTTAGGAGTTGTGCCCGCTTTCTTGAAGTGACCTAACAAACTGTTGCTGGTGTGTTTTTCACTCTTGTCGTCATAGGCAATCTGAACAGCCTCGTAAGTATCCTTCTCAACTGTCTTGATTTGCGTAACTACACACGGACCAGCCTCAATGACAGTGCATGGTATGTTCTTACCCTCGGCACTGTAAACGGAAGTCATTCCGATTTTCTTTCCAATTAGTCCTGACATTTTTTGTCTAATTACTGTTTGTTAATAAAAGTGATTTGTATAGTGTTTTTATAAACTTTTCCTCTTTTTTAAGGACCGTAGTGCCTCGGGGCGCAACAAATCAATGCGCCCCGCGCAACGGTTATATGTGTGTCTTATCAGACCTTAATCTCTACCTCAACACCTGCAGGAAGCTCCAACTTCATCAAAGCCTCGATGGTCTTGGGGGTTGAAGAATAGATGTCTACGATACGCTTGAAAGTGCAGAACTGGAACTGCTCGCGTGCCTTCTTATTAACGAAAGTTGAGCGGTTTACAGTGAAAATCTGCTTCTTTGTGGGCAGGGGCACCGGACCGCTTACCATAGCGTCGGTAGCCTTTACCGTCTTGACAATCTTCTCGGCAGACTTATCTACCAAGTTGTGGTCGAAAGACTTAAGCTTAATTCTAATTTTCTGGCTCATATTTGTTTACTCTTATTATTCTAAATCCTTACGCTTACCGCTCTTCTCGATGATCTCCTTTGCAAGACCTGCAGGAACCTCCTCGAAGTGTGAGAACTCCATTGATGATGTTGCGCGACCTGATGAAATGGTACGCAATACGGTTACATAACCGAACATCTCTGAAAGGGGTACCTTAGCCTTAACTACACGCGCAGTACCCTTCTGATCCATACCCTGAATCATACCGCGACGCTTGTTCAAGTCACCGATAATATCACCCATGTTCTCCTCGGGAGTTACAACCTCTACCGACATAACGGGCTCCATGATTACAGAACCGGCCTTAGGAGCTGCCTGACGGAAACCGTTACGAGCACAAATCTCGAATGAGAGCTGATCTGAATCGACGGGGTGGAAAGAACCATCCTTCAAGGTAACCTTCATAGAGTCGATAGTGTAGCCTGCCAAAGCACCGTTTGCCATTGCTGACTCGAAGCCCTTCTGAACAGCAGGGATAAACTCCTTAGGCACATTACCACCCTTAACCTCGTCAACGAAAGTAAGACCAACCTTACCCTCCTCTGCAGGACCAATCTCGAAGATGATGTCTGCGAACTTACCACGACCACCGGTCTGCTTCTTGAAGACCTCACGGTGCTGAACGGTCTGAGTAAGAGCCTCCTTATAGTTAACCTGGGGAGCGCCCTGGTTAATCTCCACACCGAACTCGCGACGCAAACGGTCTACGATGATATCGAGGTGAAGCTCACCCATACCGCTGATGATAGTCTGACCTGACTCCTCATCGGTGCGAACTGTAAAGGTAGGATCCTCCTCTGCAAGCTTCGCGAGGGCGATACCCAACTTATCCAAATCCTTCTGAGTCTTGGGCTCAACCGCCAAGCCGATAACGGGCTCGGGGAAGGTCATCTGCTCGAGTACCAATGGAGCATTCTCAGCAGTCAAAGTATCACCGGTGCGAATCTCCTTGAAACCTACAGCTGCGCAAATATCACCTGCCTCTACGCGCTCCAAAGGATTCTGCTTGTTAGCGTGCATCTGGTAGATACGGCTGATACGCTCACGCTTACCGCTACGAGCATTCAACACATAAGAACCTGCATCCAAAGCACCTGAGTAAACACGAACGAATGCCAAGCGACCTACGAATGGGTCGGTAGCAATCTTAAATGCCAAACCGCAGAATGGATCGTTTACATCAGCCTTACGAGACTCAATCTCATCAGTCTTAGGATTAGTACCCTCAACAGCAGGAACATCCAATGGTGAAGGAAGGAATGCCATGATGCAGTCCAACAACTTCTGAACACCCTTGTTGTGGAATGAAGAACCACACAACATAGGAACCAACGACATGTTCATTGTAGCAACACGAATTGCTGCGATAAGCTCATCGGGAGTGATTGAATCGGGATCCTCGAAGAACTTCTCCATCAAAGCATCGTCGGTTGCAGCAACCTCCTCGATAAGCTTTGCACGCCACTCGGCAGCCTCAGCCTTCATGTTCTCGGGAATCTCCTTGAGCTCGAAGTTATCACGAACGGTCTTGTCGTCGTAATAGTAGATTGCATTATTATATATAAGGTCTACCAAACCCTCAAACTTGTCCTCAACACCGATAGGCAATACTACGGGCAGAGCGGTAGCACCGAAGTGCTCCTTAATCTGTGCACATACTGCCAAGAAATCGGCACCTGTACGGTCCATCTTGTTTACATAACCGATACGGGGAACATTGTACTTATCAGCCTGACGCCATACAGTCTCTGACTGGGGCTCAACACCACCTACGGCGCAGAATGTAGCAACAGCACCATCCAATACACGCAATGAACGCTCTACCTCAACGGTAAAGTCAACGTGTCCCGGGGTGTCGATCAAGTTAATCTGATACTGATGATCCTTGTAGTTCCAGAATGCTGTAGTAGCAGCCGAAGTAATGGTGATACCACGCTCCTGCTCCTGAACCATCCAGTCCATCGTTGCAGCACCCTCGTGAGTCTCACCAATCTTGTGAGTCTTACCTGTATAGAAAAGGATACGCTCAGATGTTGTGGTCTTACCGGCATCAATGTGAGCCATGATACCGATATTACGAGTATATTTAAGATCTCTTGCCATTTAACTCTCCTTATTTTAGAATCTGAAGTGTGCAAATGCCTTGTTAGCCTCCGCCATGCGGTGCATCTCCTCCTTACGCTTGAAGGCAGCACCCTGTGAGTTAAAGGCATCAACAATCTCTGCAGCGAGCTTCTCTGCCATTGACTTGCCGGCGCGCTTACGCGAATAAAGGACAAGGTTTTTCATTGAAATTGAAACTTTGCGCTCCGGTCTAACCTCCGTAGGAACTTGGAAGGTCGCACCACCGATACGCTTTGACTTAACTTCGACTTGGGGTGTGATATTCTCAAGAGCCTGTTTCCAGATTTCCAATGGAGATTTATCAGCATCCTTCATCTTCTTGCTTACCAACTCCAAAGAATCATAGAAGATGGTGTAAGCAATACTCTTCTTTCCATCCAGCATCAAGTTGTTCACGAAACGAGTTACCTCAACATCGTTGAACTTAGGATCCGGAAGTAGAATTCGCTTTCTTGGCTTAGCTTTTCTCATTTTTCTGCTAAATTTTAATCAATTACTTTTTTACTTCTTTGCGGCCTTTGGACGCTTTGCACCATACTTAGAACGACGCTGACGACGACCGTCTACGCCTGCTGAATCGAGTGCACCACGAACGAGGTGATAACGAACACCTGGGAGGTCCTTAACACGACCACCACGAACCAGCACAATTGAGTGCTCCTGCAAGTTGTGACCTTCACCGGGGATGTAGGCGTTGACCTCCTTGCCATTGGTCAATCTTACACGCGCCACCTTACGCATAGCCGAGTTCGGCTTCTTGGGAGTGGTAGTATATACACGAGTACATACGCCACGACGCTGGGGACACGCTGCGAGTGCTGGAGACTTACTCTTGTCCTCCATGCTTACTCGACCGTTTCTTACTAACTGTTGAATAGTTGGCATTGTAAAAACTTTTGTCCTTTAACTTGTTAATAAATCAAAAATCCGTTCTAAAAACTTCTAAATCGGCCTGCAAAGGTAATTAAAATTTTTGAATTACACTATATATATGAATCTTTTTTCGGCATTTTTCAGCGATTTAGCCCAAAATCAATTCTTTTTACTTATGAATTACACATAACTATAAGGTTTTATTTATACACAGCATATCAAATGTATATTTTTCAGCACTTTACACATTTTGGGGTTTTAACGCCGAAAGAGAGCAAAATTCACCCACAAAAAGGGCTTTCGGCGCTCGCAGTCAACCCGAAAAAGTAATGGCGATATATGCTATAATTGTACTATTTTACTATATAAATTTGGCTAAAAATTTAAGCAAAAAACAACCTGAAAGCGGCCATATTTTTGCGCTCCTAGGTCGGCTTGCAGAAAAAAATTTGCTACTCTGCGACGCAAGTATTATCTTTGTGGGTTGAACACCTTTTATTTATATCCATAGCGTAAAAAACTAACACACAAATAACATGGAGTACAATTTCAAACAAATCGAAACCAAATGGCAGAAGGAGTGGGAGAAGCGCAAAACCTACCATGTGGAGGTCGATAACAGTCGTCCGAAATTTTATGTTTTGGACATGTTCCCATATCCTTCGGGAGCAGGTTTGCATGTAGGCCACCCGTTGGGCTACATCGCTTCCGACATCTATTCTCGCTACAAGCGTCTTTGCGGATTCAATGTGTTGCATCCGATGGGTTACGACGCCTTTGGTCTGCCTGCCGAGCAGTATGCTATTCAGACAGGTCAGCACCCGGCCGTAACTACCGAGCAGAACATCACTCGCTATCGCGAGCAGATGGATAAGATTGGTTTCTGCTACGATTGGGACCGCGAGGTACGCACCTGCGAGCCGGAGTATTACAAATGGACGCAGTGGGCATTTTTGAAGATGTACGACCACTATTACAACCGTTCTTCTCAGAAGGCTGAGCCTATCAAAGAGTTGGTGGCGAAGTTTGCAGCGAATGGTACCGAGGGTGTGGATGCTACGGGTACTCAGGAGCTCTCGTTCTCGGCTGCAGAGTGGAACGCATGGAGCGAAGCAGAGCGAGAGCAGGTATTGCAGAACTACCGCTTGGCTTATCGTGCCGACACTATGGTGAACTGGTGTCCTCAGCTCGGAACGGTGCTTGCCAACGACGAGGTAAAGGATGGTCTTTCGGTGCGTGGCGGTTTCCCCGTCGAGCAGAAGCGCATGAAGCAGTGGTCACTACGCGTTACAGCCTATGCACAGCGCATGTTGGATGGTCTTGATAAGTTGGAATGGAGCGATTCGCTCAAAGAGATTCAGCGCAACTGGATAGGTCGCTCGGAGGGTGCGCAGGTATTCTTCGATGTGAAGGATTCGGAGCGCAAGTTGGAGATTTTCACCACTCGCCCCGACACAATTTTCGGTGTGACATTTATGGTTATTGCCCCCGAGCACGAATGGGTCGACGAGCTTACAACCCCCGAGAACAAGGCTGCTGTGGAGGCTTACATCGCCGAGACAAAGAAGCGTTCGGAGCGTGAGCGCATCGCCGAGACACGCCGCGTAACAGGCGTAGCGACAGGCTCTTACGCCATCAACCCATTTACCGGCAACGCAATACCCATCTATATTTCGGATTATGTTTTGGCAGGCTACGGTACGGGCGCAATTATGGCCGTTCCGGCACACGACTCGCGTGACTACGCCTTTGCGCGTCACTTCGGCTTGGAGATTATCCCCGTCGTCGAAGGCGGCAATATTGAGGTGGAGTCATACGACGCCAAGGCCGGAAAGATGATAAATTCGGGCTTCCTCACCGGAATGGATGTCAAGGAGGCTATCCCCGCAATGTTCGCCGAGGTGGAGAAGCGTGGTTTGGGTAAGCGACTCATCAACTACCGCCTGCGCGACGCTATCTTCTCGCGTCAGCGTTATTGGGGTGAGCCATTCCCCGTATATTATAAGGGCGATACGGCATATCCTCTGCCCGAGGATAAATTGCCTTTGGAGTTACCTCCAATTGAGAATTTTGGTCCTACCGAGCAGGGTGAGCCACCTTTGGCACGCGTGAAGGATTGGGCTTATGAGGGTAACGCGTTGGAGCTCTCGACAATGCCGGGATTTGCCGGTTCGTCGGCTTACTATCTGCGCTATATGGACCCACGCAACACAGAGGCGCTGGTTTCGAAGGAGGCTAACGAGTATTGGCGTAATGTAGACCTCTATGTGGGTGGTATTGAGCATGCTACGGGTCACTTGATGTACTCGCGTTTCTGGAATATGTTCCTCTATGACTTGGGTTATGTATGCGAGTCGGAGCCATTCAAGAAGTTGGTCAATCAGGGCATGATTCAAGGTCGCTCGAACTTCGTATATCGCGTTGTCGGAACGAATAAGTTCGTTTCTCTCGGTCTAAAGAAGGATTACGACACACAGGAGATTCATGTCGATGTAAATATCGTCAAGAACGACCAATTGGACCTTGAGGCTTTCCGCGCTTGGCGTCCCGAGTTCCGCGATGCGGAGTTTATCTTAGAGGATGGCAAATACATCTGCGGCTGGGCTATCGAGAAGATGTCGAAGTCGATGTTCAATGTGGTAAATCCCGACAATATCGTCGAAAATTATGGTGCCGACACATTGCGTATGTATGAGATGTTCCTCGGCCCATTGGAGCAGTCAAAGCCCTGGGATACCAACGGTATCGACGGCGTACATAAGTTCCTGCGCAAGTTCTGGCGCCTGTTCTACGACCGCGAGGGTGTATTCGCGCTCAACGACGAGAAGGCTTCGGCCGAGGAGCTCAAGACTCTGCACAAGACCATAAAGAAGATTCGCGAGGATATCGAGAACTTCTCGTTCAACACCTCGGTTTCGGCCTTTATGATTTGCCTCAACGAGTTGGGTGCTTGTCATAAGCGCGAGATTCTGGAGCCACTCACAATCCTTATCGCTCCCTTCGCGCCGCATATCGCCGAGGAGTTGTGGGAGGCTATGGGCCACGCGGAGACTATCTTCGATGCTGCCTACCCCACCTTCGACGAGAAGCATTTGGTCGAGAGCGCGTTTGAGTATCCTGTGATGGTGAACGGAAAATTGCGCTTCAAGCAGACCTATGCCCTGGATATGAAGCCTAACGAGATTCAGGCCGACATCGTCACCACAGAGGGCGCGCAGAAGTGGTTGGAGGGCAAGGCTCCGAAGAAGATTATCGTTGTGCCGGGCAAGATTATCAATATCGTAATCTAAACCCTCGAAAGCATAAAAGAGAGGCTGTCTACGAAATGGACAGCCTCTCTATTTATTATACAACCCTCTTACAAAAGTTTCTTCACCAGGCCGAACAACTTGTACGGCATATACCTAAACGGCAAATCAATCCAAGTGGGCGTTATAACCACCGCACGACGATGCGAGAAGGCATCGAAGCTCAACTTCCCGTGGTAACTGCCCAAACCCGAATTACCTACGCCGCCAAAAGGCAGATTCTCGTTGGCAATGTGCATTATGGTATCGTTCACGCAGCTGCCACCTGCCGAGGTGTGTTTCAAAACATAATCTGCACCCTCCTTACCTCCGAAATAGTATAACGCCAAAGGTTTTTCGCGCTCGGTAACGAACTTCACGACCTCTTCTCTGTTGTCGAATGGCAACATCGGCAGCACAGGACCAAATATCTCCTCCTGCATAACGGGCGACGAGGCATCCACATCGGCAAGCAGCGTGGGCTCGATAAAGCGCTCGTCGCGAGCCAATCTGCCACCCGACACCACGCGGCCACACTTCATATAGCCCGCCACCCGGTCAAATGCCGTATCGCTCACCATGCGCACAAAGTGGGGGCTTTGCCTTACATCCTCGCCATGCAGGCGGCAAATCTCGCGGCGAAACGCTGCGATGAACATATCCTGCAAATCGCGATGGATAAGCAGATAATCGGGTGCAATGCAGGTCTGGCCGGCATTCAGGGTCTTGCCCCAAGCTATGCGGCGTGCAGCTAAAGCGATATCGGCATCCTTATCGACAATGCAGGGGCTCTTGCCTCCCAACTCCAAAACTACGGGAGTAAGGTTCTTTGCCGCAGCCGTCATCACAACCCTACCCAGCGCAGGGCTGCCCGTAAAGAAGATTATATCGTGACGCTCGGCCAAAAGCAGCGAATTAACCTCACGATTGCCCTGCACCGTAGCGATATACTCCTCGTCGAAAGTCGAGGCAATCATCTCCTCCAACACTTTTGACACCGTAGGCACATAAGGCGAGGGCTTCAGCACCGCTGTACATCCTGCCGAGATAGCTCCCACCAAAGGATTCAGCAACAACTGCACGGGATAGTTCCATGGGGCGATAATCAACGCTCCACCCAACGGCTCACTTATAACTCGGCTACGCGAGGGCATCATCTTTAAGGGTGTAGAGTGACGCTCGGGGCGCATCCAACACTTAAGGTGGCGCAAATGATTCTTCACCTCGCCCTCGACAATGCTCAGCTCGGTCAAAACAGCCTCCTGCTCCGATTTATGCAAATCGGTCCACAAAGCCCGACAAAGAGGCTCGTGCCACTCGCGCAACGCATTTAGAAGTCGCTTAAGTTGCGCATGGCGAAACTCATACGGAAGTGTTGCTCCCGAGCGAAAAAATGCCTTTTGACGCTGAATTATCGCGCTAATACGCTCCGCTGAACTATTTTCGATTGCCATAGCCATTCGATTTTAAGATTTTCGTCCTGTAAAGTTATCCATTGCGGAGTAAATTCCAAACCAATCGCCGAGAATTTTATCAAACCACGACGACGGCAAGAGGAATTGACAGAAGCGGATAAAGTGGAACCCGAAAGGTATGCCCTTGAAATTCGTATCATGCTCGATGGCTCGCAGAATCTTGCGCGAGGTCTTTTCGGGCTTCAAAATCGGGAATACGCGCGAACGAACGCCATTGAACATACCCGTATTTATATAATAAGGTGCGACAGTTGTAAATCGCACGCGGCTGTGCATACGCTTAAGCTCGATACGCACCGAGTCCGACCACCCTATCACAGCCCATTTGCTTGCCGCATAGACCGACATCTTGGGGTTAGACAACATACCCGCAGCCGAGGCTATATTGCATATATGGCCTTTGTTGCGCTTCAGCATATCGGGTAACGCCTGCAACGCCACCAACATCGGTGCCTCGGCATTTATACGCATCGTACGCTGGATATCGGCTACCGATTGCTCATTGAAAGTTTTATTGCCCGTAACCACTCCGGCGCAGTTTATCACAATATCCACATCGCCGCACTCCGCAACCGACTGCTTATATGCCGCAGCCACCGCCTCGGCATTAGACACATCGACACGATAACCTTTAACCTTGCCCAAAACAGAAAATTCCTGCTCCGTTGCCGCGATACTACACTCGTTAATATCCCAAATTATCAGGCATCGCGTACCCTTTTCCAACGCCATGCGTCCCATAATGCGACCTATGCCCGAAGCTCCTCCCGTAATCAAAACGGTATTTCCTTCTATCTTCATTTTGTAACCTTTTTTAAGAAGCCAAACAGTTTCCAACTCTGACCGACATCGTCGGCAGACAAAAATTTCGAAGCAAAAGTAATACTTTTGTTCAGCCTCGGTTTTGATATGTGACAAGTCGTCGAACTTTGTGACAGAACCGGATATTCTGTGGTGAAATACACGCTTCACGGTGGCGAAAAAAACAGGAGCCACCCATCGAAGGCAGCTCCCAAGCTATTTTATATATCTCGCAGAGATTACTCTACGGGGATATCCTTATTAACATTCTTTGAGCCTACAACTGCGTAGAACAACAAGAATGCCAAACCTGCAACGATTACCCAGTAACTTGCCAAGTAGCTGCCGGTCCAGTCCACGATACCGTTCTGCAACAATGGGAGGATACCACCACCGCAAACCAATGCCATGAAGATACCTGAAGCCTTCTCGGTGTACTTACCCAAGCCCTCAACTGCAAGGTTGAAGATGCCGCCCCACATTACCGATGTGCAAAGACCGCACAACACCAAAAGAGCTGCATTTACGGGAACATTTGCCATAGCGAAACCCTTCGCGCCGTCGAATACGGGGAGATTAACCATTGTCTCAGGATTGAGGAAGATGGCACCCAAAGTGAGGCACAAACCTACGGCCGATACAACTGCCAACATAGCCTTTGCAGATACCTTGCTACCAATAGCAGCACCTGTCAAACGACCTACGAGCATCAAGAACCAATATGTGCCGGCTACTGTACCTGCGATAGCTGTTGTACTAACCTCGTTCAACCACTTCTGCAACACATTAGGAATACCTACCTCAACACCTACATAGATGAAGATTGCGATAGCACCCAACAAGAAGTGACGGAATGACAAAGGACCATACTGTGACTTCTCGTCCTTAACAGCTGCGGGAGCATTCTCGGGAATAGCAGTCATAGCAACTACGAGGAATGCAACAGCGAAGATTGCCAATGCAGTGTACATCAAGGGGAATACCTGGCTAATCTGAGCCTCTACGATGTTGGGAATCAACAAACCGGTGAGGATGATAACGGCTGTACCCATCAAAGAGTTGAAAGAGCCACCCACCTGGATAAGCTGGTTACCCTTGTTACCACCACCTGCCAACTTGTTAAGCATGGGGTTAACAACGATGTTCAACATACACATTGAGAAACCTGCGATGAAGGCACCAAGCAAATAGATTGCGAAAGAACCTGCAAAACCAGAGATTGTCTGGATAGCTACGCCTGCGAAACCTACTGCGATAGCCACCAAAGCAGTCTTCTTGTAACCATACTTCTGGAGCATGTTACCAGCGGGGATACCCATAACGGCGTAAGCGATAAAGTTAGCGAATACGCCCAAAGTACCCATCCAGTTAGCTACGCCAAACTGGTTCTTCAACACATCACCCATGGGAGATGCCAAATTGGTCACGAACGAAATCATTCCGAACAACAGAATCATCACGATAATGGCCAATACATTACTTTTCTGTTTTGTTTCCATAAAATTTTAGATTGGTTAAAAAAATTAAGTTTTTATTTGTGTATTAAAATTTGTCCGTCACTTTCCTCTCTTCCAAAACCCTTAAACCTGAATCCTTGAACCCGTAATTCTTAATTTTGAATTTTGAATTATGAATTTTGAATTTTATCTATCCCTCTCTGCCACATAGGCACAAAGGTTAATTAGCGCTGTACGATAAGGCGACTCGGCGTATTGCGAGAGAATGGATGTAGCACGATTGATATAGGTCTGCATCGTACGGGCCGCCATTGCCAAGCCTCCCGTAGCCTCAACAACACCCTGCAAGAAATCTACCGCCGCATCGTCTGTTGCGCACTGTGACAACTTATCCAGAAGTTGCAGACGCTCCACCGAAGAGCACTGCTCCAACACCTCGATAAGCGGCAGGGTGATTTTACCCTCACGCAAGTCGTTATTTGCCGGTTTCCCGGTCTTTGCCTCGCGGCTGTAATCCAAAATATCGTCCTGAATCTGGAACGCCATACCCAGAGCCTCGCCAAAGCGACGCATCTGCTCGACATCGCGGCGCGAGGCGTTTACCGACACAGCTCCCGCCGAAGCGCTGATGCTTATGAGGCTTGCTGTCTTTTTATAGATAATCTCGAGATAATCCTGGCGTGTAGTGCTGCGCTCCTTGGTGTGTTGACTTTGCAGAATTTCACCCTCACACAGCGTAGTTACAGAGCCTATGATGTGCGACACAAGGTCATATTGCGCGCTCTGCATGCCGGCCCCCATAGTCTTTGCTAAGATGTAATCGCCCAGCACCACAGCATTGCGCGACTGCCACAGAGCATTTGCCGAGGGGCGACCTCGACGCGTATCGGCTCCATCTATGACATCGTCATGGATAAGCGATGCCGTATGCAACATTTCTACGAGCATTGCAGCCAAATAGGTACGCTTTGTGCAGTTACGCTCTCCCTCAACCCACTCTCGCTGATTGGCCTCAGACAAGAGAGCCGAAGTGAGCATAACAATCATAGGACGAACGCCCTTACCTCGTGAAGAGAGAACATGTGTAAGCATCTCCGAAATTAATTTACCCTCCGAGGTAAATTGCCCCTTCAGGAACTCGTCAAACGCTGCAAGGTCGGCGAGAATTGGTTGGCGAATGGAGTCTATACTTATCATTTTGTTCTGTTTACAATAACTTTAACTTTGCAAATATAGTAATTTTTCGCAATTACACACCGAAAAAAGGAATGTTTTTCGTAACTTTGACGCACTAACTGATTCAGAAAATGACTCATAACAACAGAAAACTCCCTGCGTGGCTATTAGGCGCAGGCTTTGTAGTGCTGTTTTTCGTATTGGCAGCCACATATTTTGCACCTCAGTTTTCGGGTAAAGTTCTCATGCAGCACGATGTGCAGCAATACGAAGGCATGTGTAAAGACATACTCGAGAATCGCGAGGCCACGGGCGAAGATGCGCAATGGACCGGCAGGATGTTTGGCGGTATGCCGGCCTACCTGATAAATGTGAAATATCCGGCACAGGCCGTAAAGGGCACTATCGGCAAGTTGACAAACATAATCGACACGCCGGCGTCGTTTCTCTTCTTCTCGATGGTGGCGATGTGGGTGGCAATGCTCATATTCGGCCTTAGCCCCTGGATAGGACTCGTTGCGGCGTTGGCTTATGGTTTTTCGACCTATTTCCTGCTCATCATTGGCGCAGGCCATGTCACGAAGATGTGGGCATTGGTTTATGCTCCACTGATGATGGCGGGCGTGCATTACACCTTACGCCGCAATATGTGGGTAGGTGCTTCACTTACAGCGCTTTTCACCTCGTTGGAGATTGGCGCAAATCACCCTCAGATAACCTACTACTTCGCCATTGCGATGGCTGCAATGTGGATTAGCGAGGGCATCTATGCCTGGAAGGAGCGTCGTCGCAAAGATTTTATGAAGCGCACAGCATTGCTTGTAGCTGCGGGAGTGATAGCCTTGGGTTCGAACCTCTCGCCGCTTTGGTATACAATCCAGCATCAGAAGGAAACCACACGCGGAGGCTCGGAGTTAGTGGCCGAAGATGCCGCGAGCGGACAACAGGGCCTCGACTTGGAGTATGCCACCGCCTGGAGCTACGGCAAAGCCGAGAGCCTGAATATGCTCGTTCCGAACTTTATGGGAGGAGCTTCGGGTGACGCTTTTTCTGAAGATGGAGCCGTTGCCGAAGCTTTGGGAGCTTATGGTTTGGAGCAGATGGCGCAATACATTCCGCGCTATCGTGGCGAGCAACCATATACAGCCGGCCCGACATATTTGGGTGCTGCGGCAATATTCCTCGCCGTGCTCGGATTGTTCCTTCTGCCGGCGCGCCAAAAGTGGTGGATTTTAGCGGCAACAATCATCACGCTACTAATGTCGTGGGGCAATAATCTGATGTGGCTCACCGAGCTATTGTTCAATACCTTACCGATGTACAATAAATTCCGCACACTTTCGATGGCGCTTGTTGTTGTACAATGGACCGTACCTCTGCTTGCCGCCCTTGCGATAGCGAAAATTATTGGCGAAAAGAAGGATTCCGCCATATTGCGCAAGGCCTTGGCGTGGGCTACGGGCATCACTTGCGGAGTGCTGATGATAATGATTATCGGAGGTCGAGCATTGGGCGACTATGGCATGCAGCAGAGCGGCGAGATGCTGGAAGGAGAGTTCCACACCATGCTCAAGCAGCAAAATGCCGAGCAATATATCCGTCAGGGATTGCACGAACAGATGGCGTGGGAAACAGCCTCAGCAATTGCCACCGAGCGTGCCGATGTAATGCGCCAGGATGCGTGGCGTTCGCTTCTGTTTGTGCTGTTGGCTGCCGGAGCTATCGGATTATACTCACATCGCAAGGTCATCACCCGAGGCTCGGTGTTGTGCATCGTGTTGGGCGTGATTGTCACCGCCGACCTTATAGATGTGGATATGCGATACCTGAGTTACAAGGATTTTGTCGCAAAGCGCTCGGCGCAGATTTTCCCCAGCGAAGCCGACAAATTGATCATGCAGGACAAGGACGACGATTATAGAGTATTAAACCTTACGGTATCGCCGTTTAACGACGCCACAACATCGTATTTCCACCGCTCGGTAGGAGGCTATCACGGCGCAAAACTTTCGCGTTATCAGGATATTATCGACCACTACCTCAGCAAAATGGATGAGGGCGTTTTAGATATGCTCAATGTGCGATATGTGATAACCTCGAAAAAGGCCGACGGCGTTGTCAAACGCCCGACGGCGAACGGTGCAGCGTGGTTTGTTCGGTATGTGATACCCGCAGCAACGGCACACGAGGAGATAGCTTTAGTGGGCGAGATTGACACCAAGCAGGAGGCGGTTGTGGGCAATATTACGCTCAACAACTACCACTTTGGCGAGGGCGAAATATCTCTTACGGAGTATCGTCCCAACTTCCTGCGCTACGACTACACTGCCGAGAGCAACGGTTTTGTGGTCTTCTCCGAGATTTTTACTCAGGAGGGCTGGCGCGCCTACATCGACGGCGAGGAGGTGACGCCTATTCGCGCCGACTATATTCTCCGCGCATTGGAAGTGCCTGCCGGCGAGCATACCGTTGAGTGGCATTATCGCGCACCAAAATGGCGACTTATTGAGGGTATTACGCTTCTCTTCTCGATAATTGTTTTGGGAGCAACCCTCCTAACCCTGATATATTTCATACGCAATGAAAGACGACAAAAGATTAAAGCGTAAAGTAAAACGCTCATACATCGTATCGACGATAAGCATCTCGTTGGTGCTGTTTCTGCTTGGCTCGGTAGGCTATCTGCTTGCTTCGGCACTCGGCACAGCGCACACCTTGCGCCAGAATATCACGCTCTCGGTGGAGTTAGATAACTCGCTGAGCGAAAGACGCAAAACAGCTTTGGAGGAGAAGATTTCGGCCTTAGAGGGCGTTTCGAAGGTCACTTATGCCGACCGCAGCGAGAAGTTGAAAGACGCCGAGTTTCGCCGCATGTTTGCCGCCGAAATTGAGGAGATTTTAGAGGAAAATCCCCTGCGCAACAGCTTTGAGGTGGCTGTGGCAAGTGCCGAGCGCGAGGTGATGGACTCGCTGGTCGATAAACTCTCGGCGATGGAGGGGGTGGTCTATGTGGCATATCCTGCGGCAACCATCGAGCGCCTGCACTCGGCAATCAACAAGATTACCATCGTTCTTATAGCCTTTGGCGGTGCGTTGCTTATAATTTCGCTCATTCTGCTCAACAACACCATACGCCTGGCAATCTATTCGCGCCGCTATCTTATCAACACCTTCAAGTTGGTGGGTGCTACAAAGTGGTATATCATGCGCCCGCTGTTGGGCACGGCAGCAAAGCAGGGTTTCTGGGCGGGATTCTGCGCCAGCCTGCTGTTTGGCGGCTCGCTATATGCGTTGAGTGGCGCAATGCCGGAGATTGTATCGATGTCGGAATTGGTAAAAATAGGCATCATTGTGGGCGGAATGATTCTCTTGGGTTTGGTAATTTCGCTTCTGTTTACGACCTTTGCAGTCAATAAATTTGTGAACATGAAGTCTAACAAGATATATCTGTATTAGAACCGAATATGAAAAAGCTAATCGAAAAAATAAAAACGCGATTTAACGCCGCTACCGACCGGCACGATGCCGAAATGACGCTGACGCTGAAAAATTATATTCTGCTGGCGGTGGGTCTGGTGGTTATAATAATCGGCATGGCACTGATGTGCGGCGGAGGTAGCGACAACCCCGAAGTGTTTAATTATGAGATGTTTTCGTGGCGACGCATAACCTTGGCCCCGATTCTTATCGTAGGCGGTTTTGTGTTTGAAATTTACGCCTTGATGAAGCGATTTTAACCCTATAACACCACGAAATGTCTGTAATTGAAGCCATCTTACTCGGTATAGTGCAAGGCCTTACCGAGTTTTTGCCCGTATCGAGCAGTGGTCATCTGCAAATAGCCAAAGCGTTGCTGGGTGTCGAAATTGAAGAAAACCTGATGTTCGACATCACATTGCACGCCGCCACGGTTCTCAGCACAATTGTTATACTTTGGCCCGAAATCAAGCGTTTGATTTGCGGAGTGTTCTCGCGCACATTCAACGACGAGCAGGCCTATATCCTGAAGCTCATTATCTCGATGATTCCCATTGCCATCGTGGGTTTTGCACTGAAAGACCAGCTCAACGCAATGCTCTCATCGCCATATATCCTTACCATAGTGGGTGCGATGTTGCTTTTCACGGCCCTTTTGCTCACATTTGCATACTATGCCCGCCCACGCCAAAAAGAGAACATTTCGTATCGCGACGCCTTTATTATCGGTCTTTCGCAAGCCGTAGCAGCAATGCCGGGACTCTCGCGCTCGGGTACAACCATCGCCACGGGTATTCTGCTGGGCAACAACAAAGGCACAGTGGCGCAATTCTCATTCCTGATGGTCTTGGCGCCTATCTTGGGCGAGATGTTACTCAGCATCGTAAAGGGCGAAGTGATATTTTCGTCAATCGGTATTCTGCCACTGATATGCGGCTTTGTGGCAGCCTTTACAGCAGGATGCCTCGCCTGCCGTTTTATGATTCGCCTCGTAAAGCAGGGCAAGCTTATATGGTTCGCCATATATTGCGCAATTGCAGGCTGCGTATCAATCATAAGCAACATTATTTAACCTCTTAACTTAAACAGATGAGCCAAAATGAATCACTTCGCGGAGTAGACTTTCCCGAAGGATATATAGCCGTAATAGACAAACCCTTGGAGTGGACCTCGACAGATGTGGTGCGCAAAATAAAATATGCCTTGCAGCATAAGTTGGGCTACCGCAAGATAAAAATCGGCCACGCCGGCACGCTGGACCCCTTGGCTACGGGAGTCCTCATTATCTGCATAGGCAAGGCCACAAAGATGGTCAACGCCCTGCAAGCTGAGGAGAAGGAGTATATCGCCGAGTTGGAGTTGGGTGCTACGACCCCGAGTTTCGATATGGAGCATCCCATCGACTGCCGTTACCCCACCGAGCATATCACTCGCGAGATGATTGAGCAGGCACTTGCAGACCTTACGGGTGAGCGTCTGCAAGCACCCCCTATCTATTCGGCAAAGAAGGTCGAGGGCGTGAGAGCATATGAGTTTGCACGCGCCGGCGAGGAGGTAGAGCTCAAAAAGGCCCTTATCAACATCTACGAGATGGAGATTTTAGAGTTGGAGATGCCTCGCCTGAAAATCAGAGTGCGTTGCAGCAAGGGAACCTATATCCGCTCGTTGGCTCAGGAGATTGGTCAGGCGGTGGGTAGCGGAGCTTATCTGACATCACTTAGACGCACCCGAAGTGGCGGATTTACAGCAGAAAACGGCTGGAAACTCGAAAATTTTATGGAAAAATTAATCGAGTGTGAAACAAAATAGCCGACTTTTCGTATTTATTATTGATATTTGTGTCTTTCACATTAAGATAAAATTATGAAGTTATCTCAATACGGATATGATTTTTCAGCCGACATGTTGGCGAAATATCCCGCAGACAACCGCGACGAGTCGCGTTTGCTGGTGTTGAATCGTAAAACAGGCGAGATTCAACATCGTATATTTAAGGACATTATCGAGTATTTCGACGAGAAGGACCTCTTTCTTTTCAACGACACCAAAGTCTTCCCCGCGCGCCTCTACGGAAATAAGGAGAAGACCGGTGCCGAGATTGAAATTTTCCTCCTGCGCGAGTTGAATCAGGAGTTGCGTTTATGGGATGTCTTGGTAGACCCCGCACGCAAAATCCGCATCGGCAACAAACTCTATTTTGGCGACGACGATATGATGGGCGCCGAGGTTATCGACAACACAACCTCGCGTGGCCGTACATTGCGATTCCTCTTTGACGGCTCATACGAAGAGTTCAAGGAGGCATTGTATCGCTTGGGTGAGACTCCACTGCCCCGCTGGGTCAGAGAGAAGGTCGAGGAGGAGGATGCCGAGCGTTATCAGACCATATTTGCAAAGAACGAAGGTGCTGTGGCAGCCCCCACGGCAGGTATGCACTTCTCGAAGCACCTGCTTAAGCGCATGGAAATCAAGGGTATCGACGCAGCCTTCATTACCCTGCACGCCGGCTTGGGTAATTTCCGCACGGTGGATGTCGAGGACCTCTCGAAGCACAAAATGGACTCCGAGCAATACATCGTCACAGAGCAGGCCGCCGAGCAGGTAAATGCCGCAAAACGCGCAGGACACAAGGTGGTGGCTATCGGTACTACGGTTATGCGCACCATCGAGACCACGGTATCGACAGGCGGCATGATTAAGGCATCGGAGGGCTGGACCAACAAGTTTATTTTCTGCCCCTACGACTTCACGGTTGCCGACGCCATGGTATCGAATTTCCACTTGCCATACTCGACCCAACTGATGATGGTTGCGGCATTTGGAGGTTATGACCTGGTCATGAATGCCTACAATATTGCCAAAGAGGAGGGTTATCGCTTTGGTACTTATGGCGATGCAATGCTCATACTCTAATCGGGCCGGAACGACTTTTATGGGAGTTTACACACCGATTCTTTAGAAAAAAATTAGTATATTTGCACATTGTAAAACCCAAATACAAATGGCTTCACGCAAGATACTTTATGTTTGCCAGGAGATAATGCCTTATCTGCCGGAGAGCGAACTTTCAGGACTCAGCCGACGCTTGGCCCAGGCGATGCAGGAGCGCGGCAACGAGATACGCACATTTATGCCCCGTTATGGGTGTATAAATGAGCGCCGCAATCAATTGCACGAAGTGATACGCTTGTCGGGCATGAACCTCATCATCAACGACAACGACCATCAGCTTATCATCAAAGTCGCTTCAATACCCTCGGCGCGTATTCAGATATACTTCATCGACAACGATGATTATTTCTCTCGCAAGGCGGTGTTGACCGACGAGGAGGGCAAATATTTCGAGGATAACGATGAACGCGCAATCTTCTTTGCCCGTGGCGTGTTGGAAACGGTCAAGAAGCTCAATTGGGCACCCTCGGTGGTTCATTGCATGGGTTGGATGTCGGCAATCGCCCCCATCTACCTTAAGAAGGTCTTTGCCGATGACCCCTTGTTCCGCGACGTGAAGATTGTAGTATCGCTCTGCAACGACCGCTTCGAGGGAGCATTGGATGCCGATTTCGCCCAGAAGATAGCAAATGAAGGTGTCGAAGATGAGAATTTGGCATCTTTATCCACCCCGTCATACGAAAATCTGTATCGTTTCGTTATAGATTATGCCGACGGTATTGTTGTTACCTCGACCGAGGCCAGTGAGGAGTTGGTGGAGTATGCTCGCCAAAGTGGCAAGCCGATGCTCGAGTACCAGAATCCCGACGAGCCCGAGTTTTTCGATAATTACAAACGCTTTTATGAAGAGTTATAACAAATTACATAGCATGCTCATGTCGGCGATAATTGCCATCATCGCCGTGTGGGCTACGCTTACAGGTTGCACTACAACGGCTGATTACACCTTAGGTGAGGAGCTCGCTCCGGGACATCAGCAGTTGGAGATGCGCCATCGTCTTTACAGTGGAGGAATGCTCAAGGAGACCGCAACCGAGGATACTCCTTGCAAGGTCTTCGAGATGCGCCTATATCGCACCGACTCGGTTGCTGCAACATCGCTCGATAGGTTATATCTCGGATTGCAGAACCACAATCGTTATGGCACACGCAAAATGGGCTTCTCGAGCCAGATGCTCTTTATGACCGGAGTGGATGATTCGATTGGCTTTGGTTATCGCCCCGTCTACGACTCCATGATGTTCCTATTTGAGGTTGACACCTTTGCCGGCGACACCACAAAGCCCATAAAGTACAATGTCTATGCCCTGACCGGCGATTTGGTAAATGAGGAGTCGAAAGATTCACTCTTCATCGTAACCTACAACCCCCGCACGGCAGGACACCTTGATGCTGCGGCAGAGCCGATTTACACTTTCGAGTTCCCCAACTCGGCACAGGGTGTATACACCACCTCGAAGATGTTGCGCATGCAGGAGACTCCGCAGACACGCGAATGGTTGAAGAAGTTGTTGTGCTTGGAGCTCGACGAGAACGGCTTGGCAAATGGTAACACCCAGGCATATCAGAGCGACTCGGCATTTATTCACAACTTCCCAGGTTTGTACATCGAGGCCGCGGCCGACATGCCCGATGGCGAGGGTTCGGCATTCTCGTTCAAGCCTACGGCAACAGGTATAGGATTCTATGGCCGTATGCGTAACCCCGGAGCCGATGCCGACCTTATGGCCGATACTTTGAACATGAACTACTATTTCCGCGACGATAAGGCAACCAGCTATGGCAATGTGAGCGCACAGCGTGTAACTTTGGATTATAGCGCTTCGGATTTTGCCTCAACTCCCATGTACGAAACCGAGGAGAATCGCCCGGAGGTGGAGATTGGATATGTAGACGGCTGCGGAGGTATGATTACCGAGCTGACGCTCACCGAGGAGTTTTTACGCTCACTCTACACCCTTGTGCAGGATGAGAATGGCAATGTTACTCACGAATCGGCAGCTATAAATCAGGCGGCATTGAAGATTTACATCGAGGAGGCAGAGTATGACTACACATTGCTCAACCCCATAACATGGGCCGACAGACTTAACCATTCGATGTCGCGCCTGGGTCTGTATTTGAACTACAAGTCGCTTTCGCCCATACCCGATTACCTCTACACTATGGAGTCGTCGGGAGGCTCGTTGGCATACAACGGATATGTCAATCGCAGTTTGGCATGCTACGAGATGGATATAACATCCTACATGCAGCAGATGATTAACGATGTCATAAAAATGGCTCCCAAAGATGGTGAAGCGTTTGATTTTGAGAAGTTGACTCTTTCACACAAGCTATATGTGGGTCCGGCAGCAAGCACGATTTTCACATTCAACCGTTCGGCAATTCAAGGTGCCGACAAGGAGCTGAATCCTGCGGCAATTGAGCTGGAACTTACTTACACAATGGTGAAATAGAGTATTGACGACACCTCGACAAACCTAAGAGAACCTTAGGTTTTGTCGTATTAAGTAGAAAAAGTAATGCAAGAGAATTTAGTTATTGTAGAGTCCCCCGCCAAGGCCAAAACCATTGAGCGTTTTTTGGGTAAAGATTATATCGTAAAGTCGAGCTTCGGTCATATCCGCGACTTATCGAAAAAAGGACTCGGTATAAATATCGACCACGACTACTCTCCCAAATATGAGGTATTGGACGATAAGAAGAGGGTTGTCGAAGAGTTGTCGAAACTGTCAAACCAGGTGAAAACCGTATGGCTCGCATCCGATGAGGACCGCGAGGGAGAGGCTATTGCATGGCACTTGGCCGAGGTCCTGGATTTGCCGGTCGACAAGACCAAGCGAATCGTTTTTCACGAGATTACCAAGCCGGCAATTCTCAATGCGATAGAGAATCCGCGCACGATAGATATGAACTTGGTAAATGCCCAGCAGGCGCGTCGCGTTTTGGACCGCATTGTGGGCTTCGAGCTCTCACCCGTTTTGTGGAAGAAGGTGCGTCCGGCTCTCTCGGCCGGTCGAGTGCAGAGCGTCGCAGTACGCCTTATCGTGGAGCGCGAGCGCGAGATTATCGGCTTCAACTCTACGGCATATTTCCGTATTGTAGCTCATTTCTATCCTGTCGGCGACGAGAACAAGACGCTTTTCAAAGCCGAGCTCTCGCAGCGCTTTAACACGCAGGAGGAGGCTTTGGAGTTCCTGACAAATAGCAAGGGTGCCACTTTTACCGTTACAAAGTCTGAAGAGAAGCCCGTAAAGCGCTATCCAGCAGCACCATTTACCACCTCGACACTCCAGCAGGAGGCGAGCCGCAAATTGGGTATGTCGGTTTCGCAGACAATGTCGGTGGCACAGCACCTCTACGAGCAGGGTCTTATAACCTATATGCGTACCGACTCGGTGAATCTGTCGGCGCAGGCTATAGCGCAGTGCAAGAACGAGATTACACGCCTGTTTGGTGACAAATATTCTGCTGCACACAATTATAAGACCAAAACAAAGGGTGCCCAGGAGGCCCACGAGGCTATTCGCCCCTCATATATCGACCGCACGACAATCGAGGGTTCGGCGGCCGAGAAACGCCTCTACGAACTCATCTGGAAGCGTACCGTAGCATCACAAATGGTAGCTGCCGATGTCGACCGCACGACGATTGCCATAAATATGGATGGCACGCAGTGGGAGTACATCGCTTCGGGTGAGGTTGTGCGCTTTGATGGATTCCTGCGCCTCTACTCGGAGTCTACCGACGATGAGCCCACAACCGAGAGTTCAGAAAACCTGCTCCCCAAGATTGAGGTTGGCGAGAAGGTTGCCGCGTCGCAGATTGTTGCTACCGAGCGTTTTACGCAGGCTCCCCCGCGCTACAACGAGGCCTCACTCGTAAAGCGACTCGAGGAGTTGGGCATCGGTCGTCCTTCGACCTACGCCCCAACCATCACTACGATTATCAATCGCGGTTATGTCGTAAAGCAGAACAAGGAGGCTCAGAAACGCTCATACACAACCCTCACACTGTCGGCCTCAGGCAAGATTTCGGAGAAGCACCCCACCGAGAACTTCGGCAAGGAGAAGAATCGCTTGGCTCCCACCGACATCGGCATGGTGGTAAACGACTATTTAGAGTCGCAATTCGAGCAGATTATGGACTACAACTTCACGGCAAGCGTCGAGAAGGAGTTTGACCGCATTGCCGAGGGTGACATCACATGGAACGAGATGATTGACCGCTTCTACTCGCCATTCCATGATTTGGTGGACAAAGCCATCGAGACGCAGACCGACAAGAATAATCAGGTAAGAGTCCTCGGCACAGACCCCACAACGGGCCATGCCGTCAAGGCTCGCATCGGTCGCTATGGCCCTATGGTGGAGATTGAGGCCAAGGAGGGTGAAAAACCCCGCTTCGCATCGCTCAAGAAGGGCCAGCTCATCGAGTCGATAACCCTGGAGGAGGCGTTGGAGCTGTTTGCCCTGCCCCGCCATTTGGGTCAATACGAGGGTGAGGAGCTATGGGTCGGCATAGGCAAGTTTGGCGCTTATGTGCGCTATGGCAAGTCATTCGCCTCGCTGCAGAAGAACGACGACCCGTACACCATCAGCTATGAGCGTGCCGTGGAGCTTATTTTGCAGGCAAAAGCCACAACGGCCGCAGCAGCTGCACCGTTGAAGAACTTTGCGGAGGATGCCGATATGTGTATCAAGAGCGGTCGCTATGGCGCCTACATCGCATATAAGGGCAAGAACTACCGCATTACGGGCTCACGCAAAGCAGAGAACCTCTCGTACGAGGATTGCTTGAAGATTGTGAACGCTTCGAAGAAGAAATCGTAGAAAACAAACGACAACAAATTATAAACAAACCCAAAACTCAAAAACTATGAAAAAATTTACACTTTTGGCAATTGCCATCCTCGGCTTGGCCTTCACAGCCTCAGCTCAGGAGCAGAAGGGCTATAAGTTTACCGACAACAACGAGGTAAAGACCGTGCCCATCACAAACCAGTTCCGCAGCGGTACCTGCTGGTGCTTCTCAACCCTTTCGTTCATCGAGGAGGAGATTATGCGTGCCGGTGGCGAGCAGATGACACTCTCACAGATGTGGGTAGTGCGCCACGCTTACTTCGACAAGGCTATTAAGTATGTACGCTTGCATGGTCACCTCAACTTCGCCGTAGGTGGAGCTGCACACGATGTTACAGAGATGATTGCAAAGTACGGCATCGTTCCTCGTGAGGTGTACACAGGTCAGAACTATGGCACCGAGCTTCCCGAGTTCGGCGAGATTGACGCTGTATTGAAGGGCTACATGGACGCTGTGTTGAAGAACAAGAACGGCAAGCTCACAACTGCATGGATTGATGGTTTGAATGGTATTTTGGATGCCTACTTCGGTGTTCGTCCCGAGAAGTTCGAGTACAACGGCAAGGAGTATACTCCCAAGTCATTTGCCGAGTCTTTGCCTGTTAAGATGAGCGACTATATCGAGATTTCATCTTACACACACCACCCCTTCTACTCAACATTCGTTTTGGAGGTTCCCGACAACTGGATGTGGGGTGAGATGTACAACCTTCCTATGGAGGAGATGATGCAGGTGTTGGACGCCGCTTTGGCTGCAGGTCATCCCGTAGCTTGGGGTGCTGATGTCAGCGAGAAGGGCTTCCGTGGCAACATGGGCGTAGGTATCATCCCCGAGGATGCGGAGAATATCGTAATCGGCTCAGATGCCGAGAAGTGGGGCAAGCTCTCGGACAAGGAGAAGGAGGCCAAGATTTACAGCCTCGAGGAGGTAGTAAAGGAGAAGACCATTACTCAGCAGATGCGCCAGGAGGCTTACGACAACTACCAGACAACCGACGACCACGGTATGGTTATCGTAGGTACTGCAACAGCTCAGAACGGTGCGAAGTTCTATCGTATTCAGAACTCTTGGGGTGAGAGCGGTCCTTACAAGGGATTCTACTATTTCTCTCGTCCTTTCGTAGAGTACAAGACTATGGATATCATGGTGAACAAGAATATCGTTCCAAAGGATATTGCCAAGAAGATTGGTTTGAAGTAATCTTCAATCGAGAAATAACGAAAGCGGGCTGCCAACACCATGTTGCGCAGCCCGTTTCTGTTATATACACCATGTATCTTACCTACTATCAAACTACCTACTCTCAAACATCAGTCGTGTGCAAAATCCTTCGGTAATCTCGTCGTCGGATACGACCTCCTTGGTCAAAACCCAGACAACAACCCGTCGACTCAGCTCTTTATTTATGTTATTGACCTTGAAATTGGTATAAGTGTGCTCCAAACGCCATCCTCTCCGAGCCATGTAGTTCATTGCAGCCGTCATAGTCGAGAACTTGAGTCTATTTCCTTCGGCATCCACCAGGTAGTTTTTGCGTTGATTCTCCTGACCATAATCCACCGACAGGCTCGACAAATTGTCCGATGCTCCCGTATGCTCACCCACCAGCGAACAATAGACCTTATACGGCTCTTCGGCATAGGCCGACACACACCACAGGACACTCAGCGCGAGTAACAATAGCCTTCTCATAACATATACATATTAGAAATTAACCATATCACAAATATAACCCATTTCGGCAAATTATACAAACAAAGCGACCCCGACTTTTTCGGTCGGGGTCACACATATGGTTTGAGTATTTCTCTGCTACAACTTGCTCAGCGCATCAAAGCCCTTGCCATATACACCCATCACAGAGCCCATGGTGATAAAGGCATTTTCGTCGATGCGGCGGGCAATCTTCAATATCATCGAAGCATCGCGCTTACGGCACACAACCATCGCAATTTTGCAATTCTGCTTGGTGTACCAACCCTTGCCGTCCATAAGCGTAACGCCACGGTGAGCCTCCTCGTTAATGGCCGTTGCAATCTCATCGTACTTGGGACTGATGATAAAAATCTGACTCGACTGCTGATTTCCCGACTGAATCAAATCGACCGTATAACCATATACGGCAATCATCATATAACCGTACACTATGGTGGTAATACCCGCTGTGATGTCGTCAGCCACGAAAATCGAGCTACCAATAATAAAGGTATCGCTGGCGATAACAATGCGGCCATAGCTTACCGTCTTATACTTATTGATAATCATCGCTGCAATATCGGTTCCTCCCGTAGAGCCACCCTGACTAAAGCCCAAAGCAACTCCGGTACCCGAAATCACAGCTCCCATAATCACCAACAGGATGTTGTGGGCGTCGATGTTCTGCACATATTCAAGCAGGAAATTAGGCGGAAGGATTCCACCCAAGGCATCCATGGCAATAGATAGCATCACAATGCAGTAGATGGTTTTAATGCCGAAATTCCAGCCCACGATAAATCCACCGGCCACCAACAAAATGAAATTGATGATAAAGACAAATGTACCAATCGAGATTGCGGGGAATACATGGTTCAAGATGAGCGACAGACCTGCCGCACCACCACCCATACCGCCTGCCGGAACAATACAGGCAATCCAACCAAACGCATAAAGGAACATCGCAAAGGTCATCACGAAATACTCCTTAATGCTGCGCACTACAGTTGTTGTCGAGAGTTGCATAGCTTACAAAATAAAAGTAAAAACGCTTTTTTATATTAAATTTATAATCATTATCTTCTTTCGGCTGCAAATATATTAAAAATTTCGCCTTGATGTACACCTAAACGCTTTAATCTTTCATCTAACATCGACAAAAGTGTTTCATTGCGCACCAAACCCCACCCTTCGGTGTGGTGAAATCGGGGTGGAGCCTCACCCGCAAAGCGCTCAACGACAAACTCGGGATTAAGCCTGCGCAATATCTCGACAAATAAATCGAGATACTCGTCGATAGTCCAAAAACGGAATCTCTCGGGATGAGCGTCATACTCCGCAGCCAAGGGTGTACCGCGAAAGAGCTGCAACTGATGAAATTTTATGGTCGTGAGTTTCAGAGAGTTAATGCGCTCAACCTGGTCAATCAGCATCTCGTCGCTCTCACCCGGAAGCCCCAAAATAAAGTGCGCTCCGCAATGTATTCCGCGCTCGGAGGTAAGCTCTATGGCACTGCGTGCCGTAGCGAAGTCGTGACCTCGATTTATGCGTCGCAGTGTCGCATCGTAACACGACTCCACGCCATACTCTATGGCGACATATTTTTTTTGCGCCAGGTCGGCAAAGTAATCCAACTTTTCTTCATCGACGCAATCGGGGCGTGTGCCGACTACAATACCCGCCACATAGGGATGCGCAAGTGCCTCATCGTAACACTCCCGCAAGCGCTCCAACGGGGCGTAAGTATTTGAAAATGATTGAAAATAGACCAAATATTGCTGAGCCTCGCGATAGCGTCGGCTATGGAATTCGATACCCTCATCAATTTGCTGTGTAATGCCCTTCGAGGGTTGGCAATAGGAGGGTGTAAAAGCGGCATTGTCGCAGAATGTGCAACCACCCGTCGAGAGCGTTCCGTCACGATTGGGGCAGGTAAAACCGGCATTGACGGTCACCTTCTGTATTCGGTGGCCGAACTGACGGCGGAAATATGCCGCATAGGAGTTAAAACGGCGGGAATCGCCCCATGGAAAAATCTCGGACATAGCAATCGGAAAATTCGCTCATACAAATGTAGGCAACTTTCGCCAAAAAACCACACATTGCAGCAAGAAATATCACAAATAAGTCGTACCTTTGGGGAAATTAAACCTACGAAGATGCCACTTTTTGCCGACATAGTGCTCCCATTAGCGCAGCCCGCATACACATTCGCCATATCGGAAGGCGAAGAGTTGCAGCGCGGCGACGCTGTGGCTGTGCAGTTCGGCCCACGCAACATCTACACCGGCATTGTGTGGCGTCTGCATGATAATCGCCCCGATGTAAAGCGCATTAAAAAAGTGGGGCGAAAGCTCTATCCCTATCCACTACTCGACCCGATGCAGATGCAACTATGGGAGTGGATGGCCGAGTATTACATGTGCACGATAGGCGAGGTTATGCGCATGGCCCTGCCCTCGATGATAAAGCCTCAGGGGCGCGACGACGAGGAGTTCTCGGCCGAGGAGTTTCACCCTCGCACCGAGCCATACATCGCCCTTACAGAGGAGTGGAGCGATAGGGAGAAAATCACTGCCGAGATTGAGCGCATTGCGCGCCGAGCACCGCGTCGCAGCGAGGCCTTGCGCGCCATTATCGAGATGCCCGACAAGAGTAGAAACGCGCTCGGAGAGATTCCCCGACGATTAATTGAATGTGATGCTACGCAGCTCGCGGCACTACGCAAAGCAGGTTACATAACCATCACAGAGCGAGAGCGTTCGGTGGAGCATCCCGGCAATATTACATTTTCGCTACCACAACTTACGCCAGCACAAACGAGAGTGTTCGATGAGATAAAATCATCTCAAGCTGCAGGCAAGACAACCCACCTTCTGCATGGCATTACCGGCTCGGGAAAGACCGAGATTTACATGTCACTCATAGGCGAAGTTTTAGCCGGCGGAGGCGATGTTTTGCTGCTTGTGCCCGAGATTGCCCTCACATCACAACTTATCGAGCGCATGGGACGCGTTTTCGGTTCTCGCATAACGGCGTATCACTCCAAACTCACGATGTTGCGCCGCACGGAGGCTTACCTGCGCCTACGCCGAAGCGAGGGTGGAGAACTCATTATCGGAGCCCGCTCGGCACTCTTTCTGCCGATGCCGCATCTTAGGCTCGTAATCGTCGATGAAGAGCATGACCAGAGCTACAAGCAGAGCGACACAGCACCCCGTTATCACGGGCGCGATATGGCCATAATGCTCTCGGCGTTATATCAGGCACACACCGTTTTAGGCAGCGCAACCCCCTCGTTGGAGAGCTATGCCAATGCTCAAGCAGGGAAATATGGATATTCCTCGCTCTCGGAGCGTTACGGCAATGCCACGACGCCTCAAATCATAATCTCGGATACGGTACGAGCCGTGAAACGAGGCGAGCGCAAGGTGCATTTCAACCATATACTCCTACGCCATATAGGCGAAGCGCTGGAACGCGGCGAGCAGGTTATGTTATTCCAAAATCGTCGAGGTTTCACACCCTTCATATCGTGCAACACATGCGGGTGGAGTCTGCGATGCCCGAATTGCAATGTGACGCTTACGCAACATCGTTCAACCAATCGCATGGAGTGTCACTATTGCGGTCATACGGCCGAAATACCCAAAGTGTGTCCGCAATGCGAAACCGCCGACCTAAAGCCCATGGGATTCGGCACCGAGAAGGTCGAGGAGGTCATTTCCGAAATTTTCCCCTCGGCAAGGGTGGCGCGCCTGGACCGCGACACATCGACTTCGGAGAGCGCATACAACCGCATAATCCGCGACTTCGAGAGCGGCAGTACCGATATTTTGGTCGGCACACAGATGATAACCAAAGGTTTCGATTTCGAGCGCGTATCGGTTGTTGGTATTCTCAATGCCGATAATCTGCTCTTCTCACCCGACTTCCGGGCCTCGGAACGCGCCTTTCAGCTTTTGACTCAGGTGGCGGGTCGTGCCGGTCGTCGCGACAAGGAAGGCATTGTGATTATCCAGACCTCGGAGAGCGAGAACCCCATTCTCAAGCAGGTTGTAAATAACGATTACACGGCTATGGCTCGCAGTGAGTTGCAGGAGCGACACACCTTTTGCTATCCGCCCTACTCGCGCCTGATTCGCCTCACGCTGCGCCACGCAAATCCCCAGACTTTGCAAAAGGCTTCGCTACGGCTTGCCGAGGAGCTGCGTCGCAGCTTCGGAGGGCGTATATTTGGCCCCGTAGCGCCACTTATCGACCGCATAAGAGGCGAGTATATCATGCAGATTCTCATAAAGATAGAGGTCGGAAAGTCGATAGCGCGCGGCCGAGAGCTGTTGCGCTCGTCGCTCAATCGACTCTCGTCACACACGGAGTATAAATCGGTAACTGTTGCCATAGATGTCGATGCTCAGTAATATATTTTGGGATATAGCATCGCTGTTTGCGCCTCACACCTGCCCCGTTTGCCATGCCAAATTACACAATCATGACAACCCGGTATGCCCTTTGTGTGAAATCACAGCCCCACTCACCAACCTATGGCAGGAGGCCGAAAACGAAATGACCGAGCGACTGTGGGGCATCATCCCCATCGAGCGCGCTGCGGCACTCTTTTGGTTTGTAGAGGGTAGCCCATGGCGTAGCACCATACACCAATTCAAGTATGGCGGAGCGTGGCTCACGGCCTACAATATGGGGCGTTGGTTAGGCAGATTGCTACGCCAAAGCGGTCACTTCGACGATATAGACCTCGTTGTACCCATTCCGCTGCATTGGCGTCGCCGACTCAAGCGCGAATACAACCAATCGGAGTATATTGCCCGAGGTATTGCCGCGGAGTTGGGTGTAAAAATCGACACCCGCTCGCTCTATCGTCGCCGCTACAACCGCTCACAAACCTCGAAGCACCGCTCCGAGCGTTGGGAAAATGTCGAAGGCATATTCGCGATGCGAAGCAACAAAACCTTCGCCGACAAACACATTCTTTTAGTAGATGATGTCTTCACCACCGGAGCTACCATCATATCGGCCGCCCAGGCCATTCTCGGGGCTGAGCCTTCATGTCGCATAAGCGTGGCAACGCTCGCTACAACACGCCACAGCGTAGGTTTTAAGCCATAATATCAATCACGACTTTCCGTGCTCCCGCCAATCGGCAAAGAGGCATAATCACGAGGTTATTGACAAACTTTTGACACTGCCGCTACGCACGCCACGCAACCACCTGCAAACCAGCAACTTAAATTTATGTTCATAAATTTTAAGACAAACTTGTGGCCGTTTGGGCAAAATTATATAATTTTGAATCTTGAAAATTGTGTCCTATAACGGCGGATATAATACTCACTCCGTCGGGCAATATGCCCAAAGGCCTATAACCCATTAAGCGCAAGCGAAGTAAGCACACAAAGTTATTATGGCAAAAGATTATACTCCCTCGGCTCGCAACAGAGCCGCATACGAAAAAATGGAAGACCCTCTGGCCGGAGGCGTAGTACCACCACAAGCCGTAGAGCTGGAAGAGGCGGTATTGGGTGCGCTGATGTTGGAGCGCGACAGTATCATCGGCGTGCAGGAGTACCTGCGCTCCGAATCCTTCTACACCGAGGAGCATCGCATAATCTTCAAGGCGATTGAGTCCTTGGCTATGGAGCTGAAACCCATCGACCTCTACACCGTCACCGAGCGTCTGCGCTCGCGCAAGGAGTTGAAGAAGGTGGGAGGCGCTGCATATCTCGCGCAACTCACTCAGAAGGTGGGTTCGGCGGCGAATGTGGAGTTCCATGCCAAGATTATAGCCCAGAAATATGTGCAGCGCGAGCTTATCCGCTCAGCAACCGAGATTCAGCGTCGCTCCTACGACGAGGACCAGGATGTCACCGACCTTATAGGCTTTGCCGAGGGTGAGATTTTCAAGGTGTCGGAGGGTCATGTGAAGCGCTCGGTGCAATCGGCATCAAGCATCCTCGACCAAGCCCTCAAGCAGATTGAAGATGCCAGCAAAAAGGGTGACTCTTACATCGGAGTGCCTTCGGGATTTATCGACATCGACCGTGTGACCCTGGGTTGGCAGCCGAGCGACCTTATCATCATCGCGGCACGCCCCTCAATGGGTAAGACAGCCTTCGTGCTTTCGATGGCGCGAAACATGGCAGTGAAGAACGAGAGCCCCGTAGCATTCTTCTCGCTCGAGATGTCGAGCGTGCAGCTTATGATGCGTTTGATTGTAGCCGAAACAGGTTTGCCGAGTAATGAGATTAAGAGCGGTCGCCTTACACCCGAGCAGTGGCGTCATCTAGAGAGCGCCACAAAACCTTTGGGCACGGCACCCCTCTATGTGGACGATACGCCCGCATTGTCGGTTTTTGAGTTCCGCTCAAAGGCGCGACGCCTAAAGACGCAGCACGACATACAGATTATCATCATCGACTACTTGCAGCTTATGACCGGAGGAGGCGAAAGCAAGAACGGCAACCGCGAGCAGGAGGTGGCGTTTATATCGCGAACCCTGAAGGCTATCGCCAAGGAGTTGAATGTGCCGATTATCGCCCTCTCGCAGCTCAGCCGTGCCACCGAGACGCGTGGCGGATCGAAGCGTCCGCAGCTTTCGGACTTGCGTGAGTCGGGAGCTATCGAGCAGGATGCCGACATTGTGGCATTTATCCACCGCCCCGAATACTACGGCATAAACACCGACGAAAATGGTATGCCCACAGCCGGCATGGCCGAGATTATCATCGCCAAGCACCGTAATGGTGCCGTTACGGATGTGCCATTAAGATTCCTCAAAGATCAGGCACGCTTTGCCGACAAGGATAGTGACGAGAACTCTACGGCAGCCGACCCTGTGAGCGGAGGAGGCAACAAATACAGCTATATGCAGAGCGCCATAGGTGCAGCCGATGATTCGGCTGTGTCGGGAGGCTTTGCCGGAGGCCTATCCTCGGCAGGTGGCGGCGGAGAGTTCGACCTTAATCAAGGCCCCGCCAACATCGAGCAGAGGCGAGTCATGGACGACGAGGTGCCATTTTAAGCAAGAGGTGCAACAGTCCTGAAAACGAGGGGATTCGGATGATAGATTGAGAGGCGGAAATTGCTCTATTTAGATAAAGAAAGTATGGTTGTTCGCAGTTATACAGGAACGGTGGCCGGGATTGGAGCTATCGGAGTAAATGTCGAGGTTAGCATTACGGGAGGAGGCTTGGGGCTCTTTCTGGTGGGTTTGCCCGATAATGCCGTACGCGAGAGCGAGCAGCGCATACGCTCGGCATTCGAGAACTCGGGATTCAAGATGACGGCACGCAAGTGCGTGGTAAATCTTGCCCCTGCCGACCTGAGGAAGGAGGGCTCGGGGTTTGACCTGCCGATAGCCATTGCGATACTCGCAGCGACAAATCAAGTTGTAGCCGATGGGCTCAAAGATTCGGTTTTTGTGGGCGAATTATCGCTCGATGGGCAGATTCGTGGCGTAAAGGGAGTGCTTCCCATTACGGCAGAGGCCCGCACAAAGGGTTTTAAGCGCATATATGTGCCACGCGACAATGCTGCCGAGGCGGCGGTTGTCGAGGGCATCGAGGTCTTGGCCGTGGAGTCGCTTGCGGAGGTTATACGCTCGCTCAATGGCGAGCAAGAGATACTCCCCGAGCAGAGTGTTGTAGGCCACGAAGCGCTCAAAGAACAGGCTTATGCCGAAGATTTTGCCGATGTGAAGGGGCAGAAATATGCAAAACGCGCATTGGAGATTGCCGCAGCCGGAGGTCACAATGTGATTATGATAGGCCCTCCGGGGTCGGGAAAGACTATGTTAGCACGCCGCATACCCTCGATTTTGCCACCAATGACTTTGGAGGAGGCTCTTGAAACCACGAAAATTCACTCGGTGGCCGGAAAATTGGGTGCGCATCGCGGTTTGATGCAGCAACGCCCGTTCCGCGCGCCACATCACTTGGCGTCGCCCGTGGCGTTGATTGGCGGAGGACAGAGTCCACAGCCCGGCGAGGTGTCGTTGGCTCACAACGGAGTCCTGTTCCTCGACGAGATGCCGGAGTTCGGACATAGCGTTTTGGAGGTCTTGCGACAGCCTTTGGAGGATAAGCATATAGCCATTGCGCGAGCGCGTTACGCGGTGGATTACCCGTCGAACTTCACGCTCGTGGCGTCGATGAACCCCTGTCCGTGCGGATATTACAACCACCCCGACAAGGAGTGTACATGCTCGCCCGCGGCGGTACATCGTTACATGGGTCGCATTTCGGGACCTCTGATGGACCGCATAGACCTGCATGTCGAGGTGACACCCGTAAAGCGCGAGGAGATGTCGTCGGCTACGCCCACAGAGAGCAGTGCCGAAGTGCGCAATCGCGTGATAAAGGCAAGGGAGATACAGGCAAAGCGCTTTGAAGGCATGGGCATACACACCAATACGATGATGACTTCGGCGATGTTGCAGCGTTTTTGCCCACTTTCGGCCGAAGCGCGCCGATTGTTGGATATGGCGATGGAGCGTCTGCAACTATCGGCCCGCGCCTACGACCGCATAATAAAAGTTGCACGCACGATAGCCGACTTGGAGCAGATGGAGGATATAACGCCCCAACATATCTCGGAGGCGATTTCATACAGAACGCTCGACAGAGATAGCTGGGGAAGGTAAGACAAGATAATTCAAAATTCAAAATTCAAAATTCAAAATTTATAACTGATAATTCATAATTTATATTGCGATTTTGAAGACGATATACGACGATATACAAAGAAAAACTATGAAAAAGATTATACTTTCGGGAGGTGGTACGGGAGGACATATATACCCTGCTGTGGCGGTTGCCGAAGCATTGAAGCAGAAATGGGGCGATGAGGTGGAGATTCTCTTCGTCGGTGCCGAGGGCAAGATGGAGATGGAGAAGATTCCCGCTTTGGGTTACCGCATCGAGGGCCTACCCATTGCAGGCTTGCAACGCCGCTTGGATATAAAGAATCTTGCCGTGCCATTTAAGGTGTGGCGCAGTATACGCCGCGCAAAAAGAGTGATACGCGACTTTGATGCCGATGTGGTTGCCGGATTCGGAGGTTACGCCAGCGCGCCCGTATTGTGGGCCGCACAGCAGATGGGTGTGCCGACAATTATTCAGGAGCAAAACTCCTATGCCGGAGTGACAAACAAGATACTCTCGAAAAAGGCAAAGACCATATGTGTGGCGTATGACGACATGGAGCGTTTCTTCCCTGAGCAGAAGATTGTAAAGACGGGCAATCCGCTGCGAGGCACATTTAGTGCAACTGCCGAGAAGAGCGACGAGGCCCTGGCTTATTACGGACTAAAGGCAGACTTGCCGACGCTGCTTATTGTCGGAGGCTCACTCGGTACACGCACCCTGAACGAGATGATGAAACATTGGATTCTCTCGCTTGATGGCAAGGCGCCCATTCAGGTGCTGTGGCAAACGGGAAAATTCTACGAACGCGAGATGAAAGAGTTTCTGGCGGCCCACCCCACCGAAAACATCTGGCAGGGGGCATTTATCGACCGCATGGACTATGCCTACGAGGTTGCCGACCTCGTGCTTTCACGCAGTGGAGCCTGCACCGTATCGGAGCTTTGCTTGGTGGGTAAGCCTACGATTTTTGTACCCTCGCCGAATGTGGCGGAGGACCACCAGACAAAGAATGCACAAGCTCTGGTAAACAAGGATGCCGCGAAGATGGTGCGTGATGCCGACGCCATAGAGTTTGGAATGGTAAAGGCCTTGGAGCTGTTGAAAAATAAGGTACGCTTAGAGGAGTTGCGACGCAACATATCTGCACTCGGCATAGCCGATGCCGCAGCAAGAGTAGTAAGCGAGATAGAGAAGATTTGGTAATGAAACATTTCGACAACATATATTTCATGGGCATAGGCGGCATAGGCATGAGCGCCTTGGCCCGTTATTTTCTGCATGAGGGGAAGTGCGTGGCAGGATATGACCGCACAGAAACACCGCTGACCAAAGCTTTGGTGGCAGAGGGTGCTGTGGTTACCTACGCGGATGAGGTGGAGAACATCCCCGAAGAGTTTCGTAATCCCGACACTACGATGGTGGTATTTACGCCCGCAGTGCCGGGGGAGCATCCCCAGATGCAGTTCTTCCGCAAAGGTGGATTCCTCATCGAAAAGCGCTCACAAATGTTGGGACACCTTGCCGAAGGGAAATATGTGATGGCCGTAGCCGGTACGCACGGCAAGACCACGACTTCGACACTTATTGCGTGGCTCAACCATGCGACCCATGCCGAGGGAAGCGCCTTTTTGGGTGGCATATCGAAAAACTTTGGCGGCAACCTTGTCTTGGGCTCTTCGAATCGCTTGGCGGTGGAGGCCGACGAGTTTGACCGCTCGTTCCTGCGCCTACGACCCGATGTTGCGGTAATTACCGCGGTGGCTGCCGACCACCTCGATATTTATGGCACTTTCGAGGCGGTGGTGGAGGCTTTCGGGCAGTTTGCCGCGCTGATAAAGCAGGGTGGACACCTTATTTTGAAAAAGGGTGTGGAGATTGCTCTGCCCGATGAGGGTATCAGCATTTGGCGCTACTCTTACAACGAGGAGTGCGATTTCTATGCCACAAACATCACTCTTTGCGAAGGTGGGTATTATAACTACGACATCGTAACGCCCGACTCGCGCATCGAGGGCTGCCGCTTGGGTATTCCCGGCTGGGTGAATATCGAAAACTCGGTTGCGGCGGTTGCGGCGATGTGGTGTGCCGCACGCTCACGCGGCGAGGAGCTCAACCTCGACCTGCTGCGCAAGGGCCTGAAAGAGTATTCCGGTGTGAAGCGCAGATTTGAGTTTTATATCAACACGCCCAAGCAGGTATATATGGATGACTATGCGCACCACCCCGAGGAGTTGGAGGCGGCGATAACATCGGTCAGGAAGATGTTCCCGACTCGCCATTTAACCGCCATTTTCCAGCCTCACCTCTATACTCGCACGCGCGACCTTTACAAGGAGTTTGCAGCAGCACTCTCACACGCCGACGAGGCTGTGCTTGTGCCGATATATCCTGCACGCGAGGAGCCTATCGAGGGCATTACATCAGAGATTATCGCCGAGCGAGTTACGATTCCCTGCTCGATTTGCGAGCGAGAAAATCTGGCAGAGTATTTGGCCGAAAAGCCGACAGATGTGGTTGTGACCTTTGGCGCAGGTAACATAGACGCCTATTGCGGAGCGATTGCCGAGGCATTGCAACAAAAAGCATAAAAACGAATGAATAGATTTTGGTCGATATTGGGTACAACAGCGTTGTGGTTGGCCGTAATGGTTTTTGCGGTATATTTTAATATACGCGCAAAGCAACATTATGCCCAAACGGCCATATCGAAGGTCGATATAGTGCTCACCGACAGCCTGCAAGACGAAGTGCTGGTGAAGCGAAGCACGGTGAACGAATGGCTTGCGAATAGTGGCGTGGCAATTGAAAAAACATCGTTGGACAGCATAGACCTCGCAAGCATAGAGCAAGCAATTCGCAAAAACGGATTTATAGCCCAAGCAAACGCCCATGTGACCTATGACGGACGCCTGCATGTGGAGGTAAGTCAGCGTCGGCCCCTCTTGCGTATGGCGGTAAACGGGTATGACTGCTACATGACCGAAGAGGGTTTCGTCTTTCCCACGCCCCGACTCTCGGCCGTATATGCGCCCATAGTAACAGGCTCGTATACCCCACCCGTACCGGCGCAATATGTCGGATATGCCGAGGATTATATCACCTCGCTCATGGCTCAATCTACAGAGCGCATAGAACAGTTGCAGCGCGACAAAGTGCCGCTCTTTGAAAAGGACAGGGAGATTCGCGACTCGATTCGCAAGGTGCGCACCATTCGCATATCAAGGCGATTCTGGAAGGAGTTGCGTCTAAGCTTTCAGCCCTCATATCAGGCTGAATATGACCTCGATGTACAGCGCACACGCGCCTATAAAGCTGAACTTAGGCGCAAATATCGTTATTGGCTGCGCCTTAACGACAAGGCCATCGACGCCATCACCCAACGGCAAGACGCCGAGCGAATGAATCAAAAAAAGTTAATGAAAAGGTATGAAGATTTACTTAAACTCATTAACTTTGTAAAATATATTGAGGAAGACTCGTTTTGGCGTGCCGAGATAGTGCAGATTGTAGCCTCAACGATGTCGAGTGGCGAGTTGCAATTGGAACTTATACCCCGCTCGGGAAGCCACCGCATACGCTTCGGCACGGCCGACAGAGTAGAGGAGAAGTTTGAGCAATTGTCAGCGTTTTATAATCGAGGCCTGACGAATATAGGCTGGGAGGAGTTTAAGACTATCTCGGTGCAATATAAGGGGCAGATTGTCTGCACAAAGTAGGAGAACTCATCGCCCCCCAATAAATAGTGGGGAGAAAGAGGGCAGAATAGAGAAAAAAATTAAAAAACATGATAATAGTGGATAAGAAAAATTACATCGTAGCTATTGATATCGGCTCGTCGGCGATAAAAATCGCTGTGGGTTCTATTGCGCCGAGTGGCGCCATGCACATCGAATGTATCGTTTCGGAGCCCTGCCAAGAGATGGAGGCCGGATTGGTGAACAACATCAACTTAGTGGGCGTTGCATTGCGTAAAGCTCTAAAGGCAGCCGAAAAACTCGCCGGCATAGCCATCACCGATGCTTATGTGAGTGTGTCGGGTAAATTTATGCGTTGCGCACGCTACACCGACCATGTGTTTGTGACCGATAGCGACAACTGCATTTCACAGCAGGATGTGAGGAGTTTGCACGACCGCATGCGCAATGTGAAGGCTACCGACAACGAGATTATCATGGACCTCTTCCCGATTTGCTACAAGAGCGAAATGGGCGTGGAGATGAAAAATCCCGTAGGCTCGTACAGCAAGCAACTTAATGCCACTTACAACTTTATACTCTGCGAGAAGCAGGCCAAGGACCGCTTCCAGCGTCTGTTTTTGGATGCCGGCGTCAAGATTCAGGAGATGTTTGCCGGAGCAAGCATCATCAGCGAATCGGTGGTAACAGCCGAGGAGAAAGAGGAGGGCGTTGCCGTGGTGGATATTGGTAGTGGCGTGACCGACTTAGCGATTTATCGCGGAGGAGCGTTGTGCTACATGGTGTCGATACCCATCGGTGGCGACTCGATAAATAGCGATATTCATCACTACTCGGGTCAGATTCCCCTTTCGTCGATTGAGGGTCTGAAAAAAGAGTACGGCTCGGCAATGGTGAGCCTGGCCAGCAATGTTACGATAAATATCCAAAAGGGTACGCGAACAATCGCCACAATACAGAGCCTCAACCTCGCAGCGATAATTGAGGCCCGCCTGACCGATATTGTGGAGTATGTGTGGAATGAGATTCGCGAAGCTAACTATGCAAAGAAGATTCCCGCGGGTATAGTATTGACCGGAGGTGTGGCGAATGTCAAGAACATCGCCGAGCTCTTCCAGCGAATCACAGGCGTGGAGACTCGTGTGGCATGTGCCGAGCTGGGGCTTACGACCGAATCGTTGGAGGAAGCGACCTCACCCGAGCGCACGATGGTGGTATCGCTGCTGATGCGCGGAGCCCAGAAGGGCGCAACCCCTGTGGGTATACTGCAAACGCCTCAAGAGGAGATGCCCGCAAAAGAGGTAACACCTGCCAAGATGGAAGACACCAAGCCTCAAGAGCAGGCGCCCGAGCAGCCCAAGACGCTGAATGATAAGCTCGGCAGCAAGGAGAATAACGCAAAGGTGGAAAACACCACCACGCTGAACAATGGCGACGACGGCGAGGAGGATGACGACATAGATGTTGAAGAGACGGTCGCACCGAAGCGCAGCATCTGGGGTCGTCTGACACATAGACTTAAGTCGTCGTTCGACAAGGCGTTCCAGAATCCCGACGAGGATTATGATGACGACAACGACGAGTATTAATCTCGCGCGAAGAAACGCTCTCAGAAGGGCTGAATTGTGATTTATTTTAGGTAGTTATTAAGAAATCTGTACTTAAACAGTAAGAGAATGGAAGATTTGATGAATGAAGTTGCTGTACCCAAGCAAACTCCGTCGATTATAACAGTGATAGGTGTAGGTGGCGCAGGAGGTAATGCCCTGAACTACATGTGGAATATAGGCATTAAGGATGTGAATTTCCTCGCCTGCAACACCGATGCCAAGGCACTCAACAATTTGAGTATTCCAAACGATAATAAAATCGTCTTGGGCGACCCCAACGACCCGTTGTATGGTTTGGGAGCCGGTAACCTCCCCGCAAAGGGTCGCGACATGGCGGTTGCGTCGATAGATTTAATACGCCAATTCCTCGAGGCAAAGGGCACGAAGATGGTTTTCATTGCTGCCGGTATGGGTGGAGGAACAGGCACCGGAGCAGCCCCCGTCATTGCGAAACTCACTCACGAAATGGGTCTGCTCACCGTAGCAAATGTCACCTCTCCGATGATTGCCGAGGGCCCTACGCGTTGTAATCAGGCGGCTGAGGGTATAGAGGAGTTGCGCAAATATGCCGATTCGCTGCTCGTAATCAACAACGAGAGTATTCGTCAGCAGTTTGGCAAGTTGCCCATCACCAAGGCATTCAGCAAGGCCGACGATGTGTTGGCTTCGGCCACCAAGGGTATTGCCGAGATTATCACTGTGCCTCAAGCATTTATACGCGTCGACTACGCCGATTTGGAGCGTGTGATGCGTGGCTCGGGTCGCGCACATATGGGTGTGGCACAGGCTGCGGGTGAAGGTCGCGCCTTAGAGGCCGCGCGTCGCTCGTTGTGCTCTCCGCTGCTGGATAGCAACCTGATTGCCGGAGCAAAGAAGATTTTGATAAACATCGAAGCCCGCGATGTAGACGATATTACTTACGAGGAGGCAAACGAAATTATCGAATATATCCAGGAGTATGCCAGCTATAAGGATGAGGACGGCATCGAGCATAGCGCCGACATCATCTGGGGTGCGAGCACCAAGGAGATTCTTCCCGAGGATACTATCGAAGTGGTGGTGGTGGCCACAGGCTTCAGCGATGACGACAAGGTGAAGAGTCGCACATTCCCTCAGATGGCAGAACTCATAGAGTTAATGCCCGAGCAGGAGGAGGTTTCGGAGCCTTCGTCGCCACTGTCAAAACCCGTCGAGAACAAGGTTGTCGAGCAACACAATGCCGAAGGCAGTGCTAAATTGGGTCGCACACCCGCAAAATTTGCAAACTTAGAGGCCGATAAGCGAGTGCCGGCATTCCGACGCCTCAACATCGGCATGATTGACAATAACACCAACTCGGGTCGCAAGGAGATTTATCGTATCGAACCCGAAGACGAGGGTGTGGCAACGAATGATATTTCGCTATTCTAAGGTCGAAAGGCTATTGGCAGGCGAAGAATAATGGGGGCTAAACAAACTACGATTTGGAAGAGGTAGGAATAATATATCAGGGATTTACACCGCATGTGATTACCATGCTGGTTTTCACATGTATACTATTGTCGTTGTCGGCATTGGTATCGGGCTCGGAGGCGGCATTTTTCTCGCTTACACACACCGACAGGCAGGATATGCGCGACAATGCCGATGCCCGCAATAGCGCCATACTCTCGTTGCTGGAGGATGTGGATGGGTTGCTGGCAACGATACTCGTAACGAATAATCTGGTGAATATCTGCATCGTAATCCTCACTTCGAACATCATAGATGCGCTGTTTGATTTTCAGGCACATGCCGTATGGGAGTTTGTGGTAAAATCGGTACTTGTAACCTTTTTGCTGCTCTTGTTTGGCGAGGTCCTGCCCAAGGTCCTCTCGCAGGGCAACCCTCGGGCCTTTGCGCGATTCGCGGTGTATCCCATCAAAATATTCGGTTGGATAACCTACCCGCTGTCATATATTCTCGTACGCACGGGAGGCCGCATCAGCCGCATGGCATCGCGCAACACCGAAATTTCGATGGAGGAGTTGGCCGATGCAGTAGATTTGGCGCGTGGCTCATCGAAGGAGGAGCATCAGATGTTGTCGGGAATTGTAAGCTTCGTACATACCGAGGTTGCCGAGATTATGCGCCCACGCATAGATATTGTGGCGGTGGATATTAAGGCTACATATTCTGAACTCAGGGCTACGATTATCGAGTCGGGCTATTCGCGTATTCCGGTCTACGATGAGGATTTGGACGACATCAAGGGTGCGCTCTATGTGAAGGATTTGCTGCCCTACCTTAATAATGGCGACGAATTTGGATGGCAGCAGCTGCTACGCAAGATATATTTTGTACCCAAGCATAAGAAGATTGATGACCTGCTGCGCGACTTCCAGGAAAATAAGATTCATGTCGCCATTGTTGTGGATGAGTATGGCGCGACACAGGGCCTAATATCGTTAGAGGATATTTTAGAGGAGGTTGTAGGCGAAATTTCCGACGAGAGTGATGTCGAGGAGTCGTTCTACGAGCGCCTGAATGCCAATACCTATATCTTTGACGGCAAGACCCATATCGTAGATTTTGAGCGCGTCGTGGGCTGCGGCGAAGATACTCTCTCGGATGTGCAGGGGCGTGCCGAGACTCTCGCAGGGTTGATGTTGGAGTTGCGTCGTGACCTGCTGAAGAAGGGCGACACGGTCGAGGCCCACAACATGCGTTTCACCGTACAGAAGATGGACAGCAGACGCATCGACAAGATAAAGGTTGTAGTTGGCCACGAATCAGATGAATAATATCTTCTCACAGATACAAACCTTTGCATCCGAGAGTGGCGTATTACTCGTTGGCGCGATTCCACCACTCGAGGCGTTGGAGGCGGCAGCAAATGCCGATGACAAGCTTGCCATAGCGCAATTCTCGGCCCCATCGCGCCGAGCCGAGCGCTTGGCTTGGCGCATAATGCTAAGGATGTGGGCCCAATGTCATACGGCCTGGGAGGGCAAAGCCTTAGAGGTGAATTACACTTCGCAGGGTGCTCCCGAAATTAAGAATTTCCCATATAAATATATCGCGGTGTCGCATTGCAGGGATCGGGTGGCTGTTGCTCTTGCGCAAAAACCCTGCTCGGTAGATATAGAGCGTTGCGACCGGAATTTTCATGCCATAGCATCACGATACCTTGCCGCTGAAGAGTTGGCGCTGGCCGAGAGTGAACCCACGCTGGGCTATGCCGCAATTTGGTGCGCAAAGGAGTGTCTTTATAAATTGCAGGGGACGAGCGGCATGGAACTAAAGCACGACATAAGAATCGAGAAGGTCGATTTCGCTCAGGGAACAATCTCAGGCAGAGTTTTACAGCATCGTAGCATCAGTTTGCAGTGCAGCGTTTTAGACCAGGAATATATAGTCGTATATCATATATAGCATAAAACGCTGTCAAACAACATGTTATGGCAGTTTCTTTGCATGGAAGTTGTGTAACAAGTGCTCGTTTTAGGCTTGCGCAGCCCTCACAATAGAGTTTTCCGAGGGTAAAAGAGTATTTTGAGGGCAAGTATACCGACATGGTAGCATTGCGAGACAACATCTTTTTTGTATCTTTGCACCCGTTATGAATGCACAATACTCACCACTGTCGTTAGGTACCGACTCACTATCTTCGCTGCTTAGGCGATACGCCCTGCCATCCATCATTGCGCAGGTGTCTACATCGCTCTACAACATCGTGGATAGCATATTTATAGGGCAAGGTGTCGGACCCATGGCGATTGCGGGCCTGGCTCTCACGATGCCCATGATGAACCTCACGGCAGCATTCGGTGCTATGGTTGGAGCAGGTTCGGCTGCACTCACCTCGATACGCTTGGGGCAGGGTAATAAATCTGCCGCAGAGCAGATTCTGGGAAATGTGGTGTTGCTGAATGTCATAATGGGCGTGCTGCTCTCGGCCTTGGGCCTATATTTTTTGGATGAGCTGCTCTACTTCTTCGGAGCCAGCGAGCAGACCATAGGTTACGCCCGAGAGTTCATGCGTGTGATATTATATGGCAATGTCATCACGCATATGTATCTGGGCCTTAACAACATGCTGCGAGTGTCGGGCTATCCGCAGAAGGCTATGATGCTGATGATTGTGTCGGTGTTGGTCAACCTGATGCTTTGTCCGATATTCATCTTTGTGTTTGATTGGGGAATTGCCGGCTCGGCATGGGCTACGGTTATAGGCCAAACCGTGCCGCTGATTCTGCAAATCATACACTTTAGTCGCAAGGAGGTGTTCCTACGCTTCCGCAAAGGCGGTTTCCGCATAAAGTCGGAGATTGTGAGCGGAATATTGAGCATCGGCATGGCGCCATTCATGATTCAGTCGTGCGCCTGCATTGTGACGATTATAGTGAACAACTCACTGGCCAAATATGGCGGCGACCTGCAAATCGGCGCCTATGGAATTGCCAATCGCGTGGCATTCCTCTTTACGATGGTGGTGCTTGGACTAAGCCAAGGCATGCAGCCTATCGTGGGCTACAACTACGGCGCAAAGAAGTATGACCGCGTGAAGAAGATACTCTTTATGACCATGGCCTGGGGTACGGCCACCACAACTTTGGGATTTATCGTGTGTGAATGCTTCCCCGAGCAAGTCGTGCGCCTATTCGTGAGCGAAGATGGCACAGGCGAGGCAACACGCCTGATTGAGGCAACGGTACATGGTATGCGTATTCTGCTGCTGATGTTCCCCATCGTAGGATTTGCAATTTTGGTGGGTAACTTCTTCCAATTCATCGGCAAGGCGAAGCGTGCTATAATCTTGTCGATGTCACGCCAGCTGCTCTTCATTGTACCCCTGCTGCTTACTCTACCCCACTTCTGGGGCACCGACGGGGTATGGTATGCCATACCGATAGCCGATGCCGCCGCAGTAATCCTCGGAGCAATACTCCTCACGCTGCAACTACGCAAGCTCGGCTCAGAGCAACAGATATAACACTCAAGTGCATAACAACAAACTATCCCCGTCGGAGCAAATTAGCCCGGCGGGGATAGTTTATTGCATTAAATCGCGATTTACTCTATCTGCACCTCCAAGATGCCAACTGTGGCATCGGCTTGCGGAACAATGTTCAGACGCAGGGCATCAACCTCGATAGGCTTATCGGGGTGTACCATGTTAAATTGGTCACCCAAAACACCAAAAGAGTCGGTCACATATGGCTGAAAGAGATGCCATTCATCCGAAACACGATACTCCATACTCCATGAAACGGGGAGTTTTACCCCACCGTTATCGTTATACCAATAAACCGAAACACACTCGAGTGGCTGCGCCTGTTTGAGCGTAATCTCCACCTGCTGGGGCTTTCCCTTCTGTGCCCAACTTGTCCAACGGGGTATGGAGCCATCGCGCGAAGATGTAGGTAGTTTTCCGTCGGCAATAGCCAACACATCGTCACTGCTATTGGTGTGGGTAGCTGCAACCGAAACGACATTCCCTATTGGGTGAGGTTTTGAGTCGATAACCGTTTGCCGCGAACGCGCAAACCAAACATTCATAGCCTTATCGCCACGATTGTCCCAAGCATAATATGGCACAAGCGTAAGCGAGGAGTCCTTACACTCATCACCTACAACTACCGCAGCCGGAATATTAATAGCCGGAACACCCTTCATGATGCCATCCTGCATGGGCAGCACCTGGGCCATACCATCCACCTTCGAGATGAAATAGTCGGTCACCACATAATCATTATCGACCTCTTCGGCACAATAGACCAAGGGACCGCGTGTAATACACAGGCGATCATTATCGGCCTCAACCCTATTGTCTGCGATAGAATATCGAACCGGCATAGGCAACGAAAGTTCAACAACATCACCTCTATTCCATTTACGGTTCAACGCCATAAAGCCATTCTCGACTCGGCCTTTCACTCGTTTGCCGTTAACATATACTTCCACTCGTTTAGCATTATCATCGTCGTAAGAATACAACTCTCCCGGCACAAAACTCTCGCCGGCACACCAAGTCGGGATACGCAACCAAAGCGTAAAATCACTCTCCGCAACCGAAGGGCAAATCTCAAGTGTTATGTCGCCATCAAAAGGATAATTTGTTTGCTGACTCAGCTCCACAGAACCATTTTCAAGTTCAATATTGACCTTTGAACCTGCATACAACGAACAATATATATCTTTCCCCGATTTGGCATATATCATACCCGGAATCTGAGGGATAAGGCGTGCGAGATTCGAAGGGCAACATGCTGTATTAAACCACGGAGAGCGACCCTTATGTCCATGGTTGAACGCACGCTTGCCATCGCTCTCCAACACATTTACATAGAAGAACTTATTGCCCTCGAGATTAACTCCTGCCAACACATTGTTATAGAGCGCCACCTCGGCGACATCAACATATTTCGCATCGCGTGAAGCAAGGAACATGCGATAGTTAAACATCACATTACCAACCGCCGAGCAAGTTTCGTTATATGTAATCTTGTTGGGCAGCACATATGCCGGACCAAAACCCTCGATTCCCGGGACAGCACCCAAACCGCCCGTAATGTGCATCTTGCGATCAACCATATCGTGCCAAATAGACTCCAATGCCGGCATTAAAGTCATATCATTGGTCAATCCCGCAACATCTGCCATACCGGAATAAAGGTATGTTGCCCTGACTGAGTGACCGACAGCTTCACGCTGCTCACGCACCGGTAAATGTTGCTGAGCATAGTCCGGAGCCATAACACCCTCTCCTTCGGGTCGATATGTGACACCTCTAATGTCGATAAAGCGCTTGGCCATATGCAGATAGAGCGAATCGTTGGTTGCGGTAAAGAGTTTGACCAACGCCAACTCCAATTCTTCGTGACCGGGAGCTTGATTCACCGGCTTGCCACCATTATAATTCTCATCACCCTCAAAAAACACACGATTTATATGTTGGGCATTCTTCTCGGCAACATCCAGCCACTTGCGTTTGCCCGTGGCGTGATAATAGGCTACGGCACCTTCATACATATGTCCCATATTATAAAGTTCGTGACTATGTACCACAAAGGAGTAACGACTCATGCCCGGCCCCCAAGAGCGGTTACGCTCGCGAGAAGCATCATCAAAAATATGATATTCATAGAGGTATCCATCCTCGCACTGCGCCTCGGCAATGACATCAATAATCTTATCCATCTGGCGCTCGAGTTCTTCATCGGGCTCGATAGCCAAAAGATAAGCTGCGCCCTCCATCACCTTAAAAAGGTCGGAAGCTACATAATAGGGAAGATTCATCAGCTTACGACTACGGTCACCATGTAAATAAGCGGCGGTTCGACGCAACTGCTCAACTGCAGGCTCGGTCTTCTCCAACGCAAAAGGGACAAGTGTGCGTTTCTGTGTCTGAAGTCGCGGCAGCCAAAAATCATCATCTAAGGAAACTTGATGAAAAGGAATCTGAGTCAAGGCACCATGATTTTGGGACTCCGGAGTATTACAAGCCGCCAAAGAGAACACCAAGGTCAAGCCCCAAAGCATCCCACCGATAAAGTGTGTCGAAATTTTCATTGTGTTTGTTTATGTTTTAGTTTTTCGTATACTCGTCTAATCCCTTAAAGCGTTCCAGAACCATCAGTTCGGGAAAGTTGCAAAATGAGATTCTTTCATATATTTTCCTAACGGTATGTTGGCCAAAACAAAATTACGCCATTTTTCAATACCTGCAAACACTCAATAGCGAAGTGAGCATTTTACAGCATTTATTGGCAAAATATTGTCATATTATAAAAATAGGTGTAGCGTAATAATCGCAACTCTCCATACCGAAACCCACCTCGGCAAAAAACATCAATCTCCCACACATCAAAGTTAACCAACACGGATAATATCGCGCACATTAGATGTTGGCCATGGTCAGAAATTGTTACACCCATCGCTGTGCAGAGCCTCTTTTGTACCATATATCATGGTACATAAAACACCCTAAGCCCGACTTCTCGAACGAGAAAAATATCTCGTTCCTTTCAAAAACTTGCCCTTTTCTGTCATCTTTCATTCAATCATTGCCGGTCAAAAAACCTTTATTTACCTTTGGTATAACCGAAAAACCACCGCCCGACACAGGGGGCACCCGTCGTGACAAAATATTGATAAAATATAATAACAAAAACTTGGATAACTTATGAAAAGAACACAATTGTGCGTATTAACACTGTGTTTGGTGCTTTTATTGCCAGCGCTGGCCGTTGGCCATAGCAAGGATGAGCGCACCGAATCGTATCTGAACAACCGAGCGCCTTTGGTCGAAAAGCCATATATGGCATTGCCGCTCGGTGCCATAAATGCCGAAGGTTGGTTGCTCGAGCAATTGCTCCGCATGAAAGAGGGCATGACCGGCCACCTCGATGAACTATACCCAAAAGTAATGGGTGAGCGTAATGGTTGGTTAGGTGGTGACGGAGATGTTTGGGAGAGAGGCCCTTATTGGATTGACGGCTTGGTCCCCTTGGCATACATACTCGACGATGAGGAACTGAAAGCAAAAGCGCAGCCATGGATTGAATGGACTTTAGCATCACAGAAAGAGAGCGGGTATTTCGGCCCCGACACCGACCGAGAGCCGGAATTTGGCCTTCAGCGCAATAATGCGCAAGATTGGTGGCCAAAAATGGTGATGCTGAAGGTCCTGCAACAGTATTATACCGCCACAAAAGATGAGCGCGTAATAAACCTGCTGACCAAATATTTTCGGTATCAACTCGAAAAACTGCCTACAACTCCATTGAACAAATGGACCTATTGGGGGCAGCAGCGCGGAGGCGACAATTTGGCGGTCGTTTATTGGCTGTACAATATCACAGGTGAGACCTTCCTGCTCGAACTGGCTCAGCTTATTCATTCTCAAACCTATGATTGGACGACGGTATTCCTCGAGGGTGATTTATTGCGTCGCCCATTTACTATGCACTGTGTGAATTTGGGTCAGGGATTCAAAGAGCCGGTTGTATATTATCAGCAGGACAAAGACCCCAAGCGTCTGGAATCAGTAAAGAAAGCCGTAAAAGATATGCGACACTCGATAGCTCTGCCTACCGGATTGTGGGCCGGTGATGAGTTGTTGCGTTTTGCCGACCCGACACAAGGTTCAGAGCTGTGTACGGCCGTTGAGATGATGTTCTCGTTAGAGAGTATATTGGAAATTACGGGTGACGGATATTGGGCCGACTACCTTGAGCGAGTAGCCTATAATGCCCTACCGACCCAAATTACCGACGAGTTTGATGCACGCCAATATTATCAGCAGTGCAATCAGATTATGCTTACATATCAGGATCGCAACTTCGTAACTTGCTACAATGGAACCGACCAATTAATGGGACTTTTGACAGGCTACCCATGCTGCACATCGAATCTGCATCAGGGTTGGCCCAAGTTTGTGCAGAATATGTGGTATGCAACCGCAGATGGCGGTGTAGCGGCATTGGTATATGGTCCTTCCTCGGTCGAGATGACCGTAGCAAATGGCGTTGGCGTAAGAATCACCGAAACAACAGCCTACCCCATGGAAGAGAACATCTCATTTACCATTGATTACACAGCGCGTCGCACACGCGAAGCAACATTCCCCTTCCACCTGCGTATTCCGGCTTGGAGCAAGCACAGCGAGATTAAGATAAATGGAGAGAGCGTAGAGTTCAAAGCTGACAACAATGGCATCGTAGTTCTCAATCGCACATGGAAGCGCGGTGACATTATATCGGTTGATTTTGCTGCCGAGGTAGAAGTAAGCTATTGGTATGCCCGCTCAGCTGTCATAGAGCGCGGTCCGCTTATCTACGCACTTAAGATGAACGAGAAAAAAGAGCGCATGGAGATAAATCCCAAGCATAACGGATACTACGGTGAGTGGTATTGGCAGGTAACATCCGATTCTCCATGGAACTATTGCCTCGTGGAGTCACACCTTAAGGGCGATGCCGTGAAGAAGCATTTTGTTGTCGAGCAGAAACCTGTCGGCGAAGAGTATTTTTGGAATGTGGAACATGCTCCCATCACAATCAAAGCCAAGGGTCGTCGTATACCTTCATGGGTGGAGTATAATGGTTCAACAGGCCCTATACCTTATAGCGTGCAATATCAGGCCGAGACATTGCCCGAAGAGGAGATTGAACTCATTCCGTATGGTTGCACAACATTGCGAATAACCGAATTCCCGGTTACGCGCAAATAATCAACCTCTGGGGGTAAACTCAATAAGATTGATTGAAACATCAAACCTTTTTACTAACAAATAAAACAAAAAGTCTATGAAACAACTTCCCACCCCTATGAAAATTGGATTCTGGGTATTGGCTCTAATGTGCTTTTTCACATTAGGCGCCTCGGCTCAGGACCGCAGGGTGTCTGGTCAGGTAATAGATGACCAGGGACAACCAATGCCCGGTACGAGCATCATCGTAAAGGGCGAAACGCGAGGTGTTATCTCGGATGGAAATGGTAATTTCGAGATTGCAGTGAAGGCTACCGATGTATTGGTATTCGAGTTCCTCGGCTACCAAAAACAGGAGGTTCCTACTCAGGGCAAAACAACCTTGAAGATTGTCATGCAGCCTAAGGCTGACGAATTGGACGAGGTGACCGTCGTAGCGTTCTCAAAGCAGAAGAAAGAGAGCGTGATTGCCTCGGTATCGACGGTGAACCCCACAGAGTTGAAAGTTCCCTCGAGCAACCTTACTACCGCATTGGCCGGTCGTGCTTCAGGTATCATCTCTTACCAGGTATCTGGTGAGCCCGGACAGGATAATGCGCAATTCTTTATTCGCGGTATCTCATCTTTCGGAGCTTCGGCGAAGAAAGACCCTCTAATCCTGATTGATAACATCGAGGTAACAAGCACCGATTTGGCCCGCCTTACACCTGATGATATCGCCAGTTTCTCGGTAATGAAAGATGCTACGGCGGCAGCATTGTATGGTGCGCGCGGAGCAAATGGCGTGATTCTTATCACCACAAAGAACGGAGTCGAAGGTAAGGCTAAATTGAATGTTCGCTATGAGCTTTCACTCAGCGAGCCGACAACAACCGTAGATTTGGCAGACCCCATTACATACATGACACTGCACAATGAGGCCGTAAAAACTCGCAACCCGACGGCCTCAGTGCCCTATTCACAGGAAAAGATTGCAGGTACTCGCAAGGGTGAGAATCCCAATGTATTCCCCGCAAATGACTGGTACAACATGTTGTTCAAGGATGTTACCGTGAACCACCGTGTAAACTTCAACCTCAGTGGTGGTGGCGCTATCGCCAACTACTATATCTCGGGCGCTTACAGCCGCGATAATGGCGTGTTGAAGAGCGATAACATGAACAACTTCAAAAACAACATCGAGCTTAATCGTTATGTGTTGCGTGCCAACTTTAATGTGAAAGTGACAAACTCTACAACCGTCACTGCGCGTTTGCATGGTGCTTTCGACGATTACAGCGGTCCATTAGATGGAGGTTCGGCCATTTATGAGATGATTATGAACTCTAACCCGGTGGCTTTCCCCGCAGTATTCACCCCGGACGAGGTTTTGACCGCACGCAAGCATACGATGTTTGGTCGTAACGCCGACAACTCCTACACCAACCCCTATGCCGAGATGGTACGCGGTTACAAGCAATACTCAACATCTACAATGTTGGCACAGGTTGAAATTAAACAGGATTTATCGGCAATAACCGAAGGTCTTTCTATTCGTGCATTGGCAAATACAAATCGCTATTCATATTTTGACCTTCGTCGTGAGATGACTCCTTACTACTACACCTTGGGTACATACGATCGTGATACAGGTGTCTACACCGTGAGCGCACTGAACGAAGGTAGCAATGCACTGTCATATGTCGAGGGTGCAAAGGATGTAAACTCTTCTCTATACTTGGAGGCTGCAGCCGATTACAATCGCACATTCAACGACAAGCACAATGTTACAGGTTTGTTGGTATACACTATGCAGCATCAACTTTATGGTAATGCCGGTGATTTGCAGGGCTCACTGCCTTATCGCAACATGGGTCTTGCTGGCCGCTTCACATATTCGTACGATAGTCGCTACTTTGTAGAGGCGAACTTTGGTTACAACGGCTCAGAGCGTTTCGATAAGAATCACCGTTGGGGATTCTTCCCCTCAGCCGGTTTGGGTTACATCGTATCAAACGAAACATTCTACCCCGAATCCCTGAAACGCGTATTGTCGCTCGTAAAATTGAAAGCCACATATGGTTTGGTGGGTAACGATGCGATTGGTAGTGGTCGTTTCTTCTACCTATCAAATGTAAATTTGAACGATGCGAGCCAATCTATCTCGTTCGGTACATTAATCAACACCACAAAGCCCGGTGTGACGATTTCACAATACGCCAACCCCAATATCTCATGGGAGATTTCGCGCAAGATGAACTTGGGATTGGAGTTGGGATTGTGGGACGATGCCTTATCGGTGCAACTCGACTACTTTACCGAGAATCGTAGCAATATCCTTATGACCCGCTCTTATGTTCCCTCTTCGGCCGGATTCGAGGCTGATATTACAGCTAATGTCGGCGAGGCTCAGGGTCGCGGTTTCGAGGCAGCATTGCAATTCAACCACTCATTCAACAAGGATATGTGGCTTACGGCTACCGGAAACTTCACTTACGCCACCAGCGAATACAAAATCTATGAGGAGCCCGATTATTCGGCAACTCCATGGCTTTCGCATGTGGGTCACTCGCTGGGTCAGACCTACGGTTATGTTGCCGAGCGTTTATTCGTTGACGACCGCGAGGTCCAGAACTCACCCACCCAAAACTTCGGAGGCGACATAGCTACTGCCGCCGGTGATATTAAGTACAAGGATATTAACGGCGATGGCGAAATCACCACGCTCGATAGAGTGCCCATTGGTTATCCCTACACACCCGAGGTGATTTACGGCTTTGGTGCTTCATTCGGTTGGAAGGGCTTTGATATTTCACTCTTCTTCCAGGGCTCGGCTCGTTCTTCATTCTGGATTGACCCCACTAAGGTGGCTCCATTTATCAATGGCCAGCGTGCATTGCTTACCGACATTGCTAATAGTGTATGGACCGAGGAGAATCGTGACATTTACGCATTCTGGCCTCGCTTGTCGGAGACATTGAGCAACAATAATACTCAGACAAGCACATGGTATATGCGCGACGGCAGCTTCTTGCGTCTTAAGTCTGCCGAAATCGGCTACACACTTCCTTCGGCCATTTCGAAGAAGGCAGGTATCGAAACTGCGCGTATCTATGTAAGCGGCTCGAACCTACTCACATTCAGCAAGTTCAAACTTTGGGACCCCGAGATGAAGGGCAACGGATTGGGTTATCCTGTGCAGCGAGTTTATAATATCGGTGTACAGATTAATTTCTAACCTCTAAAAAAGAAGTAAGAGATGAAAAAAATCATATATAACATAAAAGTGTTTTGCGCCTTAAGCATAGCTGCTTTGTGCGCCACATCGTGTGATTTTCTGAACATCGTCCCGGATGATGTACCAACGATAGATCACGCTTTTGAAGATAGAGCTCAGGCAGAGAAGTATCTCTTCACATGCTACAGCTACTTGCAGCCATACATGGACTACACAAAGGACCCGGCTGTAATGGGTTCAGGTGAGTTCCTTTCGTATCAGACCGGCAATGCGGCCGTAAGCCTCTACAACACAGGCTTAATTACCGGCGGACAAAATGTCAGCTCTCCGGTTTGCAACATTTGGGAGAATGACTCATGGTATGATTCGCCATACAGAGGTATTCGCTGTTGCAACACCTTCCTTGAGAAGATTGATGAACCGTTCGATCTCGACATCATCGACAAAACACGCTGGATTGCCGAGGTTAAGTTCCTCAAAGCCTATTTCCACTATGAGCTTATGCGTATGTACGGCCCTGTGGTGATTTGCGATAAAAACTTCGAAATTAATGCTTCGCCTGACGAGATTCGCACCTTCCGCTCACCATGGGATGAGTGTGTGAATTATGTTGTAGGTTTGCTCGACGAGGCAACCCCCGATCTACCAATCCGCATTGAGCGCGAGAATGAAGAGTTGGGACGCGCCACTCAAGCCGTTGCAAAGGCTGTAAAAGCAAAGGTTTTGGTTCTTGCAGCATCACCACTCTTCAATGGTAACCCCATGTATGCAGATATTACCGACTCGCGAGGCATAAAACTATTCCCCGCAGCCGGCGAGAAAGTCGAGAAGTGGCAAAGTGCCGCTACGGCATTGGAAGAGGCTATCGTAGCAGCCGAAAGTGCCGGTCACGACCTCTATACACTCGGCACACACGCTTATAGCCTGAACAGTGAGTTGGAGAAGCAATTAGAGATTCGAAATAAGATTTGGGACGCATGGAACAAAGAAGTTGTATGGGGACACACAAAAGCAAGTTCATTCTATATTCAGAATTATGCTATGCCTCGTCTTACTTCGGATGCGTTGACCAACTCTTATGTACATGGCTCTTCTTTGGCTCCTACGCACATGGTTGCCGACCTCTATTATACCGAAAATGGCGTGCCCATGGAGGAAGACCGCACATTTGACTATGCCAACCGTAACGAACTGCGCGCCGCCACAGAAGAAGAGAAATGGAAGGTGGCAACCACGGTTGATAATGCAACCGGAGAGCCATTCGTAACGGTAAAGGCGCACTTCAATCGCGAGCCTCGCTTCTATGCTTCACTTGGCTTCGATGGCGCTCTTTGGTGGGGTAACGGCAAGTTTAATCTGGATGCCTACGATGAGTTATACAAGATTTCCGGCAAGTTTGCCCAGTTGCAGGGTATGACTTTCTCAACACTCTATTCGGTTACGGGTTATCACTGCAAGAAGTGGATTGCTCCGGCATCGACTTTCAATGCCTCAAACTTCTCGGCAAACCCTGTGCCCATGCCCGCAATTCGTATGTCGGACCTTTACTTGCTCTATGCTGAGGCTTTGAACGAGGTTGATGGCCCTACCGAGCAGGTATATGCTTTGGTCGATGCTGTTCGTGCCAAGGCCGGCTTAGCTGGTGTTCAGGAGTCTTGGCGTCTGTATTCGTCTATGCCCGCCAAACCCGAGACAAAAGACGGCATGCGTGAGATTATCCATCGCGAGCGTCGTATCGAGTTGGCTATGGAGGGTCAAAGCATGTGGGATATCCGCCGCTGGTTGGAGGGTACCAAAGTTTGGAATGGCAAGACTTATGTGTGGAATGTTAAGGGTAAGTTGCCCGAGGCTTACTATTCGAAGACTCCTCTGGATTACGCTTACATGAAGTTCTCACAGCGCGATTACTTATGGCCCATCAGCCAAAATCAACTCTCGATCAACCCCAACTTGACACAGAATTACGGTTGGTAAAATTGTAAACAGGAAAATAGAAGAAAGATATGAAAAAATCTCTTTTTATAATAATAGCAATTGTGGTTGCAGGCTTCTTATCATGTGCCGAGCAGCCAGTAGGTTCGACACCCATGGATGGCAATGCCCCGGGGGTTGTTACCGAGGTGGGCTATCGTGCAGTCCCCGGAGGTGCAAACATCTACTATAATTTGCCCGAGGATGAAGATTTGCTCTATGTAAAAGCTTATTATACTCTTGCCAATGGCAAGGAGGTGAACTCTCTGGTGTCGATTTACGACGATACACTCCAGGTGCGTGGTTATGCCGACATTGAGCCTCGCGACATAAAAATCGTGACCGGCGACCGCAGCGGCAATGAGTCAAGCCCTGTTATCCTGACTATCAACCCGTTACGCAGCCCCATATATGACATTATTGACAATATTGTGTTGGAACCCACATTCGGCGGCGTGCGTATCGCATGGGATAACCCAACCGAGGCTGTGGTAGCCGTAACCGTTATGAAGAGTGTTGCCGGAGGTGATTGGGAAGAGGTGAATACCTACTACTCAAACTCTTTGCAGGGTCGTCAGGCCGCGCGTGGCATGGAGTCTGTGGCATCTGATTTTGCAATTTATGTCACCGACCGCTGGGATAACACCACCGAACAACGCGTATTTGAGTCGGTAACACCTCTGTTTGAGGAGCAAATGGAGCCGGGAATCTACAAGGAGTACAAGATGTCCGGAGATAGCAACATCATGTATGGTTGGGCATTGAACTACGCATTGAATGGCGTGATTGAAGCTTATGGTTGGTTCTCGGAGAACATCACAGCCGGAGGTATATGGCCCGCACGCTTTACGATGGAATTTACCGGCGGACCGGTTTCACTCAGCCGCTTGCGCTTGTTGCAGCGCTCAGGCGAGATGTGGGAAAATGGTAACCCCAAAGTATTCACCGTATATGGCACAAACAACCCCAACCCCGATGGTAGCAACGATGGTTGGGTGGCACTCAAGACCTTTACTTCGGTGAAACCTTCAGGCCTGCCATCAGGCGAGTATTCTGACGAGGATATTTACATCGCAACAAACGGCGAGGACTTTGAGTTCGACCCCTCGATGATTGAGCCTTACAAGTATTATCGTTTTGAGTTTACCGAGAATTGGGGTGGCGACAACTCTTTCATCAACCTCATCGAGATTTTCTTCTGGGGACAGAAAAACTATTAATCAACAAAAATTGACAACGAGTTATGAAAGCAAAAATAATTTCAATTTTCACGGCGCTCACTGCTGTTGTGGCATTGTTCTCTTGTGACAAGATGAACGACCTGCACCAGCCATATCTCGACCGTGGCGAGACTACTTATGCTGCCCGCGTAGACTCTATCAAGGCATATATTGGTATTGACAAGCAGGTTTTGGAGCTCTACTATCCAGCGCAGCGTGCCGTTCGCGGTGTTATCTATTGGAACTTAGGTGCCAACTCACAAGAGTTTACACTTGAGACCGAGGGACACAACCCATCAAAGCCCTTAGAGATTACAATCGAGGGGCTGAGCGAGGGTAACTACACTTATGAGATTTACACTTATGACGCTTACGACAACATCTCGGTGCCTTGCGAAATTTCATGCAATGTTATTTCACAAGAGTCATATGATGAGATTGTCAGCAATCTTTGTAAGTCGGTATATTACACCGCTCTTGACGAAGCCATGGCCAATGCCGGAAGTGGCGGTGGTGGTGTAGCTGCCAAGGTTGCCAACTGCCAAAATTTCAACGGCAGCGCCTGGTTCTCGTGGAATTGCGACCCTATTCCCGGCGCACAAATACACTTCGAGTACCATAAATGGGAGGGTGAAAACAAAGACATCGAAGGTGAGCTCGTACACCGAGTTGTAGATGGCGCAACTATATCAAATGGTGCATGGTTCAGTTCATTCTCCGACGCAATCTGCACCCCCAAAGATACACACTCTTTTACTTATTGGACCGAATTCCCCGGTGTTGAGATTAGTACGCCTATCGACGAGATTATTGACCTGGGAGAGGATTATGCCGAGGAGTATCGCTATTATCACTACACCGACGAGGTGAAATTCGAGCGCGAAGGCTGGACTTCTGCAAAGACAACCGATATATGGTAAAAATGCAATGTTAGCTTAACACGCACGAACTTTAATCGTGGAGGCGCCCTTGTGGGTAGAGGGCGTCTCCTTTTAATCCACCCAAAATATGAAAAGGAATTTCCTTTTAATGCTAATTTAACAAACATGAATTTGCGCGGTGCACTACACTGCGCCACGCTTAAATCAACGACTTAGAATGAAAAAGATACTATTCCTTTTATGTTTTGCCTTTTTGGGCTGCCCGCTTACATTTTCATCGTGTAACGAGGGTGACAACCATAATGGAGGCAATTCAGGAGGCGTACCGACAGATGGTAGCGATTATATCGACCGCGATGCGACATATTCAGCTCTTCAAGGTTGGAAATTCCGTTGCAAAGTAATTGCCGAGAAGCGAACAATCGAAGAGCATGGCGGGAAATTGGTGTTCATGAAGAAAATGGACGAATTGTTAGCTTCGGCAAGCAAATATTTCCAGGTAACGGGAATTAACAATGAAGGCGGCAATCAAATCCACTTTTTCATGACCGTATTGGAAGAGTTCACCGGCGCTTCAAAAAACTACATGAATATGTCGGATGGCGAGGCTGCAAACAGCTTTGACCTGCGCATCATCGTAAACGATAACGCCGTAGAAGGGGATTTATCAAGTGGCTGGATGCCGGCACCATATCTAAATTTGGGCCATGATGTCGAAGGCATCTTCGGCGCAAAGGCTGCACGAAGCTTGGCGCACAACTTGGGACACGCTCGCGGAGTTCCAGATATAGAATTAGGCGATGTGGTTGGTTCAAAAAACATGATTACCGGAGCTGAGTATTCGGCCGGGGCGTGTTTGATGAACAACACAAAGCCCTCAGCCGGCTTCTGCGAATATGCAAAGCTCATTATCAACAACTCCGGAGCAGAGCGTATTGCAACGGAGCATTACGAGTCGTTCCCCGCCGCAATAAAGGCTACGGTAGTGAAGCCTGATGGTCGGATTGCCTCCGGTGCACACATGAAATTCTACCCCGTATACAGCAACACGCTTGCTGTCGATACCACTCCTCTACATCGTGGCAATTTGAGTGTTACGGGTAATTTCATTTTTAGCGACAACCCATTTTTGCTCGGCCAGCAGGGCGACCCAAGCAAGTATATCCCCAACTACCTGGTAGAGGTGACCTATGGTAAGGTGGTCGTACATCGCTGGATGCCGATGATGGAGGCGGAAACAGCGGCATTGATGGGCAATGACAACTATGTATTTAAGGTGGGAATCACACAAGACGAAATCGAGAATAACACTATTCCTGAAAATGATTATATCGCCAATCGCCTGGAGCGTTTCGAGAACCTGCCCGGATGGAAATTCCGTGTGAAAATCTTGGGTGAGGAGCAGACGGTCGAGGATAATGGCGGCCGCATTGAATTCATGAAAAAGGTGGATCAACTGCTCATTGATGCAAGCAAGCGCTTTCAGGAGGCAAAATTTAATCCAAAGGGCGATAATCAGGTGCATTTCTACATGACAAGCATGGAGATTTTCAAAGGTTCGTCGTATGCGCAGATGTATAAAAACGATGGCTTGAGCGACGAAAGCAAAGCATCGTTTGATTTGCGCATTATAATTAACGGTCATCCTACGGAGAATGACACTTCGGGTGGATGGTTGGGCTCACCATACCTCAACCTCGGGCACGACTGGAGTGGCCAAGGTGGCCTTTGGAGTGGCTGGGGAATTGACTGTCTGGTACATGAGTTGGGCCATACGCGCGGCGTACCCGATTTATATGCCATGGAGGTCGGGGATAGAGCGAAAAATCCAATAAACGGAGCAACATTCGAAGCTATTACCTGTACTATGAACTATCATTACGGAGGTACCCCGTGGTCGGATTATGCCATTGCAGTAATTAATGCTTCGGCAGGAGAACGCTTATGTATCGACCATAACACACTATTGCCATCGAAAGGTTATCAAATAAAACTAACAGATAAGAGTGGTGCGGAAATTGTTGGTGCAACAATCAATCTATACCCTGTATACTCTTATTCGTATGCGGTAGATGCCAATGCCCTATACACCGGAACCTCCGACGATAATGGAGTGTGCTGTTTTACAGAAAACATATACCGTCGAACTTCCAACAAGGATGTTGTAAATCATTTGGTTGAGATAGTATATAACAATACGAAAACTTACGCCTGGATGCCAATATATGAACCAGAATTAGATGCCACAAAGGGCATTGACCCATTTGTTAAAAGCATCACCATCACCGAGTAATAGATTAGTTTGAATGATGTATGGGGCTCTACTTAGAGGGCTCCATACATCTGCCATTTTTTGAGGGGGTTATTGATTGTCAAACATCTTGTTGCACATGAGTCGTCTGATATACACACTTTTGCTGATAATACTTAGCCATATGTCAGCATCTGCTATACAATATCGGTTTTCACACCTTTCCACCAAGGATGGTCTATCGCATAATAGCGTACTATGTATCCGCCAGGATGCCCACGGTTTTATGTGGATTGCCACACGAGATGGATTAAATAGATATGATGGTCATATTTGTAAACAATATGAACCCATAAATAGCAATGTGGGCTTTGCAAACTTCTATACCACACTTGAAGCGTGCGACTCGATGATGTGGATTGGCTCACACATGGGACTATTCTGCTACGATGAATTAAATGACGCCATTCTCCCGTTCTCTCTGCCCCAAGGCTCTGACACTCAGGAGCTACCCACGGGCTACATATGCGACATTGATATTGTAGAACAGAATGTGTATATATTGACCACTTCCGCCCTATGGTGCTACAACATGAAAACACGACAGCTCGAAAAGTTCAACTTTGAGGAGATTTCCGAACCGGAGCATTGCCCGGAGTTGCCTGTTACAATGTGTGCCGACTCTCAAGGAAACATATGGCTGGGAGGTCGCAAAAGCCGACTGTCACTATTTTGTCCCAATCAGAAGAAGATTGTCGCGTCTGTGTCACTTACCGAAAACAATGTAGAAGATTTGATTCTGTCGGTAGAGTGTCACGGCAATATCCTTTATGCCGGCATGAATCAAAGAGGAGTGATTAGCTACGATATGCTACGCCACGCGGTTAATATCGTAAATTTGGGGAACAACCAACCCGGAAAAGTCCACGATTTGATGATATGCAACAACAAGGTGTGGGCCGGAACCGAGAGCGGATTGTATATTTATGACATCATCAGCAAGGAGAGTCAAAATATTCGCAAAGATGTCTTCGACAAGAACTCTATCTCGGACAACGCCATATACGCTGTATATAACGACAATAACGGAGGCATATGGCTTGGCTCATATTTCGCCGGCGTGAGTTATATGTCGTTTGAGGTCACAGGCATGATTAGCTCGTACTACCCATTGGCACACAGCAACTCAATATCCGGAAACGCCGTACGAGAAATTATCGGCGATAATGACGGGAACATATGGATAGGTACAGAAGATGCCGGACTTAATAAATTTGACCCCGAGAAGCAAACTTTTCAACACATATCGACTAAACAGGGTCTGTGTGGTACAAATATTCATGGCCTGGCAAACATCGCAGATGACATATACATCGGTGTATATGGCGAGGGTATGGATATTATAAACACCAAAACCGGGAAAATTTCGCACTGTTCAAGCCTGCGCGATAGATATGGGGCTATAAACTCCGTATACTCGATATGTATGGATAGGCGCGGAGGAATGATTATTGGAACCAATCAGGGTATATATCGCTATGACCGACATGACGATACATACCATGTCATTCCCGGCATGGAGATGCTGTTTGGCTATCAGGTAATAACAGACACTAAAGGAAATTTATGGGTTGCAGCAGCGCATCATGGCCTGATAAAAATGGATGTGGAGGGGAATATTACCAACATCTCTAACCTGCTATTCCCCAACAATTATTTAAGCCGCCGAGCGACTGCTGTATTTGAAGATAGCCGCGGAGGAATATGGTGCTCGACACTTGGAAGCGGAATATTTCGTTATAAAGAGGGAGAGGAACCCCTGGTCCTGAATATGGACAATGGCCTACCCAACAACATTGTATATAGGCCTTTGGAAGATAATGCAGGGAACATTTGGTTTGGAACAAATAAGGGTCTGGTGCGTTACAATCCCTCAACGCAGCGAATATCAATATTCACACTGCGACAAGCACTCCCCTCGCTTCAGTTTAATTACAACTCGGCCTACAAGGATGACCGCGGGCATCTATACTTCGGCACAGTGCAAGGCCTGGTTGTTGTTAACCCCGATATGGTGCCGGAGAATATTCCTGCACCCAAGATTCTGGTGTCGGATTGTTGGATTAATAACGAATACCAGCACCCCCTGAGCAAGGATGACAACAAATATCTATCTAAATCCATTATACACACACAGTCGTTGGAGTTACCATATCATACAAACTCGGTAAGTTTCCAATTGTCGATGATGGAGTATAACGACTTAGGTACCCACGCTTGCGACATAAAACTGGAGAAACATGATGCCACTTGGGTTCCTATAAGCAATGATAGGCGCGTGCACTACACAAACCTCCCCACAGGAACTTATAGATTGTTAGCCCGAGTGACAACAAAGGCCGGAGAGGAGGAAGAGATTGAGCTGATGACCATAACGATTCGCCCTCCATGGTGGCGTAGCACATTGGCATATATAATATTGACCATCATTATTATATGTTTGGCAATCTTAATCTATAAGCGCACTACAAAGCGAATCAGAATGCGTCATCTACAACTATGGAAACAGATGAAACGACATAAAGAGCAAGAGATTCATCATGCAAAAATGGCATTCTTCACCAATGTCACTCACGAGATAAAGACTCCCTTGTCGTTAATTAAAGTTCCCTTAGACGACATTTTGCTGCATGGACAATGCGATGAGGCAACATTGGAATCACTTAAGATAATGGATAAAAATGTTGATAGATTAATAGCTCTGACAAATCAGTTGTTGGATATCAGGAAACTTGAAACGAAAAGTTTTCCGCTGCATTACGAATATACCAATATCAACATATTTCTCGATAGCATATATATGCGTTTTCACGACTCAGCAGAGTTGCAGAATATTGATTTCAGCCTCTATCTGCCACATGAAGTAATAAATGCAACTATTGATATCGAACTTTTAACAAAAATTATAAGCAATCTGTTCAACAATGCCTTAAAATATTGCGACCATTTTATAAAAGTAAACCTACGCCGCGATGAGGAGTGCTTCGTTGTAGAGGTCTTTAACGATGGCGACATCATTCCGGATGATATGACCGAGAAAATTTTCGAGCCATTTATACATCTGGAGACATCCAAGAAGGGTATTTCTCGAAGTGGCTTAGGCTTACCCTTAGCGCGCTCTTTGGCAGAATTATTAGGAGGCACGCTGATATGCCAGCCCGAAGGCATGCTCAACTACTTCCGCCTTACCATTCCCCTACATCTGACCAAGCAAATTAACAACCTGCGAGCAAACAGATATAACGATGAGGCCAATGGAGAGGGATTGCAAGACGATAATACAACGAGTGCCGGGACCGTTTTGATAGTAGAGGACAATGATGATATGCGTAAATTTCTGTGCAGTAGGCTTGCCCATTGCTACAACACCATCGGAGCACATAACGGCAAACAGGCTCTCGAGGTATTGCAGGACAACAATGTCGATTTGGTGATATCGGATATCATGATGCCCGAAATGGGAGGTGTGGAGCTGCTGACAGTAATACGCGACAATGTCTCATTCAGCCACATACCGGTAATCATGCTTACCGCCCTGGATAATAACGAGTCGAGAATATTAAGCCTTGACCGAGGCGCAGATGCCTATATTGAGAAGCCCTTTTCGATTGAATATCTGCTTACTCAAATCAGTAATTTATTAGAAAAACGCCAAAGCGTAAAAAATGCCTTTATACACGAGACAAACCTGCAAATTGACGCTTTAGAGCTCTCGGAAGTGGATAGGAATTTGATGAATAAAATTGATAATATTATTGATGAAAATATCGGCAATCATAAATTCAACATTGATACACTCGCAGCGGAAATCAACATGAGCCGTTCGTCATTTCATCGTAAGGTTAAAGGCATGCTTAATCTCACGCCTAACGACTATTTGCGCCTATATCGCCTGAAGCGTGCAGCACAAATGATGCAAAGCCGGAACTATATTATCAAAGAGGTGGCTCAAAAAACCGGATTTACGAGCATGTCGTACTTTAGCAAGGTTTTCCAATCTCAATTCGGCATCTCTCCGCGCGAATATGTGCGCAACTTAAAGAAACAGTAACATTATGTTTGAATAAACAAATTCGAGCATACAGAATCGTCGTTGGGCTTTTCTGTATGCTCGAATCTGTGTGATGCGGCACCAATATTATCCGAAAACAATATTTGCCTCTATTTCTTATTGAATGTGTTCATCGTAAGGTCGGGGCCGGCGGTGGCGAAAGAGAGTATGGCATTGCCGAAGACCTTCAAGCGCTCGGGCATTAGTTTCTCCTCCTCTTCGGTCCACTCACCCAAAACATAATCAACCTGATGTCCGCGGGCAAAATCTCCGCCTATGCCGAAGCGTATGCGGGCATAATCCTCACGACCCAACATCTCCGAGATATTCTTCAAGCCGTTATGACCTCCGGCGCTGCCCTTCTTGCGCATTCTGAGTTCACCAAATGGCAGAGCGATGTCATCCGATACAATCAACACATTCTCGATGGGAATCTTCTCCTGCTCCATCCAATAGCGCACAGCCTTACCCGACAGGTTCATATATGTCGAGGGCTTGAGCAACACTATCTGGCGACCCTTATGACGAATGGTCGTTGTAGAGCCGTAACGACCTGCCATAAAAGAGGAGTTGGATGCCTCAGCCAAGGCATCCAACACTCTGAATCCTATGTTGTGACGGGTAGAGGCGTATTCTGCACCTATATTACCCAATCCTACAACGAGGTATTTCATCTGCTACTTCGATTAGTTTGCAGCTGCACGAGATGCACGAGTTACACGAACTGCGCATACTGCAGTAGTCGCAGGAGTAACGAATGTTACATCCTCAAACTGCAAATCGCCAACGAAGAAAGTCTGACCAACCTTCAAAGGAGTTACATCAACAACAATCTCATCGGGCAACTTGTCAACCATAGCCTTAACTGTAAGCTTACGAGCCGACAAAGCCAACTTACCGCCGACCTTAACACCCTCAGCGTTACCTGTAAGGCGTACGGGAACTGCAATAGCTACGGGCTTACCCTCCTGAACGCGGTAGAAGTCGATGTGGAGAATCTGCTCACGAACGGGGTGGAACTGCACCTCGCGCATTACAGCCTTCTCTACCTTACCGTCAAGCTCAATCTCAACGATGTATGAGTTGGGTGAATAAATCAAAGGTTTTACTGACTTTGTATCAACTGTGAAAGCGACTTCCTCGCCACCACCGTACAAAATGCAAGGGATAAGTCCCTCACGACGATAAGCCTTAGCGGCCTTCTTGCCAAAACCGTCACGCTTAACGGCCTTAATCTCAAGTGTTTGCATAATATTAAAATTTTAATTGTTATAACCTGCGGCATTACTCAACCCGTCATAGAACACTCAAAGACGAGCCCCATTATGCCTGAATCGGCGACAAAGATAAAACTTTTAATTCAAAATGCAAAATTAATTAGTGAGTTTAAGGAGGTTAGGGAGGTTAAGGAGTTTAAGGAATTTAAGGAATTTAAGGAATTTAAGGGAAGTTAAAGAAAATTCCCTAATCTCACTAATATCTTTGCTCTTTGCTCTTTTATCTTTACTCTTTTATCTCGTCTTTCGGTGGAGCTGCAGCCAGCTGAGGAGCGTTGATTGCCACTGCTCACGATAGGGGAAACGGGTGCTCATGCCCCAGCCGTGCCAACCATCGGGATAGATATGCAACGAAGCATCTATGCCGAACTTCTTCAAGGCGTTATAGTAGCGTGTACTGCTAATGGGAGGCACAACCTTATCGTCATCCGAGAGAAGAAGTATCGCCGGAGGAGTATCGCGAGTTACGCGGTTCTCGAGTGAATATTCGGCTCGCTCGGCTGCGGTATGTCCTTCGCCCAACAAATGGTTGAAGGTTCCCTCGTGGGTCAGACCCCACTCGCCCGTAAGAACGGCATACATCAACACCGAAAATGCCGGCTTATCGCCCACGGGAGCAAAAGTCGACGCATATGCCGCCAAATGACCGCCGGCCGAGAAACCCATGATGCCGACCTGCTCGGGGTCAAGATTCCACTCCGCAGCATTGCGACGCATCAAGCGCAGGGCCTCGACAGCATCCTCCAAAGGCACCTCACGATGGCCATTGGGCATGCGGTACTTCAGCACACCGCAAGTGATGCCATTTTCGGCAAGCCAGCGCGCAGCATCCACACCTTCATATGTCATGCAGACAACCTCATAGCCACCTCCGGGGCAGATGACGATAGCCTGACCTGTTGCCTTCGCGGGGTCGGCCTTAAAAACAAACAACTCGGCCTCCGTTACCGAACTTACAATACCTCGGTCCGAAGTCTCGGGTGTAGTTAATTCATTTGAGTGAGGAGCGGTGGCATTATCCCAAATCTTTACTCGCACATCCTCCTTGTAGTCGTACTCCTGAGCAGCGAGCGGCAGCGCAACAAGCGCCAACAATATACTGAACAATCTTTTCATAGCTGAACACTATTAAATGGTTTGATTCAAAAAAGGTTTCTACAACAAAAATAGTATTTTTCGGGCAGAATACAAAAAAATTGGAGGTGCAGTCCGTAAATTTAGACCACACCTCCAAAATTAGTATTTCTATTCCACTATTTTGCCTTGTACCAAGTCTTGGCTACGCCTGCATGCTCCAGGAAGTAGCGCTGCGACTTCAAAAGATTACGCGCCTGCAAAACCAAAGTCTTCGTTTCGCTCATAACCGTAAGGTAGAACATGCTCGCCTTGGTGTTACCCACACCCTCGTTAATGCGCTGCAACTCCGACTTCATAGTATTAGCGATATGCTCGAACAACTCGTCACGCATCGTAAGCACGGTATCTATCTCAGAAAAATCATTCTGCGTAAGCATGCGATTCACGCTACCATAAATCTCGGCCACAGCGTCGTTGATGTGCATCAATTCGTCGGTCTGCTCGCTCGACAAACCCTTGTGATTATTGTCGATATGGTCGTACGCCGGGCGTGTGATATGCACCAACGCCTTGGCAATCTCGCTCAAGTAGTCGACAACCTGAACATAGTAGAGCGAAAGCTCCAATCCCGAATCCTTCAACTTGCGCAGCGTAGGCATGAGGGTATATTTCAACTGACGGCTTGCCTCGTAGCTCTCGTTGGCCTCACGCACCAACTCCTTCAACGCCTTTCTATCCTCCTTGAATACGGCAACCAGAGTGCGGTCATAAATCTGGGTCGAAATCTTCATCATCTTGCAAACCTGAGCGATAATGCCCTCGATAGAGTCCTCCTCAACAGCGTTTTTGGGCATTGCCTCCTTTTTGCTCTTGAAATTACTCTTGATAAGCATATAAGCACACGCTACCGTAACGACGGCAAATGCGATTGTACCACCCCAGATAAGCAACAATCCCACACCAATAGCTATAAGGAAAGCACCGATACCCGTAACAAACCAGCCCATAACAACGGTCATAACGCCCGTAATACGATGCACGGCTGACTCGCGACCCCACGCCTTATCGGCCAACGACGAACCCATAGCCACCATGAAGCAGACATATGTTGTAGAGAGGGGTAATTTCAACGATGTACCCACCGAGATAAGCAGTGCCGCAGTCGTAAGGTTCACAACGGCGCGAATCTTGTCGTAAGGAGCTCCGTTATGCTCAACATCCTCATACTCGAAACGCTTGCCGACAAAAGTCTTAACTCGCTCGGGAACAACCCTGTCGAGGAAATTCGATATGCCGAGCGAAGCACGCACGATAGAGCGCGAGAAGACATTCGACTCCTGCTCGCCGGCTATCATATCGTCACCCTGGCCCGCCAACGAAATCTCGGTCTGCGACACATTCATCGACTTGGTCGAGGTCCAAAGTGTAACGACCATGATAACACCCGAAAGCAACATCCAGATAAATTGTGCCGGGAGGTTTTCGTTTAATCCCTCCATCAATATCTCGGTAGAACCCGCCTCGCTGGCAATCTTATAAGCATCCAAACCGGCGATAGGTACACCAATGAAGTTGACCAAGTCGTTGCCGGCAAAGGCCAAAGCCAAAGCAAAGGTACCCGAAAGAATGTTGATTCGAAGGATATTTATACGGAAAAGCTGCATAAAGGCCAGCAGCACGGTACATACAACCCAACACATGAGGAGCGACACAAGCAAATGGTCGCTAATCCAATTATACATGAGCGTACCGGCCAAAATGCCCTTCAAAGCCTTGAAAACCGCGAAATAGGCGATAGCCGTAAACGACATACCGCACCACACGGCTCCCATCTTGCGGAACATCTTAAAGTAGCGGAACGAGAACAAGAAGCGCGAGAGCCACATGACAATCGTACCGAACACAAAGGCGATGATAACCGACAACAGAATCGCCGAGATAACTCCCATGGCACGCGAGGTGTTGATAAAGCCTCCAAGTGAGCCGAGCGAAAGCGACGGATTAGCGGCAATCTTGAACAATGACACGGCAATAGCTGCTCCCAACAAGCTGAATATCAACGCAACAGTGGTAGAGGTAGGCAGGCCCAAAGAGTTGTAGATGTCGAGCAGGATGACATTGGCAAACATCACACTCACATACAAAATCATGATTTCGTGGAAGGTGAAGAGCCCCGGATTAAACATACCGCTACGCGCAACCTCCATCATACCGCTCGAGGTGAGCACTCCCAAAATGATACCTACGGATGCTACGGCAAGGATGGTGCGCATCTTCGCAACTTTGGAACCAATTGCCGCATTAAGAAAGTTTACAGCGTCGTTTGTCACGCCGACATAAAGCCCCGACACAGCAAGAATAGCCAACACCGCGAGCATTATAGTGTATAATTCACTCATAAAAAAATGTTTCGGCACCGACTGAAACAGCCCTTTGGTACCCGTTTCTTGCCCCAAAGGTAATACCGACTCGCCCTATTATACAACTAATTACACAATCCTTAACGAAAAATTAACATTTAGCAAAGGAGAAAAAGCCAACCTCTTCTCGTTGGTGAGTTTAGCGGGTTTAAGGAATATAGTGTCATTCTCATGCAGTTGTTTTTCGAGATTCTCACGCAATTATTTATTTTCAGATTCTCGCGTCGGCTAAAGCCTCCTCAGAATGACGAAAAAAAACAATCGCTCAGAATGACGACAAAAATCTTACTCTTTGCCGAGCCGCAAGGAGGAAACGAGGGCATCGCCCTCGTAATTATCTTTACTCTCGTATCTTTGCACTCAAGATGCGAACATCCTCTATGGGGCGATTATTTTCATCCGTAGCAACTTTTTGAATGGCATCGACAACCTCCAAGCCTTGTGTAACATGGCCAAAAACTGTGTATGCGCCATCGAGGTGGGGTGTTCCGCCCTCGGTTTTATACACTTCGCGAATTTCGGGTGTAAAGACCACGCGATTTTCGATGCGTTGCTGCATCTGGTCGAGCTGTTCGTCGGTAAAGACCTTACCCCACACGATATAGAACTGCGAGCCCGCCGAAGCCTTTTCAGGATTCACCATATCGCCCTCGCGAGCCGCAGCCAAAGCACCTCGGCGATGGAAAAGTTCGGGATAGCGGAACTCCGCAGGTATGGTATATCCGGGGCCGCCTTCACCCAAGAAAGCACCCGCCTCGGCATGGCGCGAATCGGGGTCTCCGCCCTGAATCATAAAGTTTTCGATAACGCGATGAAACAGCAACCCATCGAAGTAGCCCTCCTTAACCAGTTTGACGAAGTTGTCACGATGCAGAGGTGTTGCGTCGCTCAATTCAAGATGTATCTCGCCCATCGAGGTAGTCATAACAACCTGTACCGGAGATTGTGGGGCATCACAAGCCGACAGCAGCAGCGCCGCCAAAAAGAGTGAAAAAAGGGTCTGTTTCATATAATTCTCAAATTTTGAAAGTAACTCATTCGATACAAATATAGTGGATATTTATGAATTTGTCATGAAAAATATATATCTTTACCCGATGAAAAAAGCATATAAACTTAAAACGATATTTTTATGAAGAAATTTTTGTTTACAATTGCTGCTGCAATGATAGCTCTGACAGCTACGGCAGATGAGGGTATGTGGCTTCTGCCCTACCTCCAGAAGATGAATATCAAGGATATGAAGGCCAAAGGCTGCCGCCTCTCGGCCGAGGATATCTATTCGGTTAACCAATCGTCGCTGAAGGATGCCATCGTGATTTTTGGTAGCGGTTGCACGGGCGAGATTGTTTCGGACAAGGGTCTTTTATTCACCAACCACCACTGCGGCTACGGCTCGATTCAGCAGCTCTCATCCGTTGAGCATGACTATTTGAAGTATGGTTTCTGGGCTTCGTCTTACGACGAGGAGCTTCCCGTTCCGGGCTTGGCGGTGCGTTTCGTACGCTCGATTGAAGATGTTACGGCTCAGATTTTGGGTAATATTCCATCAACGGCTGCCGGTAAGGAGCGCGAGGAGATGGTCTTAGCAAATGTGAAGGGCCTCAGCGAGGAGCTTAAGAAGGCAAACGAGGGCTTGGCTGTTCAGGTTGTACCTTTCTTTGGTGGAAATCAGTATTTTGCATTCACATTCGAAGTCTTCACCGATGTGCGCTTGGTGGGTACTCCTCCATCATCAATCGGTAAGTTTGGTGGCGACACCGACAACTGGATGTGGCCCCGCCATACAGGTGACTTCTCAATCTTCCGCGTATATGCCAACAAGGAGAACAAGCCTGCGGCTTACTCGAAGGAGAATGTTCCCTACAAGGCTCCCCGCCACTTGGAGATTTCTCTGAATGGCGTCGAGGAGGGTGACTTCGCAATGATTATGGGCTTCCCCGGCTCTACAACCCGTTATATGACCTCTTACGAGATTGACCATATGTTGCAGGTTGATAATCCGCAGCGCATCTACATCCGTGGCGAGCGTCAGGAGATTTTGTGGGCTGCAATGGAGGCAAGCGACGAGATTCGCATCAAGTATGCTTCTAAGTATGCCTCATCATCGAACTATTGGAAGAACTCAATCGGTATGTCACGCGGCATCGAGAAGCTCGGAGTGAAGGCTCGCAAGCAGGCCGAGGAGGCTGCCTTCCAGAAGTGGGCCGACGAGAACACACTGCCCGAGGAGGGCTTCCAGACCGCACTGCCACAGATGAAGGAGGTTATGGAGAAGATTGCTCCGCACGCCGCTGCACGCCAGTATTTGAGCGAGGCGTTCCTGCGTGGTGTAGAGATTATTGCGGCTTCACGCCTGCCCGAGGCTCGCTTGGCCGATTTCTACGAGGACTACGATGCCGCATTGGACCGCAAGGTGGCAAAGCGCATGTTCCGAATTGTTCGCGAGAATATGAAGGCCGAGGATTTGCCATCGGTTTACACCGAGGTTATCGACCCATTGTATGGCGGATGCTCTGACGACTATGTGGACTGGTTGTACGACAACTCTATGCTCACATCTTTGGAGAAGGCACAGATGATGAGCGCCGAGGCTCGCAAGCAGGACCCCGCAGCCCGATTGCTTAGCTCGGTAATGGAGGTTTACACGCGTCACAACAAGGCTTACGCCGAGCTTAACCCATTGTATGCCGACGCTCACCGCCTCTATGTTGCAGGTTTGATGCGCATGCAGCCCGAGAAGGCTTGGTATTCGGATGCAAACTTTACAATTCGCCTTACTTATGGTAATGTATTGCCCTACTCGCCCGCCGATGCCGTTACCTATAACCACTACACAACTTTGGATGGCGTGATTGCCAAGGAGGATAAGTCGAATCCTCTGGAGTTCACCGTCGAGGAGAAGCTCAAAGAGCTCTACCAGAAGAAGGATTACGGTCGCTATGCGATGCGCAACGGCAAGTTGCCCGTCGGCTTCCTCTGCAATCTCGATATTACAGGCGGAAACTCAGGTTCGCCCGTACTCGACGAGAAGGGTCGCCTGATTGGCTTGGCATTTGACGGTAACTGGGAGGCTATGTCGGGAGATGTGGCATTTGAGCCCGAGTTGCAGCGCTGCATCGCAGTGGATATCCGCTATGTATTGTTTGTTGTGGATAAGTTCGCCGACTGCCAGCATATTATGAACGAGCTCACAATCGTTCAGGGCAAGAGCAAGAAGAGCAAAAAGTAATCTTCTATTCGTTAAATCTCGAAAAGAGGTTGCTTCCCTGAACAGATAAGGAAGTAACCTCTTTTTGCAAGAGCAAAGATGAAAGAGCAAAGATTAAAGAGAAGGGAATTTAGAGAGTTTAGGGAGTTTAACGAAGATGCAAGAAATAACGGAGTTGTTTAGTTTAGTGCTGTTGAATGTCATTCTGAGCATTTGTTTTTAGACTCTCGCGGTCGCTTGCGCTCCCTCAGAGTGACGAAAAACAAATGCGTGAGAATCTTAATATCTGTTGAGGTACAACACTAAACTCCTTAACTTCCCTCGTAATTTTGAACCGACGCACGAAGCAAGCGCAGAGGGCAAATTTATTTGCACTATGCCTTGCAAGAAGGAGGAAACGAGGGTTCACCCCTCGTAATTTTGAATTAAAACAAATGACCGCGCCTTCACATATCACACTTTCGGAGTTGCAGCGACGCATCAAGGTCGCTGTCGAGCAGGCTCTGCCCCTGCCCCTGTGGGTTGTAGCAGAGATTTCCGACATGAAGGTCAATCAGTCGGGGCATTGTTATTTGGAGTTGGTCGAAAAATCCTCCGAGAGCCACAATACAAGCACCCAGCCCGTGGCGCAGGCAAGAGCCGTTATCTGGCGAGGACAGTGGTCGATGCTCTCGGCATATTTCCGCAAGGCGACGGGTAGCCCGCTCTCGGCCGGCATGAAGATTTTGGCGAAGGTGATAGTGTCGTACCATGAGTTATATGGCCTGTCATTGCAGATTACCGACCTCGACGCCTCCTACACCATAGGTGAGGCCGAGCGGCAGAAGCAACTCACCATAGAGCAGCTAAAAGCCGACGGCGTATGGGATATGAATCGCGAAGCCGAAATGCCCCTCTTGGTGCAGCGCATAGCCGTTGTGTCGAGTGCTACGGCGGCGGGTTATCGCGATTTCTGCAATCAGCTAAGCGAGGGAGGTTATGCCTTCAGAGTTGAGCTATTCGAGGCGATAATGCAGGGTGCAGCGGCCGAGGATTCGATTTGCGGGCAATTGGAAGCTATTGCCACACGAGCCGACGAGTTTGATGCTGTGGTCGTGATTCGTGGTGGAGGTTCGGTGAGCGACTTGGGATGTTTTAACTCCTATCGCCTATGCTCCTATGTGGCACAATTTCCGCTACCTGTTTTGACGGGCATAGGTCACGACAAGGATGTGTCGGTAGCCGACATGGTGGCACATACGCCGCTAAAGACCCCGACGGCAGTAGCCGGATGGCTCATCGAGCGCATGAAGTCGATAGATGAAAGGTTAGGCGAATATGCCTATCGTCTGACCGATTTTGTGGGGGTATTTTTGGCACAATCACGCCTAAAGTTGGTGGGACAGCGCGAAAAGCTGCATCGCCTAACGCAAAACATACTTTCAAATCGTGGTGCGGCGTTAAACATAAAGCGTGAGCAGTTGCAGTCGCTCGTAAGGTTGCAGTTAGAGCGCGAGAGGTTGAGATTGACCTCATTCCGCGAATTGACGCTCTCACAGCGCCCCGACAAGATTTTGGGTTTGGGTTTTGCCATCGTGCGCAACAAGGATAAAGCCATAAAATCGGTGGCGGAGATAGAGGTCGGAAGCCATATAGATGTAAAGATGTACGACGGCAGGCTGCGGGCCCGCGTAGAGGAGATAACGGCCGAAAAAAGAGAAACGACAAACGAATAACCAGATATGGGAAAGAGTGAAAAAGCGATGAAATATGCCGATGCCATAGCCGAAATCGAGCAGATATTATCACAACTGCATGCCGAGAGTGTATCGGTGGATGAGTTGGAACAAAAGGTTAAGCGCGCAACCGAGCTGATAGAGTTGTGTCGCGAGAGATTATGCAGCGTAGAGAAGAGTGTGGGAGCTCTCCTTGCCGAAGAATAGTAACACCTGTCGAAGTGAAAAAACTGATAAAATATCTGTTGAAACTCTTTCCCCGCCCTATGTTGCAACGCATGGCAGGATGGGGAGTGCCTTTGCTGGGATTGCTGTATATTGGTCGCGGCAAGGAGTGCCCGCTTTGCGGTTGTCGCAGACGCAAATTCCTGCCTTACGGCTATGTCGTGCAGCGCGAAAATGCACTCTGCCCGCGATGTTTGGCGCTGGAGAGGCATCGCCTGCTGTGGCTATGGTTGATACGCGAGAGCGACATAGGTCGTGGCGCGGTGGCTCTGCCACAGTTGCTACACATAGCTCCCGAGGTGGCTCTGATGCGTAAATTTAAGCAGATGTATGCCTCCACGCCCGAGCGATATGTGACGGCCGACCTGGAGAGCCCCTTGGCCGATATGCACTTCGACATCCAGCAGATACCACTCGGGGAGGCATCGCAAGAGGTGGTGATTTGCAACCACATATTGGAACATGTCGAGGATGACGGAAAGGCCTTACGCGAAATTTTCCGCATACTGCGTCCCGGAGGTTGGGCCGTAGTATTGTCGCCCGTGGATTTGGAGCGCGAACACACCTTCGAGGATGACACCATCACCGACCCCGACGAGCGCACGCGCATATTCGGGCAGTATGACCACCGCCGCATTTATGGTCGCGACTATGTCGAGCGATTGGCCGCAGCAGGATTCGAGGTCGAGGATTGTGATTTTAAGAGAGAGTTTTCGGTGCAGGAGCAAGAGCTTTTTGCCCTCCCCGAGGACCATATATATATTGTTAGAAAACCTTTAACAGCATTATAATTATGGAGGTGCTGAAGAGATACGGAGCGTTACGAAATTTCGTGCGCGATACATTCTCCACCACAACACAAGAGCTGGTGGACAAGGCTCTGCAATTTGCCGCAGAGCAGATGCTGGGATATATGCGCTATGACGGCGTGCCGATGTTGGACCACGATGTCGCCGTTGCCGAGATTGTAGCCAAGGAGATTGGCTTAGGTCGCAACTCCACGGTGGCATCCATCCTGCACGATGTGATGCGCATCGCCAGCAAGGAGCGCCCCGAGAGCGTAGACGAGCTCTCGATAACCATACGCAAGGAGTTTGGCCAGGAGGTGCTGGGCATCATCGTGGGACTTTGCAAGATTTCGAACATAAAACTCAAGGTTTCGAAGGAGCAGGCATCCGATTTCCGCGATATGATTGTCAGCTACTCGGAGGACCCGCGCGTGATACTCATAAAACTTGCCGACCGACTGGAGGTAATGCGCCGACTGGAGATATTCCCGCCCGAGAAACGCCGTAAGAAGAGCTGGGAGAGCATGAATCTCTATGCCCAGATTGCCCACAAGCTCGGACTTTATAATGTGAAGAGCGAGTTGGAGGATTTGGCACTGAAATGGTTGGAGCCGAAGGATTATGACTATATCTCGCGCCGCTTGGAGGAGACCGAGCGCGAGCGTCAGACATTCATCGCCCGCTTCTTAGAGCCCATAGTCGAAAAGATTGACAAGCAGGGAATTAAGTACCACATAAAGAGCCGCACAAAGTCGGTATACTCGATTTGGAACAAGATGCGCAAGCAGAATGTCCCGTTCGAGGGCGTGTACGACATCTTCGCCCTGCGCGTGATTATAGATTGCCCACCCGAGGACGAGAAGCGCCTCTGCTGGACGGTATATTCGATTGTCAGCGACTGCTACACGCCCAACCCCAACCGCATGCGCGACTGGGTGACGATTCCCAAGAAAAACGGCTACGAATCGTTGCACACGACCGTATCGGCCGGCGAAGGTCGCTGGGTGGAGATTCAGATTCGCACCGAGCGCATGGATGCTGTGGCCGAGCGAGGTATCGCGGCTCACTGGCGTTACAAGGGTGTGAATCAGGGTGCGCAGACCTCGGAGCAGTGGCTCTCGCGCCTGCGTGAGGCCTTGGAGGAGACTACCCACTCGCTCACGCAACGCTTTGAAGGAAAACCCTCGTCGGGTGAGATTTTTGTATTTACGCCCAATGGCGATATTCGCAAGCTGCCCGAGGGTGCTACGGTGCTGGATTTTGCTTTCGACATCCACACAAACCTCGGCTCGACATGTACGGGCGGCAAGGTGAACAATCGTGCTGTGCCGATTCGCGAGGTGCTGCGCAATGGCGACATTGTGGAGGTCATGACGCAGAAAAACCAGACCCCCAAGGCCGATTGGCTCAATTTTTGCGTCACCTCGAAGGCTCGAGGTCGCATAAAGTCGTTTATCCGCGAGGAGCAGATGAAATATGCCCGCATGGGCCGCGAGGAGCTGGAGCGCAAGTTGAAAAACTGGAAGCTCAACACCCCGATTGACGAGGCGGTGGCATACCTGTGTCGCCACTTCAAGGTGCGCACGGGTCGCGAGGTCTACTCGATGATTGCACTGCAGAAGATTGACTTCCTGACAATCAAGGAGATTCTGCAACGCTGGCTCTCGGGCGTGGAGGACGACGAGCGTCGCGCAGCAGCTGCCGAGGCGGAGAAGCAGAAGGAGGAGAGCAAGATGGAGGCGGCATCACAGTCCTCTCGCTCGTCGGATGCGCTGGTTATCGACGAGAAGATTAATAATATAGAGTATAAGTTGGCGAAGTGCTGCAACCCCATCAAAGGTGACGATATTTTCGGTTTTGTGACCATTTCGTCGGGCATCACGATTCACCGCACCGACTGCCCCAACGCCTCACGACTCAAGGAGAACTACCCTTATAGAGTTATGGAGGCGCGCTGGCGCAGCAATGCCGACGGAGCGTTCCGCGCGACAATTGCGGTGGTGGCGGCCGACTCTTCGGGCCTCGCAAACCAGATAACCGAGATAATCACGCGTGAACTAAAGCTCAATATCCGCATGTTCAACTTCTCGTCACATGGCGACGGCATGGTGCGCGGAACAATAAGTGTGGAGGTGCCGAGTGCTGCGGTTGTCGACACACTCATACACTCGCTGATGAAACTCAAGGGCGTGCAACGCGCCTACCGTATGAATAATTAGTGGTGGCGGCGCCGCCGGGCCTATTGCGACAAAAAAAGTGCTGCGCCTTTGGCCGAGGCGCAGCGATTATCATGAGAAAAATGAAGATACCACCACAATCGAAAAAATGGCATCTTCGCCTTCGGGCTTTGGGGTTATCGACATTACCGACCGCCCCTCCCGACGCCGCAAGGCACACATCCCGGCGCCCTGCCACTTGTGAGTTGCACCCCACCCAAGAGGTGCAACTCTGTTTTTTCAAACTGCGCCCCGAAGAGCGCAGTTAGAAATAATATACAACTTTTAATTAGTTGTTCTCTACTGTTACCTTTGCAGCGTTTGTTACGAGCTCAGTAATATTTGCTGAAGTCAAAAGAACACCATTCAAAGTACAATTCTTGAAAGTCACATTAGCAACAGGATCTACAGTAAAGCCTGCCTCGAACTCGCAACCCTCAAATACTGTGGGAGCGTAAGGACGACAATATGCATAACCGCGACCCTCACCGAAGTAGCAGTCAGTAAATGTTGCCGAGCCAAGAGTCGCAGCGTAGCTTGTCCAACCCTTGAAAGTAGAGTTTGTAGCCTTCAAAGTCTGATTCAAACCCTGGTCACAAGAGATTGTATAAACAGTACCATCAAGAATTACATTCTCCAAAACAACGGGCTCGCTATGAGTGCTATCGTGGTTAATGAAGATACCACGGAAAGAGCCGGTAATTTTGATGTTTGTGATAAGACCTCCGGTAGTGTTGATACCTGAATCCCAAGTGCCACCTGCACCCTGAATATCAAGTGTATGACCACCACCATCGATAGTCTGACCGTTCTTAACATTAATACCTGTTGTACCATAAGCGTTGCTCATGCCTGCAGGGTTAATATTAACATCATCATCAAGAATTACATCCTTACCGCTCTCAAGAGCACCAACCAAGTCATCAGCATCTGCTGCAACCTCAGTATTTGCAGCATCCATGTTGAGGTATGAGTTGAGAGTAGAATACTCAACGCCATTAGCAACAACCTTACCTACGGTAGCACCTGCCTCGATATTGATTTTTACTTGCTTCTTATCGGTGATCTTTGACAAATCGAGAACCTTTACTTCTGCACCAGCATTAATATTAATGTAATTATTAGCATTCTTATTGTTCATGTTGCCAAGGACAACCAACTCCTCGATTACAGTACCATCGTTTACGATAAGCGCAGCCTGATTCCAGAATATGATGCTACCAATATTACAGTCGTTCAGGGTTGCGTTTGTGTAATTTACTAACGCCAAATCATATACAGGCCACATAGGATCTGTATCCAACTCTGACAATGTTGTACCATAGATATTACAGTTATTCAAAACTGCAGTACCATAAACGCATACAGCAGGAGATACATTCTCAGAGAAAGATACAACCTCTGTATCAATAACATTTACATTATTAAGCTCAGTATTGTAGTTATTGTATGTTGAGTTCTTATAGTGACCCAACATCAAAGCTGACATAGTACCCTCGAAAGTAAGGTCGTTTACAGTTACCTTGCTACCATTTGCAGAAGAGAAGATTGTAGACATTGCAGGGATAGTACCACCCTCCCACTGGAAGTCATCTGCAGACTCGGCATTCGAGATAACGCTATTGCCATTACCATTGATAGTGATATTAGCAGTAGCATTGTGAGTGTGAGGAGTTGTACCGGTTGCAACATGCATATCGGTAGTCACATCAACAACGGTGTCGGTAGTTACATCCTTCAAAGCAGCTGTAAGTGCGGGAAGAACAGTGTAGGTATCATCACCGTTATCATACGCAGCAAAACCCTCAGCACAGAAGTTAGTGCCGGCACCCTCAGCAGGATTGTTTGCGGGGTTGAAGTTCTGGAAAGTACCGCCCTTAACCTCAATAGTAGTAGTGGCGCGGTCTCCATCTTTCTTATTAAGAACATATGCAGTGTCGTCGCCAGCAGGAGTAGAGAAGTTACCACCATTGATATAAACCTTACCCTTGCCACGAGCATAGATTGTGCAGTTACCATCATTTGCAGCATCAACACCAGCCTGGAAAGTACCGCCATTGATAATTACTGTACCCTCAGAGATAACAGCATAACCGTCGTTGCCAGAAACAGCCGTAACATTACCCTCACCATTGATTGTAAGAGTTGCGCCCTCCTCAACTACGATAACATCGGTTGCAGCGTTCTCAACCTTGTTAGTAAGAGTCTTACCGTTAAGGTTAAGAACAACATCCTTTCTTACTACAAGAGTACCATCCAATGTGATGTCGCTGGGCAAAGTGAACTCGCCACCAACAGTCTGGATATCCATGATAAGCTTCTCGATAGCAGTCTCAGGAAGAGTTGTGTCATTGAAGCCGGGAACGGTTGTAACATCGAACTCGTTGGTAGTTGTGAGCAAATTACCTACGATATAAGTGCGGTAGTTGCGCTGTACGGGAACAGTTGTGTACTCGCGAGTAACAAAAGTACCATCAGCCTCCTCAGCCTTCATAGTTACATTTACCAACTCACGATCGCCAACCAAAACATAGTTCATTGCAAGCATCTTGCACTCGTCGTCATTCAAAGCAGTACCCTCTGCTATATCCGACATGGTATAAACAAGAGTTTTCTGATCGGCAACAGACTCCTTAACTGATGCTGCATCGAAATGCAATTTTGTGTAAGCATTTACAGTAACCTCGGTTTCCAAAACGGTAACACCGGCATTCGCAGCCTTATTGTAGTCCTTGGTTGCGATGTTAAGCTGTGCAAAAGGACGAGTAAGCTCAATCTTGTGCACCTTCTTTGACTGATCGATGGCTGTGTACTTGTAGAAAGCATCATAAGCCTCCTGGTTAGCTACAAGCGCATTTGTGTCGATGGTCATGGTCTTAGCTGACCAATCTACTGTGTAAGGAGCACCCACCTTAGAAGCCCAGAAAAGAGCTGTGTACTGACGACCGTCTACCAAAGCCACCTTAAGAGTGTAAGAGCCCTTGAACTCCTCGTTGAGAGCCTTTGTTGAGCCACAAAGAGCCTCAAGACGAGTGCCTTTCTCATCATAGAAAGCCCACTCAAGGTTGTCTACAGTTGTACCCTCGCCATAACGAGTTGCCAACTCCGGAGAGTCGATTGTGAACGATACCAAAGACTCGGTGCCTGCAACCGCAGCGTCATCCTTAGTACACGATGTTGCCAACATACCCAATGCGGCAACAACTAAGAAAATCTTCTTCATGTTAAAAATGTTTATATTAATAAAAGGTAAAAAATTAGGTCTGTTTAATATGGAGCACAAAAGTTCAAAAACTCGCTTTTGCGCAAAAACACCTATACAAAGTTACAAAAATATTGGTCAAAAATTCCCCCCCCCGAAATTTTTGCATTTTTATGCAAAAATGGCAAAAATATTAGCATATATGCAAAATAAGGGGTTGTTTTGCATATTTTCTGCATGATATTTTTAGGGGTTATTTGGCTGTTTTTGAAAAATCGGGGATTTTGGCGATGGTTAAAAATTTTGATTTCGGAATGGCAAACAACCTATTTACGGCAAAAAAATTGTCGCAAGATGGGCAAAAAAAAGAGCCGACACCCCAAAAGAGCGTCGGCGCATATAAAGGATATTTAGAAATCAGGAACTACTCCCACTCGATAGTTGCCGAAGGTTTGGGCGACATATCGTAGCAGACGCGATTGACATTTGGCACCTCGGCCAAGATGCGGCGCGTAATCTTATCCAACACGGCCCAGTCGATATGCTCGATAGTAGCGGTCATGGCGTCGATAGTATTCACGGCGCGGATAATCACAGGCCAATCGTAAGAGCGGGCATTGTTTCTTACGCCCACCGACTTAAAGTCGGGAACGACGGTGAAATACTGCCATACGGTCTTATCCAAGCCTGCAGCCTTGAACTCCTCGCGAAGGATAGCATCCGACTCACGCACAGCCTCCAATCTGTCGCGGGTGATAGCGCCCAAGCAACGAACGCCCAAGCCCGGGCCGGGGAATGGCTGGCGATAGACCATATCGTAAGGCAAGCCAAGCTCAACACCGCAAGCACGCACCTCGTCCTTGAAGAGCTGCTTCAGAGGCTCGACCAAAGCGAACTGCAAATCCTCGGGCAGACCGCCGACATTGTGGTGCGACTTGACCATCTTGGCGGTTTTGGTGCCGCTCTCGACGATGTCGGGATAGATTGTACCCTGACCCAGGAAGTCGATGCCGTCCAACTTGCGCGCCTCCTCCTCGAATACGCGGATGAACTCGCCGCCGATAATCTTGCGCTTCTGCTCGGGGTCCTCAACGCCCTCCAACTTCGACAAGAAGCGCTCGGTAGCATCAACATATACGAGGTTTGCGCAGAGCTGCTTACCGAAAATCTCGACAACAGCCTCCGACTCGCCCTTGCGCATCAAGCCATGGTTGACATGCACGCAAACCAAGTTGTCGCCAATTGCCTTCAACAAAAGTGCTGCAACAACCGATGAATCGACACCACCCGACAATGCCAACAGCACCTTCTTGTCGCCCACCTGCTGGCGGATAAGCTCCACCTGGTCGGCAACGAAGTTCTTCATGTTCCAATTAGCCTCGGCCTTGCAAGTGTCGAAGACAAATGACTTCACAGCAGCCTTGATAGCCTCCTCGTCATCGGCAAACTGCGCCAATTTAACCTCGCACTTAGCCTTTGCGTGGCCGGCAGCCATAACGGGGAAGCCCGCCTCATAAATCTCGGGCCTTACATCAATCTCCTCGCCGTTGATAACATTGTTGGGGCCGCCGTTGATAATAACACCCTTTACATTGGGCAATGCCTTCAACTCCTCGGCTGTGATGTCGTGGGGGTAAATCTCAGAATATACGCCCAACGCACGGATTGCTCGAGCCACCACGGTATTTTCGTGGCTACCCAAGTCCAAAATAACAATCATGTCCTGTTTCATTGTCGTGTATTTGTTTTAATTCCTTAATCTGTAATTTTAGTAAAACTATGTCATTCCACATTACGAACGCAAGTGAGTAATGATTGGAATCTCTAAGGGAACTATTCGGTAGAGATCCCAATCCTCGCCTATCGGCTTCGGTGGGATGACAACCGTTGGCTCTATGCCAAATCTTCCCAATTTGGATTAACAGAGTTTATCAACTTCATTTTTCTCTCTCTCGACATCATCTTTATATATTTCTCACGCAGTATTGCATCAGCAATATTTGGCAATTCTTCTATATAAACCACCCTGCATAAATTATATTTTGCCGAGAAGCCTCCAAATGATTTATTTCGATGTTGAGCTATTCTCTGTCTTAAATCACTTGTTACTCCTGTATAAAACACACTGCTCGTTTTATTAGTGATAATATAAACAATGGATTTATACATATCGCTTACACTTAATGTCCTCTGCAAAACGGTTCGCCACGCATAATTACATTATGCTCGCAATGACATATTATTTATATCAAAAACGGCTCGCCGCATAAGCGCAGTGAGCCGTTAAGCGTTATTCGCCTCGTGTGTAGTTTGGCGTCTCGCGTGTAATGGTAATGTCGTGCGGGTGATTCTCGACAACTCCGTTCGAGGTGATGCGCACGAACTTCGCTTTCTGCAACTCGCCAATGTTATGCGCTCCGCAGTAGCCCATACCGGCACGAATACCGCCAACCAACTGATAAACCGTCTCGTTAAGTGAGCCCTTGAATGGTACGCGGCCTACGATACCCTCGGGAACGAGCTTCAAGGCATCTTTCTGCTCGCCCTGGAAGTAACGGTCTGAAGAGCCGGCCTTCATGGCGTCGATAGAGCCCATACCGCGATAGGTCTTGAACTTACGGCCGTTATAAATTATTGTTTCGCCGGGTGACTCCTCGGTACCTGCAAACATCGAGCCTACCATGACGCAATCGCCACCTGCCGCCAAAGCCTTGACGCAGTCGCCCGAATAGCGCAAACCACCATCGGCAATAACGGGGATACCGCTGCCCTTGATGGCATTTGCAGCGTCAAAAATAGCTGTAAGCTGGGGAACACCCACACCTGCGATGATACGGGTAGTACAGATAGAGCCCGGGCCAATACCGACCTTAACGCCATCGGCACCTGCCTCGACCAACATCTTGGCAGCCTCGGCTGTTGCGATGTTACCCACGACAACATCCAACTCGGGGAAGTGGCTCTTAACCTTCTTGAGCATCTCCACAACATTCTTCGAGTGGCCATGTGCCGAATCCAAAACTACAGCGTCGACACCCTCAGCCATCAAAGCCTTTACGCGCTCCATGGCATCGGGCGTGATGCCGATACCGGCAGCTACGCGCAAACGGCCCTTAGAGTCCTTGCAGGCATTGGGATGGTCCTGTACCTTTGTTATATCTTTATAGGTGATAAGTCCGATAAGCTTGTTATTGTCGTCTACGACCGGCAACTTCTCGATTTTGTTCGAGAGCAGAATCTCTGACGCCTTCTCCAACTCGGTAGAGTGGGTAGTGATGATATTCTCCTTGGTCATCACCTCGTCAATCTTACGCGTCATATCGCGCTGGAAGCGCAAGTCGCGGTTGGTAACGATACCGATAAGCAGGTTATCGTCATCCACAACAGGAATACCGCCAATCTTGTTGTCGTGCATCAATTGCAGAGCATCGCCAACGGTCTGCTCCTTGGAAATGGTGATAGGGTCATAAATCATACCACTCTCGGCACGCTTTACACGGCGAACATGCGCAGCCTGCTCGGCGATAGACATATTCTTGTGGATAACACCGATACCTCCCTCACGAGCAAGGGCGATAGCCAACGGAGCCTCCGTTACGGTATCCATAGCGGCAGACACAATGGGTATGTTCAACTTAATATTCCGCGAGAAACGAGTTTCGGTCGAAACCGTACGCGGCATTACTTCTGAATAGGCGGGTACGAGCAACACATCGTCGAAGGTCAAGCCTGTCGATTGTACCCTTTCATCGATGAATGACATAATGCAGTAGGGTTTTTGTTGCGCACAAAGATACAGAGAAGAATTCAAAATTCAAAATTCAAAATTCAAAATTTTGGCTGACGCAGCAAAAAAATAGGGAGTTTAGGGAAGTTAGTGAATATAGGGAATTTCGTGCAGATGCAAAAATAGTCTCGACACTTCTCGAAACTCTCTAAATTCCTTAATTTCCCAAATAATTTTGAACCGACGCTGCGGAGCAAGAGCAGAGGGCGCTTGCACATTATGCCGAGCCGCGAGTAGGAAATGAGAATTTATTTCTCATAATTTAGAATTTTGAATTAAAAGATGTAACTTTACACCCAAATATGCTTTTTTGAGTAAAAATGACCGCAGAGCAGACTACATACCATGTTCCCGTGCTTTTGGAGGAGTCAATCGAGTTGCTTGACATCCAGCCAAATGGGACTTATTGTGACCTTACATTTGGTGGTGGAGGCCACTCTCGACGCATATTGCAGGCGTTAGGCGACCAAGGGCGATTATTCTCGTTCGACCAGGACCGCGACACGCTGAAAAATGCTCCAGACGATGAGCGTTTCAATTATGTGGAGAGCAATTTCCGCTTTTTGCGTGGTGCGCTACGCTTGAGGGAGGTCAAGCAGGTGGATGGTATTTTGGCGGATTTAGGCGTATCGTCGCACCACTTCGATGCCACAGAGCGAGGTTTTTCGTTCCGAGGTGAGGCTCCGTTAGATATGCGCATGAATCAGCGTGGAGGTCGCACCGCTGCCGACATAGTGAATCAATACGACGCCGAGGCGTTAGGGCGCATACTAAAGGAGTATGGCGAGTTGGACACCACATGGAAGATTGCGTCGTGCATCGTAAGGGCGCGAGAGCAGGCTCCCATACTCACCACTGCACAGTTGGTCGAGGCGGTGAAGCCCTGCACGCCGAAGCGCGACGAGAGTAAGTTCCTCACCAAGCTGTTTCAGGCTCTGCGCATTGAGGTAAATGGCGAAATGGAGGCCCTGAAGATGGCTTTGGAGCAGTCGCTCAAGGTGTTACGCCCCGGAGGAAGGCTTGTCGTAATATCGTACCACTCGTTGGAGGATAGATTGGTGAAGAATTTTATGCGTAGCGGAAATTTCGAGGGCAAGGTCGAGCAGGACTTCTTTGGTCGCAGTCAGACACCCTTCGAGGTGGTTACGCGCAAGGCGGTTGTTCCGACCAATGAGGAGGTGGCAAGAAATCCCCGCTCGCGTTCGGCAAAATTGCGCGCAGCGATAAAATTGTAAAAAATAGAGAAAACATGTACCCGCAGAGTGATAACGACGAGTTTAACCCCTTGACAGAGGAGGAGTTGCGCAAGGCTGAGGAGGACGAGGAGTTCCGCCGCCGCGTGCGTCGCGAGGTGCTGCGCGTACAGAGTGGCGAGGCTGACGACGACATCGAGCGCGACCGCGAGGAGCAGGAGGAGGCCGAGCGCGAAGAGAAGGAACGCGAGGCAAAGAAGCAGAAGAAGCGTTCACGACTTTTCTGGCAGCTCTTTTCGGGAAATATTCTCATAAACAAAAGTGTAGCAGATAATTACCACTACTTTGCAGCGATTGCCGTGATGTGTTTCGTGAGCATCGCCGTGATGTTTATGACCCTGTATGCCGACCTCAGATACTCGCAATTGGAGCGCGAATTACAGTTGGTGCGCGAGCGTTCGATTCGCTTGCAGGAGCAGCTATACAACAGCACAACGCACTCGGCAATAAAGGAGCAGCTCAAGGAGCGCGGAATACCCTTAAAAGACCCCGACAAAGCAAAGGAGATTGTGGAATAGTGTCCAAAAAGAGTTATGGCAAAGAAGCAGAACGATATAGATGTAAAGGACGAGATGTTCGGCAGGGTGAAGCTGGTGTATGGCCTCTTCATCGTGGTGGCACTTCTTGTGCTTGTGCGTTTGATTTGGGTTTTTGCCATAAGTGACGAGATTCACCACAACGCCCAAAAGCTCGATGAGCGCATATTCCGCATGGATACGGTATATGCTCGACGGGGTTCGATTTTGGCACGCGACGGAGCACCGCTTGCCACCTCGATATTGCGTTACAGAGTGGATTTCGACATGGCGAGCGAGGGATTTGATTCGTTGGCGTTATTTAAGGAAAATGCCGACTCGTTGGCAAAACTCTTAGCGCCATTCTTCAAAGACCGCACCGCAAAGGAGTATCGGGAGTTGATGCTAAAGGAGCATGAGAAGCATTATAAAATAATATATCGCAAAGATACCTTGGCGTATCGCAGCGAGGGTATTCTGTCGCGATTTTGGGATATGCTCACCGGGAATGAGTTCAAGGATGTGAAGATGTATGACACGCTGCGCGACCATCGCCCTGTGAACATCTTGCCACGCGAAGTGGATTACAACGAGTGGCAGGTATTACGAAAATATCCTATCCTGAATTGGAATTTAGGCATGACATATCGCCTTGTGACGCTCGACCAGCGAGTATATCCCTACGGGGAGCTGGGGCGTAGAACTTTAGGCATGGTACGCAACAACCTCAGCAAGGAGGACCTTGAAAAGAGGAAGGGGCGCTACGGCATTGAGCATGTATACAGCAAGTATTTGGAAGGAGGCAATGGTCGCACGATGCGTCAGCGCATAGCTCCGGGATTTTCGATTGCGGTGCAAGACGAAAAGAACATAAACGCCGAGGACGGGTTGGATGTAGTGACGACCTTGGATGTTGATATTCAGAATATTGCCGATGCGGCGCTTAGGCGACAGCTTGTGGCCAACAATGCCATTTGGGGTAATGTGATGGTCATAGAGGTGGCGACGGGCGATATTTTGGCGATGGTGAACTTAGGCGAAACGGCCGAGCGCAGCGGCATCTACACCGAGCGTGACGAATATGCCCTGACGCGTCGCCACGAGCCGGGCTCGACATTCAAGTTGGCGGCGATGTTGGCTCTTTTGGAGGATTGCGGCATGTCGCCCGAAAAAAAGTATTTTACCAATCATGGTAAGCCTACACAGGTGGGAAACAGCCACCTCGCGATGTTTGAAGATTCGCACGACCTGGGTGACTCACTCAATTTGAAGGAGGCGGTTGCCGAGTCGTCGAATGTATACTTCACAACGGCTATATACGACCATTACAAGGATAATCCGCAGCGTTATGTGGAGTTTTTGAGCAAAAACCTGCACCTCGACCGCACGGTGGGCTTGGAGGCTATGGGTGAGTTGAAATCCAACCTCGACGATTTCAAGAAGGGAGGCAAAGCGCATTGGAATGTGCGTACGCTGCCGGAGATGGGATATGGTTACACGATTGAAATATCGCCCGTACAGACTTTGACGCTCTATAATGCGGTGGCAAACCGAGGTAAAATGGTGGCACCGAGGCTCATTCGCGAGGTAAGGCGCGGAGATGAGGTTGTGGAGCAATTCCCGACAAAGGTGCTGGTCGAGAAGATTTGTTCGGATAAGACGCTCGACATCGCGCACGACTGCTTGGTTGAAACGGCTCGCACGGGTACGGCGGCGTGGTTCTTCCGCGACACAGCATCGTTCCGCGTGGCGGCAAAGACAGGTACGGCGCAATATGTTCAGGGTGTAAGGCGTAGCGATGGCTATTACTATGGCTCGATGGTGGCATATTTCCCCGCGGAGAATCCGAAGTATACGGTCATGGCGGGAATTCTCACATGTCGCGCACGCGGAGGCTCGTATTATGGTGCAGGTCTTACCGGACAGGTGCTGAAAGAGATTGTATACAACACATATTATCGCGACGAGGAGTGGCATCGCGAGCTTACGCCGTCGGAGAAGGAGCATCACCCCTCGAAAGTCAAGGGCGGGCATATTGCTTCGGTACGCAAGGTGGCAGACAAGTTTTCGCCTCGCGTGTCGTTTGACAAGCGCGACGGCTGGGGCGTGGTGAAGGTCGATACAATGAAAAATGTGGATGTGCGCAGCATCGAGGGCGAACAGATTATGCCCAATGTCAAAGGTATGGGACTGCGCGATGCGATATATATGCTTGAGAGTCGCGGTTTGACGGTCAGATTCTCGGGTGCCGGCGTGGTGCAGAGTCAGAGCATACCCGCAGGAAGAAGGATAAAAAGTGGCGAAAGTGTGACTATCACTTTACGATAAAAGAGCGTTATGAAGAGATTATTGAGCGAAATATTGGCCTCGACAGAGGTTATAAAGCTGCATACGGCATGCAATAGCGAAATCGGAGGATTGGTCTACGACTCTCGGGCTGTGAAGAGCGGAGATTGCTTCTTCGCTGTAAGAGGTACGCAGGCCGACGGACATAAATACATCGCCTCAGCAATAGAGAGAGGTGCAACGGCGATTGTATGCGAGGAGCTGCCCGAAGAGTTGGCCGCAGAGGTGACATATGCTGTGGTTGCAGACTCCACGAAGGCCATGGCCGACATGGCGGCAGCTTTTTATGGTAACCCGTCACGCAAAATAAAATTGGTAGGCGTAACGGGAACAAACGGCAAGACAACTATTGCCACGCTGCTCTATGACCTGTATCGCCGCATGGGTTATCGCGTGGGACTGATTTCGACGGTGGTTTACCGCATAAATGAGCGAGAGATTGCCTCGACACACACCACACCCGACACGATACGCCTGAATGCCATGCTGCACGAAATGGTGGAGGAGGGTTGCGAATATTGCTTTATGGAGGTATCGTCACACTCGGTGGTGCAAGAGCGCATCCGAGGTCTGCACTTTACGGGAGCGGTGTTTACAAACTTGACGCACGACCACCTGGACTATCACGGCACAATGGCTGAATATATAAAGGCGAAGAAGCGATTGTTCGACTCGCTGCCCAAGACGGCCTTTGCGCTTGTGAATGTCGACGACAGGAATGGCGAGGTGATGTTGCAAAACACACGAGCCAAGGCTTACCGCTACTCGTTGCGCCAGATGGCCGATTTCCGCTGCAAGATTTTGGAGATGCTCTTCGACGGCATGTTGTTAAAGATTGGCGGAAGCGAGGTCTGGGTGAATTTCCTCGGTCGATTCAACGCCTATAACCTGACGGCTGTGGCAGGTGCTGCCATTCTGCTGGGTGCCGACGAGAAGGAGGTATTGCAGCACTTGAGCGCCCTGCACTCAGTGAGTGGCAGATTCGAGCCCGTGCGCTCGGAGAGTGGCATTACGGCAATTGTGGATTATGCCCACACACCCGACGCATTGCAGAATGTCATCGACACCATAAACGACATACGACACGAGGGTCAGCGACTGATTGTGGTGTGTGGCTGCGGAGGCGACAGGGACTCCACGAAGCGCTCGGAAATGGGCCGCATAGCTTCGCGCGAGGCCGACATAGCGATTCTCACCTCGGATAATCCGCGCACCGAAGACCCCGAGAAGATTCTCGATGAGATTATGGCGGGAGTGGAGAGCGGAGCGCAAGTTTTGCGTATAACCGACCGCCGCCAGGCCATACGCACGGCGGTGATGCTGGCAACGACAGGAGATATATTGCTCGTAGCCGGCAAAGGCCATGAGGATTACCAGATTATCGGCACCGAGAAGTTGCATTTTGACGATAAAGAAGAGTTGCGCGAGGCGTTTGGGGGAAAATGAAATTAGTGGCGCAAAAATAGGGAGATTAGGGGAGGTTAAGGAGATTAAGGAAGTTAGGGAGAGCGCTGAGAAAAATATTTTGTGAAAACACTAAAATCACTAAACTCTTTAACTTCCCTAATTTCACTAATAATTTTGACTTGCCTTGTTGGCGTATGTGAGCATTCGCAAGGCAAGGAAGATGAAGAATGTGTCAGCCAAACGCATTTACGGAAATTAGAAGTAACAGGATAATTAGAAAAAAACAAAAATATATGCTATACTCATTATTTCAATACCTCGATGAGAGGTTTGATTTGCCGGGTTCGGGAATGTTTCAATATATCTCGTTCCGTGCAGCAGTAGCTGTAATTTTAGCTCTGCTAATCACAATATTTTTCGGACGCACGATAATCAGAATGCTTCAGCGTCACCAGATTGGCGAGGAGATTCGTGATTTGGGATTAGAAGGTCAGCTCTCGAAGAAGGGTACACCGACGATGGGTGGCGTGATAATACTTTTGGCGATACTTGTGCCCATGTTGCTGGTCGGCAGGTTGGATAATGTATATGTACAACTGATGATTGTATCGACCATATGGTTGGGTGTCATAGGTTTTTTGGACGATTACATCAAGACCTTCCGCCACAAAAAAGAGGGTCTGAAGGGGCGCTTCAAGATTGTAGGACAGGTAGGGTTGGGTATTATCGTGGGTACGGTGATGTGCCTGTCGCAGGATGTGGTGATTCGCGAGAAGGTGTCGGAGCCGACCGAGAGCGTAATAGTAGATGAGTCGGGAAACACCATTGTCACACAGACGCAGCGCGCCGTAATGAGCCCAACGCCACAAAAGACCACAAAAACCACTATTCCCTTTATTAAGGATAACGAGTTTGACTATGGTTGGATGGTGGGTGGCAATAGGTGGCTCACTTGGCTGCTATATATCCTCGTGGCGATATTCGTTGTAACGGCAGTGTCAAATGGTGCAAACCTTACGGATGGACTCGACGGCCTACTCACGACCGTATCGGTCCCGATAATCATGGTGTTGGGAACGCTGGCCTATCTGTCGGGACATATAATATATGCCGACTACCTCAACATAATGTATATTCCCGAATCGTCGGAGTTGGTAGTCTTTGCTGCGGCGATGGGAGGTGCATTGCTCGGATTTTTGTGGTATAACTCGTTCCCGGCGCAGATTTTTATGGGCGACACGGGCTCGCTGGCAATTGGAGGTATCATCGCCGTGTTTGCGCTCTGCATACGCAAGGAACTCTTGCTGCCACTCTTGTGCGGAGTATTTTTGGCCGAGGCCTTGTCGGTAATGGTGCAGGTGAGTTACTTCAAATATACCAAACGCAAGTATGGCGAGGGACGACGCATCTTGTTGATGTCGCCGTTGCATCACCATTTCCAGAAGAAGGGGCAGTTTGAAACAAAGATTGTGATGCGATTCTTCATCATCTCGATTTTGCTCTGCGCCCTGACACTTGTAACACTTAAAATGCGATAGGAAAGATGAAAAAGATAGTTGTTTTGGGTGGCGGCATAAGCGGCTACGGCTCAGCAGTATTGGCAAAGAAAAAGGGCTTTGAGGTCTTTTTGAGCGATGCGGGAAAGATTGCCGAGCGTTATACGAAAATACTCGACAAGTGGCAAGTTGAGTGGGAGCAGGGAGGTCACTCGGTGGAGCGCATTCTGGCGGCCGACGAGGTGATAAAATCGCCCGGAATACCCGAGAAAGCACCCATCGTGAAGGCTCTGCGCGAGAAGGGTGTGCCCATTATCTCGGAGATGGAGTTTGCAGCACGATATATGGGTAAGGCCCGCACAATCTGCATCACAGGTTCGAACGGCAAAACAACGACTACATCGCTGATTTACAAGATTATGCGCGATGCGGGAATAAATGTTGCACTGGGAGGAAATATTGGTGAGAGCTTCGCTTATCAGGTTGCCACAGCCGACTTCGATTGGTATGTCTTGGAGCTCAGCTCGTTCCAGCTCGACGGCATGTACGATTTTCGGGCCGACATAGCCGTTTTGATGAATATAACTCCCGACCATTTGGACCGCTACGACTACTGCTTCCAGAATTATGTGGATTCGAAGATGCGCATAACGCAGAATCAGCATTCGCGCTCGGCGTTCATCTATTCGGCTGACGACGAGGTCATTGCCGCCGAGATTATGAAGCGCCCCGAGATGCGTATGCGGCAGTTGCCCTTTGCGGCACATGCGGCCGTGGCAAGTGCGGCAGGTGATGCCTTCCTCACGCCTGACGGAGAGTTTACGGCAAGAGTGGGCAAGCAGAGCCTCACGCTCGACACGCAGAAGATGCAGATTAAGGGCCTGCACAACGCCTACAACGCTATGGCGGCAGCTTTAGCGACTTTGGCAGCCGGAGTGGAGGCGGAGCAAATCGAAAAGAGCATATACTCATTTTCGCCCGTAGAGCATCGCTTGGAGCCGGCCGGCGAAAAGGATGGTATACAATGGATTAACGACTCGAAGGCGACAAATGTAGATTCGGTGTGGTATGCCCTGGAGAGCATGACTCGCCCGACCATTTGGATTGCCGGAGGAACGGATAAGGGTAACGACTACGAGCCGTTGAAGGCCTTTGCGCGCGAAAAGGTTAAGGCGCTTATCTGCATGGGCGTGGATAACAAGAAACTCATTGAGGCCTTTACGGGCGTTGTGCCGAAGGTCATAAGCACAGCGTCGCTCGACGAGGCGATGCAGGCCGCTCGCGCAGTCGCCGAGGAGGGAGATACCGTGCTGCTATCGCCGGCATGTGCAAGTTTTGACCTCTTCAAGAACTATGAGCAACGCGGCGAACTATTCAAAAAGTGGGTTAAAGAGAATATTTTGAACAATTAACGACTACGCCGCAAGGCGTACGAGAGGCATGAAGGAGCAGGTAGACTACGAAAAATATGTCGTTCGCATGAACGAACAGGAGGAGCCGCAGAGCGATGCCACCCCCACCGAAGCCAAAGATGCGGAGGAGAGTGGTTTTGTGGATGTTGTAAAGCGACTGCTGGGCGGCGACAGGGTGCTGTGGGTGATAATAATCGCCCTGATGACCATATCGGTACTGGTCGTCTACTCCTCAACAGCAAAGATGGCCTACATGCCCAGCTCCTCGACTTCGCCCATGGAGTTTTTGCGCTTCCAGCTACTGCTGTTGATATTCGGCATGGTGCTGATGTTCGGCACACATCGCATAAACAGCCGAGTGTATCGCGCAACGGCCAACCTCGCATGGTTTGCAGCGATAGGCCTGACCGCGGCGGTATATTTTATGGGCGTAACGACCAATAGTGCAGCGCGCTGGATTCCGATATTCGGATTTCAGTTCCAACCCTCGGAGATGCTCAAGATTGCCATTGTGATGTATCTGGCACGGCAGTTGGCAAAGCGGCAAAAGACGATTCACACGATGCGCATAGTACCGAGCCTGAAGTTCTGGACTTGGTCGAGTCCGAAGCAAAAGGCAATTTGGGCCGATGGCGGGCGTTATATATTCATCCCGATAGTGCTGTCGTGCATGGTGATTCTGCCGGCACACACCTCGTCGGCGGTGATTGTCTTTCTGCTCTCGGTTGCCATGCTCTTTATCGGGCGCGTGAAGCTGATTGAGATTTGGCGCTTGCTGATGTGGGTGGTGGTAGGTGTGGCGCTGCTTTTCATGCTCAACATCGGTCGCGGAGATACTGCCGGAGGTCGTTTATCGACTTGGTGGGAGCTGTGGACCACATCGCGCATGGAGATTCCTGCCGAAGATTTAACCGACACCGAGCGTTCGATGATTGCTATACATAATGGTGGTATTTTGGGGCGCGGAGCGGGACAAAGCACCGTACGCGTGGAGATGACCCACCCCGAGAGTGATTATGCGTTTGCCTTCTTTGTCGAGGAGTACGGCATAGGTTTGGCGATGATTTTGGTGGCGCTGTATGTATGGATTTTCTTCCGCGCGATAGAGATTTTTGATAAATGCCCCAAGAAATTCCCGGCGATGTTATCGTTGGGATTGGCACTGCTGATTACGGGGCAGGCTCTGGCGCATATCATGGTGACGGTGAACATCTTCCCCGAAACGGGACAGACCCTTCCGCTGATTTCGCGAGGTGGCTCATCGCTGATTTTCACATGTATAGCTCTGGGAATGATACTCAGCGTAAGCCGCCAAACCGAGGAGGGCTCACATGCGGACGATAATTAAAGAAAAATTCAAAATTCAAAATTATTAACCACCTTTTTGAATTTTCATAATTATGGACGATATAAGATTGGACAAATACCTTTGGGCGGTGCGGGTGTTCAAGACACGCAGCGATGCCGCCGATGCCATACGCAACAATCGCGTATTGGTAAATGATGCCTACGCCAAGCCATCGCGTGAGGTGAAGGTGGGAGATATAATAAGCGTGAAACGCATGCCTGTGACCTATCTCTACAAGGTTATAGATTTGGTGAGCAGCCGTCAGCCGGCGAAGAATGTCCCCAACTACTGCCTCAACATCACACCCCAGGAGGAGTTGGACAAGCTCTCGGTGCCACGCGAAACGATTTTTGTATTCCGCGAGCGCGGTACAGGTCGCCCGACAAAAAAGGAGCGCCGCGAGATAGATGCCCTGATGGATGGTTTCTACTTCGAGGAGGATTTTTAGACCGAGGCAAACAAATAACATAAATATGTGGGCGTTCAACAAATTGTTGGAGGCCCATTTTTTTGTTAAAGCCCTACAACAAAGAGATTTACAGAGCCAACACAATGAGTAGAAGAGGGATTGGTCGCCAGGAAACACATATATATGCAGGCTGATTTTTGCTCTTTTTGCAAAAATATTATATCTTTGTAGTAGAATCCGAAATATGTTCTCGGCATGAAGGTTGCCACAATAAAATGGGAGGGTGTTTCGTTTGATTTATAACCGGAGGTGTGAAGCCTTGGACGCAGAGTGTAAACCTCAAAAACTATTACATTATGAAGAAGTTATTAATGTTTGGAATCATGGCGATGTCAATAGCGGCAGCGGGATGCTCGGCAGCATTCTACTCGTCGGCAGGCGCCTACGATGACCTTTATGCTACACACGATACAAATGCAATAGCGGCACGCGAGAAAGCCGAGGCGGAGGCTCGAAAAGCGGAGGCAGAGGCACGCAGAGCCGAGGCGGCTGCGGCTCAGGCACAATGGGAGGCTGAAGTGGCGAAATATCAGGCGGCAGCGGCGGCAGCTACTCAGAACAACACCGCGCAGGCGGCATATCGCACAGATGCCGATGGCATTATCATAGTGGATGAGCCCGCATATGCTTCGTATGAGAGCAACTACAACCCTTATCAGGGTTATGTGGCGGATTCGTATGAGAGTGCCTATGCACGCCGACTGAGAGGCTTTAACTCGATAACATATCGCATGCCGTCGAGCTATTTCAACCTGCGCTACGGCGGAGCTTACACCTATGTAACGGCTTATGACCCCGGATATTACAACATCATGGTGTCGGGCGACCAGGTATGGGTGGAGCCAAAATACATCACTTCGATGTTTGGCACCTGGGGAGCTACAAACGCTACGGCAATGCTTTACTCGCCATGGTATTACGGCTGGGGCGGCTACAACCCCTGGTATAACTCGTGGTGGGGTTATCCGCACTACTCGTGGTACGATTGGAATTGGAACATCTGCTACGGCGGAGGTTGGGGCGTAAATCTCTGGTGGGGCTGGGGAGGTCATTATCACCCCTATTGCGCGCCACATTGGGGTTGGCATGGTCCACACTATGTACACCACCACGGGCCACACTACGCATACCCGCACTATGGTCACAACTATCGCGACAATCGCTACTACGGCTCGCGAGGCAACAACAACCACCGCATCGACGGCGGTTACTACTCGCCCTCGCGTGGCGGAGATCGCGGCACGATAAATCGTGGCTCGGGACGCGTAACACCTTACCGCTCACCCAACAATGGCAATGTCTACGGTCAGGGAGGGTCGCGCACGGGAAGTTCGACTGCGACTGTAAATAACGGTACACAAAATCGTACTCCCGGCTCGGTAAGTAGAGGCTCGAGCGGTGCAGTGAGGGGAAATAGCGGCAGTGCAGTGAGGGGAAGCGGCAGCAGCGGCTCATCAAGAGGTACAATTGCGACACCTTCAAACAGCAACAATAGAGGTGGACAGGTGACAAGACCCTCAAGCACATCGAAGTCGTCAAGTTCCTCAAGTTCGCGCGGAACTGCATATCGCGGCTCGCAGAGCTCACAGCAGAAGAGCAGTAGCAGTAGCTCGTCGAGAAGCTCAAGTTCTTGGAACTCAAACTCTTCGTCATCACGCGACTCAAGTAGCAGTTACAACTCGGGTAGCAGCTACAATTCCGGCAGTCGCGGTGGCGGATACAGCTCGGGAGGCGGATACAGCTCAGGCGGTTCGCGCTCAGGCGGCGGAAGCAGCTCGCGAGGAGGAAGATAGGGATGAGAGCAAAGTTGAAAGAGCAAAGAGTAAAGAGTAAAGAGTAAAGAGCAACCGACGCTACGGAGGAAACGAGGGTTTATCTCTCGTAACCTTAACCATAATAGCGAGAGCAGAAGCCAAGTCTTGCTTGGATTATGCCGAGCCGCGAGGAGGAAAAGCCTGCGTAGCAGGATTAAAGATGAAAGAGATTCTCACGCAAAACTGCGTTTTGCTCAGAATGACGGATTGGCTACCGCATAGCGTCACTCTAAAGGAGCGCAAGCGATCAGTGAGAGCACTGCGAGTAAGTGAGAGCAGAGGGTAAGATTTTCGAGATTCTCACGCTTTGCTCAGAATGCCGACGAAAATCTTACTATTTGCCAAGCGGGAGTAGGTAAAAGCCACCCTTATGGTGGATTAGTCCAAAATAAAAGGAATTTTAGATAAAAGAATACAGAAATGAGAAGTTTTAAGAATATAGCATTTGTCGCAATGGCAGCCTTGCTCTCGTGGTCGGCATCGGCTCAGGGCTTTGGTGGCCTGCTGATGGACCGCGACGGAATGATGTCGAGCGATATGTATGAACTTTCGCAGGTGAACTTCGGATTTGGAACAGCCCGCTCGATGGCGATGGCGGGGGCTTTTACATCACTCGGAGGCGATGTGTCGGCAATGGCACTGAACCCCGCAGGTTTGGGAATGTATCGCACAAACGACTTCTCGATAACGCCGATGATGAGCTTCCAAAACGCAAAGAACAGCGCGGCAAATTGGGGAGACAACTCACGCAGCCGCTTCTCGATGGGCAGCGTGGGCCTGGTATTGAATGTATTTGAGGGAAGCGATGCGGGTTTGATAAGCCTGAACTTCGGATTCGGATATAATCGTATTGCCGACCTGAATTACCGCTACGGTTTTCACTCGGCAAGCGCACCCTCGACCTCTCCGCTACGCTCGATTACCGATGTATTTTCGATGCAGTTGGGCAGCGCAGGCTTATTCCCCTCAGGAGAGGGTAAGTTGAACTACGACTTCCGCGACGCCTACTTCTGGGGTGGCATATTGGCATACAACGGCTGGTTGCTCGATGCCGAGGGCTCTGGCGCAGACCGCTATTGGACCAACGCAAATTGCATAGGTATAAATGCCGGCGTGGGACACACCTTGGGCGTGGAGAGCCGCGGCTCGATTGGCGAGTATGACATTTCGATGGGCATGAACTTTAATAACAAGGTTTATGTGGGTGCGACTTTAGGCTTGCAGGTTGTGGATTGGAAACGCGGTTTCTACTACTCGGAGGATTACCTCTACAATGGGCAGACCCCCATTGCGGGATATGACGAAAGCGGGGAGCCTATCGTCTTGAGCGATGCTGCCGAGTGGATGGATTACGACCAGATGGTGAACATATCGGGTACGGGAGTGAATTTCAAGGTAGGAATAATCTATCGCCCAATACCGGCGTTGCGCTTCGGTATGGCGATACACACTCCGACATTCTACTCGTTGGAGCGTGACTATCAGGCATTTATGGGAACGAATTACAGCCTGCCGCTCAATGGTAACAATGGCGATTTAACGCCCGTATTGTCGGACACGGGAGAGAATGCCTGGGACTTCACCTCACCCACGCGCTTGATGTTGGGTGCGTCGTATACGATTGCGAAAATGGCGATTATTTCGGTAGATTATGAGCGCACTTGGTATAACGGCATACGCATGAAGCATGTTCCCAATGGTTTTGACATCTACCCTGCGGATTATCGCGCCCAGATGAAGGAGAATTACAAGGGTGCCAACACTTTAAGAGCCGGTGTAGAGCTGAAGCCCGTGCCGTTTATCTCACTGCGTGCAGGATATGGTCTGTCGGCAGGAATGTTGCGCCACGACAAGGCGGAGTATACGAGTCGCCCGCAAAACTATCGCACCGAGGCGATTACTGCCGGTGTGGGATTCTCGTTCGGACGCACAACCCTCGATTTTGCTTACCAGAATATCCAGAACAAGCTGACAAGCTATTATCTGTATTGGGCAACAGATGATTTGGGAGATTTTATGGCTGTAAGTCCGCAATACACGACAAATTTCTCGCGCAACTATGCTGTCGTGACTTTGGGTTACAGATTTTAGCCCGGACATCGGCAAGATAGAGCCTGACTCCTCTACCCTAAAGGGTGGAGGAGTTTTTTATTTTATATGAAAATTATAGTATCTTTGCCCTATGGAATCACAGATACTTCAAGGATTAAATCGGGCGCAGCGTGAGGCGGTGGTGAATTTTGAGCACCCCTCGCTGATTATTGCCGGTGCCGGTTCGGGAAAAACCCGCGTACTGACATCGCGCATTGCCTATATGATAGAACAGGGTGTGAAGCCCTATAACATTCTGGCTCTGACATTTACAAACAAAGCTGCGGCACAGATGCGCGAGCGCATAGAGCAGATGATTGGCTCGACTGCCCGCCACCTGCGCATGGGAACTTTCCACTCGGTGTTCTCGCGAATCTTAAGAGAGAATGCCGAGGCGATAGGCTTCTCGCAGAGCTACACGATTTATGAGCCCTCGGATTGCAAAAACCTGATAAAGACCATCTGCAAGGAGATGAACCTGCCGGACGACAAATACAAGCCGGCGAGAGTGCTCTCACGCATTTCGTATGCGAAAAATGCACTCGTAACTCCGGCGGCATATGTGGCCAACACGATTTATGCCGCAGAGGATAGGCAGATGCAGATGCCACACTTTGGCGAGGTCTACGACGCATATTGTCGCCGCTGCAAGCAAAACGGTGCGATGGATTTTGACGATTTGTTGTTGCAGACAAACATCTTGCTGCGTGACAGGCCCGATATTTTGGCGAGGTATCAGGAGCAGTTCAAGTTTATATTGGTGGATGAGTATCAGGATACCAACTATGCGCAATATATAATCATTCGTCGCCTCTCGCAGCACCATGGCCGAGTGTGCGTGGTGGGTGATGATGCGCAGAGCATCTACTCGTTCCGCGGAGCGAAAATCGAGAACATCTTATCGTTCAAAAAGGACTACCCCACGGCGAAGATTTTTAAGTTGGAGCAGAACTACCGCTCGACGCAGACCATAGTAAATGCCGCGAACTCGGTGATTGAGCGCAATGAGCACCGCATGGAGAAGGTCTGCTTCTCGGAGGGTGAAAAGGGCGAGAAAATAAAACTTTGCCACTGCCTGAACGACCGAGAGGAGGGCGATAAGATTGCAAATGCCATACGCGACAAGATTCGCAAAACGGGCGATAGGTGGGAGGAGGTTGCGGTGTTGTATCGCACAAACAACCAGTCGGCGGTAATGGAGCAGGCGCTGATGAGGCGCGGTATACCCTACCGCATATACAAGGGTAGCTCGTTTTACGACCACAAGGAGATTAAGGACCTGTTGGCCTATATCCGCCTGGTGATAAATCCTAAGGATGATGAGGCTTTCAAGCGTATTATAAACTATCCGCTCAGAGGTATTGGCGACACGACCGTGCAACGCATTGCGCAGATTGCTGCGGCGCAGGGCTCGTCGATGTGGGAGGCGATAGACCAGATGGTCACGGAGGCAGAGTCGCTGGGCGACTCGGTGCAGAAGGTCATTGCCCGCAAAGTGAAGGAGTTCGTCGAGTTGATTCGCTCGCTCGGCGAGGCTCTCACCACAAAGGGGCTCTACGACTTCGGATTGGAGGTGGCGACACGCTCGGGCGTCTTGGCGCAATATCGCGTGGATAATTCGCCCGAGGCAACGAGTGCGATAGACAACATCGAGGAGTTGTTGAACTCGATGCAGCTCTTCAACGAGCAGTGCGAGGCGGAGATTCGTGCCGGAGAGCGCGAGGAGGAGAATCGCCCGACGGTGGAGGAGTGGTTGCAGAGCCTGATGCTGCTGACCGACATGGACGAAAAAGAGGAGGGCGAGAATGACAAGGTTACGCTTATGACCGTACACTCGGCAAAGGGTCTGGAGTATAAGTATGTATATATTGTCGGATGCGAAGAGAATCTGTTTCCCTCGCAGCGGGCAATGGAGACGCCCGATGGCTTGGAGGAGGAGCGACGATTGTTTTATGTGGCCCTGACGCGCGCAAAGAGCGAGGCGATGTTATCATGTTGCGAGATGCGCTTCAAGTGGGGAAATATGGAGTTTTCATCGCCCAGCCGTTTCCTCAAGGAGATTGATTCGCAATATGTGGAGAGTGACGAGGAAGAGGATATGGTAGGTGGCGGATTCCAGACCATGACGCATGGTTCGTATGGTCGCGACCATACGGGTAATGGTTTTGGCGCAGCGGCAGAGCGACGATATGCGGCAGGAGGAGCAAAGCAGAGCGGTCGCACGGCGATTGAGGAGTTGCGCCGCAACTTCGACTATCGCTTCCAGAAGCAGCGCGAGCAGGAGCGGAAAGCTCCCGACCCAAAGATTGTGGAGCCGATGCGTCGTTCGACAGAGGGCATGCGCCGAGTGGTGACAACACCCGTAAATGATGCTGCACAGGCGGGGCCATGCCCTTATGCCATAGGCGAGAAGGTGGAGCATCCGAAATTCGGCGCAGGCACGATAAAGCGCATAGAGAGCCTTACGACAGACCATAAATTGACTGTCGATTTCGGGCAGTATGGCGAGAAAACGCTGTTGGCGAAGTTTGCAAAACTTACAAAATTATAATGGATTGGGTTAGCCTTGTAGTGAAATTCTAAGCGTTTGTTTTTAGACTCTCACGGTCGCTTGCGCTCCCTCAGAGTGACGAAAACAAAGGGGATGAATCTCATTTTTACAAAGGCAAAAAACGAATTATTAGGAATTATAAGAACACAAAATTATAAGTTATGGCGAAGCCTTTGGTATCGGTATGTATGACCGCCTATAACCATGCACCCTACATTGCAAGAGCGATTGAAGGGGTCCTGAAGCAGCGCACGACATTTGGCGTGGAGCTAATCATAGGCGAGGATTGCAGCACGGACAACACACTGGCCACCTGCCGAGAGTATGCCGAGCGTTATCCCGACCGCATACGCCTGATAACGGACGCGAAGAATGTCGGTATGCGCGAGAATTATCGTCGCACGGCACTGGCCGGGCAGGGGCGATATGTTGCATACTGCGACGGTGATGACTATTGGACAGATGAGGAGAAGCTGCAACGACAAGTCGAGGCGTTGGAGGCCGACCCTGAGTTGGGAATGTGTTACACGCGTTCGGAGCGCAGAGTGGAGCATAGCGACAAATGTTGGGCCTACCCCAAAGGGGCGATGCTGACCGATTTTGAGGGGTTGCTGTTCAACAACACGGTGGAGAACTGCACGGCTGTGGCTCGGCGCGAACTTGTGGAGCGATATTATGCCGAGGTGGAACCTGAAAAACATCCCGAATGGCTTACGGATGATGCTCCGATGTGGATTTGGTTTGCAGCCAAGAGCCGCATTGTGGCCGTGGAGCGTGTGACGGCTGTGCATGCGTTATTGCAGGAGAGTGTGAGCCAAAGTGGTAACCACCTGAAACGCATAGCCTTCTGCGACTCGCTCATGGATATTTCGCTATGGTTTGACAAGTGTTATCGGGGCGGGAAATTCGGCAGAAAGTTGTGGCGAAAGAGAATGGAGGTGGCGCTTTGGGTCTTGTCGTACAACGGTTCGTTTAAGGAGTATTTTTCGCGCTGGTGGCAGGATGTGAGGCGCACGCCGCGACTGCTGTTTAACCTTGCGGGATATGGTTTGGCGGTGAAGAAGGTGTGGAGAAATTCAAAATTGTAGTCAAGCCATAAACAGAGGCTACTTGCAGGATATGAGCCTATGTAGCGGGATTGAAGATAAGGAGTTTAGGGAGTTTAAGGAAATTAGGGACGATAGTGTCATGCTACATCTGGAGCGTGAGTGAGAAAATAACCGGCATCTCTACCTGAAATAATTAGCCGGTAGGGATTCCATTCCTCGCCTTTGGCTCGGTGGAATGACAAGAGAGGAGAGAGGAGAGAGGAGAGAGATAACAGACAATTAAAATATAACAAACGATGACACTCAAAGAGCGATACGAAAATATAATTGCGTGGTTTGAGAAGAATATGCCTGTGGCGGAGAGTGAACTGAATTATGAAACACCCTTCGAGCTGTTGGTGGCGGTGATTCTCTCGGCTCAGTGTACCGACAAACGCGTGAATCTCACAACGCCGGCACTCTTCGAGGCCTACCCCACACCGCAGGCTATGGCAGAGGCGTCGGCAGAGGAGATTTTTCCTTACATAAAGAGCATATCGTATCCAAACAACAAGGCAAAGCACTTGGCGGCAATGGCACGAATGCTGGTAGAGGAGTTCGGGGCAGAGGTGCCGAGCGATTTGAAGGATTTGCAGCGTCTGCCCGGCGTGGGGCGTAAAACGGCAAATGTGATAGGTGCGGTGATTTGGCAGAAGGAGGTGATGCCCGTAGATACGCATGTCTTCAGGGTTTCGGCACGCATAGGTCTGACGCGTGGCGCAAAAACCCCATTGCAAACAGAGTTGCAACTGGAGAAAAACATACCCTCTCACCTATTGCCCATAGCCCATCATTGGCTCATCCTGCATGGGCGTTATATCTGCATCGCACGCGCGCCAAAGTGCGAGGAGTGTGGCATAAAAGAGTGGTGCAGATACTTTTCTAAGAAAAAAGTCGTTGATTTATAGAATTATTCGTATATTTGGCACTTTACAAGGAATAAATAAAATATTAACCAACTTTTAATTGTTAAAAAGATTATGTTTGGGGCGTTAAAAAATATGGCAAAACAGAGCTTGCAGATGGCAGCCGTTTTATTGGTTTTGATTGCAACAGCAAGTTTAAGCGCATGTACCGAGCCGGAAGAAACCGGTCCGGAGCGCACTTATGTCGAGGGTGTGATTTTACCACTTTCGCCGTATATCATCGTGCCTGCGGATGGCAAGAAGGTGACTGTGGCTTTTGAAACAGACGCGGCCTTTACCTTGGAGAAGGAGGATGAGGGCAACATCGTAACTTCGATGAAGCTGAACCAGGATATTGTAACCTCGGGAAAGAGGGGCCCGCAGAGCTTAGAGTTGATGATTGATAAAAACACCACCGAGCTGGAGCGCACCGTAAAGATTTACATCACGGTGGAGGGCTTCAACAAAACTCCGCTGCTTACGATTCAGCAATCGACCAAGTACAAGGATATGGACGAGGTGGTAAAGTATATGGATACACGCCTTCGCGAGGAGTATTATTGGTTGGACGAGTACAACGACAAGTGGCAGAGCTTCGATTTCAAGGTTCAATACAAGACCGAAGATGCTTACAATGAAATGTTGCTCAAGAACTTGAGTACGCTGACTACAAACTTGGCCGACGGAGGCTATGACTATGCGAACCAGCGTTACATCTACACCAGGTTGTCGGTAATTCCGCAGCACGAGTACAACGCGTCGGCAACACGCGCAGGTGGTGCGGTGACATATGGTTACGGATTCGACATCTCGAACATCATATTGATTATCGACGACGGCGGAACGCAGAGTTCTCATGACGACTCGTATGTGTTTGTGGTGGAGCATGTATATGCCAACTCACCCGCAGCATCGTCGGGTTTGCGTCGCGGCGATTACATCTCGATGGTAAACGGCAACACCATTACAGGAAACAACTACAACGATATTTTCTATACTTTGGTAACGCAGACTGCAAGTTCAATCAGCCTTCAAAAAATTGACCCCAAGACAATGAAGGAGGCTTCGGCAACTATCCCGCGTCGCCAATTTAACGCCAACCCCGTAGCGTATAGCGCCGTGTTGACACCTTCAGAGGAGATTAACCCCTCGGGTAAGAAAATCGGATATTTGGCTTACCTGTCGTTTGACCACGACGGTGACGACAAGCTTATCGAGGCTATCCAGCATTTGCAGGCAGCAGGTGCCGAGGAGATGATTCTCGACTTGCGCTCAAATGGCGGAGGTTCAGTGGATTCGGCGATAAAGCTCAGCAGTATGCTCATTGACGAGAGTTATGTGGGTCAGGTTTGCGCAAAGCTTGTTCACAACCCCAAGAATGTGTATTACCACGGAGATAGCCAGATCTCAACTTACCCATTCCGCAAACACGAGAATCATGATGAAACAGGCCAGGATTTGCCCAACCTCAGCATGACGAAGGTTTATGTGATTGTGTCGGACAACACGGCTTCGGCAAGCGAGATGGTGATTATGGCGTTGCGAGGCATGGACATCGAGGTTGAGCTCATCGGTAAGACCACCGAAGGCAAGAACTGCGGTATGGAGGTGACAACAAAGACACACAACAACTATGTTTACGAGTTTGCTCCGATTACATTCCTCAACTTCAACGCCAAGGATGAGCACGAATATAGCGATGGCATTAAGCCACAGGTGGATTTTGCTGCACTCGAAGAGGTCGAGACGGACAAGGATTTGAATAAAAGCCTGCGATTGTTCCCCACGCCCGAAGCTCCATGGGGTAATACAACTGATGACTTAGCTCTGTTTGAGACTATATTGAGAATAAACGGTAAATCGCTGTTTGACAATGATGCGGCAACTACGGCATTGTGGCAAAAGGGTACTGCAACACGCGCAAATACGGCGATGCCGATTATAGGAAAAGAGTCATTGCCTCGCATTTATACATCGTGGAAAAAATCGGGTGCCTGCATAGCACCACACGAACGCTCGGCGGAGGAGATTTCTCAACAAGAGAATTTGTAATAACAAAGGCTCATATGTCGTTTTGCACGATATATGAGCCTTTTTAACCATTTTGGGGGAGAAATAAGAGCGTAGCGAAAAGGATTTTTTTGTAATTTTACGAATCCCCGACGCTTTTTAGCAATAAAACAAAAGAAGATACCGCATGAAGTTATCGCAAGAGAATTTAGAGATTTTACGCACAATGGTAAGTGGCGCACCCAAAAAGGTGGTCATATTATCGCACACAAACCCCGATGGCGATGCTATCGGCTCGTCGATTGCGTGGGGCGAAGCATTAAAGCATGCGGGGCACACGGTAAGTTGTATCGTGCCAAACAAATACCCCTATTACTTGGGGTGGATGACCGGCGCGGAAAATGTGTTGCTATATAATCAGGATAGCGAGCAGGCCGCTAAGGTGATTGCCGAAGCGGAGTTGATATTCTGCCTCGACTTCCACTCGATATCGCGCCTCGATGCGTTAGGCGAAGAGGTTACGCGAAACACTTCGGCAAAGAGAGTGTTGATGGACCACCACCTGAACCCTTCGGAGCAGTTTGATGTGATGTTTTCACACCCCGAATCATCGAGTACGGCATATTTGGTATATTGCATAATGACGGCTCTCTGGGGCGAGAAGAGCATAACAAAAGAGCAGGCAGAGGTGTTGTATGTAGGAATGATGACCGACACGGGCAATTTCTCATTCTCGACGCTTACTCCCGACCTGTTTCGCGCGGTGGCGGTGTTGGCGGAGACCGGAATAGATATTCCGAAGATTTACAACAATGTGTATAATTCGTTCACCGAAGGTCGTGCGCGATTGTTCGGATATGTGATAAATCGCAAAATGAAGACTCTGCGCAAGGGTACGGTGGCTCACCTGTCGATAACCGAGGAAGAGATGCGCCGCTTCTGGTTCCAGCAGGGCGACAGCGAGGGCTTTGTGAATTATCCGCTCACGATTAAGAAGATGAAGATGTCGGCGATATTTGTTGAACATCACGACTTCATTCGCGTATCGCTGCGCTCGAGAGGCAAGGTGGATGTAAATGTATTTGCAGCCCGTTACTTCAATGGCGGAGGACACAAAAATGCCGCCGGAGGAAAGTCGTTTGTGTCGATGGAAGAGACCATTCGACGCTTTGAGCAGGCGGTGGAGGAGTATGCCGCCGAGGGGATGATTTAATTGAGTTTGACTATTCTGGATACGAAAAAACTAACCTATGAAGAGTTCGATGATGAATACCTATCTGCGCTTGTTGGGTTTCGCAAAACCCTATGGCAGATATGCTGTACCATATTTTTTCTATTCGGTGTTACACGCCTTGTTCAACACCTTTACCTATACGATGATTATTCCGATTATCGGAACACTCTTTTCGGAAGGATTTGTCTTTAAGCCGACATACGAGTTCCCGCATATTGAGCTCAATACGGAGTGTTTGAACGAGGCTATAAGCTATGCCTACACGCATATTTTCGGCGAGCAGTATCGCATAACATACCTCCTGGGGCTATTGTCGGGAGTGCTGATTGTGTCGAATATGTTGTCAAACCTGTTCCGCTATTTGGGTTCGATGACGGTGGAGACGCTGCGTACACGCACCTTACAGAAGATGCGTAACGAGATGTTTGAGCGCACGATGGGGATGAATGTCGGATATTTCAGCGACCAGCGCAAGGGCGATATAATGTCGAAAATCACTTCGGATGTGATGGTTGTGCAGTTCTGCATCACCAACACCTTGCAGGTGGCCTTCCGCGAGCCATTCCTCATCATTGGTTACTGCATAATGATGGTGAATATTTCGTGGGAATTGACCGTATTTTCGATTCTCTATCTCCCGGTTGTCGGAGTATTGATTGGCGGTATAGTGAAGCGCCTGCGCCACCCCGCGAAGCGTGGTCAGCAGCGCATGGGCGACATGGTGAGCGTGATGGAGGAGTCGCTGTCGGGAGTAAAGGCGATAAAGAGCTACAACGCCTTCGGTTACATAAGCGAAAAATTCCGCTCGATAAATGCCGAGATGTCGAACTTGCTGCTTTCGATGGCCCGCAAGCAACAATTAGCTTCGCCGATGAGCGAATTTTTGGGTATTACGGCAATATCTATCGTGCTGATTTTCGGAGGTTCGCTTGTGACAAGCGGCGCAATGTCGGCAGCCGGATTTGTTGCCTACATAGCGGCATTCTCGCAGCTGACACGCCCCCTGCGAGCTTTTATCGACCAATTTGCCAACATAAATCAGGGTATTGCGGCCGGTGAGCGTATATTCTCAATCATTGACGCCAAGAGCGAAGTGGAGGATAAGAGCAATGCCGTAGAGTTGGAGGAGTTCCGCGATAAGATAGAGCTCAAGGGTGTAGGATTCTCGTATGACGGTCAGCGCAAGGTACTGAACGACATATCGTTGGTTGTGCGCAAGGGCGAAACTGTGGCTTTGGTGGGTCCTTCGGGCGGTGGAAAGTCAACCCTGAGCGAGTTGGTTCCCCGATTCTACGACCCCGCAGAGGGCGAGATTATGATTGACGGCAAACCCCTGAAAGATTATACTCAGGAGAGCGTGCGCGAGCATATGGGTATTGTATCGCAGGATACCATTCTGTTCAACGACACGATTCGCAATAACATAGCAATGGGTCGCGCAGATGCTACCGACGAGCAGATAATCGCAGCAGCAAAGGTGGCAAATGCTCACGACTTTATAATGCAGACCGAGGAGGGCTACAACACCAATATCGGCGATAGAGGTATGAAGCTCTCGGGAGGTCAGCGCCAGCGCCTGAGCATTGCTCGCGCGGTGTTGAAGAATCCGGAGATTCTTATCCTTGACGAGGCGACTTCGGCGCTCGATACCGAGAGTGAAAAACTCGTTCAGGAGGCTTTGACTTCGCTCCTGGAGGGCCGCACTTCGATTGTGATTGCCCACCGCTTGAGCACCATTCACAACGCCGACCGCATCATTGTAATCGACCAGGGACACATAGCCGAGCAGGGTACACACGCCGAGTTGTTGGCCTTGGGCGGCATATACGCCAAATTGATAGAGATGCAGAGCTTGGCGTAGGCCTTGAAGTTTATGGCAAAGATATACATACCGACATTTGGTGAGGAGGTAGGCAACACCATATCGCATGGAGTGATGAGCATACTCACGCTCTTAGCACTTCCATTTGCTGCGGTATGGGCCTATACACACGGCGGAGATTCGGTGCAATCGGCTTTAGGCGTAAGCATATTTGTGGTGTCGATATTCTTGATGTTCCTCATATCGACGCTCTACCACGCCATGTCGCCGGAATCGAAGCACAAGGCGGTTTTTCATATCCTCGACCATATATTTATATATGTGGCAATTGCCGGCTCGTATACACCCGTGGCCCTCGACATTATAGGAGGATGGCAAGGCGTTGTGATATTTATAATTCAGTGGGTGGCGGTACTTTTTGGCGTTTTTTACAAATCACTGAGCCGAAAATCCATCCCGGCAATAAGTCTTACAATATATTTGTTGATGGGCTGGACCGTGGTGTTCTTCTTTCCGCTATTTCTGCGCCACGCATCCTTGCCATTTATTATTCTGATTGCCGTAGGAGGGCTGTTTTACACTATCGGTGCTGTGTTCTACGCCATGAAAGGATTTAGATACCATCATTTGGTGTGGCATTTGTTGATAAACTTGGCGGCGACATGCCATTTTGTAGCTATCGTCTTCTTCCTGCACTAACAATCCCATAGGAGTCAAGTCAGGTCGCTAAAAAATCAAAAAATTTACCTTTTGCTAATGCTATGACTATTAATATCATAGCACGATTTGTTGTGTATATGCGGTAAAATTTTTGAATATTTTTAGTCAAAATACTTGACAAACGGATTTTTCTGTATTATATTTGCAATGTCGTTCAGGGTCAACCAAGCCATCACAACAAGGCTAATTGGCTGTAAAACAATGATAAACATCGAAAAACAACCAAAACAATAAGAGGAATGGATAAAAATCAAAAATTGAACCACGCATGCCTGCATGCAGGAGCGTTCGGCGCCAATAGGCATTGTCAATAAATATCTCGAAGTTATCAACAATAGGCCGCAAGCGGATAATGCGATGACTATATGCCGATTAGAATGATTGCTGCAAAGAGATATTAACATCAATTAACGAAGTATAAACATTTTTATTAACAGGAACCGTTTTCACGGCTCCCTACCCCTTACACCCCTAAAAACACGCAAAAATGAACAGAGAAAAACTGATTAACACATTCGAAAGCATTGCCACAGCCGAGGGTTACGACTTTCACTCCGACGAGGAGCGATACATTCCTCGATTCACATCGCACTACCCCGCTTTATGGCTTGCGCCTCCCTCATTCCACGCAATGGAGGGAAAAAACCACGGTACGATTACCTACGCGATGAAGCTCCACGCCATGGCCGACGGGGCAAAACAAAGCCCCACGCAACGAAACACAACGCGCACAGAGTTGGAAGATATGTTGCTAAAACTCTTTACCACGCTCTCGCAGGAGGAGTTTGTTGCCGAAGTTGAACATGTGCAGATTTATCACTCTTCGCAGACCCTCTCCTCGCATGGAGAGATTACGGCAACGGCAACCGCCGAAGTGATAACAATATTCTAAAAAGCAGAGAGCGTAAAACAGCTAAAAACGGAAAATCATGGCAATCACATTTACAAATATACCCCAAAACGGAGCCTCTTTCCAAAAACCGTTGATTTATGAGTTTGAGTCAGACTCCGAGCTGGTGCAGGCCAACATAAGGATTCTAAATGGCGACGGCGAAGAGATTGGGCATAAAACAATAAACGGAGTTACGACTTCGGGAAAAATCGACATCGCACCCTATGTTAAACGAGCAGCGACTTACAACACACCCCAAAGCGTAAGCAAATGTAGCCTAACAGACATCGGTGGAAGCTTGGATGTGCAAGTTGAAATCGAAGGCACATTATCCGAGGTGAGAAGATTTATAGCCGCGCAGATAGATTTGTCAAAGTCGATAGTGTTTCTAACCAATCAGATGCTTAATCGCACGATGGATGCCGCGGAGTTTGACACGCTATGCCTCGTAAACACCACAACGACACAGCTATCAATAGTCATAGAGTTGTGCGACGATACATATAGTTGCATGGTATACAAGGCTTTCAACTCCTCGGAACAATTCCGACAGTTGGCCATCTGCATCTCGCCACAAGAATTTCCCGACGATTTGGTGAAAATTGCCAAATATGTCATTATCAAGATGCGGCTCGGCAACACACTTTTAGACCTTATTGAATACGAAATTCGACCAAACCTCTCTACGGCTCGCCGCATAGGTTGGATAAACGAGTTTGGCGCACCCGAATATTACACCTTCCCGCTGCGCAAAGGCCTGCTCGTGGAGTCGACCCGCAAACACATTGAGAGCATATGGGGGCGTGAGGCTGCGGCACTGGAGAGCGACAATGAACTGAAGATGATTTCGGCATATGAGCCACAAAAGCAATTAAAGGCCCTGGCAAAGATTCTCTCCTCGCCCAAAGTGTGGTTACAACAGAGCGAAGGACAGCAGGCCGTATGCCTCACAACAGAGAGAGCACTGCTGACTCCGGGTGCAGGCATGGGTTTTATTGAAATAGACCTGCGAGCCGCAGAGAAAGGGGTCAGATTATGGTAAGGATACTCATCGACAACAAGGCCTGCGACTTAAGCGAGGGATTTACCCTGCCGAAGGAAGTTTTTAGATTCGACGCCGACTCGCTGGCCGACATAGAGCGTCAGCGCAGTGGTAGGAAAATCATCATTACACTACCCTCAACCCCGACAAATGATGCTATCGTAGGTTTTGCTGCGGACTCCTACACAGCAACACGATTTAATGCCACATACCACGAGGGCATTATTGAGGTGAATGGTACACAAATGTTCAAAGGTGTGGTGCATCTGGCGCAAATAGAAATTCGACCAATGAGCAAGGGGCGAGGTCAATATGCCGAGTATCATATCTCTTTCACCGATGGAGCACCACAATGGGTGAACTACATGGCCATATCGCGCTTGCAAAATACACCGTTGGGGTACAACGCTACGCTGGACTCTGCGACTATCGAGCAGAGTTGGGGTGAGGATAGCAAGGTGAGGTTTCTGCCCGTGTATCGTGACGAATATCTCGAGTCGAAGAACCAAGAGTTGATTTTACCTCCGCAACGGGTGCTTAGCGTGGGGGATTATCACCCCTTCATCGCAATTGAAGCGCTTGTGGAGGCTATGTTCAGAGATTTCGGATACACCGTAGAGGGCGAGTTTACGAAAAGTAAGCTCTTCAAGAGCCTGCTCTTGAGTGGCACAACGGGTGGCGAGAGCTCAGCATCGGCAGCCAAGCTCAATGCAATGATGGGATTTTGTGCCGGCAGAACAAGCGAGGCACAAACAACAGCAAATTTTGTGGGACGAGCATTTCTCTCACCTCTGGTGCTGACAAACTCGTTGGGAAACATTGTGCAGACCGCCGACAAAGAGGCCAATGAGGCATTCTTCTCGAACTCCGAGGCTCTGTCGATAAGCGACCGCGGAATATTCTTCACACCCGGCAGAGAGGTAAATGTAGCTTTTGATATCTACCTGAAATATACCTCGACATATAAAATCGCATCGCGTTATCACCTGCAAGGTTTCGATTCGATTTATGTGGATACAGGTTGCGACCTAACATTCGGAGTCCTGAACCCCTATGCCGACCGCAGAGAGAAGATTAGTAGCGGAATAAATTACAGGTGTATAATCTTCGACTTTGCCGACGGTGAGGAGTATCGCATTGTGTGGCAACTATCGACGGGTGGCAAGTTGTATACCAACATTAAATCGCGCTCGGTGGCTGTGACAGCTCCCTCATCGGTGGCCTTGCAGAGTTGCACGCTCCAGAAGAAGAATTCGGCAGGGGCTTACGAAGCTTGCGAGATGGATTGGGCGCTGTATGACGGATATGTCACCGAAGAGGTGGAGCGCGAGGTGGAGATTACGCTGCGCACAACGCCTGAGAAACTTTCGCCCTCGAAATCGAAGGACTTCTCGAAGATGTATCTGTATGGTGCAAAAAGCGGACAGCAGATAACCCTCTCGAAGGAGTGTACGCTGCGCCCCGTATTCACTTCGGCATTAGGATATGGTTCGCAGGTAAAGGGCGCGACAATCTTGCAACACAACTGCACGCAGGCAAACCTGCTCGCTGCCCTGCAACAGATGTTTAACTTGAGAATCTTCTCCGACAAGGAAAATCGCAAGGTGCTCATCGAGCCGCGTGATGACTTCTATACGGACAAGGTATTCGACTGGAGCGACAGAATGATTCTCTCGGAGCCTATCGAGCTGGAGGATATGGCCGCCGAGGTTAGTAAGAGGCGTATTTTGGCATACAAAACAGAGGGTGGGGGTGCCGTAAAACGCTTCAACAATAAAAGTGATACGCCACTCGGAGAGTGGTCGGCAACAACAGACTCATACATAGCACGCGACCATACCGCTCGCACAGAAAACTTGCTGTTCTGCCCGACGCTCTCCCAGACCGATGTATCATCCGATGCCGCGGCTGCGGCCCTCCTATCCATTGGGAATCGCGATACCGATGAGTTAGGAGAGAGCGCCATACGCATCGTACGCTACAAGGGATTATGCTTCCTTCCGGAGCCTCAAAAGTGGGGATTTCCGGCAAATAGCAACAAATACCCCTTTGCAGCGTTCCACTACCCCGCAGGCAAAGTAGAGAGCGACGGCGCCGCAATTGTGGGTGAAACACCGGCGGCCGGGCCCGACGAGGAGTTTACGCTCTGTTTCGAGGACCGCGACGGGATTCAAGGCCTGCATGCCTACTACGATAAGCAGTGGCAGAGCGAAGCTGTGAATCGAAAGCTCTCGCTATCGGTTGGCATCAGCGCCGAAGAGCTGATGGCATTGCTGGATACCTCGTCGGAGGGGGCGAATATCCGTTCGCTGTTCCGCTTCGAGGTGGATGGGCAGCCAACTCTCTATCGACTACAAGCCGTGAAGGGTTATGACACCGAGCGGGGTATCGCGCAGATGGTCTTTATGCAAGAGGCCTAAAAACAACACTTTAACTAACAAAAAACTATGCAGACAAAAATCACAATCAGAAACGAAGCACAAACCTGTTACATCGACATCGAAGGTACGATTGGCGTACCCGAAGAGTGTCAATTCGAGGATGCCACATCGCGCGTAGCGACATTTGAAGCATTCCGACGCGAGGTGAAGCGCATAACGGAGGTGGCAGCAAAGTCGGTTGTGGTGAACATCCGCTCAACGGGTGGCGATGTAAATGACGCGTTGCTCATTTATGATGCCCTGCGAGCGTTGGATGCCCACATAACCACTCGATGCTACGGCTACACCGCCTCGGCAGCGACAATCATTGCTCAGGCGGCAGATGAGGGTTGCCGTGAAATTTCGGGAAATGCGCTCTACCTAATTCATAACTCGACCTGTTCGATTGATGGCAATTCGGCATCACTCGATGCTCGCGCCGAACTTTTGCGCAAGACCGATGAGCAGTTGGCGCGCCTCTACGCACTGCATTCGGGTGGCGAGGCGGAGTTTTTCCTCACACTTATGGCGGAGAACAATGGCGAGGGTCGCTGGCTCTCAGCCGAGGAGGCGATAGAGCTCGGCTTGGCAGATACACTAATCGGCATTGACGATGAGCCTCAAGAGGCTCCCGCGACCGATGAACCCACCGAGCAAGAGCCCAAAACCGACAAGCTGCCCTCGGAGAAGGAGTTGCCCTCGGAAAAGGAGTTGCCCTCGGACCAAAGCCCCACGAAGCCGGCACGCAAGAAGCATCCTCACAAGCATACAACATCGGAAACGGCTTGGGGTGCGATTATTCGCTACTTGCTCAATCGATTGGCGATACGCTTGGATGAGTGGATAGACTCATTGCAGGAGAAGCGCCAAAAGAAGAAGGAGGAGCAAAAATCGGAGCCCTCAGAACAGACCGCGCCGACAACCGAGAAGAACTCACGACACGCCAAGCGCAAGACGAAGGAGGAGAAGCAGACAGAGCCCTCAGAGCAGCCATCGCACGAGAGCCCTGCGCCCGAGCCGACTCCGAGCGAGAATAACGCGCAGGCCGAGGGTGCAAACGCCGAGAAAACGCTCCCTCAAGCTACGGCAGCAAAGTCGTCGGTATTATTTACCGAGCGACAGCGTCACTTCATGGCATCGAAGCTAAAGAGCATCGAGGACCCCTCGCCAAACAGCACCGAATTTGGCACCAATATGCGCTCATATGCCGACGACGCCAAAGCCTTCGGAAGATAAACCGCCCACTCGCGAACAAACATTAATAACCACAAGAAAAACAATTAAAAACTTGAAACACAAACAGCTATGTCAAACATTATCGTAAACCCCAAAACTTACACAGGCTCAGAACTCGAGAAAATCTTTTTCCGCCCCATCCTCACCGGACAGACCGCCGAGGAGCTTGGCATCCGCGTACTCTACAACATGCCTGTACCGACGGTGTTGCCCGTAGTAAACCACTCGGGAAATGTACTTTCGCCCATCGACGAGAATCCCTCATGGGTCGGCAACAACAAAACAACCGAGAAGAAGGAGATTGCAATGGCGCGCGTAAAGGCCGAAAATTCATTCTCGGCAAGCGATTACTTTTCGACAATTTTCGAGATTATCTCGAATCAGAATAACCTCAACATGGAGGATTTGAGCGGCACGGAGTTGGAGCAGGCCGAAACCGAGCTCTTCCGCAAGGCTATTGCCCAGAGTATCCGCATGAACCTCTGGTTGGGCGACAAGGGCGGTGCGCTCCAGACAGGCTATGAGAGCTTCGACGGCGTGTTGAAGATTGTCGCAGAGAAGGTGGCGGACAACGCATTTACAATCTCAGAGAAGGGCCTCGACTCGAAGCTCGATAGCGAGGTGACGGCTCTCTTCGACGAGATGATTGCGGGTGCAAGTCCCAAACTCAAGGGCCTCTACAACGAGGGTCAGGTGGCCTTCTTCGTATCTACGGCTGTTTATGATGCCTACGAGGCGTACCTCGATTCGCAGTTCGGAAATGCGTCATATGCCGATGTGCAGGCGGGTCGTCGCCAGTTGATGTATCGCGGTTTCCCCGTAGTGGAGGTGAATTTGGAGCCCTCACTCTCAGCGTCTAAGCTCTCGAAGAACTTCGTAATCTTCACCGACCGCCGCAACATCGTCTTGGCGGTAAATACTGCCGATGTCCCCGGCTCGGAGATTCGCATGTGGTATAATCCCGACGAGATGGAGAACCGTCAGCGTGCCGTATTCGCTATCGGTTGCGACATCCTCGACGATGAGATTGTGTGTGCCGCAATCAATCAAACGGCTTAAAAGGAGTGAGGTATGGCGACAAATAGCAACTTTAAGCCCATAGGTGGCATCGCTTCCGCCGAACTCTTCATGGTCAAAGACCTAAAGTCGCGAAGCGACCTTACAACCAAGGAGGGCATCAAGGTGGAGTTGTCGGACTATGCCTCACATTACGACGAGAGTTTTCTATCGGACAACGGACTGGTGAGCGTGAAACACACGCTCACCCTCGTTGCCGCAAGAGAGGATGCTGCGGCATGGATTGATGCCGAGTTTCTGAGAAACTGCGCAGCAGATGGTGTGGTAGCAAAAATCGCCCTGTCGACGGGCGAAAACCTGACAATCGGATGGTCAAAGAAGATGCAGTTTGAGCAGGCACTACGCCTGCAAGCACTGACTTGCTCGACCGGAACGCGCCCCAAGCATCGCCCTCGAATAGAGCTCGTATTGTCGTGCTGTGATGTGTGCTCGGCATACAACAAGGGTTAAAATCTATTTTTGAACTATTTTTATGGAAACAGACATCAAAAAGAGTAAGGTGAGTGTAGGGAACAGCAAAAAAGAGCCTCTGTTTACTCTCTCGGCAAGCATGGTGTCGAGCGATAAATTTTGGCGCTGGGGCGACGATAACATGCTGCCACAGGTGCTGTCGCTCATGTCACGACGCTCGACCACTCATCGAAGAATAATCAACGACAAGGCAGATTACATCGCCGGAAAGGGTTTCTCGTACAACGAAGCAGATGCCCGCCTGACGGCGTTTGTGAAGAGTGCAAATGGTGCGGGAGAGTCCCTGCGCACGGTGCTTAATCGCGTAGCTTTCGACAAAGCATTGCTCGGAAATGCCTTCCTCGAGGTCATTACCGACAATCAGGGCTCGTTCCTCTCGCTGCATCATCAGGATGCCTCGAAGGTGCGCATTGCACGCGACGACAGGCATGTGATTCTGCACCACAATTGGGCGGCATTCAAGAGCGAGGAGGCAATATCGTTGCCGATTTATCCGCTTTTCGAGGAGCAGGACGACGGCTCGCTACGCACGGTGATTCACTACAAGGAGTATGAGCCGATGTTCTCGCACTACGGAGTGCCGAAATATATAGCCGGCATGGGTGTGTCGGCAATTGCCTACAAGACAGATTGCTGGAACATTGCGCGATTGGACAACTCGTTCCAGCTCTCGGGAGTGATGATGCTCGATGCCGCCGTAGGCAGCGAGGAGGATGCCGAGCAGATTGTACATGCAGCACAAAAGCGTTTCGCCGGAGAGCCCGGGCAGGTGATGTTCATCGTAAGAAACGGGCAGGAGAACGACAATTCGCAATTCATACCCGTAACATCGAACAACGAGGGCGACTGGAGCCAGCTCCACGACCAGGCAACGAGCGACATTGTGATTGCCCACTCATGGTTCCGCTCGCTCAGTGGTTTGGATTACGCCTCAGGATTCAGCGCAGAGCGTATTTTGCACGAATATGAGGTGGCTTTGAATACCGTAATCCTCGCCGAGCAGGCGGAGCTGTTGAGCCCCATAAAGCGCATATTGCAGGAGGTGACACAAATCAATTCGGCCTCATTGGAGGTGATAAATCGCCCACCGACACGCTCGAAGCCCACCTACATGAAGGTCTGGGAGGCTCGCAAGGCCGACGGATTGGAGTATGACGCCGAGGATGAGCGCCAACAGATGTTCCTCGCCGAACTAACCGCCCGCAAATCAACCACTTAAAACAACTCACCATGGAACAGAACATTATTTCGGCCGAAATGATTATCGCCGAGGCTTTTACCGACGGCGAGTACATAGCGCCCGCGGCGATTTCGCACTCCGACATCACGGCGGCCATTGAGCGTTGGATACTCCCCATAACGGGGCAGGCGCTGCTCACGGCTGTCGAAACGGGTAATTATCAGGAGTTTGCCACGCAATATCTGCGACCTACGATTGCGGCATTTACGCGCCTTGAGGTGCAACCACGCCTGAATGTGGCAACCGGGCAGTTAGGTCTGTCGTTGCCCCGAACCTCATACAACAAGGTGGCCGACGAGAGCATGCGTCACGAGCTCATGACCGCCCTAAAACGCCGAGCATACTCGCTACGCCGTCGCATGTCGCGTTATCTCGATGCCAACGCCGCCTCGATGCCCGAGTATAACCCAAAGAAGAACATTCTTAAACGCTGCTGTTGTGATGGAGGCATTGTGCAAGTACATTAGTGGATGCGTCGCCGCATTGGCGGCGCTCTTCTCGCCCGTAGTGCCCATGATTTGGTCGCTCATGGGATTTATAGGCTTTGACTTCATTACGGGCGTCATGGCTTCACATGCCGAAGCTCGGCGCATCGGGCAGGCATGGTACTTCGAGAGCCGCGAGGCGTGGCGCACAATCGAGAAGTTGGGATTTGCGATTATTGCGCTCTGCATGGCATTTATTATCGACACGCTACTGCTCGGATTTATGGAGCTGCACCTCACAAACCTCTTTGCCGGGTTTATCTGCGGAGTGGAGATGTGGTCCTTCCTCGAAAATGCCTGCCGCATAAGCGATGCCCCACTGCTGAAGCATATACGCCAATTTGTCAAACGCAAAGTCGAAAAGGAGATTAGAGAAGATGAGCAGAGGAATAAAGAATTGTAACCCCGGAAACATTCGTCGCTCGCGCGTGCGCTATCGTGGCGAGGTGCATCCGTCACAAGACCCCGATTTCAAGCAGTTTATATCAATGGCTTGGGGTTATCGGGCGATGTTTGTGTTGCTCGACACCTACCGCAAGCGATATGGGCTGACGACGCTGCGAGATATGATTTCGCGCTATGCCCCACCCCAGGAGAATCATACGGCACGATACATTGATGCGGTGAGTGACTTCACGGGTCTGCAAGCCGACGAGGAGCTGAACACGCGTGACCGCGCAACCATGATTCCCATAATCATGGCTATGTCGCGCATCGAAAACGGCTGCCCAGCCGAGCGACACGAGGTGGAAACGGGCTGGATGCTGACCGATTTCTAAACACACCCCCAAACGCTACTCACAAAACACGATTTTCAATCGCGAAGTCTAATCGCGATTTAACTCACCCCCCCCCAAGGCTGTCGATTTGCAAAAATTGACAGCCTTTTTAGATATAAAGCAAAAAACCGCGCCCCAAAAGGAGCGCGGTTGAAAGATTGAATATTCTATCCACTACAAGGGGTTCTGATCTGCGTCAGTGATGTATGGATTAGAGTTGATTTCAGAAGAAAGAGGAATCTGGAAAGTAAAGAACTTACCTGCAGGATGAACTGCCTTCTCTACATGGTTGCCAGACTGTGAACGGTCTACACCTACATTGAAACGCTTGTTGGTGTACCACTCGTGGCCCTCACCCCACAACTCGATACGGCTCTGCAAGTGAATCTCCTTCAAGAGCTCATCGCCAGTCTTCGATGACTTAGCGTAACCGCTATCACGCTTTGATACCAAGTCGAACAAAGTCTGCTGTGCAGCAGCTGCCTGATTATTGCGAGCCTCTGCCTCAGCTTTCAAGAGGTAAGCCTCTGAAAGACGGAAGAAAATCTCGTCAGTCTCCCAAGTAGGGTTGTCGAACTTCATTGCCACATAAGCGGGACGATCATTCTCTGCCACGGGGTTAAACAAGCTCTTACGGTAGTCAGTATCGGGAATCTGGTTGTAGAGCTGATCGTCGATACATACATAGATACCCTGGTTTGAACCATTAACATCCAAAATTGAAGGTGCTACCCAAGTTGAGAACGCCTTGTTACCATTTGATGTAGAGATAGCCCAATCATAACCGAAAATCATCTCGGGAAGCGATACATCAAGGAAACCACCCTTATACTGCTCCTCATTCATCAATGAATAACCAGATGCGATAACAGCGCTAGCTGCAGTAATAGCATCATCATACTCACCGATAGTTACGCATACGCGAGCCAAAATCATATTAGCAACATCCTGGTCAATATCGGTTACATCAGTCATGGGATCGTAAGCATTCTCCTCGAACAATGTGACAGCTGACTCCAAGTCGCCCTTAATCTGAGCATAAACCTCGGTTGAAGGAGTACGGCCAATTGCACCACCAACAGTCAAATGGAGGGGCACACCTGCCTTATCCTTACCACCGTGCAAATAGTCATCCTGATAGAGATACATCAAGTTGTAGTAAGCCAAAGCACGATAAGTCATAGCCTGTGCCTTGTAGATAGCTGCTTTACCTGTTGCGTCAGCAGGAATAAGATCCAAAATCTGGTTTGCCTTGTAAACCATCTTGTAGTAAAGGCTCCAACGACCAGAGGTGAATGAATCGGTCTGACGACGAAGGTTAAGGAATGTATACTGATCAGCATACCAGTTAGAAGTGCTGCTCAATACCATATCGTTACCCTGCATATCCATCTCCAATCCCCAACATGCATAACCGATATCCTCGGTACCGCTGGCAGGAGCTGCCGAATGGAGGAAACTGATAGCAGACTGCATCATAGGAGCCAAAACCTTGTCAGCATCCTTCTTAATAAGCTCTTGGAGCTGCTCGTCAGAGATTGAGCTACCCGCGGGATCAACATCGAGAGCATTAGCACATGATCCAAAGAGCATCGTTACGGCAATAGCCGCCAAATATAATATATTCTTTTTCATATTTTATACCCTCCTATTTTTTACAAGTTAAGTGTCAAACCGAATGTAAATGTGCGTGCCTGCGGGAAGTTTACGAATGATGTACTGGTATAACTAGCACGAGGATCGAAACCGTCGTGAGCAGTGATGAAGCACAAGTTGTCGGCATTAAAGAATACGCGCAATGACTGCAAACCAACCTTTGAAGTCCACTTCTTGGGCAATGTGTAACCAACATTGATGTTCTTCAAGTTGAAGTAAGAAGCCTTACGATACAATGCATCACATTTTGAAGAACCGAAATCCCAAACACCATTATAAGATGTACGAGGGAACTCTGCATTAGGATTCTCAGGAGTCCAAGTGTTGCCTGCCAAGTCGTCAGATACTGCAAATGCAGGACGCCAAGGCTCATAGAGGTTAGCAGAAGCACCATCCCACTGACGGCCGCCCAACTGATAAGCAGCTGCTACGGTCAAATCGAAGCCCTTCCACTGGAATGTAGTGCGGATACCACCCACGATATCGGGCATTGCATCACCAAACTCATACTGTGAAGCCTCAGCGAAGTTCTCGGTAATCTCGTTGCCTGTAACATTACCATCGGCATCCTTAACCTGCTTCCAGAACTGCTCGTTACCGTTCTCAGGATTTACGCCTGCATACTTGAACAAATAGAGGTTGTAGTATGACTTACCCTCACCACGAAGGAATGCACCTGATACATAGTTACCACCGAGTGCGGGATTACCCAACTCTGCAGGGAACTCAATCAACTTGTTCTGCGACATAGCGCCATTTACGCTGACATTCCAGTATACATTCTTTGTCTTGATAAGATCAACTGTTACATCGAACTCGAAACCAGAGTTCTCCAATACACCTACATTCTCCAAGCGTGAAGACAAACCTGTTGAAGAAGGAGTAGGACGGCTCCAGATAAGATCATGAGTACGACGGTTATAGTAATCCAAAGTACCATAAACGCGATCCCACAAGCGGAAATCAACACCTACATCGACCTGCTTATTCTTCTCCCAGCTAAGATTACGGTTACCGGTTGTAGACTGTGAGATAGTAGGCTGGCCATTCAACTCACCGATACCCCAAAGGTTAGTGTAAGGATAAGCAGAGCTCAAACGGTTACCAGATACACCATAAGTGACACGCAAACGAAGGTCATTTACCCAATGAGCGTTGTCCATAAACTGCTCGTTGTTAATCTTCCAAGCGGCACCTACTGACCAGAAGTGACCCCACTTGTCGTACTTAAACATAGAGGTACCATCATAACGGTAAGAAGCCGATACTGTGTAACGATCATCGTAGGTGTAGTTTGCACGAGCAAAGTAACCCTCGATAGCAGTCTTAACAGTTGAAGATGTTGAACCATCTTCCAAAGGAGTAATAGCGTTACCCAACTCAGGAATACCGGGGTAGAATACATTCTTCTTATATGCATCAACAGTTACATCCTCGTCCTTGCTGAACTCGTGACCAATCATTGCATCAACAACATGAATTTTGTTGATCTTCTTGTGGTAAGACAACATCTGCTGAGTATTCAACGACATATAGTTGTTCATAACCTTCTCAACGATACCATTCCAAGAGGGATCAGCAGCTGAACCATACTCATTGTTAGAGTAATAAGTAGAAGCAGCATATACATTGTCCAATGTAATGTTTGCAGTGAACTTGAAATCCTTCAAGAAAGTGATATCAACATAAGCATTAGCGAAGAGGTTATCGCGAACATTGTTGTTGATATCGTGAGTGAATGAGAGGTAAGGGTGAGTTCCGTTCATGTTGTTGAACTGGTCAACAGCAGGACCGAACTGAGTCATTGTAGAACCATAACCATCCTCATAAACCTTCTTACCGTTCTCATCCTTGATGATGTTACCTTGCGGGTCGCGTGCATAGTAAGGCACCAAAGGTGACTGCCAAGCAGTCCAAAGGAATGCGTTACCTGTGTTAGCTCCATCGCCGAAACCGGGGTTATCGGTATCACGACGAGTATAGGCGATGTTAGTACCCAACTTCATCCACTTTGTAACCTGTGCATTTACGGCAGCACGAGCAGAGAAACGCTTGAATGAAGACTTGATAATATAAGAGGGATCCTCCAAGAAACCGCCTGATACATAGTAATCAACACGGTCGTTACCACCACTTACACTCAAAGTGTACTCCTGACGGAACTGCTGAGTAAAGAGATAATCGTCATAGTTGTCATAGTAGAGCAACTTTGCATCCTTGTGGATACGACCTGTTGCAGAGTCGATAGGAGATTTGTAACCAGCAGCAGTATTCTCCTCCGGAATAGTATAAGGCATATAGCCATAACCACCCAAACCGAGCATGCTATACAGGTTGCGCTGTGCCAAAGAAGTAGCACTGGCAGCATCGCCATATGCATCAAGACCATAGTTATACAAGCCCAAGTAGAAGTGCTCGATATACTGAGCAGGGTTCATTGTATGGTGCTCCTCGACACCAATCTCGTTCCAACCCCACTTACCCTCGAAGGTGATGTTTGCCTTTGAGTTGCGAGCACCCTTCTTTGTAGTTACGAATACGACACCATTCGCTGCACGAGCACCATACAATGCGTTTGCAGCAGCATCCTTTGATACTACAACAGACTCAATGTCAAGAGGGTTGATAGTTGTAAGTGATGATGAGTAAGGCACACCATCAACAACGATCAACGCACCTGTGTTACCATTGATAGAACCGACACCACGAATAAGGATAGATGCATCGGTACCTGGCTGACCTGTTGAGCTGTAAGACTGGATACCCGGAACAGCACCCTCCAAAGCCTTAGTAACAGTCGATACGGTCATCTTCTGAAGGTCCTTAGCGGTTACGGCAGCAACCGAACCAGTCATGTCCTTCTTCTTGACCTCACCGAAAGTTTGAACGACTACCTCATCAATAGCCTGAAGGTTCTCCTTCAAAACAACATTGATGACAGTTTTGCCGGCGATTTCGATGCGCTGAGCCTCATAACCGATAAATGATACCAACAAAGTACCATTTGCGGGAGCCTGCAAACCAAAATCACCGTCCAAATTAGTTGTAACACCGATATTTGTCCCATCAACAAAAACAGTAGCACCTACGATAGGCGCACCAGCTGAATCGACAACCGTACCGGTCACTTGCTGGTTCTGTGCAAGAGCTGAGAAGCTCAATGCCAGAACAGCTACGATAGAAAGTACAATTTTCCTAACCATAAGCATTTAATTTTTTTGTACAGTTTGTAATACTTGTATTTGCTTTTTTTAATAAAAAACGCTACTATGGTCAAATGCCTCTCTGTGAGGGGTTAAACGGTGAAAATTTTGGCCAAAAGCCGAGAGTGTGTTACTTAAACAGAATAAAAGCGGAGTTTTAACAGTTTATAAATCAATGCGCTAAACTTTATTTCTCGATATTTCGAGATAGTTTTTGTTACTTAATGTTTTAATTTCATTACACCATGAAACATTTTTTTAAGATTTTCTTTTATGTCAAACGGCGCGAGCCGTTGTGCGACGGGCGCCTGGCAATTATGTGTCGCTTATCAACCAACGGAATGCAGTCGGTTTTTTCAACTCATCTTACCGTTGGGGCGCAATGCTGGAGCGCCTCGGCCCAGCGGATTGTGGGTCGGGGGCGTGAGGCGCGGCGGTTGAATCAGCTGCTCGACAATATTCGATTTTCGCTCTATGAATCCTACCTGAAGGTCTTGAAGAGCGATATGGAGTGCTCACCTCAGGCTATTCGCGACAATTATTTAGGCAACAATGTCAACGACATGGGACTTTTGGCCTTTTTTCGACGGCATAACGACGATTTCGGCCTCATGGTGGGCGTTTCGCGCAGCGAGAGTACGCTTAAAAAGTATAAATATGTGCTTCAGCACTTGACGCGATTTATACACGAGAAGCGAGAAATGCAGGATATACCTATATATAAAATAAATAAAGAGTTTATAGCCTCGTTTCATCGTTGGCTTGCCGACGATATGGGGTGCGGCATCAATACCATATGGATTTACATGACTGCCTTTAAGCGTATAATCCGTTTGGCTGTGGGGCAGGGCCGCATCTCGACAAATCCATTTCTGGATTACGACCTGCACCACGAAACAACACACAGAAACTTCCTCTATCGCGAGGAGTTGCGGCGATTGATGGCGTTGGACCCCGAGAAACCCACCGAGAGATTGGTGTTGGATGCGTTTTTGTTCAGCTGTTTTACGGGATTGTCGTTTGCCGACCTTAAGCAACTCACCATGCGGCACATCTCCACATGCAACGGCGTGGCCTCGCTGTCGATAAAACGCGCTAAAACTCACATCGCGGCCGAGGTTCCGTTGCTGCAACTGCCTCAAGAACTTATCAAACGCCATTGCAGCGGCCCCGACAATCCGATTTTCGCCCTGCCAACCAATTATCATTGCAACAATGTGCTCCGCCGAATAGCGTGCCGTGCGGGTATTCGGCGCAATATAACCTTCCATTCGGCCCGTCACACCTTTGCAACGACCGTCACATTGGCAAACGGCATACCTATCGAGGTTGTGAGCGCCATGCTTGGGCACTCAAGCATTAAAACCACCCAGATTTATGCCAAAGTGTTGCAAAATACCATTCAATCGGCCCTTCACCATGCTTCAAAGAGTATAAATTCTTACTATTTCGCTCGGCCAAGCCTCCAGAAAAATCATTCTCAAATAGCACTGTAAGACCAAATTAACATATTTATTCCTGAAAACGGCATCTATTTTCATTATAAATTAAAATTTTTTGACTCCAAATATTTACGGATTGTAATTATTCCATGGCAAAATATATATGTTTTTCACCTTTTCAATCGCATGCTTTCAATTTGTAATATTTTTTAATAATTTAATTATAGGTTGTAATTTGCTGAAGACGAAAACAATGCGATTGTCAGCAAATGCAATTTTATATTAACTTAATGTTAATTTTTCTTGGTAGTTGAGAATTAAAAACTTAACTTTGCAAATGTATTTTTTATTAAAAAAGCAAATACAAGTATTACAAACTGTACAAAAAAATTAAATGCTTATGGTTAGGAAAATTGTACTTTCTATCGTAGCTGTTCTGGCATTGAGCTTCTCAGCTCTTGCACAGAATCAGAAAGTGACCGGTACGGTAAAGGATGATTTGGGTCGTCCTATCGTAGGTGCTACCGTTTTTGTAGATGGCACTTCTATCGGCGTCACAACTAATGTGGATGGCGATTTCGCTTTGCAAGCACCTGCAAATGGTACTTTGTTGGTATCATTTATCGGATATGAAGGCGTGCGTGTCGAGATTGCCGGAAAATCTAAAATTGATGTCGTATTGCATGAGGATACTCAGGCAATCGACGAGGTTGTCGTAACCGGTTACGGCGTACAACGCAAGGCCTCATTTACGGGTGCTGCGGCTGTTCTTGACAACTCTGTATTGGAGAAGAAGTCAGACGCAAACTTCGTGAAGGCTTTGGAGGGTAGCGTTCCGGGCGTGCAGATGAACAACTCAACCGGTATTCCCGGTGCGTGGGGTTCTATCTATGTGCGTGGTCGCGGTTCACTCTCTTCAGGTTCGGCTCCTCTTTATGTGATTGACGGTATGCCCGTAAACTCGGATGCTGATGCTTTGTCTTCAAGCAACAATGTAGCATTCGACCCTATGGCAGCTATCAACCCCGCCGACATCGAGTCTATCACCGTATTGAAGGATGCTGCCGCAACAGCTATCTATGGTTCGCGTGCATCTAACGGTGTGATTGTCGTTACTACAAAGCAGGGCTCACAGGGTAAGTTCAACATCGACCTCAACATCAAGCAGGGTTTCACCGATGTTGCAAACAACAACATGGAGTATGCTAATGCAGCACAGGCTATGGACCTCTTTGCGCGTGGTTATTCGGCTTACTACAAGGTTAATGGTCGCGAGCTCTCTTACGACGATGCTGTTGCTACACTCTCGAAGAACTATGGTTGGGATGGTGAGTCATCTTACGACTGGTTTGACAAGGTTACTCGCAAGGGTTACTATCAGGACTACAATGTAAGTGCATCTGGCAGCAGCGGCAAGGTAGGTTACTTCGCAAGCTTGGGCTATTTGAACACCAAGGGTATCGTTATCAACTCTGACATGGAGCGTTTCTCTGGCCGTTTGAACCTCAACAGCAAGTTTAAGTATGCTACTTTGGGCGTAAACACCTCATTCAGCCACTCTATTCAGGATGGTTTCTCTCAGTCAACAGGTGGTTCTATGACCAACCCCACAGTAGGTGCTATCACTCAGATGAAGCCTTTCTATCCCTTCTACAACGAGGATGGTTCTTACAACACATCAGTTTCATACAACCCCTTGGCAGTTCAGGACGAGAAGTTGGGTGATATGAGCCGTGTATGGAACTCTACAATCAACATCAACCCCTATATTCAGTTCGATTTCGGTAAGGGTATCTATGCGAAATCAACTTTGGGTGTAAACATCTCACATCAGCGCGAATACTCTTACTGGAGTGCTGTTTACAACAACCAGGGTATGGGTTACAACGGTTTGGGTCAGGAGTACATCACCCAGAATGCCGTTATCACTTGGAATAATGTATTGGGTTGGAACTACACATTTGGCGACAAGCACGATGTTAGCGTAATGGTAGGTCAGGAGATGCAGCGTAAGTATTATCAGTATGAGTACCTCTGCGGTAGCGACTTCCCATATGCAGACAATGGTATGCGTGACCTTTCAACCGCAGGTAGCTGGATGGATTCAGAGTTCTACAAGAGCGAGGCTACTTTGGCTTCTTACTTCGTTGATGCTCACTACACATTCAACGACCGCGTATATGTATCAGGTTCGTTCCGTCGCGACGGTTCATCAGCTTTCGGTGCCGACAAGCGTTGGGGTAACTTCTGGTCATTGGGTGCGAAGTATCGCTTCAGCGAGGACTTCTTCAGCGAGAGCGAGGTCTTCACAAATGCCGCATTGCGTGCATCTTACGGTACTGTAGGTAATCAGGACATCGGCTGGTATGCAGCTCGTGGATTCTATGTAGCAGGCTCTAACTATGCCGGCGTTCCGGGTATGACTCCTTCGGGCATTTCAAATCGCCAGCTTACTTGGGAGACTTCAAAGAAGTTTGATGTCGGCGTTGAGTTCTCGTTGGTTGACCGCGTACATGTCACTTTGGACTACTACAACGAGATTACCGAGGATGCTCTCTACAGCGTGCCTTTGTCACAGACCACAGGTATGAGCTCTGCAACTCAGAACATCGGCTCTGTACGCAACTCCGGTATCGAGTTCTCGGTAAATGCAACCATCATGCAGAAGAAAAACTTCGTATGGAACGCATATGCTAACCTTTCATGGAACAAGAATGAGGTCGTTAAGCTTAACGGCGAGCCTGTTGAGGGTACATTGACCATGATGGAGGAGGGTCGTCCATTCAACACATTCCGCATGAAGGAGTGGGCAGGTGTTGACCCCGAGACCGGTATGCCTCAGTGGTATTTGAACGAGACCGGCAACGAGGTTACTTCAGACTATAACGCAGCAGCTAAGCGTTATGTAGGAGAGGCTCAGCCTAAGGTTGTTGGTGGTTTCGGTACCGACCTTAAGTGGAAGGGCTTGGACTTCAACATCGCGTTTACTTATCGTATGGGTGGTAAGGTTTACGACTACGGTGCTCGCTTCACAGGTTTCGGTATGGTTAACTATACTCCTCATGTTGATATGGTTAACAACTCATGGACTCCCGAGAACAAGAATGCTAAGTATGCTCAGTATATCTACTCTGACCCATTCAATGCAACAGCCGATTCTACATTGTTCCTCTACGATGCCGACTACTTGAAGATTAGCAACATCACTTTGGGTTACACATTGCCCTCTAAGTGGACTAAGAAGGCTATGATTGAGAAGTTCCGTGTATATGTATCGTTGGAGAACCCCTACATCTTTACTGCCAAGAACTTCATCGGTTATACTCCTGAGACCTATTCAGACGGTCTAATCTCATGGCAGCACCCCGCTGTTAGCACTTATACTGCCGGTATTCAGATTACATTCTAATCACAGTGAGAACGATGTTTAACATTTTAATGGAGAATTTGAGTATGAAAAAATTTATATTGAAGACATTCGCTGCTCTTGCGCTTGCAGGAGGCGTCGCAAGCTGTGGTAACGATTTCCTTGAGACAAATTACTATCGTGGTATTGACATTGATACCGGTTTGAACTCGGTAAACAACATCGGCACAGCGCTTAATGGTACTTACTACCGTTTGTTTGCATACTATTTCGCAGGCAACTACGCAACCTCTATTGGTGATATTGCTACCGACCTTGCATACTGGAATGGTTTGACTGGTCACTTTGATGGCATACACACCTACACTTACACCGATACCGACAGCTATTTGGCAGGTATTTGGAACTATGGTTACAAGGTTGTAGATAACTCTGCCCGCGTAATTAAGGCTGCAAAAGCCCTTTACGATGGAGCTTCTGATGCCGAGAAGGCTGAGTTGAGCCTCTATTTGGCCGAGGCACACGCTTTGCGTGGCTACGCATCTTTGGTGTTGACCAATGTATTTGCTCACCAGATTAAGGTTAACGGCACCGACCACTCTGCAAAGTTGGGTATTGTGGTTGTTGATGAGCCTATTCCGGCATATACCAATGTTCGCCGCGCAACCGTAGGTGAGAGCTATGCTGCTATTGTTAATGACTTCAAGACCGCTCTTGAGTATTTCACCGCAGCAGGTGGCGACCGTGGCAATTTGCAATATTTCGGCGAGGCTGCAACTTATGGTTTGCTGGCGCGTACCTACCTCTACATGGAGGATTGGGCTAATGCCGCAACAAATGCGCAGAACGCTTTGGATGTAGCAGGCATCACAACTTTGGCCTACACAGCCGATGCTTATGCAGCATTGTACGCATCTGAGACCTCAAACAACGAGAGCATGTTTGCTTTGGCAATCACCTCTTCTAACAACTGGTCAGCAAACTCTTGCGGAACATTGTGGAGCACATACAACTATAGCCCCAGCCCCAAGCTTCAGGCTATGTATGGCGCAAACGACTGCCGTAAGTCTATCATGACCTTTGGTGCAACTTCTACCCCCGAGGTTCCTGTATATGGCGCGGGTAAGTTTGTTCACACTTCAAGTGGCAACTCGGCTTATGGTACCAACTATATCGTAAATGCACCCGAGATGTTCCTTATCATCGCAGAGGCAAAGGCAAACATCGGCACCGACCTTACCCTTACAGGCGCTCAGGACGCATTGCTCGTAGTTGCAAAGCGTAACGCCGACATCGCGACAACTGCCGACCTCCCATCTTCAAAGGCTGAGATTTTGGCTTTCATCAAGGAGGAGCGTGCTCGTGAGTTGTTCCAGGAGGGTATGCGTCTTTACGACTTGCGTCGTTGGGGCGATAAGGCTGAGGTGTTCGCTATGGGCGCACCCGCAACCTCATACACTCATACCGACTACGAAATTGCCGACTTGGTATTCCCCATTCCGGTAAGCGAGATTAATGCAGGCTTCGGTGTTGTTCAGAACGACGATTGGTCAAGCTCAATGCCCAAGGCAAAATAATTGAAAATAGAATATTTTAATCTTTCAGCCGGTCATCCTTCGGGGTGACCGGTTTTTTTATTGGGCAAGGGCAGATAAAAAGGTGGAATATTGGAAAGGTTTTGCGCTAAATGGCGGAAAATTTTGATATTCGGAGCGAAATTTTTTATATTTGTATAATCGATAAAATTTTTTGTCATGAAGCAGGAGAAAAACATATTGCCCATAGTGGAGCGTGACGAGTGGTTGCAGCCCGTAGCCGAGAAGATTGAGGAGCGACACAATCGCTACCTTCAGCGCATGCAAGCGATTGAAAATCAGGCAGGCTCCATTGTAGATTATGCCAATGGCCACCATTTTTATGGCTGGCAGTGGGACGCGAGCCTGAATGGCTGGTGGTTCCGCGAGTGGTTACCCGAGGCCTACGATGTCTTTATCTTTGGTGACTTCAACTCGTGGCAGCGCACGCAGCTGCGCCTCGAGAAGGGCGAAAATGGCGTGTGGAGCATCTTCCTGCCCGAGGCGATGTATGGTCATCTGTTGCAGCATGGCTCGCTCTATAAGTTGCATATTCATGGCAAGAACGGCTGGCACGACCGTATCCCGGCCTACGCAAAGCGTGTGGTGCAGGACGATGTAACGAAAAATTATACGGCGCAATTCTGGATTGAGCAGCCCTTTGAGTGGCACGATGAGAAGTTCAACATCGCGAAAGCGGGCAATCTGCTTATCTATGAGGCTCATGTCGGCATGGCGCAAGAGAAGGAGGGCGTAGGTACATATAACGAGTTTACGGAAAATGTCCTGCCCCGCATAAAAAAGGCGGGCTACAACGCTGTGCAGCTCATGGCCATTGCCGAGCATCCCTACTATGGCTCGTTTGGCTATCATGTGGCGAATTTCTTTGCCCCCTCATCGCGCTTTGGTACGCCCGAGGAGCTGAAGCACCTTATCGACACGGCGCACTCGATGGGCATAGCCGTAATTATGGATTTGGTGCATGCCCACTATGTCAAGAACCTCAACGAGGGCATCCTCGACCTCGACGGCTCGGGATATCACTACTCCAAGCCGGGAGAGGCCGGCTACCAGCAATATTGGGACTCGATGGTATTCGACTACGGCAAGGGAGGCGTTGAGCATTTCCTTCTGTCGAATGTGAAATATTGGTTGGAGGAGTACCATTTCGACGGTTACCGCTTCGATGGCGTCACCTCGATGCTCTACTACCACCGCGGCTACACCGACTTCGACGCGCGCGAAAAATTCTTCGACGAAGGTGTAGATTTGGACGCTGTGACATACCTCACGCTGGCAAATCGCTTGGTGCATGAGCTTAATCCTAAGGCAGTTACCATTGCCGAAGATGTCAGCGGTATGCCGGGCAGCTGCTCGCCCATCGACGACGGCGGTATGGGCTTCGACTACCGCTTGGGCATGGCAATTCCCGACTTCTGGATTAAGATGCTGAAGGATACGCCCGACGAGGATTGGAACATATGGGAGATGTGGAGCGTGCTTACGAACCGCCTGCCCGAGGTTAAGACTGTGGCCTATGCCGAGTCGCACGACCAAGCCTTGGTGGGCGACAAGACCATAGCGTTCCGCCTGCTGGATAAGCTGATGTACGACTCGATGGACCGCAAAACGCAGAGCATCGTTGTCGACCGAGGTTTGGCGCTGCATAAGATGATACGCCTGATAACCATCACTACGGGTGGCGAGGCCTACCTCAACTTTATGGGTAACGAGTTTGGTCATCCCGAGTGGATTGACTTCCCGCGCGAGGGCAATGGCTGGTCATACTCGCATGCGCGCCGTCAATGGTCGCTGGCGGATAGTAAACAGTTGCGCTATTCGTATCTGAATTCGTTCGACCGCGCGATGATTAAGCTCGTGAAGAAAGAGAAGATTTTGGCCGACGGCTATCCCTACAACCTCTTGATGGACGAGCACAACAAAACGATGGTGTACTCGCATCGCGACCTTATATTCGTATTCAACTGGCACGCTACGGCATCTATTCCCGACTATGAGTTGCCCGTTCACGAGGCGGGTAAGTATGTGTCGGTACTCTCGACCGACGAGGCTAAATTTGGCGGTCTGAAGCGCCAGGAGGTTGGTGCGGAGTTCTTCACCTACAACTTCGAGTGCGAAGATGGCACGGTGCAACCCCGCCTACGCATATATAACACCTCACGAACGGCTTTAGTGCTGAAAAAAGTGAAGGAGTAGAAAAGAAAAAGAGGCTGTCGCAACAATCGTTGGACAGCCTCTTGCTTTAGCGCTGTATCAGATTAGAAACCCTTACCGATAGCGAGGAAGTCCTCAGCCTTCAACGCTGCACCACCGATAAGACCACCGTCTACATCCTCCTTAGCGAAAATCTCGGCTGCATTTGAGGGCTTGCAAGAGCCACCATAAAGGATGGGGCACTCTGCAGCTGCCGCACCAAACTTCGAAGCCAAAACCTCACGGATGTATGCGTGAATCTCCTGTGCCTGCTCGGCAGTAGCGGTCTCACCTGTACCGATAGCCCAAACGGGCTCGTAAGCGATTACGAGCTCCTTGAACTGCTCCTCTGAAAGGTTGAACACAACCTCCTCAATCTGCTGCTTGCAAACATCGAAGTGCTTGCCTGCCTTACGCTCGTCAAGGCTCTCACCTACGCAGTAGATAGGCTTCAAACCGTTAGCATAAGCCTGCACCATCTTCTTGTTCAAAGTCGCTGAGGTCTCACCATAATACTGGCGACGCTCCGAGTGACCCAAGATAACATACTCGCAACCAAGTGCCTTAATCATAGAGGCAGCAACCTCACCTGTGTAAGCACCCTTAGCCTCGGTAGCGCAATCCTGCGCACCTACAGCGATATCAGAGCCCTTAACGGCCTCAACAACCTGTGAAAGGTGTGTGAAAGGAGGACATACGATGAAGTTTACGCACTCGCAAACCTCCTTACGACCAGCTACTACATTCTTTGCCAACTCTACGCCCTCGGCGGGGAGAGTGTTCATCTTCCAGTTACCTGCAACAATCTTCTTTCTCATTTTTCTGTTTGTTTTTGTTTATGTTTTGTACCAATTTTCTACTTATATCAGCAAGGCAGACGCCAAAAGAGCCGCCTTTGGCCATTTTTACTCGGCCTTCTGCGAGTCAATCCACGCCTTAATCTCGGCTGTGGCGAGGCCTAACTTGTTCTTCTTGTTGAAGCCGCAGAGGTCGTTGAAGAGCTTGCCGCCACCGTTCGCAGCCGTATTCTGGAACGACTCAACGGTGATGTAACCCATCTTCTGGATATGCTCAACCCACTCGGCGGGGATACCTGCCTCGACATATTTCGCAGCGTCATCTGCCACAACCTTCTTCTCGGGGCGCATTGTCGGGAAGAACAACACATCCTGAATCGAGGGCTGGTTGAGCATAAACATCGCCAAGCGGTCGATACCGATACCCATACCCGAACACTGGGGCATACCATACTCCAAAGCGCGCACGAAGTCCATATCGATAAACATCGCCTCGTCGTCGCCCTTCTCCGAGAGCTTCAACTGCTCCTGGAAGCGCTCATACTGGTCAATCGGGTCGTTAAGCTCCGAATATGCGTTACAAAGCTCCTTACCATTTACGAACAACTCGAAACGCTCGGTCAACTCGGCATTGTCGCGGTGACGCTTACACAGGGGCGACATCTCGCGCGGATAGTCGCAGATGAATGTAGGCTGAATCAAATCCTCCTCGCAATACTGGCCGAAGATGGCGTCGATGAGCTTACCCTTACCCATCGTGTCGTCAATCTCGACATTCAGGCGCTGACAAGCCTCACGCAACTGCTCCTCCGACTGACCTGTGATGTCGTAGCCGGTCTTCTCGAGGATAGCGTCGGTCATCGTCAAGCGGCGGAAAGGTGCCTTGAACGAAATCTGCCTGTCGCCGATTGTAAGCTCCGTAGTGCCGTTTGTAGCCAAAGCCACGCGCTCCAACATCTGCTCGGTGAACGACATCATCCACTTATAATCCTTGTAAGCCACATAAATCTCCATGCAGGTGAACTCGGGGTTGTGTGTGCGGTCCATACCCTCGTTGCGGAAGTTCTTGCCGAACTCATACACACCGTCGAAGCCACCCACGATAAGGCGCTTGAGATAGAGCTCCGTAGCTATTCGCATATAGAAATCGGTGTCCAAGGCGTTGTGGTGCGTGATAAAAGGACGCGCCGAAGCACCTCCGGGAATAGGCTGCAAGATAGGAGTCTCGACCTCGACATAGCCGTGCTCATTGAAGAACTCACGCATTGTAGCCATAATCTTCGCACGCTTGACGAAGACCTCGCGCACATGGGGATTCACCACCAAGTCCAAATAACGCTGGCGATAACGCACCTCGGGGTCTGTGAGGGCGTCAAACTGCTTACCGTCCTTCTCCTTTACGATGGGCAACGGACGGATAGACTTCGACAAAATGGTAAACTGCTGGCAATGTACCGACTTCTCGCCTGTGTTGGTGATGAAGGCAAAACCCTCCACGCCGATAAAGTCGCCAATGTCGAGCAACTTCTTAAATACGGTGTTGTACATTGTGGGGTCGCCCTCGGGGCAGATGTCGTCACGACGGATATAGACCTGAATGCGGCCCGTGTGGTCCTGCAACTCGAAGAATGAGGCACTACCCATAATGCGGCGGCTCATGATACGACCTGCAATGCGCACCTTGGCAAACTGCTCGGTTGTCGCCTCCGAAAGATTTGCCGAAATCTCGGCTGCCGTGTTCGTCACTTCAAACATCTCGGCAGGATAGGGCTCGATGCCCATCTCGCGCAGGGTCGAAAGTGACTTACGACGCAAAAGTTCTTGTTCGCTGAGTTCTACGCTCATAATATATCGTTTTTTAGATTTTTTGTCCTAAATTTTCAAATTCCAACAGCCTTCATGCCATTTGGGGACAAAGTTACAAATTATAAATTCAAAATTCAAAATTCAAAATTCAAAATTATGAGGGCTACCCCTCGTAATTTCGAATTTCCTGAACCATCACTCCGAGGGAACGCATGCGACCACGAGAGGTCAAGAAAAATAGAGGATTTAAGGAGTAAGGTTTTTCAAGAAAAAATTATACTTTTGTAATATATAATATCATCCGAGCGTTATTTTTCAGTTTTGGGGCCGAAAGGTGTAGTATTTCGGCTCAAAAGACGACTAACAAAACAGATTACAAACCAAAAAAATTAATATACAATGGAGGAAAACAAAAATTTTGAAGCACAGGTTGTGGCCGAAAAGAGTGAGGTCGCACCTACCGAGGCAACACCTCACAAGCCAAAACCACAAGCCAAGAAGAGCAAAATATCGTTCTCGACAATATTTGGCGCTGCGCTTTTAGCCGTTGTAGTAGGAGGAGCTGTTAAGTTTCTGCTATGGATGGGGATATTTTCAGCCATAGGCTCATTCTCGTCAAACACGACAGTGAGCATTCCCGAGGAGGCAATTTTGAAAATCGACCTCGCCGAGAGCATCTTGGATGCGCCCTCGAAGGACCCCATGGCCGGATTTGACTTCGCGACACTGACCACGGCAAAGCAGCTTACGCTCTACAAAACCCTATGTGCGATAGAGGCGGCTAAGGACGACGAGCGCATAAAGGGTATTTATATCAACATCACGGGTGGTGGTGCCGTGACAGGAACTATTCTGGAGGAGATGCGCGCTGCTTTGGAGGATTTCAAGCAGAGCGGCAAGTTCATCGTGGCATATAACGACAGCTACAGCCAATGGATGTACTACCTCAGCTCGGTGGCCGACAAAATCTATATCCACCCCGAAGGTTCGTTCGATTGGGTGGGTACTTCGGCAACTTCGACCTTCTTCAAGGGTTTGCTCGACAAGCTCGGCGTGAAGGTTGAGATTTTGCGCCCCACGGTCTGCAAGTACAAGAGTGCCGTAGAGCCATATTTCCTCAAGGAGATGTCGCCCGCAAATCGCGCACAGATGCAGTCGATGGTGGACTCGATATGGGATGTGCTGACCGAGACGGTATCATCGTCACGCAATATCGCGGTTGAGGAGCTGAACGCCTTGGCCGACAACCTCGCGGTAGTTCTACCCCAAGAGGCCATTGACCATAAATTCGTGGATGGAGCACTCTATAAAGACCAGATGGAGGAGCTCTTCACTTCGGAGTACGGCATCGAGGAGCCCGAATTTGTATCGCTCGGTGACTACTCATCGTCGCTTGTTCCCGATGTGAAGAACCTCTCGGCGCCGCAGGTGGCAATCGTTTACGCCAACGGAAATGTTATGGACGGCGAGGGCTCGGACGACAACATCTACGGCTACACTCTCTCGAAAACCATTCGCGAGGTTGCCGAGGATGACGACATCAAGGCCGTTGTGGTGAGAGTGAACTCTCCGGGTGGCAGCGCCTTGGCTGCCGACATCATCTGGCGCGAAATGAAGCTCTTGCAGGAGAAGAAGCCCGTGATAATCTCGATGGGAGCCTATGCAGCAAGTGGCGGTTACTATATCTCGGCACCGGCCGACGCTATCGTGGCCGACAGAATGACCCTCACCGGCTCAATCGGCGTGTTTGGTATGCTGCCTACATATGGACCTGCCTTGGAGAAGCATTTGGGCATAACATTCGACGGCGTAAAGACAAACAGCCATGCCGACATGGGTGGCGGCATCAAGCCCCTGAGCAACACCGAGTATAAGGCCGTTATGCGCAGCGTAGACCGCGTATATGAGCGCTTCACTTCGCTCGTAGCCGAGGGTAGAAACCTGCCTTTGGAGAAGGTTTTGGAGATTGCCGAGGGTCGCGTATGGATGGGTTCTCAGGCACAGCAAATCGGCCTGGTGGATACTTGTGGCGGCATCAAGGCGGCTATTGCAATCGCTATCGACAAGGCGGCACTTGGCGAGAGCTACCGCATTGTGGAGGTTACCGACAAGGTTGAGGGCTTTGCTGCGATATTGCAGTCGTTGAATGTCAAGGTGCGCAGCGCAATCCGTTCACAGAGCGAAATGGGCCGCCTGCAGGAGGAGTTCCGCAAAATCGAGCACCTCGTATCGAAGAAAGGCGTATTTGCTTATTGCCCCTACATCTATAACTTCGAGTTCCGCTAAAAAGGGAAGCCGGAATAAGAGATTCTCACGCAAAACTGCGTTTTGCTCAGAATGACGCACGAGAATTTAGGGAGATTAGGGAAATTAAGGAATTTAATGTTTTTTTGCGTCTGCGCTAAATTCCTTAATTTCACTAATTTCACTAATTTCATTAAAAAAAAACAGTGTATTCCATATGTTTGGAATACACTGTTTTTTTCACTCACAAGGCAGATGCCAAAAGAGCCTTGTTATACGGATTCTACCCTAATCTTGTAGGATGTCGATATATATCTCGCGCGAGAAAGCCTCAATAAGCGAAACATATGTCTCGGTCTCTGATACGCCCGGCACCTGAAGAATCTTGTTATAGATGGTATTCATCAAATGCTCATTATCCAAGCAGTAGAGCTTCACCATAAGGTTAAATGCACCCGTCATATAGTGGCACTCCACAATCTCGGGAATCTGCTTCAGCAGGTCTACGGTATCCGACTGACGCTTGATATCCGAAACCTTAATATTGATGAAGGCGCAGACATCGAAACCCAACGACTTAGGCTCTACTGTCAGGCGGCTACCTTGAATCACACCCATATCCTCCAACTTCTTGATGCGCTGATGAATCGCAGCACCCGAAATGCCACACTCACGCGCAATCTCCAAGAAAGGAGTACGAGCGTTCTTGATCAGAAAAAGAAGAATTCTTCTATCTGTACTGTCCAACATTGTCTTTGCCATACCTTCACCCTATTACTTCAAAACATTCAACTCCTTACCAATCTTCACGAAGGCCTCAACACAGCGGTCAAGCTGCTCGGTAGTGTGACCTGCCGACACCTGAACGCGAATACGAGCCTGACCCTTCGGAACAACAGGGTAATAGAAACCTGTAACGAAGATTCCCTCCTCCTGCAACTTGGCAGCGAAGTCCTGCGAAAGCTTAGCGTCGTAAAGCATTACGGCACAGATAGCCGACTGTGTAGGCTTGATGTCGAAGCCCGCAGCAACCATCTTCGAGCGGAAGTGCTCAACATTTGCCGCCAACTTATCATGCAACTCGTCGCTCTCGCCGAGCATCTTGAACATCTCGATGCTGGCACCTACAACTGCGGGTGGCAAAGAGTTTGAGAAGAGGTAGGGGCGTGAACGCTGACGCAACATGTCGATAATCTCCTTGCGACCTGTGGTGAAACCACCCACAGCACCACCAAAGGCCTTACCCAAAGTACCGGTGAGGATGTCGACCTGACCACGAAGGTTGTAAAGCTCGGTGATACCGCGACCTGTCTTACCCAACACACCTGCCGAGTGGCACTCGTCAACCATCACCAAAGCATCGTACTTCTCTGCCAAAGCGCAAATCTTATCGAGCGGAGCGGCGTTACCATCCATCGAGAATACACCGTCGGTTACGATGATGCGGAAACGCTGTGCCTGAGCACGCTTCAAGCAATCCTCCAACTCCTCCATGTCGGCATTAGCGTAGCGGTAACGCACGGCCTTGCAAAGACGCACACCGTCGATGATTGAAGCGTGGTTCAACGCATCCGAGATAATTGCATCCTGCTCGGTCAAAAGTGGCTCGAAAACACCACCATTTGCATCAAAACATGCCGCATACAAAATTGTATCCTCGGTACCGAAGTAGTCGGCAATAGCCTTCTCCAACTCCTTGTGCATATCCTGGCAACCGCAGATGAAACGAACCGACGACATACCGAAACCGCGCTCATCCATGGCCTTCTTGGCTGCCTCGATAAGACGCTTGTTGTCTGACAAACCGAGGTAGTTGTTGGCACAGAAGTTCAACACCTTACGACCTGCTACATCAATCTCGGCCTTCTGGGGCGACTCAATGACGCGCTCTGTCTTGTAGAGTCCGGCAGCCTTAATCTCTGCCAGCTCCTGCTGCAAATGCTCTTTGATTTTTCCGTACATAATGTTATGATTTTTAAGTTTACCTGATGTTCTGCTTACAATTTTCAACAAAGATACAATGGTTAAACCGAAAAAACAAACAAAAATGCAATTTTCTGCCTTTTTTGATTACAATTTATAAGAAAACGCCCCAATTAAGGCCATCACTGCAAGCAAACAACAACTCCAAAATCGTAACAGGGTTAAATAGGGAGTTTAAGGAATTTAGGGAGAGTTTTTTGCGGCGGCGCGAAATTCCTTAATTTTCCTAAATTAATATCTTTGCTCTTTTTCGTCATGCCACAATTGGGCAAAGTGTTGATTGGCAAGTACGCTCCCGTTGACATTGCCCAATTGAATGGTATCTACCGCCTATTTTACCTTTGCTGCCAAGTCCGTATCTGTGAGGCACTATTTTCCAAAGGTAGATTCCAATCATCACACGCAGGGTAGGTCAAAAGTATCTGCAAGCTAACATCGTGCGTGTGATGTGGAATGACGGTTTGATTGTGATTCTCACGCACAATAAATTGTGCTCAGAATGATGCACGAGAATTTAGGGAATTTAGGGAGTTTAGGGAGTTTAGGGAGAGTTTTTTGCGTCAGCGCTAAATTCCTTAATTTCCCTAATTTCCCTAAAAAAAACAGTGTACTCCACAAGCCGTGGAATACACTGTTTTTTCGAGAACAAGGCAGATGCCAAAAGAGCCTTGTTATACGGATTCTCAATCTCTTACATTGCAACTGTAATCAGGATAGGATAGTGGTCGGCCATATATGAACCATTGTCACTACCCTTCATTTCGCCACCATAGTTGGTGTCGCGAATAGTGCGGAACTCAACAGCATTACAGTTCTTCAAGAAGAAGTGGTCAATCATATGGAAAGCATTTTTTCCTTTATTGTTTTCCTGCTGTTCTCTAACCGTTGTTTCATAGTTATTAAAAGTAATACTATATTGGTTTGCTTCGCTTATAACCTCGGTAGCTGTTGCACGACCGCTTACCCAACCATTATTAAACAAAGGATTGAAGCACCTGTCGTTTGCCACCTGGTTCATATCGCCACCAAAGATTACAGCCTCGCCATTTGCAGCCTTCGCCTTCATGCGCTCAACGATAAGGGCTATACCCTTTTCGCGAGCATTCTGACCGAGATTATAGTTGGCGTGATAACCAAATTCGAGGTGAGTGTTGTAGTAGAAGAACACCTTACCGTCAGCCTTACGCTTAAACTTCATCCAAGTACAAGTACGGTGATACTTCATCGCGTCGGCAGCATATCCTGTACTACCAGTATCGTTCCAACTACGAGAAGATACTTCGGGCGTGTCAGAGAGCCAGAATGTTCCCTTGTCCAAAACCTCTACGGTCTGCTTATTATACAGAATTGATGTACGCTCGCCAGCATTTGAACCAGGGCTTTGACTATTACCGCGGTCTACACCATATTCGGCATAATCCGATAATTTGCTTGTAAGGTAATTAAGCTGATGAGCCGTTATCTCCTGCATACCCATAACATCGGGCTTCTCGGCGTTGATAAAGTTGATGATTGCGCCACGACGAGCCGACCAAGAGTTCTCCCCATCATTCTGGCTTACGGTAATGTTAAACGAAATCACCTTCAATGGGTTCTCGTTATCGACAGCCTTCACCTCTACGGCGCAAGTAGCTGTCTTGGCACCATTATCGGTAGTTGCGGTAATTGTAGCCTCACCCTCGGCAACAGCTGTAACCTCGCCATTCTCGACAGTCGCAACGGCCTCGTTCGAAGACTTCCACTCTACACTCTTATCCGAAGCTGTTGCGGGCAGAATGGTTGCCACCAAAGCCTCCTTCGCACCGGGGATAAGTACAAGTTTCTCCGAGCTGAGCGAGATGCTCTCGACGGGAGTGCGAACCACAACATTGCAGGTTGCGGTAACCTCCTCGTTGTCGTATGAAGTTACGGTGATGGTTGCCTCGCCATTAGTCTTAGCCGAAATAACACCTGTCGAGCGACCTACGCTTGCCACATCAGAGTTTGAAGAGCGGAACTTAACATCCTTATTCTCAACAGCCTCAGGCATAACGGTTGCCACTAAGGTCTCCTCATCGCCGGGGCTCAATGTAAGCTCGGTAAAGTTGAGCGAAATGCTCTCTGCCGACACCTCCAAAGCCTCAACCACAACCTTGCAGCTTGCTGTTTTAGCTCCATCCTCGGTTGTGACGGTGATGGTTGCCTCGCCCTCAGCCACCGCCGTTACCAAACCCGCATCGCTGACGGTTGCAACCTCCTCCTTTGACGAAGTCCAAGCAACAGCCTTGTTTGTAGCGTTCTCGGGAGCAACCATAGCTGTAAGCTGAGCCGTAGCCTCGGGGTTCAACTTCACAGCCGTCTTGTTAAGAGAAACAGCCGTAACGGCAACCTGAGGGTCACCATTGTCGGTGTTGCTTTCCTTGCAAGCTACACCCATAGTGGCAGTGACCAACATGCAGACACAAGCCACAAAAGAGAAAATTCGTTTCATAATAGTAGTATTTAAGTTTTTGTTTTATTGTTTTCAGATTGTTAAGCCCGAAAGAAGAGGTAATTCAAAATTCAAAATTCAAAATTTTTGACTGACGCGCGGAAATATTCTCTGATATATGCGACTAACCAAAATTTGTATAGCATTGTTTATTATAAAATTTATATTGGCGACTATTACCAGCCGCAGGCAATTTTGAATTTTGAATTTTGAATTTTTCTCCTCCCCCTATCTATACTTATTACTAATCAAAGTCAAAAACTCCTCGCGCGTGCGCGTATCCTTTAGGAATATGCCCGTAAAGGCCGAAGTTGTGGTTGCCGAGCCCAACTTCTCGACACCGCGCATCTGCATGCACATATGGCTCGCCTCGATAACCACAGCCACACCTATCGGATTCAGCGCCTCCTGAATGCAGTCGCGAATCTGCACCGTCAGGCGCTCCTGCACCTGCAAGCGGCGCGCAAAGCACTCCACTACGCGGGCAATCTTCGAAAGACCCGTGATGCGACCATTCGGAATATATGCCACATGCGCCTTGCCCACAAAAGGCATCAAGTGATGCTCACACATCGAAAAGAGTTCGATATCCTTCACCAGCACCATCTGCTGATACTCCTCGCGGAAGATTGCCTGATTGATAATCTCCACAGGGTTCTGCGTATAGCCCTTAGTCACGAACGACATAGCCTTCGCCACACGCTCGGGCGTCTTCAAAAGACCCTCACGCGAGGCATCCTCACCCAAAAGTGAAAGTATCTCGCGATAGTGATACGCCAACTTCTCGATGCGCTCGGCGTCGTAAATATCCTCTCTCTTATAATTTGATTGCAGTTCCTCCATCATTGCAAATTTAATATTTTCGGTTTAATAATCCAATACTCCGCCTCTTCCGCTACAACCACTTCACGCGCTCCTCGCCCTCATATGCAGGCAGATCGGCAGGCTGAAAATCAGAGTAACCCAACGCTATCGCGCACAAAATTCCATATCCCTCGGGTATGCCCAACTTCTCGCGCAGGAAAGCATCGGCCTTGGCTCCCTCGGGCTCATCCTTCTTAACGGGGCGGTCGTTTACATGCACCCAGCACGAAGCCAAGCCCTCGTCTACCACAGCCAACTGAAGCGTCGTGGCAGTTATGGCGCAGTTATCCAACCAAAGGTCGGTTTTCGACTTATCACCCATAACCAGAATAGCCGCAGCGGCATTTTTTACGAATGACGAGCCATAATCGCGCATCTCGGAGATAATCTCCAACTGCTGCTTATCGGTCACCACCCACAGGCGTGTAGAGCGCGTATTGCGTGACGACGGCGCGGTGAGTGCCATCTCGACAATGCGCTGCAACTTCTCCTTCTCAACCGCGCGGTCGAGGTATTTTCTCACGCTACGGCGCGTCGTAAGAATCTTTTTCAGTTCCATAGTTCTTATATTTTTTCAGTTTATGTTTTCATCATTTCTTTCCATCGCCATCCGCTCTTTAGGCAGATTAAAATGCGAATGAAAAACATCAAAACATAGAGTTTTTTATCTATACCAAGCGGCGTGCCGAGCTCCTTTCGGTCAGGTAGAGCTCTTCATCTGCGCCACGCTCCACGCCCTCAATCAGCACTATGCCACACTGTTTTCCCGGCTCCAACGAACCCTTCTCGCCCGCTATACCCAACGCCTCGGCACCATTTTGCGTGGCCCACATCACCAATTCGCGCAGGGGCACTTCGCGCATTAACTTAAGCTCCTCGACAATCGACAACGAGTGATTCGACGCCAAAGAGTCCGTACCTACGCAAATCCTCACTCCCGCCTCGCGCAGCAGCTCCACCGGAGGCCTTAAGCCCGAAATATAGCTGTTCGAGCGAGGACACAACACCCAGCTTGCGCGCTCGGCGAAGCTCTCCTGCACAAGCTGCACATCCCCCGGTGTAACACAACAATTATGCACCAGGAGCAGTTTACGCTCATGAGGTATGCTCCTCACAACGCGCTCGGCAGGTGAGCCGTAGTGCAGAAAATCACACGCCCACCCCATTCTTTCGTACCACGCCGCAAGCGAGCCCTCGCCACGATATAATGCCGCCTCGTCGGCCGACTCCATAAAGTGAATCGAGAGCGGCGCTGTGCTCTGCTCAGCGGCAATCTCACGAAATACCGCATCCTGAATCGAGTAGGTCGAATGTGGCGTGAGCGAACAACATTCAAAAGAGAGCAACTCGCGCGCTGATGCGGTTGTGGAGTTTAGACCAAAGACCTCGGCAAAGCTATGGTAGGCTATGCGTGAGCGAGTCTTCACCTCAAACGACGAAGCATCGTTCACGATGTCGGCTACGGCCTCCACACCCTCGGCCCACATCGCAGCATCGGCCGCGACTAAAGCCTGCCGGCGCTCCGCAATAGAAAATCCTCCACGCACCTGACCTATGGCGCGCGCAAAACCTGCAAAACCCGAGCCCTCGGCTATCGAGCCACGCAGGTAGGAGAGTTCCGTATGGCAATGCGCATTGACAAAGCCGGCACACAACACTCCGGCATAAAACTCCGTCGCAGGCATCGTATCGAGCCTCTCCCACTGCCCGATATTCACAACGACACCCGCCTCATCCACCGTTACAACGGGATGGGGCATTATCTCACCTCGGTTTATAAGATAATGTGCTGCGATATGTCGCTGACGGCTCATCGGTGGTGTTTTCTTTGTTTCTTTAATCCTTTATTCCGCTCAAGTTATCCAGCTCAAACGGTTGTTTAGTCGTTTCGGCTCGGCAAAGTGTAAGATTTTCGAGATTCTCACGCGCTGCTCAGAATGACGGCGAAAATCTTACTCTCTGCTCTTTCATCTTTTTCTTTCTTCTACCTTCAACGAGTCTGCGACCTCCACAACAAGCGAGTCTATCTCAACCTCCTCAACCTCGGCGGGGAAGAACATCGTGTCGGAGAGTATTCTCAGCTTCAATAATCCGTCATACAGTTCCTCCACACTGCGCTCCACGGTGGGCGTATAAGCTACCGTCACCTCATGCAGGGTCATCTTCGAAACCTTTGGGCGCGGATGCTCCTTTTTATCCCTTTTCGACTGGAGGCGGAAGTCGTCGAAGTTTATCTGCAAAGCCAAAATCTGCTCGGCATCGCGCTCCGAGATGGTTATGCGCGACGACGACTTCGACTCCTTGCCGAGGTGCATCATCGAACTATGCAGCTGGCTTGTGGTGGAGTCGCGCAACAACTTACGCACCGTAAAACGGCGACCGCGTGACTTATCCAGGCTGTCGATAGTATAGATGCCCGACACCTCATACTCTCCGGCGCCCTCGAAGGGTATCTCGTAGTGAAGCTTAACCGTATCGCGGGCCCTCTTTACCACAATGGCCGTATCCTGCACCAACATGCGACGCGTACGACGCTGGGCCACGCGGTCGATGGTATCGAGCTTGGCTACGGCAATCTCCAGAGCATCGTACTCCTGCTCGATACGATAAATCATATCGTCGACGACATCGCTCAGGTTGGCACTCTTGCGACGCAGGAATCCGGCAATCGTATAGCGCACATCCTCGGTGGTGTAGCCATAATGCTCGAAAATGGGCTCATAGATGTTCAGCGAATCGAGCTTTATGGATTGATTGCCCACATAGGCATTCACAACCATTGCATCGTGAAATATCGCCGCCAACTCCTTATCGGGAATCGTCTTGCGGCGTTCGCAACTCGCCAACGACAGGAGCGAAAGCATCAACAACGAATAAAAAAACTGTTTCATATCTTGTAAACTTCTTATTTTTCAACCTTTAATTACTGCGCACCACCCTGCGGCGCAAGCATACGGCGCACCGTAAGCCATGTTATAAGTAGCGCGATACCCACATAAACGATTGCCGTAAGCAGCACATCGCCCATGCTCAACCTCACAGGATAGGCGTCGACCATAAGCGTTACGGCATTGAGCTGCACCAAACCGAAGTGTTGTTGCGCTAAAGACAAAGCTACGCCCGTCACAACTCCCGCCACAAGGCTCAACGCAACCATAATAAACCCCTCGGCGAGGAACACGCCACGAATATCGCGGTGCGACATTCCCAAAGTGCGCAGCGTGGAAATATCGTCACGCTTGTCGATAATTATCATCACCAAAGCCCCCACAATCGACAACGAAGCTATAACCAAAATGAGCATAGCCACAATGAACACACCCCACTTCTCGAGCGCCATAAGGCGATAAATCGAGTTGCTCTGTTCGCGCGTAAGCACCCTCGCACGCTCACCCAAGCGCTCCTGCAACGCCGCAGCAACCGCCGCAGTCGAGGCCTCGGGGGCAACTTTCAGCTCTACGGACGAGATACGCGACGGATAGTTGAACAACTCCTGAGCCGACCTCAACGAGGTAAAGACCATGTTGGCATAGCTCTCGTTCACCGAAAAAACTCCCGTCATAGGCATATCGCGACGCGTATATCCACCAATGGGCAGGAGCGAAGAGAATTTCGCCCGATTTATGGCATAGAGGCTCATCTGCTTGCCCATAGCACTACGCGCAAGGCGCAGATTATACATCACACCATAGCCCATAACAAGGCAGTCGTTAGAGTCCATTTGCGTGGTGAAGCTACCCGCAATAAGGGTTTTATCTACCGGAACGACCTGCTGATAATTCTCCCCCACGCCCTTCACCTTAACCACCGTTCGCAGGCCGTCGTACTCGATAAGGGCATCCTGCTCGAGCACCTCGGCAAAACTCTCAACGCCCCGGGTGGAGCCTATATCGGCAAGCAAAGCTTCATCCTGCGGCATGGTGCTGCCCGACCGGGGTAACACACGAATATCTGCCTCAACGGCCATAAAGTGTTGGCGCGTCATATCGCCCAAGCCGTTGAAAACCGACATCAAGACAATTATGGCGGCTACGGGAGCTGCCATAGCCACAACGCTCACACGCGAGATATGGTTTATCACCGTGTGGGAGTTCTGCGACCGCATATAGCGGCGAGCTATGAATTGTCGAAGGTTCATCGGCCCAAATGCTTGCGAAGGTTACTCTTTGAGCAGCGAATCTATGTTTTCGATATACTCCAACGAGTCGTCGAGGAAGAATTGCAGCTCGGGAACGACCTTCAACTGGTTGCGGATGCGCTTACCCAACTCGCGGCGCAAGAACCAATTATTCTTCTCCAGCGCCTCCATAACTTCGGCGTTGCGCTCAAAGGGGAAGATACTGAAATAGACTTTGGCATATGCCAAATCGGGCGATACACGCACGGTGGTTACCGTAACCATCGAGCCCATAGTAAAAGCCTTGCCGTCTTTCTGTAAAATCTCGGCTATATCGCGCTGAATCTGTCGCGCAATCTTCTGCTGTCGTGTAGTTTGTGTTGCTTCCATTATCTGTGTGTTTTATTGTTTTTTGTTGTTAGGGAGTTTAAGGAATTTAAGGAAAATAGTGTCATGCCACATTATGAGCGTTAGCGCATAATGACTGGCATCTCTACCGAAATAATTAGCCGTTAGAGATTCCATTCCTCACTGCGTTCGGTGGAATGACAGATTATATTATCTTTCATCTTTGCTCTTTCCTCTTTTACTTTCTCCTCATTCCGCCTCGGCGGCCACTATTTCCGCCACCCGCCTCCGAGAAGTTAAACTCCTTATTTTTTATCTGGCGGCTGCGCTCACGCTTATAGTTCCATGTGTCGAAGCCCTCCTTATTGAAACGGTAGGCAAAAGTGAGGTTGAAAGTCAGGTTATCCAGCGGCGAGCGATTCGGCGTATACCAGAAGGGGTTTTCAGGCCCATCGGTATTGTTGTCATAGTACTTGTTGAGGTTACGCATCAAGTCGGCATAGCCGAAGTAATACCTCGCACGAAAACCAAACTCCCATCTGCCAAACAGCAGGGCGAAGCCTCCACCGCCTGCCAAGCCGTAGTTCCAGCGATTATCGCGCTCCACGCGCCAATTATATTTGCCACTCGGCTCACCCGAATAGGGGTACTCCTCGTAGGCGTAGTCGCCACCGAAGTTATACGAGAAGGTCACAGCGCCCTCGATGTAGACACGGATGTGGTTGCGCGCCAGATAGACATGCGGCTGCCACACGATAGGCAACATTATGGAGTTGAGGTTGCGCGTATAGAACTTATAATGGCGCTTCTCCTTGCCATCCTCGTCAAACTCCGAATCATAACGATAGCCATATGAATATCCGCGTTGCAAAAACTCGAGGTCGGCACCCACGCAACCCACAAAGCGAGGCATAGAGTAGTAACGCCACGATAAACCGCTATTGACAAGCGGGAAAAGTTGTCGCATCTCGCGCTTGGGGAACAGGCGTGCCGAAGCCGAACTAACGCCGCCATACACACCAAAGGTGTGCTGCGCCTGCACCTCTGCCATACCACACACGAGTGCGATGATGGCCACAAAAAATATCTTCTTCAATCCGTTCATCTCTCAATTCTAAAGTTTTCAGTCTAAAAACCCATTCTGCCGCTTGAGCTACCCGAGCCGCCCATCATGCCGCCCATGCCACCCATCATGCCGCCCATGCCGCCCATCATGCCTCCGGCGCCACCCATCATGCCCCCGGAGTTCTTGTTCTGATTCTGGTGTTGATTCTTGCGGCGCTCCTCCTCGAGCTTCTCCAAGCGCTCGATTTCGCGCTTATCCAAACGCTCGATAAGTTGCTCCATGGTTACCGGCTCGAAGAGGCGTGCCATGTCGAGGCGCACATCGAACTCCCAACCTGTCTTCACGGTCAAGACCTCCTCTTCCTGCTCGTTTTTATAGAATTCGGCACGCTCACTCTGGCGATGCTCCACCAAGTTTCCGCTATCCCACTTACCATTGCCGTTCATATCCTCGATAATGCGCATACGAACATCGCCGGCGGGGATGTAATAGACATCGTGGATGCCGGCACCCAAATCGCGAATCTCGCGAATGACACGATTCGACGATGCGTCGGTAACCTGCACGATATAACGATAATCGGCCTCGCGCGGTTGCACATTGAGATGCAGCGTAGCAAATTTCTCCCTGTCGCTCACCGTGAGATTCATCGTAATGGAGTCGTTACCCTCGCCCGAAATGTCCTCTAAGGCATCGGTAGGGATAAACAGACGATACGAGCGTTTGGCATTCCACGCCGTGCGGATACGCCACTTACGCGGCGAGAGGGTGTCGGGGATAAATATCACCTGCTCGGGCAAGGTATCGCCCGCCTCACTCCACGAGAGCATCTCGACCGACATGGAGTCAAATTTAATGGGCGGAGTGGCAAACTCAAGCGGTAAATCCTGCTCGGGGTTCACCTCGGCCGTAGCCTGGAACTTCTCAATCTTGAATGTCGAAGGCTTGGGTGGCTCGTGCCACTCCTCACCCAGCTCTTCGGCCTTGGCTTTCTCCTTTGCCAAGCGTTCGCGCTCGCGCTCCTGCTCGCGCGTCTCAATGCGTCGCCATGCCAAGCGCAACTTGGCGGTATCCTCGCGCAGAACCCTTACAGAGTCGTGCTTCATGTAACGCACATATCCGCGAATCGTATCGGGAAGGCTCTCCGAGGGCACTTTGAGCCACAGATTCAGCGTATCGCGACGCGACGAATGGGGCTCTATGATTATATCCTTGGAGTCTATGCCGTTGAGGTTTATCTCCAAAATTTCGGGGTTACGCGCAGCAAAGTAGAGCTCAACCTTATGCTGGTCGGGGCGTTTTTGGTCGGCGAGGTTTTGACGCACGAAGCTCTCGTCGGTAAACATGCGGAAGTAGAGCTGCGGGTCGGCCGACACATATCGACGCAACGAGTCATACCAAATGCCGAAGGGAGGTAAATCCATAGGGTTGTGAGCCTCGTCGATAAAGCCGATTTTGTCGATGCCCGGCTCATAAATCTGGTTGTCGTTGTCGTCATAGAAGGCGTAGATGCGATACTTCACCGGCTTGAGGTTCTGGGCAATGAATATTCCGTTTGTTCGCGAGCGTGCAATCTTCGAGGGCGTGTAGTTAAACATCGTAGAGTCATAATCTTTGGGCTCGGGGACCGAATCGGCCTCGAAGAAGTAGATGAAGGTGCGACCTAAAGAGTCCAGCTTCTCGCTATCCTCGGTGTAGCCCGACATGAAGAGCGAGTCGATAGGGCCTCCCGTCGAGAAGACATAACGCATGCCGTGCAGCGGGTTACCCTCGTTGTTGTCGGCGATTGTCGAGCCAAACTCTATGGCATAGGTTGTATTGGGTTGCAGCGAATCATCCTTGATGTCGATAAACAAGGTCTTACCGCGCAGCAGCAGCGTGGGCTTCTTCTTCATCGCCGGAGAGGTAAACAACTCCTTCTGCTGGTCCTTGAGTTGGATGTATTCGTTAAACTCGATGGCGATACGCTTCGTTGTGAGGCTCTCGGTGTAGTTGTTGGGCATCATACCCAACACCACCGGAGGAATGGTATCCTTGGGGCCTCCCTCCAATGTTCCCACCGAGGCACAACGGCTGAAGAATGCTCCTCCGAAGAGCAATACGACGGCTACGGTCAGCCAACTTGTCACCGTATGTTTGTTGCTGCAATATCTCAAACTTTTCATCATCTATAAAATATCGTTTTCTACACTTTATTTTTCCTTACTACTCGCTTCTATTACTCGACAGAGCTATCCTCTTTTTTCCCGAAGAATGGATTCACAACCATCCAGCCCGAAGAGGTGTGGCTGCGCTTCCATGCCGAGAGGTGAAGTTTCGCCTTCACCGTAGGCAGGTTCACCGGCAACTCATACTTACGATAAGCATACATCCTGAGCGTGCGGTCGACAATCACTATCATCGAATATTTCTTGTTCAAATCAATCGTCACCTGATAGGCATCCTCGGCCACGAAATCACCTATACGGTCGGGCACTTCACGAATCTCGCCCGTCACTTTATTTGTGATGCGGCCCACCTGGGCATCCTCCCACGAGGCTATCCTCCACTCGGTAGTATCGACAAAATAGGCATACGAAAAGAGGTCTTCCGCCTTACGCTCGGCGCCATTTTGCTCCAACTGCTCGAAAACGCTCACCTTAAACATTGTATATGCCACGGTGTCCTTGAAACATCCCCAGCAGATTGATGCCACCATCGCGGCGATGATTGCTACTGATATAATTCTCTTCATATCGTGTTAATACTTATCGTTTTATCGTTTCATATAAATCTTTCAGGCTCCTATGCAGCACGGGATGCACCTCCTCGGGCATAATCTCACACAACGGAGCCAAAGCGAACTCGCGCTCATGCAACAGCGGGTGTGGCAGCGTTAATCGCTCGCTACTTATTACCCTATCGTCATAGAACATCACATCTATATCCACAACCCTTGACGCATAACGCTCGCCCGAGCGCTCCTTCTCGCGCTGTTCCTCATCGCGACGGCGTCCCAACAACCGCTCAACCTCCAACGCCACATCGAGCACCTTAAGCGGCTCTAACGCGGTTGTAAATCGCAGCGCCTGATTATAAAACTCCCTCGCGGCCGAGAAGCCCCACGGCTCGGAGCGGTAGAGCGCCGACTGCGCTAACGCAGAGCCGATTTTCTGCTCCAAGAGCGCGGCTGCATGCCCCAATATCTCGGCAGCATGCTCCTCGTTGCTTCCTGTCAGGAGTGTTACGCGGTGCATCACTTCAGGCGGTTTATGGTTTTACTTACCGCCAACGCGAAGTGCGTGAATATAATCTTCGCATTGCCGTTTTGGCTCACTTGGCGCATCGCAAGCTCTATCTGGTCGAGTATAAACTCCACATTCTGGTTACCGATGAAGGGTGCAAACTTATTGCAAAAATCGGCCTCGGGGCCCCACAAGTAACTGATGCTGCCCAAGCCGGCATGCAACATATAACTCTCACGCAAAAGGCGTGCTGCATGGCGCAACATAGCGCGTTGCTGCTCACGCGAAAGTGCCGCAACCTCCTCGGCCCACTCGATAAGTTCGAGGTGTTTGTCGTTATACGACAGGCGCATCAGCGAGCAGAAGAGTTCGAAACTTTCGGCCTTCACAGCATCCTCCTCGCCTCCGGCCAACGCCCGCATCTCTATTATGTCGCCACCTGCCAAACGAGCCAGATTGCGACGACGCTGCTCATCGCCCTCACCCGCCAAAGGCATCAAATCCTCAATCGCAAGGCGTGGTACCGCAACCTCCTGCACACGCGAGATAATCGTCGGCAGCAACAGGTCGGGGCGCTCCGACACCAGCAGGAACACGGTCTTCTCCCACGGCTCCTCCAGGATTTTGAGTATCTTGTTTGCCGCCTCGTCGTTCATTGCCTCGGGTTGCCAGATAATCATAATCTTATACTCCGACTCGAAGCTCTTGAACTGCAAGCGACGGATAATTTCATCCGCCTCGCGAGCCGTAATAAGCCCCTTCAGAGTCTTACCCAAGTCTAACCTGTCGTACCACTGCTGGGGCGTGAAGTATCCCTTTGTGTCGGCCATAATCTCGCGCCACATAGGCATAAACTCGCCCGAAAGAATGACCTCGCCCGATTTTTTGCCCTGCTTGTTTACGGGGAATACAAAGTGCAGGTCGGGGTGAGCCAACGAGGCAATCTGCCGGCACGAGGGGCACTCGCCACACGAGTCGCCATCTTGGCGATTTTGGCAATTGAGGTACTGCGCATAAGCTATGGCCAAAGGAAGCGTTCCCACGCCTGCCGCACCGCTGAATAGCTGCGCGTGGCTAATACGCCCCTTATCGACACTCTCGACGAGGTGTCGTTTCAAGCTCTCCTGTCCTATGATATCTGCAAAACGCATCTTTTATCTTTGCTCTTTGAACTTTTATCTTTCCTCTCGGTTTACTTTCCTGTCGAGCCAAAACCTCCGGCGCCGCGCTCGGTTGAACCCAGGACCTCGACGCTCTCCCACTCCACCTGCTCGTGGCGTGCCACAACCATCTGGGCAATGCGCTCGCCACCCTCGATTATGAATGGCTCGTTGCTTAAGTTCACAAGTATAACCTTTATCTCGCCACGATAGTCGGCATCAATAGTGCCGGGAGAGTTCAGGACCGTAATACCATGCTTCGCAGCCAAGCCGCTGCGGGGGCGAATCTGCATCTCGTAGCCCTCGGGCAACTCGACATAGAGTCCCGTAGGTACCATAGCTCGCTCCAGCGGAGAGAGTGTTATGCTATCCTTGATGTTGGCACGGATATCCAAGCCTGCCGACAACGGAGTCTGATACTCCGGCAACGCATAACGCGAATGATTTACAATCTTTACTTTCATAATTTATCGTTTTTTGTTTTCTTTCAATTAGGGAAATTAAGGCGTTTAGTGAATTTAGGGATTACGCAAAAATCAATTTTAATCCGACACAAGGTCGGCTTTTAATTGCTTCGGCTCGGCAAAGTAAATAAATTTTCTTTGCACTCGCCTTAATCGCAATTTTGAATTTTGAATTTTGAATTTTGAATTCTCCTCCTCGTCACGCTCCTCACAAGTCCCCCGACATCTATCTTCTCGCGCCATACGGCAAAGAGCAAATAAGCCGCGACCAACACTACATTCACGCCATAGCGCACTACCGTCGTAGGCTCGCCATAGCGCAGCAGCCATTCACTCGCAAAATAGAACGCAACACCTATCACAACATACTCCGCAATGCGCCTGAAATCGTAGGGCGTGGGGAAATAGCGGCGATTGAGCCACAAGCTCACCACAACCATTGCCGCCTCGGCACCAAACCTCGCCCACGCGGCACCCTTATAGCCCAACTGCGGCACCAACGCAAAGCAAAGCAACACGGTAGCGACCAAACCGACAAAGGTTACATACACCGCAAAGCGAGTCTTCTCCTCACGCTTATACCAGAACGAGAGGTTAAGCCACACGCCTGCCAGAATATTTGCACCCAGCACTATGGGCAAAATATCTATGCCCTCGCGGAAGGTGCGCCCGACAATCAGGGCGAACACATCGCGAAAGAGTGCAATACCCAAAAATATGAGCATCGAAGTCATTACAAAATACTTCAGTGCCGCGGCATTCGACTCCACAAACTCCTCCTTCGTAAAGTTCGCGAGGAAGAACGGCTCGGCCGCCAAGCGATACATCTGTGTGAAGAGCGTCATCACAACGGCAATCTTCGTGATAGCTCCATAGACACCTAACTCCGCCATCGAGATATCCTCGGGCAGCAGATATTTTATCATCTGCCTATCTAAGAACTCTCCCGCAGTGCCCGCAACGCCGCCAATGAGCAGCGGCAACGAATAAGCGAAAATCTTTCGCAACAAGCGAGGCTCAATCCTCGGCAGAGTACGCTCCGTAGTGGGCAGGATAAGCAGCAGAGTCACCACGCTCGCCACAAGGTTTGCAACAAAGACCCAACCGACGCCAAAGTCAGTATTGTAAAGTCCTACAACCAAAAAGAGGATAGCCAAGCCGACATTCACTGCCACATTCACAGCCTTCAACGCCACAAACCGCAAAGCGCGACCCTGCTCCCTTAGGCGCGAGAAGGGTATCATCGTGGCGACATCAAACAGGATAATCGTAGCTACCAGAACTACATATTCGGGGTGTGCCTCATAGGCCGCACCCATCAGGTGTGCCACATCCTGACGGCACAACACCGCAACCACGAAAAAGAGCAATGCTGCCACAATATTCGCACCCCAGGTTGTAGCAAAAACCCTGCGCTTACGGGCTGCAATATCCTCCGCAGAGCCACCCTCCGCCTCGGCTTTGGCCGTGAAGCGGAAGAAACTCGACTCCATACCCATCGAGAGTAGCACCAGCGCAAAGGGAATCAGAGCATAGATGTCGGTTACGATGCCATAGGTTGCCTGAGAGAATGTGTAGGTATAGACCGGAGTCAGCAGGTAACTCAGGAATCGCACAACAATGGTGCTGATGCCGTAAATGGCGGTCTGTTTGGCTAATTTCTCTAACATATCTTCTATGCCTCTGTGGCGCAACTTTTACATGCTTACGCGCGCATTACGCGCATAGTAACTTGCAAAGTTATAACTTTTATCGGAATAAAGGGCAGAAATGGGAGAAATTCTTTTATTTGGGCTATCGTTAGGCTTTTTCTCGAATAGGGAATTTAAGGAGTTTAAGGAATATAGCGATTGCAGATTATATTCTTGCGTCGGCGCTAATTTCTCTAATCCTCGCAAGTACGAATTTGGTAGTAAGGGTAAAACAGAGGTAGATTCCAGTCATTTGAGCAATGATAACTAATGCGTACTTGTAAAGCCTTCCGTTGCTCAAATGTGGAATGACTGTGATTAAGATTCTCACGCACAACAAGTTGTGCTCAGAATAACGGATTGGCTACCTAAGAGCGTCACTCTGAGGGAGGATATAATCCGACCATGAGAGTCTAAAAAAATAATTGCTCAGAATGACGGATTACACCACCTTATTGACTGCTTGGCGACCCAAGAGCGTCACTCTGAGGGAGGATATAATCCGACCGTGAGAGTCTAAATGATTCAAAAAAATTTTGAATTTTGAATTCTGAATTTTGAATTTTTCACTACCTTTGCATCAGAAACGGTTTTCGCCATTATTGGCGGAGTAAGAGGGAATTCGGTGGGGAGTGCCGAAGTATCAGCAAATGGGGTCACCCAAAGATGTGGATACCGCACACTCCGAATCCGAAACAGTGCTCGCTGCTGTGATTTCCGCCCGCAAGGGATTGTGTGACAAAAGCCACTGATTGAAGAGCCGGGAAACGGAAAAAATGTTTCGTGGCTCGTAGGATTGGGAAGGTGTTACATGATAAAGGAATAAGTCAGAAGACCTGCCGTGGGGCATCGTTGATTTTAGGATGGACGACGCCGGAGAGGATTGCACCTGCGAGTAACGGGTAATATCAAGAGGGCTTCGTGATGTGGCTGTATTGATTAAGGCTGTGGATGCTGTGACCAATATCGTCCCCCGATAAAAGGAGTGGAAAAAGGAGGCCTGATTTGATTAAAGATTCAACTCGTCGGTGCGTGGCATCGGCGAGTTTTTTTATGCTCGGGCGGGGCGGTGAAAAGGTGGATTTTTTAGAAAAACAGGCTGCGTATGAACAGAGCGTTAAATATATTTTTTGTCCTTATGGTTTGGGGGCTTGTTGCCTGCAACAAAGATGAGGTCATAACCACTGTGCCCGCGCCCGAAATCGTGGTTGAGGGGAGTGGTGTCTATACCACCAAAGTCGGGCGCGCGATTTTGCTTGAACCTCGCGTAGAAAATGCTGAAGGAGCAATTTTTGGCTGGTACGAAAAGGGCATAAAGGTCGGCGACGAGGCGTCGTATGAGTTTGTTAGCGATGCTGCCAACACCTATTATTTAACGCTGCGTGTCGAAAATAAATCGGGGCGAGCAGAGGCAGATTTTCGTATTGAAGTATACGATTTGACACCGCCCAAAATTGCCTTTCAGGCGAAAAATGGCGTTCTGGAAATCATCGCCAATACACCTACCGAAATTACCCCGCAGGTGGTGGGTGGAGAAGGTGCATCGTACAGTTGGCAGCTCGATGGCGAGCCTTGCGGCTCGGAGCCTACCTGCACCTTAAATCTCGCGCGTGAGGGCGACTATACACTCTCGCTAAAGGTCGAAAATGAGGATGGCAGAGCCGAAAAATCGGTCACTTTGCGCGTTGTTGAGCATGCGTCGTGTGGGGTTGTTTTTCCTATGGCAACGGGGTTGAAGTCGGCAGAAAGCGGCGTTGCGACATACAATATTTCGCTCGGACAGAGCATTGCGCTAACCCCATATGTCGAGGGCTTTTCCGCACCCAAATATCGCTGGAGAATTGAGGGTAAGGAGCGAGCAGCGGAGCAATTTTTCAGCTTCACGCCAACGGCCGAAGGCGAGTATGAGATTGAGGTTGAGGTCTACGACCAAACACATGCAGCATCGGCATCCGTCATTGTAAAGTGCTGTGCCACAGAGGGTACATTCCGACGCGCAGCTACGGCCGAGAGCAGCAAGAGGTGGAATAAAGTGTTCGAATACATCCCTGCGCCGGGGCAATTCATAGGCGAGAGTCAATCGGGCTTCAACGGCTCGGAGCTGAGCGCCGAGGCGGCTGCTACCTATGCCGAGCGGCGACTCTCGGAGGGTAAATTTCTCTCGCTCGGAGCCTGGGGCGGATATGTCGTCGTGGGCTTCGATCACAGCGTCGACAATGGCGAAGGTTACGACCTGACAATATATGGAAATATGTACACCACATCGTCGGAGGCGGGAATTGTGTGGGTTATGCAGGACAGCAACGGCAACGGCCGTCCCGACGATGTGTGGTATGAGTTGCGAGGCTCGGAGTGGGGCAAAGAGAGCCACTCGACGCTCTATGCAGTGACCTATTTCCGTCCTGCGAGCGAGAAGATGCCTGTGCTGTGGCGCGACAATCATGGGGCGTCAGGCGAAGTTCCCTATATGGCGGCACACCCCTCGGCGAGCTACTTCCCGAGGTGGATTGATGGCGACCACTACACGCTCTATGGCTCTCGCTTAAAGCAAAACAGTTCGGTATTGCCGTCGGGAGTGGTGTCGCATGACCCTTATGCGTGGGGCTATGCCGACAACCTGGGCGAGGATAGCGAAGGGGGCAATGCGGATGAAACAACCGAAGATACGGCTGTCGGCTGCGGCTTCGACATAGCAAATGCCGTAGCGGCGGATGGCACGGCTGCGGAGTTGCAATATATTGATTTTGTGAAAGTTCAGTCGGCAATAAACGGTTTCGACAGCTCGATGGGAGAGCTCTCGACCGAAGTGCTGGGCGTAGAGGAGAGATGAAAGAGCAAAGATGAAAGAGCAAAGAGCAACCGACGCTGCGGAGGAAACGAGGGTTTATCCCTCGTAACCACTAATAGTGCGAGAGCAGAAGCCAAGTCTTGCTTGGATTATGCCGAGCCGCGAGGAGGAAAAGCCTGCGTAGCAGGATTAAAGATGAAAGAGCAAAGATGAAAGAGCAAAGATAATATATATTGTCATGCCACATTAGCGCAAAGTATTTGTTTGCAGAGACTAATAACTTTTCCTTGTGCTAATGAATGGCATCTACCTTTGGGAATAGTACCTCTCAAGTACAGACTTGGTAGCAAAGGAAATAAGCGGTAGATAAGGAGATTAAAGAGATTAGGGAATTTAGCGCTGACACCATAAAATTTTCCTTAAATTCCTTAACCTCCTTAAATTCCCTGACCGCCCTAAAAAATAGAAAAACCACAAAAACGAAACGATATGAGACGATTTTTTTACCTTTTGACTTTGGTAGCGATGGCTGCCGCGACTGTGGCTTGCGACGAAAACACCACATCTTTGGAGATATACAAGCGTGCAACTATCTCCTTTGAAGGCGAGGCTTGGGAAAGCGCAATAGCCTCAAACTCATCCTCTTTCGACTATATGACCGAGGATTATGTGTGGGAGGATGCTGCTACCTCGCTCACCTCGCGACCCAAGTTCACCACCTCGGAGTGGGGAAGCTACTATGGCGGAGGTTGCACGGTGTCAAACTATGGCTCAGGCGATTTGGCGGCACAGGGCAGCTACGCCTACGACCTATATGTATATAAGGAGGGTGCGGCCGACTCACGCACAGGCTGCGGAGCCGAGGGCTCGGACAACTTCATCGTATTCTATGGCAACCTCGAAAGCCTCGCCACAGTTATGGGCGTAGATTGTCGCCCCGAGATATATTTCCGCGACGGAAAGCCCCGCACAATCGAGTCGTGCCAGATAAACTCTACAACATATTTTGTAAACATTGTGGAGAATGGTAACGAGTTCTCACCAAAGCTCGCCGAGGGTGAGCAGATACAGGTCTATGCCACAGGTTTCGACTCCGAGGGCAACACAACGGCTACGGCGACATTTACATTGGCAACATATGGCTCAACCGTAAAGGAGTGGACCACATGGGACCTCTCTTCGTTGGGCGAGGTCGTAAAGGTGGCTTTCAACATCATGGGCGGACATAGCGACGACTACGGAATGACCACACCGAAATACTTTGCACTCGACGACATAAAGGTCAAGTGGCAGGAGTAGAAGGGGGGGGTTAATCGTTTAGACTCTCACGCTCCCCCACTTATATGGAAGCACCTCCCCACAGCCCCCAGGGTAGTAATTTTACTACCCGCATCTACCAAGGATGGGTTGATAGCCGTCATTCTGAGCAATTATTTTTTAGACTCTCTCGGTCGCTCTCGCTCCCTCAGAGTGACGCTCTTGGGTAGCTTTTCCGTCATTCTGAGCAATTATTTTTTCGTCATTCTGAGGAGGCTTTAGCCGACGCGAGAATCTGAAAAAATTTTTGCGTGAGAATCTAAAAAGTAGGAAGATTAGGGAGATTAGGGAAATTAAGGATTTGAGGTAAAACAGGGAGATGACACTGTATTCCTTAAACTCCTTAATCTCTTTGCTCTTTAATCCTGCTACGCAGGCTTTTCCTCCTCGCGGCTCGGCATAATCCAAGCAAGACTTGGCTTCTGCTCTCGCTCCGCAGCGTCGGTTGAACTTTCATCTTTGCTCTTTCACCCCGTTATTCGCTCCGTTCTTCGGGCGAGGAAATCAAAAATCACATAAAAATTTGGGGTTTTGCACAAGTTTTGTTATATTTGCAAGTCAATGTGCCGCTATAATGGGGTTAAAATGATGAATATTTGCCGTTTATGGGGCACTTTTTGACAAGCAAACGGAGTGTAAATTAATTACGAGAACTATGGATGATGGCTTCCAATGTAAGAATAGCTGCTGTGTCGTATCTCAATACGATACCATTCATCTATGGTATTCGACACGAAGGTAATCTTCGCGCCGACCTCTTGCTTGCACCCCCTGCCGACTGCTATCTGAGCTACGCAGAGGGGCGTGCCGACATCGCTCTGATGCCTTCGGCTATGGTACCCACGCTGAAATCAACTTCGATAATCACCGACTATTGCATTGGCGCAAACGGAAAGGTTCGTACCGTCGAGCTCTTCTCGAATGTGCCCGTACAGCAGGTGCGTCGCATCTTCCTTGATGCCCATTCACGCACCTCGGTGCAGCTGCTGGGTTACTTGGCGGCCAACTATTGGCATATACAACCCGAGTGGTATGAGCTGAGCGATTACTCACAGGTGGCCTTTGCCGAGAAAGGCGATGCTTTTCTGTTGATTGGCGACAAGGTCTTCGACCACGAGGGTCTGTTCAACTATAATTACGACCTCGCGGAGGAGTGGCAGAAGGCAACATCTCTGCCCTTTGCCTTTGCTGTGTGGGTTGCTCGCAAGGGCACTTCATACGAGGTTATAGATGCCCTGCAACGCGCCTTCACCTTCGGTGTGGAGTCGATTTGGGAGGCTATTGTCGAGGCGGGCTACGACCAGAAGCCCTACAACGCATATGAGTATTTGACTCAAAATATAGATTTCGTGTTTAACGCCGAGAAGCACTCGGCACTGCAAAAGTTTTGGAACGCAGGCATCAAGGTTGAGCCTCGATCCAACCCGGGTTGAAGAGGATAAAAGGCCGCCCACAAGCCGCAAGAGGCTGAATGAAGGGGCGACGGACTCTCTCGCGAGGTGTGTTGCTCACCCGCGCACAACAAACAAATAGGAGTTTAACCCGTAAAAACCTTTGCAGCGATGCTTACAATCTACTTAAAGCAATACAACAAAATTATTCGTAACGCCGAGCCCGAGTTATTGGAAAACTTGGGCTACGATGATATTCTCTGGATAGACCTTCTCTCGCCCACAATCAAGGAGCAGAAGGCAGTCGAGGCGTTTATGGAGGAGTCGCTCCAGACGCGCCAGCAGGTCGAGGAGATTGAGTCTACATCAAAATACTCGGAGAACGAGAACTCGATTATCTCGAACACCAACTTCTTCGTGCCACATGGCGACTCTTTCTCGGTGGAGCCCGTGTCGTTCATAATCTCAAACGAGGGTGTGCTGGTGTCGATGCGTGCCACCGAATCACGCACTTTCCGCGAGGCGGAGAAGCGCCTTCAGATGAACTATCGTGGCTACTCGACAGGTTATCACATCTTCATTTCGCTGTTAGAGGTGCGCATCGACTTCGATGCCGACCTTGTGGAGTTCGTAGCCAAGCAGGTTGCTGCCCTGAGCAAGGACATCAACGCCGAAGACTCTATCGACAAGACCGTTATCCAGCGCATCAATATGTTGCAGGAGAATACCATGGTCTTGCGCGAGAATATCTTCGACCGTCAGCGCATCCTGTCGAATATCTTGCGTTCGGAGCGTTTTCCCAACGATATTTACCCGCGCTTGCAGCTGATGATTAAGGATGTTAATTCGCTTATCAACCACGCCGACTTCTCGTTCCAGCGTCTGGACTATATTCAGGACTCGGCCTTGGGTCTGATTAACATCGAGCAGAATGAGATTGTGAAGATTTTCTCGGTGGCAGCGGTGATCTTCCTGCCCGCAACACTTGTGGCGAGTATCTATGGTATGAACTTCAAGGTTATGCCCGAGCTCGACTGGGTTTGGGAGGTCGGAGGTTACACAATCCCTTTAGGATATGTTTTTGCCATATTCCTGATGATTGTATTCTCTTGCTGCACAATGCTCTACTTCCGCTATAAGAAGTGGCTGTAAAGCGAGAGGAAAGAGAATTTAGGGAGTTTAAGGAAAATAGTGTCATGCCACATTAGCACAAAGTATTGATTTACAGACACCAACAACTAAACCTTGTGCTAATGACTGGCATCTACCTTTGGTAAATACTACCTCACAAATACGGACTTGGCAGCGAGGGAACAACAAAGGTAGATGCCATTCAATTACTGCAGGCATACCACTACATACCTAAACCCTTGCGTCGTGCAGTAATTGTGGCATGACAAAAGATAAAAACTTCTTCTTTCGCAAAACGATTACGACTATGAAAACTATAAAATTTGGACTTCTGCCGCGTATTATCGTGGCTATTGCGTTGGGTGTGGCACTCGGGGGTGTGATGCCCGAGGTCTTAGCTCGCACATTCCTCACCTTCAACTCCATTTTCAGCCAGCTGCTGGGCTTTGCCATACCGCTCATTATCGTCGGTTTAGTTACGCCAGCCATTGCCGACATAGGTCGTGGCGCAGGGCGTATGTTGCTTTTAACCACGCTGTTGGCCTATGGCTCAACGCTCGTTGCCGGCTTGGCATCGTTTGGCGTGGGCGAGGCGTTTTTTCCCTCGATGCTCTCGGGTCAGATTCAAATGGAGACGGCTGCGGAGGTAACAAAGCTTACGCCCTTCTTCACCGTCGAAATACCCCCTTTGATGGGTGTTATGACGGCACTCGTTCTATCGTTTATGTTAGGTCTGGGTATCGCCTATATCGAGGGCAATGTGCTGCGTCGCGGCACGAAGGAGTTTGGCGATATCGTGACGAAATTTATCGAAAAGGTGATTATTCCGCTCTTGCCACTATATATTTTCGGCATCTTTATGGATATGACCGCCTCGGGTGAGGTGTGGCGCATTTTGGTGGTCTTTGCAAAGATTATAGGAGTTATTTTCGCGCTACATATTGTGTGGCTCATCCTGCTCTATTCGGTTGCGGGTGGCGTGGCACAGAAAAACCCCTTCAAGATGCTTGTGACGATGCTGCCGGCATATTTCACGGCTCTGGGTACGCAGTCGTCGGCCGCAACTATCCCCGTCACGCTGGCGCAGACACGCAAGATGGGTGTGAGCGACGATGTGTCGGGATTTGTCGTTCCGCTATGTGCGACTATTCACCTCTCGGGCAGTATGCTTAAAATCGTGGCGTGTGCCCTGGCGCTGATGATGATGCAGGGCTTGGAGTACGACTTTGCCATGTTCTTCGGCTTTATAGCAATGTTGGGCGTTACGATGATTGCCGCTCCAGGAGTGCCGGGTGGTGCTATTATGGCGGCATTGGGAGTTTTGGCTTCGATGTTGGGATTCTCGGCCGAGGACCAAGCATTGATGATTTCGCTCTACATCGCGATGGACAGCTTCGGCACAGCCTGCAATGTTACGGGCGACGGTGCTCTGGCAGTAATTATGGACAGAATATCAAAGACAAGAGTTAGAATATGAAAATAGTATTTGCTACAAATAATGCCCATAAGCTCCGCGAGATACAGCAGTTGTTAGGTGAGGAGTTCGAGGTTGTGACGCCGCGCGAGTGCGGCATCGAGGAGGATATCCCCGAGGAGCAACCTTCGTTGGAGGGGAATGCCTTGCAGAAGGCGCGATATATTTTTGAGCGTACGGGCCTCGACTGCTTTGCCGACGATACGGGCCTTGAGGTTGAGGCATTGTGTGGTGAGCCGGGTGTTCGCTCGGCGCGCTACGCTACCACCGAGGGTCACGACGACGAGGCGAACAAACGCCTGTTGCTGAAAAATATGGAGGGTAAAACGAACCGCAAAGCACAGTTCCGTACCGCCATGGCACTTATTGTCGGGGGAGAGGAGCACCTATTTGAGGGTATTGTGCGCGGAGATATTCTCTGCTCGGAGCAGGGCGAGGGCGGCTTTGGCTACGACCCGCTGTTTCAACCCGAGGGTTACTCTTGCTCATTTGCCGAGATGGCACCCGAGGAGAAGAATTCCATCTCGCACCGCGGCCGTGCCATAGCAAAGTTGGTGGCCTGGCTGAAAGAGAGATAAGGCGAGAGGAAAGAGTAAAGATGAAAGAGCAAAGAGCAAAGAGAATTAAAAATTATTTTTTGAATTCGTCATTCTGAGCAATTATTTTTTCAGACTCTCACGGTCGCTAAAGCTCTCTCAGAGTGACGAAAAAAATAATTGCGTGAGAATCTAAAGATAGAGAATTTAAGGAGTTTAAGGAAATTAAGGAAAATTTTATGGTGTCAGCGCTAAATTACCTAATCTCTTTAATCTCCTTATCTACCGCTTATTATCCTTTGCTGCCAAGTTCGTACTTGTGAGGCACAATTCCCAAAGGTAGATTCCATTCATTACACGCAGTGTAGCAATTCACTACCTGCACCCATTCGTTGTGCGTGTAATGTGGAATGACACTATTTTATATATCTTTCATCTTTGCTCTTTCATCTTTGCTCTTTTGTCATTCCACCGAACGCAGTGAGGAATGGAATCTCTACCGAAATAGTTAGCCGTTAGAGATGCCAATCATTAGCACAAGGTTATGCAAAATATATCTGCAAACAAATACTTTGCGCTAATGTGGCATGACACTATTTTCCCTAAATTCTTTAATCTCCCTACCTTCCCCCACTCTTGCGCTCCGCTAAAAATATCGAAACAGGTTGTCAAAAAGTTGTCAAAAAGTGTTGATAACTTGTATGAAAAATTGATGATAAAAGTTGATAACTTTTTGTGTCGAAAAACCGTCAAAAAAGCAAATGCTTGAAGATGAGATATGGTCGTGCATAACCAAATTTTTATGCAGAAAATTATTAAAAGTTTTCATCATGATATTCAACTTTTTCAACCCTGCGATTGATTATAAAAAATAGGTGTTGAGATGTTGATAATATTTCTATCATATTGTTTATATTGATTTATTCTTATTCTTAAAAAGAGTTGAAATAATTAAAAATCAATAAAATAACAAAAGTTGTATTATCAACAAACTTATAATAAACACCCGAAAATATGTCGAAAAATATTCTTGAAAAAAGTTATCGACACAATTAACAAGCATATATATTATTGTTTATTTTATTATTTATATAAAAAGTAAAAACTAATAATAATAAATCTTGTCGATAACTTCGGCGCCTACTCCAAGATTGCGACACTTTTTGCCCCATCGTTATAGATCTGGTATAAAACATCGAGCGAGCTGCCGGATTCGAAAGGAGCGAAAACAAGTTTTTCGGCTGTTTGAGCTATGGCCCAGTTTCTAATTTGTGCTGAGGAGAAGGAGTGGCGCGAGTATTGGCGAAACGAGATGAACAATACCCTGCCCTCATCGAAAGCTTTTTGCAGATGAGTAGGTATTTTGTGATATAACCCTCGCCCGAGGCCTACGATTACCGATGCTCCGTTTTTTAGGAGTATTTCTAATACCTCGCGCTCTAAAGGGGAGTGAAATCCGCTTATGACGATTATATCTTTACGACTTATCTCTTCTGCCCACTTCAGAGCTTTTGTGCGAGCATTTTCCGTAGAGTTGCGAGAAGCAAAAAAAGCTACCAATTCGCGGTCGAGTAACTCTATCGGGCCGCTGTATTCTTCTTGGCAGTAATTCATAAAAAAAGCGCAAGCGTTGTATATACTTATCCTGCACCAAAGGCCTTAGCTACCCTCAAACAAAGATAAGCAACACAAACGCCCACGCAGGTAAAGTATATTGCCATAAAGCAACATATATACCAACGCAGACGCTTTGTTGCCAACTTTTTTTGTTTGAAAAATTTGCTAAGTTTTTGGTACAAAAAAGTTGTCAATAAAACATCTACTCAATATATGAAATACCACCTAAAAATTGTGTATTTCATACAAAGGTAGTGATAATTTTGTAAACAACTGTTTACATCTATCAAAAAAGGAAGAACAAATTTTTGTAATAGATGTTTTTTGGCGATAGATATACATAATAGTATAAAAAAAGCGCAAGCGTTGTATATACTTACCCTTCGTTCAAGGTTTTGGCTACCTACCCACAAAGATAAGCAACACAAACGCCTACGCAGGTAAAGTATATTGCCATAAAGCAACATACATACCAACGCAGACGCTTTGTTGCCAATCTTCTTGCGGGTTAAAATCGCCAAATTTTGAACGAAGAAGAATTGTCAATAAAACATCTACTCAATATATGAAATACCACCTAAAAATTGTGTATTTCATACAAAGGTAGTGATAATTTTGTAAACAACTGTTTACTTCTATCAAAAAAAGGAAGAACAAATTTTTGTAATAGATATTTTTTAGCGATAGATATACATAATAGTATAAAAAAAGCGCAAGCGCTGTATTTACTTATCTTGCACAAAAGGCCTTAGCTACCTCATTCCAAAGATAAGCAACACAAACGCCCACGCAGGTAGTATACCTTGACTATTAGCAAGATATATACCATACATAGACGCTTTGTTGCCGACATTTTGGAATGAAAAAAGTTGCTAAGTTTTTTTGTACAAATAGTCGTCAATAAAACATCTACTCAATATGTTGATACAAACCTTTGTAGGGGTTGTATCTTTACAAAGGTAGATATATTTTTTAGAAATAATGAGTTTCTTGAGAAAATATAGAATTATTTTTTTTGAAATTAGGGAATTGGGGAATTTAATGAGTTTAGAGAGTTTAGGGAAATTAAGGAAAATTGTATGGTGTCAGCGCTAAAATCCCTAATCTCTTTAATATCCTTATCTACCGTCATGCCACAATTACTGCACGATGAGAGGGTGTAGGTACGAAGTTGTATACCTGCAGTAATTGACTGGCATCTACCGCTTATTATACCCTCGCTGCCAAGTCCGTACTTGCGAGGCAGTAAATCCCAAAGGAAGATGCCATTCATTAGCACAATGTTGGGTTATTAGTATCTGCAAACAAATACTTTGTGCTAATGTGGCATGACATTATATATTATCTTTTATTTTGTCATTCCACCGAACGCAGTGAGGAATGGAATCTCTAACGGCTAATTATTTCGGTAGAGATGCCAACCGACGCTGCGGAGCGAGAGCAGAAGCCAAGTCTTGCTTGGATTATGCCGAGCCGCGAGGAGGAAAAGCCGACCTTGCGTCGGATTAGTCATTATTCGCTAACGCTCATAATGTGGCATGACATT
>JBGVNT010000014.1:0-68621 GCA_045125895.1 Alistipes sp.
AGATCGATATCATTGTGAATTCTTGTTTCCCTGCCTATAAGTGCGTCAATGCCCCAACCGCCGTCCAGAAACACCTTTACAGATGCTTCAGACAGCATTTCAAGAATCTCACATACATCAAAACAAGTTACCATAAAATTCCGATTTATCGGTGCAAAGATATATAAATCATTTGAATAATATAGTGGCAATACATAGTAAATACTTTTTTCCATTATTTGTCGATTTTTTCAATCCACGGCATATTATTGGGGTCGGGAACAATCTCCCTCAACTCCCAAATGCGCCCCAAGTCACGCAGGTACTTGTTCGAGAATAGAATATCATAGGGTACGAGGAGAGAGAAACGAAAGTTTCTCTCTCTTTTTGTTTTGTGGGGCAGATAATGGCAAGGCAACGCAAAGTTCTATAAGAAAAAACCTCCCCACAAAAACGCAGGGAGGTTGCTATCTACATTATATATCAGCCTCTATCGGCAGGCCTCGAGGATGCGGCGGGCCATTGCGCCATCGACATTTTGGCGCTCGCCGTAGTGTGCATCAATCGAATTGAATCTGCGTTCGATTTCGGCGATTGTATCCTCGCCAATGCCCTCTTGTGAAAGGCGTGTCGAGAGTCCCAACGAAGCGAAAAACTCCTCGGTGCGTGCTATGGTGGCATCTATGCGACTCTCGTCGTCGCCATCTGTAATGCCCCATATGCGTGCGCCATATTGCAGAATCTTGTCGTGCTTCTGCTCGCGCAATATGCGCATCGTGCCGCAGAACACAATCGCGAGTGTTGCGCCATGTGTGAGCGAGTGTAGGGCCGTAAGTTCGTGGCCAATCATGTGCGTAGCCCAATCCTCATCCACGCCCATAGCTATGAAACCGTTAAGGCCCATTGTTGCCGAGAGCATAAAATCGGCCATAGTGTCGTAGTCGGTGCTGTCGGCGAGAACTTTCGGTGCTATCTCGATTAAAGTCTGCAAGATACCCTCTGCCCAGCGGTCCATGATGCGAGATTGCCCTGCTTCTGTTAGATATTGCTCCATAACATGCACGAAAGTGTCGGCAATGCCGCAGGCTATCTGGTGGCGGGGTAGGGTAAAAGTCGCCTCGGGATCCAAAATCGAGAAACGGGGATGCTTTGAATAGAACGGGCGCTTCTCGTTGGTCGCGTGGCGCGAAATAACAGCTCCGCTATTCATCTCCGAGCCTGTGGCCGGAAGCGTCAGGACAGTGCCCAGAGGGATAGTTGTGCCGTAGTAGCCCTTCTCGACCAACTCCCAGGCATCACCCTCGTAGCACATCGCTGCCGAGATAAGTTTTGTGCCGTCAATCACCGAGCCACCGCCCACAGCGAGCAGAAAGTTTGCTCCAAACTCCTTGCCTTGAGCTATGGCTTTGCGAAGCGTCTCGACTGAGGGGTTGGGCTCAATGCCCCAAAATTCACAATGCTCAATCTCTGCCATTGCCGCTTTCACCTGGTCATAAACGCCGTTGTGCTTCACCGAGCCGCCGCCGAATGTAATCATAACGCGCGCATCGGCAGGTATCAATTTTGCAAGGCGCGCAATCTGACCCTTGCCAAATACAAGTTTTGTGGGATTTTGAAAAACGAAATTCTTCATAGTGATATCATTATTTGTCGGAATGATATAGTTGAGAGTTGTAAATCAAAAGGCATTAAGATTCTCGCGCATTTGTTTTTCGTCACTCTGAGTGAGCATAAGCGACCGTGAGAGTCTAAAAACAAATGCTCAGAATGACTCTTAATAACACTCAACTACATAATTCCGTTGTTTTTATTGTTTGCTTATGACAAATATACAAAAACGGTTGAAAATTTTATGCCACGAGCATACCTTTGTCAAATATTCAATACCTTTGTATAAAGAAAACGATTCGACAATGATTAAAACGCTCTTCCGTAAGTACATCGTAGATGCTTTGAGTCATATGGCTTTGGGCCTCTTCTGCTCGCTTATCTTGGGTCTGATTATCGGCCAATTGGCAAAAATCGAGGCCTTGTCATTCTTGGCCTTTGTTGCCGAGGCTCTGTCGGCGTCATCTCCGTTGGTGGGTGCCTGCATCGGTCTGGCTATCGCCTATGGCCTGAAATGTGTGCCGTTGGTGCTTATCTCGTCGGCTATCGTAGGTGCTTTGGGGTATCAGTTTGGTGGCCCCGTGGGTGCTTATTTGGCAGTTATCGTAGGTGCCGAGGCGGGAGGCTTGGTGTCGAAGCGTACACCCGTCGATATTATCATCACGCCCTTCGTTACGATTGTCATCGGAGGCCTTTTCGCCAAATATTGCTGCTCGCCAATCAACGATTTGATGCTCTACCTCGGCTCGCTGATTAACGATGCTACGCGCCTCAATCCCTTCCTTATGGGTGTTGTGGTGTCGGTCCTGGTGGGGTGTATCCTTACGCTGCCCATATCGTCGGCCGCCATCTGCATTATGCTCGGCCTCGACGGCCTTGCGGCAGGTGCTGCTACGGCAGGCTGCTGTGCCCAGATGATTGGCTTTGCCGTGATTAGCTATTCGGACAACGGCATCGGTGGTCTTATCTCTCAAGGGTTGGGTACTTCGATGTTGCAGATTGGAAACATCGCCCGTAAACCCATTATATGGCTTGCTCCGACGCTTGCATCGGCTATCCTCGGCCCTGTATCGACTATGTGGTTGCAACTCTCCAATAACGCCGTGGGGGCAGGTATGGGTACAGCCGGCTTAGTGGGCCCGCTTGCGACCTATGCCACAATGAACGGTCAGATGGATACAACCCTGTTAGTGGTTGAGATTGTAGGACTCTATTTCCTCGCACCTGCTCTGTTGTGCTTAGCATTTGACTTTGCTATGCGCCGCCTCGGCTGGGTCAAGGCTGGCGACATGAAATTATAGGGTAGAATCCGTATAACAAGGCTCTTTCGGCATCTGCCTCGCTTCCGAAATGCTCACATACGCTTAAGTATGCTGCGCTTTCGTCAGCTTCGAGCAGCTTCAAAATAGCTCTTGTTATACGAATTCTACAAAAGTTATCAGATGAGGCTCTTTTGGCATCTGCCTCGCTATATTTTTAGGGAGTTTAAGGAAATTAGTGAAATTAGCGCTGATGCAAAAACTCCCTAAATTCTCTAAATTCCTTAAATCCCTAAGTCATTCTGAGCAAAACTTGTTTTGCGTGAGAATCTCCCTAAAAAAAAGAATAGGGCATCCAAACGATTGGACACCCTCATTATTTTCTAAGCGCACTTGCCTGAATTTACGCTTCGGCGGTGGGCTCGACATCCTTGAATGCCTCGCGAATCTTGTCGCACACGCCACTTGCGATATTGCGCTCCATAGCTAAAATCATCGAGCTGATAGCCTTTGCCGACGAGCCGCCGTGACCGATAATTACCGGTTTATTTACGCCGATAACAATCGTACCACCGATGCTCTCGTAGTTGATGGCGTTCCAGAAGTTTTCGTGATAGTACAACTTCTTGCACACAGGCTCCAAAACGGGGCGCAGCAACTCCAACAACCACGGACGCATGGGGCGCAGGCGCTTGTTGATGCGATACATCGCCTCGGCCATCTTGAGTATAACATTACCCACAAAACCGTCTGTTACAACCACATCGCAGGTCTTACCCGTAAAGATATACGATGACTCGACATTGCCGACGAAGTTGATATTCTTCATCGCCTTCAACAAATCGTATGTCGCCTTAGCCTGAGCATTTCCTTTACCCTCCTCCTCGCCGATGTTGAGCAACGCCACGCGGGGATTCTTGATGCCGATAACAGCCTCGGCGAAGATTGAGCCCAAAAGGCCATACTGCGCCAAAACCTCAGGCTTGGCATCGACATTCAAGCCCACATCGAGAATCAATCCCTGACGATTCATCACGATAGGCATGAAGGTCGAAATTACGGGGCGAATAACACCCTTGATAGTGCCGATAATGGTGGTGCATCCAACCATCATTGCGCCCGTAGAGCCGGCGCTGGCGAAACCATCAATCTTACCCTCTGCCAAGTGGTTGAAGCCGACAACCATGCTTGAATCCTTCTTTGCAACGAAGGCGCGAGCGGGGTGGTCACCCATCTCGATAACCTCGGTTGTGCCGACGATGTCGAACTTCTCGGCCGAGCATTTATGCTTCTTTAGAAGCTCGCGAATACGCTGCTCGTCGCCAAAGAGTACGATGCGGCTATCTTTGTCTATCTTGTCAAGTGCCATAATGGCGCCCTCTACGGCAACCTCAGGAGCGAAGTCGCCACCCATAGCGTCAATACCGATTCTTAACATATAGTTTAATATTGTCGGGTTAATAAAAATTAGAGAGAGCACAACTCTTGCCGTCGGCTCTCTCTTTCTTTTGTCACTCTACTTACTCGGCCTTCTTCTCGATAGCCAACTTACCACGGTAGAAACCGCACTCGGGGCATACGCGGTGATAAAGTACCGCAGCACCACAGTTAGAGCAAGTAACAACAGTAGGAACTACTGCCTTGTAGTGAGTTCTTCTCTTGTCGCGTCGTGTTGACGACACTTTGTGTTTAGGATGTGCCATTTTACAATATTATTTTAAGTTATCGTTTTTGTTTCTATCTATTTGCTATTTCTCTCGCTCCTCACGCTCCATCTGAGCCTTCAATGCTGCCAACTTATTGAAGTCACCCTCTGCAATGCCACGCTTTTCGTGCTGCTCGGCCTCTGCCTCCAAGGCATCAATCTCCTCACTGCTTACGATAGCGAAGCGTGCCATCATGTCGGGGTTGCATTCACCTTCGGGATGAACTCTCTGGTAAGGTAACGAAAGAACTATGCTTTCGTATATATACTGCGTCAAATCAACGGCGTCATCGGCGGGTGAAATCCACATTATGTCGCCATCATATTCGCCCTGCTCGTCAGATATTCTGACAATCAGGTGGCCCTCATAGTCGATAGGAATCTGGCAATCTTCCAAACAACGGTCACACTCACAAGTGACCTCGCCCGAGATGGTGAAATCCATCTCCATTTGATTGTCGCTCTTTGTGAGGGTCAGCTCGACGGCAAGCTTACCTCCCTTAATCTCGCGGCTCTCATAGGCCATAAACAGCGCATCATCGACCTCGAATTGGAAGTCGTGAGTGCTGTTTTTCAAACCTTTATAGGCGATGCTGTATCTGTTACCAAGCTCCATATCGCGATAAAAAGCAGGCAAATTTACAAATATTTCACAGAATCTGCAAATAATTTGTATTTTTGTGCTTATTAATAAGCATAAAATTTGAAAAAAGAGTATGAGTGAGTCTTATTCGGTGGAGTTGAATAGTAGTTTTGCCGAGTTGTGGCGATATAATATCGCTATCGTCGTAGCCGGTTTTGATGCCGACGGCGAGCAACTCGAGGTGAAATCCAAGCAAAGCCATATTGCCGATGTCGGAGCCAATCTGAAGAGTGCTCCCGAGGGGTATAGTCGTCGTCGCTCATTGAGTGTCGAAACCTCGCCGTGCGAGTCAGTTGAGGTGCTGATTTACATCATACCGCATACGCTGCCCTCGGCAAAGGATATTGCTGATGCAAAGCCATTTAATATCCATGTTACGGTGTCGAGGGGTGAGCGGTCGATACACGATGCTCAACACTCGGTTAATCAGTGGTCGGGGGACTCCGTTACGCTGAAATTTTAGGGCTGTCGCATCTGAGCGATTGCCATCCGCTATAACTTCTGACATAACAATAGGGCCTGTCTAAACTGATTAGACAGGCCCCTGTTTTATAGCGTTATCAACGATTACTTGTTGTAAGCCTTCATTACTGAAATAAGGTCAAGAACCTTGTTTGAGTAACCCCACTCGTTGTCGTACCATGAAACAACCTTTACGAATGTGTCAGTGAGTGCGATACCGGCCTTAGCGTCGAAGATTGAAGTGCGAGCGTCACCCAAGAAATCAGATGAAACAACATCCTCGTTAGTGTAACCGAGAACACCCTTCAACTCACCCTCAGAAGCAGCCTTCATAGCCTCGCAAATCTCAGCATATGTAGCAGGCTTAGCCAAGTTTACAGTCAAATCTACAACTGAAACATCCAAAGTAGGAACGCGGAATGCCATACCTGTAAGCTTACCGTTCAACTCAGGCAATACTACGCCTACAGCCTTAGCAGCACCAGTTGAAGAAGGGATGATGTTGCCGGCAGCAGCACGGCCACCACGCCAATCCTTCAAAGATGGACCGTCAACAGTCTTCTGAGTAGCAGTTGTAGCGTGAACAGTTGTCATCAAACCGTCAGCGATACCCCAGTTGTCGTTCAAAACCTTAGCGATAGGAGCCAAGCAGTTTGTAGTACATGAAGCGTTAGAAACGATAGTCTGACCTGCGTAAGTGTTAGTGTTTACGCCGCAAACGAACATAGGAGTCTTATCCTTTGCAGGAGCTGACATAACTACATACTTTGCACCAGCCTTGATGTGAGCCTCAGCCTTCTCAGCTGTGAGGAACAAACCTGTAGACTCAACTACATACTCAGCCTCTACCTCGTTCCACTTCAAATCCTCAGGATTACGCTCAGCAGTTACGCGGATAGCCTTGCCGTTTACGATAAGCAAGTTCTTCTCTGCGTCGAAATCGATAGTGCCATCGAACTGACCGTGCATTGTATCATACTTAAGCATGTATGCCAAGTAATCTACGGGGCAAAGGTCGTTAATACCTACTACATCGTACTTCTCTGTCTGAGTGCAAGCTGCACGGAATACCATACGGCCGATACGACCGAAACCGTTGATACCAATCTTAATCTGTGCCATAATTTTTGTGTTGTTATTTAGTTAAAACTTCTGTTTCTTTTTTACCGCCGCAAAATTACATACTTTATATATATTACGCAAGTAAATAATAAGTTTTTTTATTAATAAATTGTTAAGAATTTGCCCGTCGTGCCATTTTTTTGTGTCACGCAGCTCTTCTCTTGACAATGTTGGGTGATACTGCAAAAAGTTTACCTGATTGCAGCTTTGGCTCGCTTGGCCATAGCTGAGGCAAAAACAAAATCATTAAGCTCGCGATTATCGGCACTGAGAATATCATCCTTCGAGCCTTCCCACCACTTGCTACCCTCGTATATAAACACAATCTTCTCGCCAATCTCCATCACTGAATTCATGTCGTGGGTATTGATAATCGTGGTGATGTTATACTCCTTGGTAATATCGCTGATGAGGTTGTCTATCACAATCGAGGTCTGAGGGTCCAAACCCGAGTTGGGCTCATCGCAGAATAGGTAGCGGGGATTCATGACAATGGCACGCGCAATGGCGGCACGCTTAATCATACCACCACTGAGCTCCGAGGGGTATAGATGATGAGCATTTTCCAGATTTACGCGCTTCAGGCAATAGTTCACCCGCTCTAACTTCTCCTCCTCCGACTGGTTGGTGAAGAGGTCCAAAGGCAATTTAACATTCTGCTCAACGGTCGAGGCGTCGAGCAGTGCGCCACCCTGGAAAATCATGCCTACATCTTTGCGGATTGCTTTGCGGGCTTTGAAATCGAGTGTCGAGAAGCATATATCGTCGTAATATATTGCACCCTCATCCACATCGTGCAGTCCCACAAGGCTCTTTAACAATACGGTTTTACCCGAACCGCTACGACCTATTATGAGGTTGGTTTGCCCAGAGGCGAACTCTACCGAGATGTTGTTTAACACCCTACGGCCGTCAAACGACTTGACGATATTTTGAGCCTTAATCATGTGCGCAGAAGTTGAGTTAATACAAGGTTGCAAATCATAATTACGATAGAACTTACCACCACAGCTTGCGTAGAGGCCTTACCTACCTCGAGCGAGTTGCCCTTGGCATAATAACCGAAATAGGCCGATATGCTTGTTATGAAAAAGGCGAAAAAGGCCATTTTTGTCAAGGCATACCATATCTCGTCTACATAGAAGCAATACATCAATCCGTCGATATACTCTACGGGGTTCATAATCTCGGTAAGCACGGCAATGCCATATCCTCCGGCTATGCCTATCAACATACTGAAAATAGCCAAGAAGGGGAAGAAGAAGATTGTGGCCACAACCTTCGGCAGAATAAGGTAAGAGGCCGAGTTTACACCCATAATCTCCAGCGCATCAATCTGTTCGGTGATGCGCATGGTGCCTATCTCGGAGGCTATGTTCGAGCCCACTTTTCCTGCCAAAATCAAGGCCACGACCGTCGATGAAAACTCCAAAATCATCACTTCGCGTGTGGCGTAGCCAATCATGAACTGAGGAATGAAAGGCGACTCCAAAGTGATGGCCATTTGCAGGGTTACGGCACTACCTATAAATACCGAAATAATGGCAGTAAGACCTATGGAGTTGAGTCCCAAAGCCTCCATTTCGTACATTATACGCTCACGATAAATGCTCATCTTCTCGGGTCGCGAAAAGACATTTTTCATCAGAAGCGTGTAACGCCCTATATGTTCAAAAATAGCGAACATCGTACTACTTTTTGTGATTATCGTTCTTTACCTCTTCAAAATCCACATAGTCGCCAACATCCTCATTCACACGCTTTTGTGGGCGATTTGATGTGGCGTAGACCTTTACTTCGCCCTCGTTGCCGGATTGTCTGCGATTGGAAGTGTTGTGGTAACTTTGGCGGCTCTGTTGCGCCTCCTGCTCCATGCGGCGACTCATGCGACGCAGGCGGAAATACATCAACGCGGGGATAAGCAATATTATTCCCAACAAGATGATAAGCCCGATGAGCATGCCGCCTACCAGCTGCGGAGCAAAAACTAAGAGCATCACAATTATGATGACTGTCAAAGGATTCTCTTTTGCAAAACTCACTATGGAGTCTATTATGGCCGAAAAAATATTCATATTCTCAAATAAGTACGGTTTTACCCTAAAACCTCTGCAAATTTAGAAAAAAAACATCATTCTGCGAAATATATGTTTCGAGTGTGGATAAAAAGTGTTAATTTTGACGCCAAATAAACTTAAATAATAATTTACATTTCAGTATGTCACATCAACTTTTAGCTATTTCGCCCGTAGATGGTCGTTATAACAGAGTAACGAAATCTTTGTCGGATTATTTTTCTGAGTATGCACTTATTCGTTATCGTGTGCGTGTCGAGGTTGAATATTTCATTGCTTTGTGCCGCCTTCCGTTGCCCCAGTTGGCAGGTGTGCCCGAGTCGGCATACGATGAGTTGCGCAAGCTCTATACCGAATTTACCATTGAGGATGCTCAGCATGTTAAGGAGATTGAGAGTGTGACAAACCATGATGTGAAGGCTGTGGAGTACCTCATCAAGGAGAAGTTGGAGGCTTTGGGCTTGAACGACTACCGCGAGTTTGTACACTTCGGTCTTACTTCGCAGGATATTAACAATACGGCGACTCCGCTCTTGCTGGAGGAGGCTTTGGCGGATGTCTATCTGCCCGCATTGCATGAGTTGGTCGACAAGATTTACTCTTTGGCCGAGCAGTGGGAGGATGTGCCTATGTTGGCTCATACGCATGGCCAGCCCGCTTCGCCTACACGCTTGGGTAAGGAGTTTAAGGTCTTTGTCGAGCGCTTGGAGCGTCAGATTGACCTTTTGAACGATGTGGAGCCTATGGCCAAGTTTGGCGGTGCTACGGGAGGTTTCAATGCTCACCATGTGGCTTATCCCGAGATTGATTGGGTAGAGTTTGGTAATCAGTTTGTCGAGTCACTCGGCTTGGTGCGTGCGCAGTACACCACCCAGATTGAGCACTACGATAATTTGGCAGCTACATTCGATGCTCTGAAGCGCATCAATAACATCTTGATTGACCTTGCGCGCGATATGTGGACCTATATCTCGATGGAGTATTTCCGTCAGCAGGTTAAGAAGGGTGAGGTCGGCTCATCGGCTATGCCTCACAAGGTTAATCCTATCGACTTCGAGAATGCCGAGGGTAACTTCGGTGTTGCGAATGCCACTTTCGAGTTCTTGGCGGCAAAGTTGCCAATTTCGCGTATGCAGCGTGATTTGACCGATTCTACCGTGTTGCGTAACATCGGTGTGCCTATGGCTCACTCGCTTATCGCTTTTGCTTCGTTGCAGAAGGGCTTGGGTAAGGTTATCTTGAACGATGCAGCGTTGGCAGCCGACTTGGAGGATAACTGGGCTGTGGTTGCCGAGGCTATGCAGACTATCCTTCGTCGTGAGGCATACCCCAATCCTTATGAGGCGTTGAAGGCTTTGACCCGCACCGGAGGACACATCACCGAGCAAACCATCAAGGAGTTTGTCGAGGGCTTGGATGTAGAGGAGAGAGTGAAGGCCGAGCTGAGAGTTATCACTCCGCACAACTACACCGGCATGGTGAAGTAGTATATTATTATATATATGTAAGATGCACAAATCGGGATTTGTTAATATCATAGGAAACCCCAATGTGGGTAAATCGACGCTTATGAATGCGTTGGTGGGTGAGCGCTTGTCGATTATCACTTCGAAGGCGCAGACCACGCGTCACCGCATTATGGGTATCGTCAATGGCGAGGATTTTCAGATTGTATACTCCGATACTCCGGGTATCTTGAAACCTGCATATAAGTTGCAGGAGTCGATGATGAACTTCGTTGAGGGTGCGGTGGATGATGCCGATGTGATACTCTATGTGACGGATACCGTGGAGGATAGCGAGCGTCAGGCGTCGATAGTCGAGCGCATCGAGCGCAGTGGCATACCTACGATTGTGGTAATTAATAAGTTGGACCTCTCGACTCCCGATAAGTTGGAGCAGATTGCTGCCCGTTGGCAGGAGCGCCTGCCCGAGGCTGTGATTATCCCCTGCTCGGCAAGGGAGAAGGTGGGTATAAACGGTGTTTTGGCTGCGATTTTGGAGCGTCTGCCCGAGGGTGAGCCATTCTACGACAAGGATACGCTGACGGATAAGACTCTGCGATTCTTTGCCTCGGAGATTATCCGCGAGAAGATACTTTTGAACTACGACAAGGAGATACCTTATTGCTGCGAGATAGAGATAGATACCTATAAGGAGGAGCCTACCATCGACCGTATTTCGGCTACGATTTATGTGGCACGCCAATCGCAAAAGGGCATTGTTATCGGTCATAAGGGTGAACGATTGAAGAAGGTGGGGCAACAGGCCCGCATCGATATGGAGCAGTTCCTCGGCAAGAAGGTCTTTTTGCAACTTTTTGTTAAGGTGCAGGAGGATTGGCGCAACAATATGCGCCAATTGCAGAGATTCGGATACGAACAGAAGTAAAGGGTTGGGAATTTTGAATTCCAAAATGTACTTTTCTTCTATTTCGTGCGTTACATTTGATGATGAAACCTAAATATGGCATACAACACATCGCAGCGAGAGTAATCCTCTCGCTTGTGTTGTTATGTTCCGTGGGTAGCATCTCGGCGCAGTATAACAAGGAGTATTTCTATTACATGGGTCGCACCTGCATGATTAATGACGACTATTATCAAGCGATTCGTGTGCTGAATGTGTTGTTGCGCTTCGATGAAGATGCTCATGAGGGTTATTTCTTGCGTGGCATCGCCAAATACAATCTCGAGGATTTGCTGGGTGCCGATGCCGACTTTACAACCGCAATTGAGAAGAATCCCGTATTTACGCGAGCCTACACCTATCGAGCCATAACGCGTTCGCGATTAGGCAATTACGACGACGCGCTGAACGATTTCCACCAAGCTATCGAGCTGCGCCCCGACCTGCCAAGCCCCTATTACAGCCGAGGTGTTACGCGCCTGCTTAATCAGCAGTTTACGGAGGCAATAGAGGACTTCGATATGTTTATACGCCACGAAAAGAAGGTGGCTGATGCCTATGTCAATCGTGGCGTGTGTTATCTGAATTTGAAGGATACGGTGCGTGCGTACGAGAATTTCGACACCGCAATACGCACCAATCGTGAGGACCCGAACGGCTATAATCGTCGCGGAGCGTTGTTCATGGACCAGGAGCGTTACGCCGAGGCTGAGGCCGATTTCGATACCGCCATTCGTCACGACTCGACCTATCTGCTCTCGTTTTTCAATCGTGCGCTGGTCTATAACTCGACCTCTCGCCCGATGTTGGCACTCAGCGACTTCGACCAGGTGTTGAAACTGGATTCCACATCTTCGCTGACTTACTTTAATCGAGCCATCGTGCGCTCGCAGATAGGCGATTACAATCGCGCTTTGGAGGATTACAATCGCGTGGCACAATACTCTCCCGACAATGTGTTGCTCTATTATAATCGCGCTAACCTGCAACTCCATTTGGGCGATTTGGAGCGTTCGATAGAGGATTATTCGCGTGCCATAGCTCTCTATCCCGACTTTGCAAATGCCTACCTGAATCGTAGCCATGTGCGCATGCTTATGGGCGATATGAAGGGTGCCAAGGCGGACCACGACACTGCCGAGCGCAAGATTGCCGAGTATAAACACCGCTTGAGCGATACCACATACTCGATTTATGCCGATACGACGCAGAAATTCGATAAACTCCTGTCGTTCGATGCCAAACTTACGCGTAGCTTCGAGCATAATTCGGAGGGCTCGGTTGCTCCGCATGATGCCAATATGAATCTGCTGTCGTTGTTTAAGTTTACGCTTATGAATGCAGATTCTACCCATTTGGCGCGTAAGTCGCTATATCACGCTCAGCGCTTGGAGGACTTTGTTCGTAAGGTCGGAGAGCCTCGCTTGGTGTTGTCGCATCGCCAGAGCAATATAGCCCCCGACTCGTTGGTTATGCTCGACCGCAATGTGGCGCAACGGCAAAGGGAGGAGAATCCTTCGTGGCTAATATACTTTGAGCGTGGCGTTACGCAGTCACTCATCAAGCAGTATACCAATGCTGTAAGTACCCTCACGCTTGCCATTGCCGAGAATCCTGCAAATCCGTTCCTCTATATAAATCGTTCTACGACGCGAGCCGAGATGATAGACTTCATTTCGTCGATAGACAACTCCTACCAGCGTATTGCCATCGACTCAGACCCCGCCAACAGGCTAAGGCAGACATCTTCGCGTATTTACAACTACGACGATGCCATAGAGGATATAAACAAGGCTATAAAGTTATATCCCGACTTTGCGTATAGCTATTACAATCGTGCCGGCTTGTATGCTATTTCGGGACGCTTGCCCGAGGCTTATGACGACTATACCCGCGCCATAGAGCTCAATCCGCAGTTTGGCGAGGCTTACTATAACCGCGGATTGATACAGATTTTCATGAAGGATACCCGCAAGGGCTGCCTTGATTTGTCGAAGGCGGGAGAGTTGGGCATCGAACAGGCCTATGAGGCGTTGAAGTATTATAATGAGTAGGAGGGGGAGAAATTCAAAATTCAAAATTCATAATTAAGGCTGGCGCACCATAGCATAATACCACAACAAAATAAAATTCAAAATAAATACACAAATATAAATTTATAAAATTATGACTCAAACTTTACAACAAAAACTTAATGACAAAGCGTGGGCTCGCTGGTCGGCTATGGTGCTTATTGCACTGATGATGCTCTTTGCCCACATGTTTGTCGATGTGATTTCTCCGTTGAAGGAGCTCGTGCAGGTGCAGCGTGGCTGGACTTCGGATGTCTTCGGTACCTATGCCGGCTCGGAGTACCTGCTCAATGTATGGGGCTTCCTCATCGTTGCGGGTATCATCCTCGATAAGATGGGTATCCGCTTCACGGGAGAGCTTTCGGCTATTTTGATGCTCGGCGGTGCGTGTATCAAGTATTACGCCGTAAGTGAGGCATTTATGGGTACAAGCTTGGAGGCTTGGCTTAACTCTTGGTGGGTGGCAATGCCTGCAAGTGCAAAACTCGCATCTTTGGGCTTCATGATTTTCGGCTGCGGTTGCGAGATGGCAGGTATCACCGCATCGAAGGCTTTGGCAAAGTGGTTCGAGGGTAAGGAGATGGCTCTGGCTATGGGCTTGGAGATGGCTCTCGCCCGAGTTGGTGTGTTCTTCATCTTCACCATTTCACCCCGTGTTGCGGGTATTGGTGGCGCTGACCCATCAATCGTGCGTCCCGTAGCATTCTGTACAGCATTGCTTTGCATCGGTTTGTTGTGCTTCACGGTTTTCTGCCTTATGGACAAGAAACTGGATAAGCAGACAGGCGCTTCAGCTACAGGTGATAGCGAGGAGGAGTTCAAGATGAGCGACATAGGTAAAATCTTCTCATCGCGCCTTTTCTGGATTGTTGCCATGTTGTGCGTACTCTATTACTCGGCTATCTTCCCCTTCCAGAAGTTCGCAGCCAATATGTTGCAGAGTAATTTGGGTATCTCGGCTACGGCAGCTGCCGATATTTTCCGCTGGTTCCCAATTGGTGCGGCATGTATCACTCCGTTGCTCGGTTGGTATCTCGACCGCCGAGGCAAGGGCGCTACGATGCTTATTTTGGGTGCATTGTTGATGATTGTTTGCCACTCGACATTCGCTTTGGTATTGCCCGCAGTGCCAAGCAAGGCTATCGCTTTCGCTGCAATTATCTTGCTCGGTATTTCATTCTCTTTGGTGCCCGCTGCGTTGTGGCCCTCAGTTCCAAAGATTATGGATAAGCGTTATCTGGGTAGCGCCTACTCGCTGATTTTCTGGGTGCAGAACTTCGGCCTTAGCGGTACTCCTATCATCATTGGCTATGCGTTGGAGAAGTCAAATCCCGGAGTTGCCGAGCAGATTGCCGCAGGTGTTGAGGGTGTAGCCTACAACTACACCGTACCTATGTTGTTGTTTGCATCGTTGGGCGTTTTGGCATTGATGTTTGCCCTTTGGTTGAAGGCTGACGACAAGCGCAACCACTACGGTTTGGAGGAGCCAAATATCAAGTAATTATACCAATTTCGAAACGATAGATGTGAGGGTGTTCTGCAGAGAATACTCTCACATCTGTTTTGTTGGGAGGGGTCAATCCTAAATTCCAAATTCAACCGATGCTACCAAGCAAACGAGAGTTTATCTCTCGTAATTGATTTTGCATTTTGAATTTTGCATTTTTAATTGTATCTTTGTGGGCTATGATAGATAGACAAACCGTAGATAGAATTTATGCCGCAGCCAACATTGTCGACATTGTTGGCGACTATGTCACGCTCAAGAAAAAAGGCGTGAACTATCAGGCGTGTTGTCCATTCCATCAGGAGAAAACCCCGTCGTTTGTCGTATCGCCCACAAAGGGCGTTTACAAATGCTTCGGCTGCGGAAAGGGCGGTAATGCCGTAACCTTCATCATGGAGCAGGAGGGCATCTCTTATCCCGAGGCGTTGAAGGTCGTGGCCAAGCGTTATGGCATCACCGTCGAGGAGCGCGAACTCACTCAGGAGGATGTCGAGCGCAACAACAATCGCGAGAGTATGTTCGCCCTGAATTCGTGGGCTGCGGAGTGGTTCTCGACTTACCTTGCGGGTAGTGTTGAGGGCCGTTCGGTGGGAATGTCGTATTTCGCGCAGAAACGCGGCTTTACCGATGCTACAATCCGCAAGTTTGGTTTGGGATTCTGTCCTCAAAAGGGCGATGAAATGTCGTTGGCGGCGCTTCAGGCGGGATATAAAGAGGAGTTTTTGCTCTCGACGGGTCTGTCGCTTAAGCGTGAGTCGGATGGCCGTTTGTATGACCGCTTCCGCGACAGAGTGATGTTCCCTGTGCATAATATTTCGGGTCGCGTAGTGGCTTTCGGAGGTCGCACGCTGCGTACCGATAAGCAGGTGGCGAAGTACCAGAACTCTCCCGAGAGTGAGATATACAGCAAGAAACGCGAGCTTTATGGCCTCTATTTTGCCAAGAAGGCCATTCAGCAGCACGATGCCGTAATTATGGTTGAGGGCTACACCGATGTCATCTCGATGCACCAGGCCGGTGTGGAGAATGTCGTAGCCTCGTCGGGTACATCCCTTACGGTCGAGCAGGTGCAGCTTCTGCATCGTTTTACACGCAATATTACGGTTATCTACGATGGTGATGCCGCAGGACAGAAGGCCTCGCTTCGAGGTATCGATATAATCCTCAAAGAGGGCATGAATGTACGCGTGGTGTTACTGCCCGAGGAGGAGGATCCCGATTCATTTGCCCGCAAGCATACGGCCGAGGAGTTGCAGACCTATATTCGCGAAAACGAGGAGGATTTTCTCTCGTTCAAGGCACGACTTCTGATGAAGGATGCGGGTCGCGACCCGATACGCCGCTCGGAGGTTATTAGCGATATGGTCGGTTCGATAATCTGCGTTCAGGATGCCATTCAGCGCTCGGTCTTTACCAAGGAGTGCGCACGCATCATGGAGGTAGACGAGAATGTCCTTATTGCGGAGGTTGCGCGTAAGCGTATCTCGCAGACGGGTGACCGTGAGGCCATGGAGTTCGTGCGTCGCCAGCAGGCTATTGCTGCACGCCAAAGAGGTGCGGAGCAGAGTGGCGATGGTGTAGCTCCGGCGGAGGGTGTGGAGGTCGACCTCACAGCCTCGATTTCGGCAGGCAGCAGTGAGGCTACATTGGAGCGCGAGATTGTGAAATACCTTCTGAAATCGGGCCATTGCGATTTCGAGCAGAAGGAGGGTAAGGAGTTTGTGTCGATAAATGTCGCGGAGTATATCTATGATTTGTTGGATGCCGACGGTATTGAGCTCCAGAATCCCGAATACAAGGCGCTCTATGCGACCTATCGTGAGCAGTGGCAGGCGTTGGGCTCGCGCGTTGAAGTTCCGGCGCAATACTTCGTGAATCATCCCTCGCCCGAGGTGTGCAATGTGGCGGTGGATATTCTTACGGCCGACGACAACTATGTGGCGAGTGCTTTGTGGAGCAAGAAGGATATTCATGTCGAGAGCGAGGAGGAGTTGCTCTCGACGGGTGTGCCAAAGGCCGTTATGTTGTATCAGTCGAAGGTGTTGGAGCGTTTGGCCAAGGTGCAGCAGCAGCGTTTGCAGAGCGGCTTGAGCGAAGAGGAGGAGGCCGAGGCGGTACGCATACTAAATAAACTGAATAGTGCGAAATTAGCCCTCTCGAAGCGCAGTAAGCGACTTATATTGTAGGCGTAAGGCTTTTTGCTATAAAGGGCAGGAGCCGGAGGCGTATGCGCTGTGTGGGCGCATACCGTGTGCAAACAGAAAATAAACAGAAAGATGTGTTGTAAAACAATCAAAAGATAAAAGAATTAGTTACCTTTATCCGGCTCTGCCCATGCCACAAAAGGGCAAAAAGAGTGCCAGAGGAGAGAGGAAAGATGAAAGAGGAAAGATAAAAGATAAAAGAGCAAAGATGAAAGGGCAAAGATAGTGTCATGCCACCGAGCTAAAGGCGAGGATTAATCCGACACAAGGTCGGCTTTTCCTCCTTCTTGCAAGGCATAGTGCAAATGAATTTGCCCTATGCGCTCGCTTCGTGCGTCGGTTGGCATCTCTACCGAAAGAATTAGTCCTCACTGCGTGCGGTGGAATGGCAAGACTCAGATTCTCACGCAAAACTGCGTTTTGCTCAGAATGACGGGCGTGGCTGCCATATAGTGTCACTCAGAGGGAGCACGCGCGACCATCCACCCTCGTCACTTTGAGGGGGCACGCGCGACCATCCACCTTCGTCACTTTGAGGGAGGATGAAATCCGACCGTGAGAGTCTAAAAATAGATAAAAGATGCTCTTTGAACTTTACTTTTTGAACTTATACAACGATGGGTGATTATAAAAACATAAATATCCGCAATAAGCGAGCTACATTCGACTATGAGATTTTGGAGGAGTATGTAGCCGGAGTGGTTTTGGTGGGTACCGAAATAAAATCTATCCGCCTGGGCAAGGCGTCACTTACCGATAGCTATTGCTACTTCGAGCAGGGGGAGTTGTGGCTGCGCGGCATGAATGTGGCGGAGTATGGTTGGGGTACATGTAATAACCATGCCCCGAAGCGCGATAGAAAACTTCTGTTGCAGCGCAAGGAACTCAATAAGTTGCAGCGCTCGTTGCAGGATAAGGGCCTAACGGTTGTCGGCCTGAGGTTGTTCCTCAGCGAGAAGGGCTATGCAAAGGTTGTCGTAGGCTTGGCGCGAGGTCGCAAGGCGTATGATAAGCGTGAATATCTCAAGGAGAATGATGCCAAGCGCGAGATGGATAAGGCGATGAAACGCTATAAGTAGTCGACTATGGGGCAGGGTGGCAAAATTAAGGCTGTGTTTTTCGATATCGACGGTACGCTGGTGAGTTTTCGCACGCATACCGTACCCATGTCGGCACGCCGAGCCATTGCGAAGCTCCGTGAGCAGGGTATAAAGGTCTTTATCGCTACGGGCCGCCTGATGCGCCACACCGAGGTGGTCAAGGATGTCGAGGTGGATGGCTATGTGACGGTCAATGGCAGTTACTGCACCACAGCCGACGGAGAGGTGATTTTCGAAAAGGCTTTTCCGCGCGAGGTGGTTGAGAAGGTGTGGGAACTGGAGTGTAGATATGGTTTTCAGTCGGCGGTGATGACTCATGAGAACATCTTTGTGAGTCATATTGGCGAGCGCGTCAGAACTATCGCCGATATGATAGCAATTGAGCCCGAGGTGGCCGATTTGAGTCAGATAGTAGCCTTGCAACCCGTGTTGCAGATGTGCCCTTATATTGATGCGGATGTCGAGGCGGAGATTATGCCGCAGTTGCCCGAATGTGTTGCCAGCCGCTGGATTGGAACCTTTATGGATATAAATCTGCGAGGCGTGGATAAGTCGATGGGTATTCGCAAGGTTATGGAGCATTATGGCTTTACGCTGTCGGAGGCTATGGCTTTTGGTGATGGAGGCAACGATATTCCTATGGTCCGGGATGCCGGCATAGGTGTGGCCATGGGAAATGCTTGTGAGGAGTTGAAGGCGGTGGCCGATTATGTTACGCTGTCGGTCGATGACAATGGCGTAGAGTGGGCGTTGCGACACTATGGACTGATATAGCGGAGAGCAAAGATAAAAGAGCAAAGATAAAAGAGCAAAGATGAAAGATAGGGAATTTAGTGAAGTTAGGGTGCGGCAGCGCGAAATTCTTTAATCACCCTAAACTCATTAAAAAACTCGTAACCACTAATAGTGTGAGAGCAGAGCGTAAGATTTCCGAGATTCTCACGCAATTAGTTTTTTCGTCACTCTGAGGGAGCTTTAGCGACCGTGAGAGTCTGAAAAAATAATTGCTCGGAATGACGGCGAAAATCTTACTCTTTGCCGAGGAGCGAAGGTGAAAACGAGGGTTTATCCCTCGTAATTTTGAATTTTGAATTTTGCATTTTGAATTAACAGATATATGTCGCTAATACTTTGTATTGAAACAGGTACCGACATCTGCTCGGTAGGTTTGGCTCGCGATGGCGAGATAATCTCATTGCGCGAGAGTGATGAGGGGCGTGAGCACGCCAAAAATGTGGCAATGTTTGTCGATGAACTGTTGCACGAAACGGGCGTTAGTCCCGATGAGTTGGACGCTGTGGCCGTAGGTAAGGGTCCGGGGTCGTATACCGGTTTGCGCATTGGTGTGTCGTTCGCCAAGGGCCTATGCTATGGGTTGAACATTCCTTTGGTTGCTGTGGGCTCGTTGGAGGCACTTGCCGAGGTTGCGCGAGAGGATTTCGAGGCCGGAATACTTCCGTTGGATAGCCTCGAGGGTGCTGTGCTGTGCCCTATGATAGATGCGCGACGCATGGAGGTCTACACTCAATGTTTTGGCCCTGCGGGCGAGGTATGGTCGGAGGTTACGGCCGAAATTGTCACCGAACACAGCTTTGCCGAGTGGAATGAGCATTGTCGGGTTGTGATATTCGGAAATGGAGCCGCAAAGTGTCGTGAGGTGCTTTCAGATGCGGTGTATGTGAATGTTGTGCCGTCGGCGAGGGGCTTGGCGCGTTTGGCCGAGGAGCGCTTGCAGCGTGGTGAGGTTGAGGATATTGCCTACTTTGAGCCATTCTACCTCAAGGATTTTGTGGTTATACCTTCGAAGAAGAAGTTGTTGTAGAAGGGGTGAAAATTTGGTCAAAAGAAAAAAAACGCCTAAATTTGACTGTCCAATAATGTTTAGGTAAGTAGATGATTAATTTAATTTATACTAATCTATTATGAAATCTATTATGAAAATCAATCGTTTTTTCATTGTTTGCGCCCTTTTGCTCTCGGCTGTGGCATTGCAGAGCTGTGGTAGTCATAGTGTGAAGATTGCAGGCGACAATTATGAGTTCCGCGACGGCATGATCGTCTTTGACGAGCCCGAGCGTGTTAAGGGTCAGGAGTCTATGTTGGGCTTCGCTGCCGAGCCTATCGAGGTTGTCAGAGTTGGTTTCGTAGGCTTGGGAGGTCGTGGCTATGGTGCTGTGGAGCGCTATATCCATATCGAAGGAGTTGAGATTAAGGCTTTTTGTGACCTCGAGGCTGATAGAATAGAGGCTTCGCAGGCTATTCTGGAGCGTGCCGGCATGCCGCGTGCTGAGGCTTATACCGGCGTTGAGGGCTATAAGGCACTCTGTGAGCGCGAGGATTTGGACCTTGTATATATCTGTACCGATTGGGTAACTCATGTACCTATCGCTGTTTACGCCATGGAGCATGGCAAGCATGTGGCAGTTGAGGTTCCTGCGGCTACAAATGTCGAGGAGTGTTGGCAGTTGGTCGACACCTCGGAGCGTACGCGCCGCCACTGCATGATGTTGGAGAACTGCTGCTACGACTTCTTCGAGATGACGGCTCTGAATATGGCGCAGCAGGGTTTGTTTGGCGAGATTCTGCATGTCGAGGGAGCTTATATCCATAACCTCCGCCCGCATTGGGATATTTATTACAATAATTGGCGTTTGGACTTCAATCAAAAGCGCCGCGGCGATAACTATGCCACACATGGTTTCGGCCCCGTATGTCAGGTGCTTAATATCCACCGCGGTAACCGCCTCACTCACCTTGTAGCTATGGATACCAAGTCGGTTGTGGGCTTGGAGTTGGCCAAGAAGAAGATGGGCTCTACTGAGTTTGCCAATGGCGACCATACCCATACCCTTATCCGTACCGAGCAGGGTCAGACTATCGAGATTCAGCATAATGTCTATACTCCGCGTCCCTATAACCGTTTGTATCAGATTACAGGTAGCAAGGGCTTTGCTAATAAGTATCCCGTTGAGGGCTTGACATTCGACGAGGGTCAGCTTCCTGCCGAGGTTCATCCTCAGGCGCCTCACACCAGCTACCACGGCTTTGTTTCTCGCGAGGTATTCGATGCTGCGATGAGATATTACAAGCACCCCATTCATCAGGAGATTGAGGAGAAGGCTCGCCGAGTAGGAGGCCATGGCGGTATGGACTTCGTGATGGATTATCGCTTGATATACTGCTTGCGAAATGGTTTGCCCCTCGACCAGGATGTTTATGATGCTGCCGAGTGGTCGTGTGTGGGCGAGTTGTCGGGAGTTTCAGCCAAGCATAACAGCATGCCGGTTAAGTTCCCCGACTTTACACGCGGTGATTGGAATAAGATTCAGGGCTTCAAGTTCGCAACCAAATAGCGCTTGATGTAAAGTGTTAGTACAAGGGTGAGGGTGTTCCACAAATGTTTGGGATACCCTCGCTCTTTTGTATATGTTCTTTTATGCGTGGAGATAAATTCCTTGTGTCGAGCAAATAATTTTGAATTTTGAATCCTAAATTTTGAATTATTTCGTATATTTGTGCTATGTACGATTCGCGGGCATAGTATGCGTTTCGTGCAGTGTTTGAATTGACAATAAAATATCTAAACTATGAATAAGTGTTACCTGTTTCGTTCGGTTGTATGTGGCGTGCTGCTTTTGTTGATGTCGGTGTCGGTAATTGATACCGCTCAGGCGCAGAACCGCCGTGGCGCAATCACAAATATGCGCTGCGAATACTCCGTGGAGCCTATCTCGATTGATCAAAACCGTATTCGCTTTACTTGGACTTATGACCAGAATCAGCGCGATAAAGGTTTCGAACAGCTCACTGCCGAGGTGCGCATTGCTAAAGATGAGAATGACCTAAAGTCGTTATATACCTGCTTGGCTACAAGTGGCAGAGTGAACACTTCGCGTTCGCGCATAGATATGCTTACCGTGAGCCTTGAACCTCATCAGCGTTATTGCTGGCAGGTAAGAATCTTCAACGGCATGGGAGTTGAAGTTATGCGCTCGGATGTGGCGTGGTTCTCTACGGCTAAATTGCATGGTGTGCCATGGGATGCTAAGTGGATTACCGACTCGCACGATAAGAATCATCGCCCTGCGCCAATGTTGCGTAAGAGCTTCGATATTAGAGGCGAGGAGATTGTAAGAGCGTCGCTTTATATTAGTGCTGCGGGTTATTACGATGCCAAAATCAACGGAGCGAAGGTGGGTGATGATTGGCTCTCGCCCGGATTTACGCAGTATGATAAGCGCAACCTATATATGACCTACGATGTTACCGAGATGCTTCACGCAGGGCGTAATGTTATCTCGGCAACACTCGGCAATGGCTTCTATAACGAATATACAGGTATGACCGTATGGCAATACGAGAGTGCTCCGTGGCGTAATCGCCCACGCATGATATGCGAGTTGCACATAGAGTATGCCAATGGCGAGAAAGATGTAATCCTCTCGGATAATAGCTGGAAAACTACTACGGGCCCGACTCTCGGCAATGTTATCTATGCCGGCGATGTCTACGACGCCCGCCTTGAGGTTGATGGTTGGGATGATGCCTCGTTTGACGACTCGGCGTATGCTGCGGCTTTGGAGGTGGATGCTCCTTCGCAGCGCTTGGTGTCGCAGTCGATGCCTCCGATTCGTGCTACCGAGAGCTGCAAGCCTGTGAAGGTGAATAAGATCTCGGATAGGGAATATGTCTTTTCGTTTGCCGAGAATATGGCAGGCGTCTGCACCTTGAAGGTTAAGGGTGAGGCCGGCACTCGCATTGCAATGGAGCATGGCGAGTTGCTGCGTCAGGATGGTACGGTCGAAATGGCAAATATTGCCATTTATGCCCATCCTGTGGGCGATGCGGTGTTCCAGACCGATGTCTATACGCTCAAAGGAGGTGACGAGGTTGAGGAGTTTACTCCGCGCTTCCATTATAATGGCTTTCAGTATGTTACAGTGCGAGCAGATAGGCCTGTCGAACTTAACGAGGAGAGCCTTACGGCACACTTCTTGCATACCGATGTGAAGTCAATCGGCAGCTTCGAGTGTTCGAACGAGATGTGGAATAAACTCTATCGTGCAGTGCGTCGTTCCTACCTTAGCAACCTGTATGGTATACCTACCGACTGTCCGCAGCGAGAGAAGAATGGCTGGACGGCCGATGCTCACATAAGCATAGATATTGCCCTAACGAATTTCGATGCTATCCTGGCTTACGAGAAGTGGATTGACGACATTGTGGATAATCAGCGTCCCGATGGTTCAATTTCGGGCGTTATACCCGGTACTGCGTGGGGCTTTGCCGATTGGATTGGCCCGGTGTGGGATGCCGCGATGTTTATTATCCCCGATGCGCTTTATAATTATTATGGCGACGATAGGGCAATCCGCAAGATTTATAACTCTTGTACGCGCTATTTGGAGTATCTCAAGGGTCGCGAGAATGAAGAGGGTGTCGTGGCGTATGGCTTGAGCGATTGGTGCTTCTGGCAGACGCAGACGCCTAACGACTATACCGCAGCGGCATATTACTATTACGACAATAAACTGATGGCACGCTTTGCCCGTATTTTGGGTAAGACGGCCGATGCCGAGCGTTATGCGAAGAAAACCAAGGAGTTGCAGAAGTATATCAACGATAAGTTCCTCGACGAAAAGACGGGTGTTTACTCTATCGGCAAGATTACGGCGCAGGCATTGCCTTTGGCCTTGGGCTTTGCTCCAAAGGGGGTTGAGGCAAAGGTCGCAGCACGCCTGAATGAGGCGGTTGTGGAGAGTGGTTATGTGTGCGACTTCGGCTTGCTGGGTAGTAAATATACCTTGCGTGCGTTGGTCGAGTACGGCTATGTAGATACGGCTTATCGTTTGGCTACGCAAACCAAGTGTCCTTCGTGGGGTAACTGGATAGAGAAGGGCTTCACCACACCACTCGAGACCTGGGCAATACGCGAAAATTTCCGCGATTCGTCGGCAAATCATGTGTTCTTTGGCGACATCGTGGCTTGGATGCACAGCCACATCGCGGGTATCCGCTACGATAGCGCAAATCCCGGCTTTAAGCATTTCGAAATACGCCCGGCGTTCCCCGAGGGTTTGGAGTGGGCTAAGGCTGATTATCATTCGGTAAGCGGATATATCGCCACCTCATGGCGACGCTTGGGCAACAAGGTTGTCATGCAGGTGCTGGTTCCGCTGAATACTACGGCGACGCTCTATGCCGACCAGGAGTATGAAATTGAAGGCACAGGAAAACCTGTGACGGTGACTTTTGAGTTGAAGTAATGTTTTTGCGGGTTTGCACGGTTTGGAATATGGCTTTTGAGTCTTGCGAGAGCTGCGGAATGTGGGGCTAAAGCGGGTAATTTGTAAACCATTAGGCTAATTCTTTGCATATTGAGGAAATTTTTGTAAATTTGTGGGTTTGAAAGCGGGTTTTAGCAAAAAATGTAACAAGAAGCGCTTCGAACGGTGGTAAATGCAACTTTGAAGTGCAGTGTTATAACAATTGTAAAACAAAATTTATAACAAGATATTCAATTAATAAAACATTAAAAAACAGAACAATTATGGCAGATGTAAAACGCGTCTACACCTTCGGTAACAAGTTGGCCGAGGGTAATGGTAAGATGAGAGAGTTGCTCGGTGGTAAGGGTGCAAACCTTGCAGAGATGAACCTCATCGGTATTCCCGTACCTCCGGGATTCACTATCACTACCGATGTTTGTACTGAGTATTACAAGGACGGTAAGGAGAAGGTAATCGAGCTTTTGAAGCCCGAGGTTGAGAAGGCTATTGCAAACATCGAGAACCTCACAGGTCGCAAGTTCGGTGACAAGGAACTTCCTTTGCTCGTATCGGTTCGCTCGGGTGCTCGTGCTTCAATGCCCGGTATGATGGATACAATCCTTAACCTCGGTATGAACGACGAGGCTGTTGAGGCTGTGGCTAAGCTTTCGGGCAATGCTCGTTTCGCTTGGGACTCATATCGTCGTTTCGTACAGATGTACGGCGATGTTGTGTTGGGTATGAAGCCTGTTTCAAAGGAGGATCAGGACCCATTCGAGGTTATCATCGAGGCTCAGAAGGAGAAGCGTGGCGTGAAGATGGATACCGACCTTACCGTAGAGGATTTGAAGGAGTTGGTAGCAAACTTCAAGGCTGCCGTTAAGGAGCAGACAGGTAAGGACTTCCCCACATGCCCATGGGAGCAGTTGTGGGGTGCAGTATGCGCAGTGTTCGGTTCATGGATGAACGAGCGCGCAATTCTTTATCGTAAGCTCAACAATATCCCCGCAGAGTGGGGTACTGCCGTATCAGTTCAGGCCATGGTATTCGGTAACATGGGTGAGAACTCTGCAACAGGTGTTGCATTCTCTCGTGACGCTGCTACAGGTGAGAACATCTTCAATGGTGAGTACCTTATCAATGCACAGGGTGAGGATGTGGTTGCAGGTATCCGCACTCCCCAGCAGATTACTATCGAGGGTTCACGCCGTTGGGCTAAGGCTCAGAACATCTCTGAGCAGGAGCGCGTAGAGAAGTATCCTTCTTTGGAGGAGGTTATGCCTACCGTATATGCCGAGCTTAACGAGATTCAGCACCACTTGGAGACTTACTTCAAGGATATGCAGGATATCGAGTTTACAATCCAGGATGGCAAGCTTTGGATGTTGCAGTGCCGTAACGGTAAGCGTACAGGCGCCGCAATGGTTAAGATTGCAATGGATATGTTGCGCGAGGGCTTGATTGACGAGAAGACCGCAGTTTTGCGTTGCGAGCCTGCTAAGCTTGATGAGTTGCTTCACCCCGTATTCGATAAGACCGCTATCAAGAATGCTAAGGTTATCGTTAAGGGTCTTCCCGCATCTCCGGGTGCTGCCACAGGTCCCGTAGTATTCTTCGCTGAAGATGCCGAGAAGGTTTTGGCTGCTACCGGCAAGAAGGCAGTTTTGGTTCGTATCGAGACTTCGCCTGAGGATTTGAAGGGTATGTTGGATGCTGCCGGTATTTTGACAGCTCGTGGTGGTATGACTTCACACGCTGCCGTTGTGGCTCGTGGTATGGGTAAGTGCTGCGTATCGGGTGCCGGTGAGCTCAATATCGACTATAAGGCTCGCACTATCAAGGTTAACGGCTTTGAGATTAAGGAGGGTGACTGGATTTCACTCAACGGTTCAACAGGTGAGGTTTACCTTGGCCAGGTAGCTACTCAGGATGCTGACCTCAGCGGTGACTTCGGTCAGTTGATGGAGTTGGCAGGCAAGTACGCAACCATGAAGGTTCGTGCTAACGCTGATACTCCTCGTGATGCCGAGCAGGCATTCGCATTTGGTGCCGAGGGTATCGGTCTTTGCCGTACCGAGCATATGTTCTTCGAGGGCGAGCGTATCAAGGCTGTTCGCGAGATGATTTTGGCTGACGATGAGGATGGTCGTCGCGTAGCTCTTAACAAGTTGCTTCCTATGCAGCGTGGTGACTTCGAGGGCTTGTTCAAGGCCATGAAGGGTTACCCCGTTATCGTTCGTTTGCTCGATCCACCTTTGCATGAGTTTGCTCCTAACACCGAGAAGGAGCAGCGCGAGATGGCTGAGGAGTTGGGTATCACCTATGAGGCAGTTGCTGCTAAGGTAGAGTATTTGCACGAGGTTAACCCGATGTTGGGTCACCGTGGTTGCCGTTTGGGTAACACATATCCCGAGATTACCGAGATGCAGGCACGCGCAATTATCGAGGCTGCAATGAATGTTAAGGCTACAGGTATTGATGTGAAGGTTGAGATTATGGTTCCGTTGGTAGGTAACCACAAGGAGTTGCGCTACCAGAAGAACATCATCGACGAGGTTGCAAATCAGGTATTCGCAGAGCGTAACGACAAGATTGACTACTTGGTAGGTACAATGATTGAGGTTCCTCGTGCTGCTGTTACAGCTAACCAGATTGCCGAGGTTGCCGAGTTCTTCTCATTCGGTACAAACGACCTTACACAGATGACTTTGGGCTTCTCTCGTGACGATATCGCTAAGTTCTTGCCCGTATACCTCGATAAGGGTATCTTGAAGAACGACCCATTCCAGATTTTGGATCGCAACGGTGTAGGTCAGTTGGTTCGCGAGGCTGTGTTCAAGGGCCGTGGCACTCGTCCTGAGTTGAAGTGCGGTATCTGCGGTGAGCACGGTGGTGAGCCTTCATCAGTAGAGTTCTGCCACTATGCAGGTTTGAACTATGTAAGCTGCTCGCCTTACCGTGTGCCTATCGCACGCTTGGCTGCTGCTCACGCTGCACTCAACCAGAAGTAGTAGATGATACATTTGCCGCAAGGCAATACATAAGAGAGTCGCTCCTGTTCAGGGGCGACTCTCTTTGTTTGGAAAATCATTTTAAGCGGCTCTTTTGGCGTCTGCCTTGTTGTCTAAATCCTCACATACGCCGAGTATGCTGCGGTTTATCCAACTGCGAGCAGCCTCAAAATAGCTCGCTTAAAAGTGATTTTCGGGGTGTAGTGGAAACAGGCTCTTTTGGCGTCTGCCTTGCTGTCTAAATCCTCACATACGCCAAGCAATAAGAAAAGGACAGAGTTTCTCTGTCCTTTTTTGTTAATTCAAAATTATGAGGGGTAAACCCTCATTTCCTCCTTCGCGCCTCGGCAAAGAACAAGATTTTTGCCGTCATTCTGAGCAATTATTTTTTCAGACTCTCACGGTCGCTAAAGCTCCCTCAGAGTGATGAAAAAAATTATTGCGTGAGAATCTCGACAATCTCACTCTCCGCTCTCGCATTATTAGTGGTTATGGGTTTTTTAATGAGTTTAGGGAGATTAAGGAAGTTAAGGAAATTGGCGCTGACGCCAATAATATTTTCCTTAAACTCTTTAATTTCATGACATTCCCTATTTTTGCTCTTTTATCTTTTGTCTGTTGTCATTCCACCGAGCCAAAGGCGAGGAATGGAATCTCTACCGGCAAAATATTTCGGTAGAGATGCCAATCATTTTCTCGCTGATGCTCCAAAATGTGGCATGACGAAATCTTTCCTTTTTGCTTTTTACAGCAAAATCTCTCTCAACTCCTTGCAACTCTTCTCGCAATCTTCGCGGTCGAAGTGAAAGGGTGTTATGCCAAGCGATGCCGCCGTATCGACATTCTCGCGGCGGTCGTCGATAAACATCGTTTCCTTAACATCGAGCGAGTAACGGTCGATGAGTGTGCGGTAAATTGCGGGGTCGGGCTTAACAACGCCCTCTTCGCACGACACAACCTCGCCGTCGAAATAGGCGTAAACCTCTTTTTTGCGCAGGTAGGCAATAAACTCATGCGACATATTCGACAACACATAGAGTCGGTATTCAGCAGCTTTCAGGTCGCGTATAAGCTCGGCCGTAGGTTCTATGGTTGATTGCCACTCGATGGATTGTTCAATCATCTGTCGGGCATATTCCACCTCGCAATTGCGGTATGCGGCCAAATCCTCAGCCACCTTCGCGAGCGAGGATACACCTTTGTCGTAATTCACCCAAAACTGAGGCATGGGTGACTCACTCACATACGAAAAGAAGCGTTTGCGCTCCTCACTGCGATATTCCGGACGATGGGCGAAGACTACGCGCCCCAAATCAAAAACGATATTCTTCATACTAAGAGCAAAGATAGCCTTTAAGGTCGAGAACTCCAAACGAAAAAGGGGGCTATGTGGCTGAAATGGAGTAAAAAAATGAAAGATTAAGGGTCGGAAATAATATTTTGTATATCTTTGCGTTCGAATATTGGAATAGGATAAAATAAATTGATAAAATGAGAAAGTTTTTTACTATCTGTACTATGTTGGTTGCCGTGGCAACTATTTCTACATCATGTCTGTGGAGTGATGATGACGAGTATAAGTCTACTGCGTTAGTGAGCGTTGTGGACGGCGATGCCGCTCTGGGGCAGTATGTCATCTTCGAGAGTGGTCAAAAGGCTCTCGTTGCAAAGGGTGAAAATCTTATTGGCAACATCCCCGCGAGTGCCTACTATCCCGATAAGGCTACGGGTGAGGCTCGCGCCTTGATTTATTATACATCTGAGGTGGTAAACGATATTTTCTTTGATGGCAAGGTGATGATTGAAGCGTTGAAACCCGTGAACATCAAACTCACCCATATGTCATTGCCCGAGGGTATGTCGGAGGAGTATAATGACGATGTTTTACTTACCTATTCGGGCATCACATACTCTCGTGGCCGATATGTGAACTTGCAGTTCCTCTATCCCAGCTCAGGCTCAACTTATGAGTCACAGCACAAATTTGCCCTTGTGTATAATGTCAACCGCACAGGCTTCTTTGCCCCGTCATACCCCAAAAACGATGATGGTTACCTCTATCTTGAGTTGTATCATGATTCGGGTAATGATGCCGGCAAATCCTCTTATAGCGAGACTATTATCAGCTTCTATCTTGATGATTTGATGATAGGACGCCTTATCCCTACCGAGTATAGGGGTATCAAAATCCTATATCGCGATAATGGTAATGCCCGTATTGCGGAGTATAAGTTTAGCGAGAAGTAGGCTTATGGCCAATAAATCAAAGCGAGGGCTGTCCACCTTAGGGATAGCCCTCGCTTTGTGTGTTGTAGTGCTCTATGGATGCCCCGTATTGACCCTTATTTTCCCTCAATCCACTCCATAAAGTCGGCGGTGCGAGAACGGCTTACAAAGACCTCGAACTCCGGTTTGGGCGATATCATCACCTTCAGACGATTGCTCGGATGCTTCGAAATGCCCGTTATTGCATCAATCGAGAGTGTGCAATGGCGTGATATGCGGAAAAACTTTTCGGGGTCCACAACATCCGAAATCATATCCAACGACAAGTCGAGAATGTAACGGCGGTTTTCGGTCGTTACGAGGTAGGTGCTCTTGTCCTCGACAAAGAAATAGGCTATTTGCTCGGTATTGATTATCGAAAAGCGGTCGCCGTACTTCACGACAAAGCGCTTTTTATAGGTGGTGTTCTTGGTGTATAGCGCGTCGCGTACAGCTTCAATGTCGAATGATTGGTGCTCGTGTGAGTCTTCTCGCCCTAAAATATCGCGGCAACGGGCTATGGCATCGGCCAGCTCTTGCGCATTTACGGGTTTGAGCAGGTAGTCGATGCTGTTGATGCGAAAAGCCCTTATGGCATAATTGTCGAACGCGGTGGTTATGATGACCTTGCCTTTCACTTCGACCTGAGCGAATATGTCGAAACACATGCCGTCGGAAAGTTCTACATCCATAAAGATTATATCGGCATGATTCTCCTCGTTGCGCAGCCACTCTACGGTGCTCTGCACCGAGTCGGATACTCCAACAACATTTAAGTCTGTAAAATCTCGTTCAAGGACTCTTTTTAGGTTTGCTTGGGCGAGTCGTTCGTCCTCTACGATTAGTACATTGTAACTTTTCATAGCAAAGGAATATTTACGGTATAGGTTGTATGCGTTTGTTCTATGGTTATGTCGCAGCCTGCAATATCCTGATACTGCTGACGGATATTATTCAGTCCTTTACCCGTTGAAGCTTGTATGCTGATGCGGGGTTGCAGGTTGTTGCTGACATATAATACATCATTGTTTATGCCAATCTTTACCATAAGCGGGTGCTCGGCATTTACAATGTTATGCTTTGTCGCGTTTTCAATTAAGAGTTGGAGGCAGCAGGGAATAACATGCCCCGACAGGGCGTCGTTGGGGATGTCATACTCCACTACGAATCCGTTGGCAAAGCGCTCCTGAAGCAAGTCTGAGTATTTTTGTGCGAAGTCCAACTCCTCGCGCAGCGTAACCAGCGGCTCATCTTCGGTTTTGAGCATGTAGCGGTAGCAGTCGGCAAGTTTGCGAATAAAGGCTCCGGCACGCTCCTTTTCGCCCTCCTGAACCAAAAAATCGAGGATGTTGAGCGAGTTAAACAGGAAGTGCGGATTTATCTGCATCTTGAGCTTATTGTACTGAAATTGAGCCAAGTGCTTCTCGCCTCGTTCGCTGTTGAGCTGAGTCTGTGACAGAAACGCATAGGCAATCAACTTGCTCAAACTGTATACCACAATGTCGCATAGCAGAATGACGGCATAAAGACGCAGGAAGGGTAGTGCCGCAAAGTGGTTGCTGTTGCTCCACGGGAAGTTGTAAAAGACTATCGCCGAGAGTAATGCCGAGAAAGCGATTGTAAATAATATGGTATCCAGCGTACTCATGCCATGGCGGTAGGTTGCGCGTTGGCGCAGGCTTACGAAAACAATATTACCGCAAAGCATAGTAAGTAATGCGGGTGTATGACCCAAAAGTTGCTGAAACTCCGGCATGATGCTCGCTTGCGAGAAGTAGGCCGAGTCGAAAATCAGCGTGTAGGAGATGCGGAACAGCAGGATGGCTACCACCACAAGCATGGTGTGGAGTAGCGAGGGCGACCAGTCTGATTTATACTTGGTCTGTATGTTTTTGTGGCGGGCAAAAGCAAATACCGCCCAGCCGAGCAATTCGGTGAAAAGCAGTGTGGTAATGGCCGACGATATGGCCTGTATGGGGATAATCATCGCGACGAGCATACCGCCGTAACTACCAATCAGATAACCCAAAAAAGTACCCGCCAGAGTGAGTATGGCAATGATGTCGGTGCGCAGATTGTGACGCAGCGCTATAATTACAATCATGGCAATGGTCAAAACCGTCAATGGTACAGCGTCCATGTAGTGTACAACATGGCTCACTGCTGCAATCAGGGCATGCGCCAATGCGAACAAATGTATGATGACGGGTGTTGTCAAGAAATTTTTGTTCATGGGTCGTTCGGCTTAATTATCAAGTAAAGGTAGATATTTTTATGATATAGACCAAATTTCCAACTCTTTTTTAGTCTATTTCTCTTTAGTTTATAAATCGCGGTATGTGGGGGTGGTTAAAATGAATAAAGTGGCGGTTATTTGTTAAAAATTTTTAATATATCGAATTAATTTATTATATTTTTATATTCGTCTATTCGTTTTTACCGTTCGTCATGCCCAATTTGCCGTTCGTCGGATAATGGTTGGTTGATTGTTTGCGCAATTTTATTTTTGTATACCTATAACTATAAAATGAACAAATTAATGGCAGTAAAACCAAACCTATCGTTTTGGCAATTATGGAATCTGAGTTTTGGATTTTTCGGTGTCCAAATTGCCTACGCTCTACAGAGCGCAAACATCAGTCGTATCTTTGCTACGCTTGGGGCCGACCCTCATGATTTGAGCTATTTCTGGATTTTACCCCCGTTGATGGGTATGATTGTTCAGCCTTTGGTGGGTACATGGAGTGATAAGACTTGGTGCCGCTGGGGCCGTCGCAAGCCATATCTTTATGTGGGCGCTATCGTTGCTGTGCTCGTGATGGCGCTATTGCCCAATTCGGGAAGTTTTAACCTTACGGTCAAGGCGGCTATGTCGTTTGGTTTGGTCATGTTGATGTTGCTCGACACCTCAATCAATATGGCTATGCAGCCCTTCAAGATGATGGTGGGTGATATGGTCAACGAGGAGCAGAAGTCGAAAGCTTACTCTATCCAGAGTATGCTTTGCAATGCCGGTTCGTTGGTCGGCTATCTCTTCCCATACCTCTTCACATGGTTTGGTATCAGCAATATCGCTCCCGAGGGCGTTATACCCGATTCTGTAACCTACTCATTCTATGTGGGTGCTGTAATCCTGCTGTTGTGTGTGCTCTATACCGGCTTGTCGGTTAAGGAGATGGCTCCCGAGGAGTATGCAAAGTTCCATAACATCACCGAGGAGGAGAAGAGCGAGAAGAAGGATTTGATTCACCTTTTGCTCCATGCTCCAAAGGCGTTTTGGCAGATTGGTTTGGTGCAGTTCTTCTGCTGGTTTGCCTTCCTTTATATGTGGAACTACACCACAGGCGGTATTGCCGACAATGTATGGGGTACGACCGATACAGCTTCGGAGGCTTACCAGGCCGCAGGTAACTGGGTCGGCGTATTGTTTGCTGTGCAGGCTATCGGCTCGGTATTGTGGGCCATGGTGTTGCCTATGTTTAAGCGTATGAAGGTCGGCTATTCGGTAAGCCTTGTTTTGGGTGCTGCGGGATTCATCTCGACCTACTTCATTCACGACCAATACCTTTTATTTATATCATTTATCTTGATTGGTTGCGGTTGGGCGGCTATGCTTGCCATGCCATTTGCTATGCTGACAAACTCTTTGTCGGGTAGCTCGATGGGTGCTTACCTCGGTCTGTTCAACTGTACAATCTGTCTGCCACAGATTGTAGCGGCGTTGCTCGGAGGTGTAATACTCTCTGTGGTCGGCGGCTCGCAGATTATGATGCTTGTTGTTGCCGGTGTGTCGCTGTTGCTCGGTGCTGTGTCGGTGGCGTTTATCAGTCAGAAAAGATAAAATTCCAAGTAATATAGAAATCACAATTAAATTAACCTAATTATTAACTAACACACAAAACACTATGAGAAAAATTCTCACTATGTGCCTGGGTATCTTCCTGTTAGGCTTGATTACCCCCCCCCTTGCTGTCGCACAAAACGGCAAGTTGGAGGTTAAGGGCGTTGTGGTGGACGCCTCTGGTGCTCCCATTATCGGAGCTTCGGTTTTTGAGGTTGGAGCCGCAAATGGTACTATTACCGATGTGAACGGCGAGTACACACTCAAAGTCAAGGACGGTAATTCAATGGTCAGTGTCAGCTTCATCGGCTATAAGGAGGTGCAGATGCTGGCAAATTCTACTCTTTTGGCACGCGTAGTGCTCGAGGAGGACCTTGCATCTATCGACGAGGTTGTCGTAATCGGTTATGGTGCCTTCAAGAAGGACGACATGACCGGCTCGGTTATAGCTGTTAAGGCCGAGAATATCAACCGTGGAGCAGTGACTTCTCCTCAGGAGATGTTGCGCGGTAAGGTCCCCGGTGTAAACATCACTTCAGGCAACGGTCAGCCGGGTGCGGGTTCTGAGATTCGTATCCGTGGTGGTGCCTCTTTGTCGGCAAATAACAACCCGCTTATCGTTATCGACGGTGTGCCCATCGCCGAGGGAGCAGGTGTAGGTATCGGCAACGGTCTTTCGATGGTTAACCCCGACGATATTGCATCGTTCACCGTTTTGAAGGATGCTTCGGCAACTGCTATCTACGGTTCACGCGCATCTAACGGTGTGATTATCATCACTACAAAGAAGGGCTCAGGCGACATTAAGGTATCTTATACCGGTAGCGTAAGCGTGCGTCACAATCACAGCACTTTGGATTTGATGAACGCAGCCGAGCTTAAGGAGTATGTATCGGGCATCGTTGGCGATAAGGCTGATGGTTTGTTTGGTACTGCCGACACCGATTGGCAGAAGGAGATTTTCCGCTTGGGCATCTCTACCGACCATAATGTATCGGTTTCGGGTGGCGCATTGAAGAATAAGCTTCCGTTCCGCGTATCGGCAGGTTACAACTACGACCAGGGAACGCTTAAGACTTCGGATAATCAGCGCGCAACTTTGGGTATCAATCTTTCACCCAAGTTCTTCGACGAGCACCTCTCTGCTCAGCTCAATGCTAAGGGTATCTTCAACAAGGCCAACTATGCTGACGCAGGTGCTATTGGTGCAGCTGTAGGTTTCGACCCCACACAGTCACCTTATGTATATGGTGCCGACGGTAAGGTCGACACATCGGTAAACAACGGTTACTGGAACTGGTCTACCGACTTGGCCGGCATCAACCCATTCTCTACATTGTATGACCAGTGGAATCAGAATGAGGCTTACCGCGCTATGGGTAACCTCCAGTTGGATTATAAGGTGCATGGCTTGGAGGAGTTGAGCTTCAACCTTAACCTCGGTTTGGATGTTACATCTACAAAGGGTGATAAGGGTAACTATCCCAACTCTATCATGGCTAACCGTGATGGCGATGGCAACTACAAGACTCGCGGTCGTTTCGAGAATTATGAGAATACTCACCGCAATCAGCTCTTCGAGCTTTATGCAAACTATGCTAAGGAGTTCGGTATTCACAACCTTAATGTCATGGCCGGTTACTCATGGGCTGAGAACTTCTCAAAGACCAAGAACTGGAGCTATGGTCGTATGGCTGATGGTACCAACAAGCTCATTTCAGCTACCACACCTGCATCACAGAATGTTTTGGTATCATTCTATGGTCGTGTAAATTACTCTATCGACTCTCGTTTCCTCTTCACCGCTACAATGCGTGCCGATGGTTCTTCACGCTTTGTAGGTGATAATCGTTGGGGTTACTTCCCTTCAGCTGCATTTGCTTGGAATCTTGCAAACGAGAAGTTTATGAAGAATCAGAAGGTCCTTTCAGCATTGAAGCTTCGTTTGGGCTGGGGTATCACAGGTCAGCAGGAGTTTGGTGAGGATTATGCCGCTTTGCAGTATTCTGAGATTTCTCAGGATCCTACCAACCAGTATCCTTTGGGTGGTCAGAACGGCGGTTTCTACTATCCCGTTAAGCCACACGCATTCAACTCGTCGTTGAAGTGGGAGGAGACCACAACCTACAATGTCGGTTTGGACTTCGGCTTCCTCGATGGCCGTATCAATGGTTCGGTTGATGTTTACAAGCGCGACACCAAGGATTTGCTTTCACGCGTATCTGTTGCGTTGGGTGGTAACTTCAGTAACTATGTATACCAGAACATCGGTTCTATGGAGAACCGCGGTGTCGAGGTATCGTTGAACTTTGTGCCCGTCGAGACTAAGGATTGGCGTTTGGAGATTGGTGTAAATGGTACATTCCAGGATACCGAGATTCACTCTTTGCCTTCAGAGGCTATCGAGCTCGGTAATGGTGGTGGCGGTACAGGTAATAAGCTTCAGCGCCATGTTGTGGGCTACACTCCTTATACCTTCTACCTCTGGCAGCAGGCTTATGACGAGAATGGCAAGCCTATCCACAACGCAGTTGTCGACCGTGATGGCGATGGCGAGATTACCAATGGTGATCGTTATATGACCAACAAGAGTCCTAATCCCGACTTCTATTATGGTGTGAACTTGAAGCTTACATACAAGAATTGGGACTTTGGTTTCAATGGCCACGGTGCTGTGGGTAACTACATGTTCAACGATGTATTGTGTGGTGGTGCAACAGTTGATTTCAACGATGTTATCAACAAGGGTTATGTAATCAACACTCAGCGTGCAGCCAAGCAGTATGGCTTTACTGCATCAAGCATCGTGCCTCAGCGTTGCTCAGATCTTTGGTTGGAGGATGCTTCATACTTCCGTATGGACGACATCAACCTGGGCTATACATTCCGCGATGTAACAAAGAGCGGTATGTCGATTCGTTTGGCTGCCGGTGTTCAGAATGTCTTTGTAATCACCAAGTACAGCGGTCTTGACCCTGAGTGCTCTGTTGCAGGAGGTATTGATTCAAATATCTATCCTCGTCCTCGTATTTACAGCGTTCGTTTGGGTATCAACTTTTAATTTGAGGAGAAGAATAATATGAAAAAGAATATAATTTTTGGTGCCATTGCGGCTCTGATGCTTAGCTCTTGTGTCGGCGATTTGGACCAGACACCTATGGCAGGTAATGTCGTAAGCGGTGTTTACGATAATCCCGAGTACCGTATGAGCGCATTGGCAAAGGTTTACGGAGGTTTCACCCTCACAGGTCAGGGCGGTGCCGGCTCTACCGATATTGATGTAGCGGACTCTGGTGCTTCTGAGTTCTTGCGTGCTTTGTGGTCAATTCAGACCATCTCAACCGATGAGGCAAAGTGTGTATGGGGTGATGCTTGGGTCGCTGAGGTAGGCGGTAACAAGTGGAGCAATGTGAAGAACGATGCTATCTACGCTGCTTATACTCGCGCAATGATGATGGTATCATTTGCAAACGACTTCTTGCGTAACACCAACGATAAGGACGCCGAGATTGCTATCGAGCGTGCCGAGGTGCGTTTCTTGCGTGCCTATGCTTATTGGGTGTTGTTGGATTGCTATGGAAATCCTCCCTTCGTTTTGGAGGACTCAGTAGTAGGTACCGAGAACCCCAAGCAGATTTCTCGTGCCGACCTCTTCGCTTGGTTGAAGAGTGAGTTGGAGGCTTTGGTTTCAGAGGATTCAGCATTGAAGGCTCCCCACACTCAGACTTATCCTCGCGTAGATAAGGGTGCTGCTTATGGTTTGTTGGCTCGCTTGTGCCTTAACCACAAGACCTATATCGGTGAGGAGAAGGTCGAGATTTATGCCGATGCTGCAGCCGCTGCCGATGTGGTTATCGATGCTTACACTTTGGCCGAGAATTACAACGCTCTGTTTATGGGTGACAATGGTGAGAACCCCGACGCCTTGAACGAGATTGTCTTTGCAACTTGCTACGATGCTACCCGCACTCAGTCTTATGGCGGTACAAGCTTCTTTATCCTCGCAGGTAAGGGCTCGCAATACTCTTTGGGTATAGATGGTAACTGGAACGGTTTGGTTACATCAACCGACGCTGTTAAGGTGTTTAACATCAACACCGATGCTGCGGCTGTGCGTAAGGATGATGTTGCGGGTGATGGTGCTGCCGTATTTACTCAGGTAGATAAGCGTGCTTTGGTATCGTTGGAGGAGAGTGATGCAAAGGATATCGACAATAAGACCTTTGCTAACGGCTGGCATGTTGTGAAGTATAACAACAACCGTTTCCTCGACCCCGAGACCGACTATTCAAAGGTTGAGAAGTTCTCTTCTATCGACTTCCCGTTGATTCGTGCCGGTGAGATGCATCTCATCTATGCCGAGGCTATGGCTCGTAAGGATGGTGGTCAGACATCTGACACTAAGGCTGTTGATTATATTAAGGCTTTGCAGACCCGTGCCGGCATGGTATCTCCTACCGTTACAGGTACAACTGTAAGCTTGGATCAGATTTTCGACGAGATTTCGCGCGAGATGTTCTGGGAGGGTCAGCGTCGTACAACTCTTATCCGTTTCGGCAAGTACTCTTCGGCCAACTACTTGTGGCCTTTCAAGGGCGGTGTTGAGAATGGTGTAGGTTTCAGCGCTCATTTGGAGCTCTTCCCATTGCCTTCAGATGATTTGTTGGCAAATCCTAACCTTACACAAAACGATGGTTATAACAACTAAAATAAACTGAACAACGATGAAATTTTTGAAATATATTTCGATGTTTGCCGCAGCCGCTCTTCTCTTCTCATGCTACGAGGACGATAAGACCATGGCTATGCCGGCAGATGAGGTTGTAGCTCCCGTTATGAACGAGATGACTAACATCGTCGTTGATGAGGAGAACCTCCAGAGCGAAGTGACCTTCTCGTGGAGTGGTGTAGACTACGGCTATGCTGCTGAGGTTACTTACTCACTCTTTGCAAACTATCAGGATGTAGACTACCAAATTGGTCAGTCATATACCACATCTTACACTATCACCAAGGAGAATTTGAACAACGCATTGGTTAATACCAAGGGCTTGGCAGTCCCCGAACTTGCTACTTCAACCGTATTCTTCTATGTCGTAGCCAATATCTCGTCTGGCGACACCTACGCCAAGCGATCAAACGCTATCCAGTTGGATATTACAACCGTTAAGTCTACTGCAGCACCTTGGGTTCGTCGCCCATTGTTTATCGCAGGTAACTTCCAGGGCTGGGCTCCTGATGCTCGTGGTCCCGTATTGTGGGAGAATGGCGAGAATAGCGATGTTTACGAGGGTCTTGTATATCTTGGTGCCGGCAATAATACAGCCAACAAGTTTGATGATGGTCTTTGCCACTTCAAGTTCTGTATCGAGAACAGCTGGGCAGGTAACCTCGGTGGTAGCGCCGATTCATTCACTAATGAGGGCGACCCTGCACACCTTTTGGCAGAGGAGGGCTTGTATTGGATTAAGGTTACTTTGTTGAACAACCGCACAACAGGTTTCATGCAGCTTACTCCGGTTAGCTCAATCAGCGTTATCGGTTCTGTTGTTGGTAATTGGGATACAGATGTTGAGCTTACTCCCGCAGGTATCCCTGAGGTTGGCGACGAGGACTACGACAACAAGTACTATGCTGCAATGCGTGCGCAGACCTTTACTGGTGTTTGCGATAACGCTGTTGCCGGTGAGTTTAAGTATCGTATGAACCACGATTGGGCAACCAACTGGGGTGGTGATTTGGCTCACCTGACACAGAATGGTGGCAATATTCCTTCACCATATTCAGGCAAGGTACGCTTCTCAATCAACTTCCGTGGTGATATCGACGCTTTAGCTGAGGATATGACCAATCCTTCACCTATTTCAGGAACAGTTGAGCAGGCAGAGTAAATAATGAGTTTTAATGAGTCTTAAGGCGGGTATTCCCGCACCCGCCTTTGGGGCTCTTCAAACCAAAATAAACAGAAAGAGTTATGAAATTGATGAAATATTTTGTTGCAGCCTTGGCATTTGTTGCCGCTGTGGGCTGTACCCACGAGCCCGATGTGGCAGTTGTGGAGGCTCAGGCTCCCGAGATTGCTCGTCACAACGCTGTCGTGGTAAATAACCTTACCGAGAGCGAGCAGTTCTCGCTTACATGGACTTCGGCTCGCATGGGTGAGGGTGCTGTTTATACCGTATCGGCTTCTGCCGGTGATGGCTTCGTGGAGTTGGCACAGACTTCGGAGTGCTACTACAACACTACCAATATCGCTATCTTGGAGCAGTTCGGTATCTCTAAGATGGGCGAGTATTCTATCGAATTTAAGGTCGTAGCTACCTCTGAGGCAGGCGTTAAGCTCGAGTCTAAGGCTGTAGCTGTAAAGTTTGATTACAACAAGATTGCTTACCTTTATATGTTGGGTGCATATCAGGGTTGGACTGAAAATAATCCTTGCTCGCGCCTCTTGCAGGGTGAGGATGGTATCTTCCGCGGTTTCTTGAACAACATCGGTGGTGAGTTTAAGATTTGCACCCAGTATGGTTGGGGTGGTACCAACTACGGTTGGGCTGATGGCGCTATCTCTACGGATGGCGGTGCCGGCAATATCTCATTGGCCGATGGCCTTTACTACTTGGAGTTCGACGAGGAGAATTTGCAGTTGCTTTCGATTCCTGTAACTGCCGTAGGTCTTATCGGTGAGGCTGTAGGTGGCTGGGATAAGGACTATGCTACATTCGAGTACGATGCAGAGTCTAACTCTTGGTTGGGTGCTGCCAATGTTGTCGAGGGTAAGGAGTATAAGGTTCGTTTCAACGAGGCTTGGAATGTTGTGGTTGATGGTAAGGAGTATGACTTCTCGTTGGGAGGTGATGCTGCTGAACTTGTATTCAAGGGTAGTAACCTTACATCTACCGGCTCGGGTATCTATAACTTCCGCCTTTCAATCTTCGACTATCCTTACGCAATCTCTACCGAGGCGATGTCAGAGAAAGAGGATGTGCTCTATGTAGTTGAGAATGGCGATTATAAGAACGCTGCTGCGATGAATGGCATATATAACGAAGATACATTCACAAACACCTACTGCGGTATGTTGGATATGGATGCCGACGGAGAGTATATCTATTCTCGTTTGCGTAGCGCTTTGGGTACTCGCTTCGGTGGTGCGGCTGACGCTTTGACTGCTTATGCAGGTGGCGCAGAGGCTGAGGGTATCGCCGTAGCTCAGGGCTTGCACTATGTATATGCCGACCTTAACGAGGGTAAGATGGCGTCAACGGTTATCGACATCAACTCTATCGGTTTGGTTGGTGCTTTGAACGGCTGGAATGCAGGTGCTCCTATCGAGTTTACTTATGACGCTGAGTCGAAGACTTACAAGGCTTCGGCAAATGTTCCTTCAGATGGCGAGTTCAAGCTCGTTATGAACAAGATGTGGAACACTCGCGTTAATGGCGTAGAGCATCAGATGAGCCTCGGTGGCAGCTGCACAAATATGGTTGTGAATGGCGGTAACCTCTTCCTCACAGCGGGTGAGCACTCATTCGAGCTCACTTTCGGCAAGATTATCACTCTGGCTATCGACGGTAAGGTGGCTGACCTTTCGGCTAACCCCGATTACTTGGAGGTAACAGGTGCTTTTGCTCATTACAATTGGAACAATGGCGATCCAACTCCGGCTCTTCGTCCATTCAAGGGTGAGGCAGGTCGCTTTGGTGGTGCTGTTGATATGTATAAGCCCGAGGGTAGCGAGGCTGAGAGTGCGATGTTCAAGATTACTTATCCCGGCTTCTCAACTTGGTTGGGTGGTGCATTGCAGGAGGGTACTACTTATATCTACGATATTGATGGTAATGGTGGCGATATGGCTATCCCATTCGGCCCATATTTCTGGGATATTAAGCTCAATGCACAGGATAAGACAGGTGTTGCAAATGCTATTCCTTTGACTCAGATTGCTTTGATTGGTAAGATTGCAGGTACCGAATGGAGCCAGGATTTCGACTTAGCATCACAGGGTGCAGGTGTATATACGCTTGATGTCGCAATTGATGATGAGTTCAAGGTTCGTTTCAACGGCGGTTGGGACTATAACCTCGGTTTGGCAGAGGGCGTAGAGTTCGCTTTGGATACAGAGCTAAATCTGGCTCCCGACGGAGGTAATCTGAAGGTTACGGAGGCAGGCGAGTATACCGTTACTTTGAACCTCGCGAAGTCACCTTGTACAATGACCGTATCAAAGAAATAATAACCTAATTTCTTTAAGATACACTCCTTTTGACCGGCGGGCTTTGATCGGCCTGCCGGTACCTAACGATAAAAATAAAAAGAACTAAAACTATGACTATTTCAAGAAAATTTTTACTCTATCTGCTCTCGGTGGCGGCATTGGCCGTTGTGGCGTGTACCGATGACAAGAGTGGCGGCAATGGCGGCAATGGCGGCAATGAGCCCGTAGAAAACGATATTGTAGACCAGGTGTCGCAATATGAGGCCCGAAAATTCGACGGCGAGAAGCGTGCCGGAGTATTTTATGAGATTTTTGTCCGCTCGTTTGCCGACTCTGATGGCGACGGCGTGGGCGACTTGAACGGTATTACCGCAAAATTGGATTACCTCGACGACTTGGGCGTATCGGGCATTTGGCTAACCCCTATCCACCCCTCGGACTCTTATCATGGCTATGATGTGATTGATTATAAGGGCATCAAAGCCGAGTATGGTACCATGGAGGATTTCGAGCGCCTTATCGAGGAGGCCCACAAACGCGATATTCGTGTGATTTTGGACTATGTTTTGAACCATTCATCGAAACTCAATCCTTGGTTTAAGGCTGCATGTGCCGATGAGGATAGCCCGTATCGCGATTTCTATAACTTTACATCGGAGGACCGCGAGGGTTGGCATGGTTGGCATTGGGTATTGACCGGAGGTGTTAAGTATTGGTATTTTGGCGATTTCGACTCGTCGATGCCCGACCTTAACTATGGCCCGGCTGCTTCGTGCGCTACAAATGCCACATTCTTGGCATTGGTTGATGCGGCGAAGTTCTGGATTGACAAGGGCGTGGATGGTTTCCGCCTCGATGCCGTAAAGCATATCTACGACAATCAGACCTCGAACGAAAATCCTACCTTCCTCAATACCTTCTATACTACATTGAACAACTATTTCCAGGGTAAGTCGGCTTTAGGTTACAAGGATTTGTATATGGTAGGCGAGTGCTGGATGGGTCATGGTGATATGGCCAAGTATTATAAGGGTCTGCCGGCGTTGTTCGACTTTACAGCCTGGGAGAATTGGATGCTGTATGCTATCCAGAACTCTCACGCCAAGTGGTTCCCCAAGGATATTATCGGAGCGCAGCAAACATTCAAGAACTACCGCTCGGATTATATCCACGCCACAAAACTCTCGAACCACGACGAAAATCGTGCACGCACAGCGTTGGGTGGCTCGTCGGCATTGTCGTTGGAGCGCGCCAAGATGGCCGGAGCGATACTCCTTACCTCGTCGGGCTCGCCATTTATCTACTATGGCGAGGAGATTGGTATGATGGGTAACAAATCAACCGGCGACGAGAATGTGCGCGAGCCGATGTTGTGGGCACCCAAGGCTGAGGATACATATCGTACAACCTGGATGACGGCAAAGAATAATTTCGACTTGGGTCCTGGTACGGTGAAGACCTTGGCTGAGGATGTACACTCTATATATAATGTATATCGTAAGTTCATGCGTCTGCGCAACACCTACCCTGCATTGGCAAGCGGTACAATCGAGTTGCCCGAGGGCTTTAACGATAGCGACACAAATAACAAGCAGGTTATGGTATTCTACCGTACGGCAGGCAGTGAGCGCTTGTTGGTCGTACACAATGTATCGGATAAGCCGAGCACTCATGTCGTGAAACATGCAATCAAGCGCCCCGTGGCCGACATGAACAAGGTTACCATTGAAACAAAGAGCAATACCGAGCATGTGTTGACCATGCCGGCATATTCATCAATTATTATTGAGTTGTAGCGATGAAAAAGAGTCTTTTCTTATTGTTGGCTATGGCTGCACTATGTGGCTGCCGCAGCAATATTTTCGATAATCTGCCCACAACGGGTAACGACCGTACGATTGTGCCTGTGCAGTTGCGCGAGGGTGGTAATAGCCTGTTTTTGACCGATTTTCTGCCCGAGTGGGATAGGGCGGACTCGATAACTTCTACAACGCTTCAAGTGAAGGCGTTGGCAGAGGATTGGAGCGAGTTTGAGTTGTCGGCGCCGGCCGGAGCTTTCGCTTCGACTTTCGAAGTGTGGCAGGAGGGTAGTTGCCTGTCGGTTGCGGCCTATGGGGGCGAGCGCAACGATGCAAGTCGCATGTTTACCACGGGTCATATGCTCCATATGGTTGTTGTTGAGCCCACAACCCCAATTTCAAACATCGTGGCTATGTGGCAGAATTGCCGCTTGCCCGAAAATAGCGTGGTGCGCAATGGCAACAGCTTTGAGATTTTGATTCCAAAGGATGCCGAGGCTATGGAGCGTTCATTCTTGCGCGTGTTTGCTACGGGCGAGGGCGTACGCTTTAACGATGTGCGCGTTCCGTTGGAGTGGGGTAAGGTTGTAAGCGAAGCGTCGCACCTTAAGCGCCAAGACCGCGAGTCACAGGTGTTGTATTCACTTATGATTGACCGTTTCAATGATGGTAAGCAGGCGAATAACCAGCCTTTGAACTCTCCCGAAGTGCTCTTCGAGGCCGATTATCAGGGCGGTGACCTGGTGGGTATCACCCAGAAAATCAAGGAGGGCTTCTTCTCGGATTTGGGCATTTCGACAATCTGGATTTCGCCCATTACGCAGAATCCTCGCGATGCGTGGGGACAGAACGAAAATCCTCGTACCAAGTTCTCGGGCTATCATGGCTATTGGCCCATATATACCACCGTCGTCGATGACCGCTTCGGTTCGGAGGATGAGTTGCGTGAGTTGCTCTCGACAGCTCACGAACACAATATGAATGTGGTTTTGGATTATGTTGCCAACCACCTTCACATCAATTCTCCCGTTTTGCAGGCGCATCCCGATTGGGTAACTCCTCTGATTTTGCCTGACGGTAGAAAGAACCTCTCGCTGTGGGATGAGCATCGCCTCACTACATGGTTCGACGAGCATATCCCGACGCTCGACCTCGAGCGCGAGGAGGTTGTGGAGCCTATGACTGACTCGGCAATGTATTGGGTTAAGAATTTCGATTTCGATGGCTTCCGCCACGATGCCTGCAAGCATATTCCTCTCAACTATTGGCGTACGCTTACCAAAAAGATGCGTCAGCAGTTGCCCGACAGACAGTTGTGGCAGATTGGCGAAACATATGGCTCTGCGGAGCTTATCGGCTCGTATGTGCGTAGCGGTATGATTGATGCGCAGTTCGATTTCAATGTATATCACACTTCGCTCGATGTGCTCACACGCAATCACTCGATTAAGCGCCTGGCTTCGGTTGTCGAGGAGTCTGTGGCGGCTTATGGCGACCACCACACTATGGGAAATATTACAGGTAACCACGACAAGGGTCGCCTTATCTCGTTGGCAGGAGGTACTTTGGACCCCGACGAGGACCACAAAGCGGCCGGTTGGTTGCGCGAGATTGGTGTTGGCGACAAGGTCGGATACAAGAAGCTGGCGCTTATCAATGCGCTGAATATGACTATCCCGGGTGTGCCTTGTGTTTATCAGGGTGATGAATATGGCGAGCCGGGTGGTAATGACCCCGATAATCGTCGCATGATGCGTTTTGACGGCTACAACGACGAGGAGCAGACGCAGTTGGATATCACACGCCGCCTTATAGCTTTGCGTCGCGGAACTATGCCGCTCATGTATGGCGATATGATTACATTGGCGCTTACTGATGATGTGTGGGTTTACATGCGAATGTATATGGGCGAGTGGTGTGTTGTGGCGCTCAATACCGGTGCCGAGGAGCAGAGTGTTGAGTGCTCATTGCCTGCCTTGACCGACCTTTCACAGCCTTTGACGGCTAATTTTGGAGGTGAGTTCTCGATGCTTACCGATGGCAGAATCTCGTTGACGATTGCACCTCACAACTTTGAAATATTGACTAAAACAAAAACTTTATAACGATGAAATTTTCCAGATTTTTTATCACTTTCAGCCTTCTGCTCTCGGTAGTGTTGAGCAGTTGCAATTCTGCATCGGAGAATACCGCCGCAAACTCGGAGTGGATTTATGATGCCGTAGTTTATGAGATGAATATTCGCCAGCAGACCGAGGAGGGTACTTTCGCTGCCGCTGAACAGCGCCTGCCCTTCCTTAAGGAGTTGGGTGTGGATATTATTTGGCTTATGCCTATCCACCCTATCGGAGTAGATGGCCGCAAAGGCAGTTTGGGCTCTTACTACTCAATCGTTGATTATAAGGCTATCAACCCCGAGTTTGGTACGCTGGAGGATTTCAAGAGTTTTCTTGCGAAAGCACACGAACTCGGCTTTAAGGTCGTAACGGATTGGGTGGCCAACCACACCTCACGCGATGCCAAGTGGTGGCAAGAGGGTAAGAAGGATTGGTATAAGATTGACCCTGCGACCAATGTGCCTATTGTGGAGTACGATTGGACCGACATTGCATCGCTCAACTACGAGAACGCCGATATGCGCGCTGCGATGATTGACGCTCTGTGTTATTGGATTGAGTTGGGCCTGGATGGCTATCGTTGCGATGTGGCTTATAAGGTCCCTGCCGACTTTTGGAGTGAGGCGTGGGCCGCTGTGAAGGCTATCAACCCCAATGTGTATCTTTTGGCCGAGGGTGAGGAGTCGTGGTTGCATGAGTGCGGTTTCAATACCACTTATGCTTGGGAGCTTCACCATATGATGAACGCAATGGCCAAGGGTGGCAGCGAAACGAAGAATGTTGCGGGCGACGGAACTATCAAGACTGACACCAAGACCGCAGCCGATTTGAAGGAGTATTTGGCGCGTGATGCCGAGCGTTATCCGCAACCCGCTATGCGTCTGATGTTTACCTCGAATCATGACGAGAACTCATGGGCAGGAACCGAGTTCGAGCGCTTGGGCGATGCTGTTAAGACAATGGCGGCTTTGACCTATGTCTTGCCACAGGGTCAGCCCTTGATTTATACAGGCCAGGAGATTGGTCATAACGACCGTTTCGAGTTCTTCGAGAAGGACCCCGTGAAGGTGTGGGAGGCCAACGAATGGACCGAGTATTATAAGTCGCTAAACGCTATGCGTCACGCAAATGCAGCGCTTCGCAATGGTGGCCGCGGCGGCGATATGGCATATTTGGAATGTGCCAACGAGGATGTTTTGGCATTTGCGCGCGAGAAGGATGGCAATAAGGTTGTCGCAATCTTCAATCTCTCGGCGCAGCCTCAGAAGGTGGAGTTTGCCGAGTCATTCGAGGGTTATAAGTGCGGCTTGACAGGCGAGCAGGCTACGCTTGCTCAAACATTCGAGATGTCACCTTGGCAGTATTATATTCTGGTGAAGTAGTGTCGGAAACAAAACTTATTTAGATGAAGCATATATCTGGTTTTTTCATAATATTGTCGGCTCTGGTGGCGATAGCGTGCGCCACCGCAGAGCCATTTGACCCTGAGGCCGTTGTCGATGCCGAGGGTAGGGTAAGTCGTGTTGAGCCGCTGTCGTGGTGGGTTGGCATGAATACTCCTTTGCAGTTGCTCGTTCAGGGCGAGAATATATCTGCCTGTGATGTCCGCATCGAGGGCGAGGGAGTCGAGGTGAAGAAGATTCACAAGGCCGACAGCCCGAACTACCTGTTTGTCGATGTGGCGATAGATAAAAATGCCGAGCCGGGAACATACTACATAGTATTCAGTCGCGAGGGAGAGCAGTTTAAGGTTGCTTACGAGATTGCTGCACGCCGTGAGGGCTCGCGTGAGCGCAAGAGTTTTACAACTGCCGATGCAATATACCTTATTATGCCCGACCGCTTTGCCAATGGTAATGCCGAGAACGATTCGACCGACTCTACGGCCGATAAGGCGGCGCGCCATGAGTTTTATGGCCGTCACGGAGGTGATATTCAGGGCATAATTGACCATTTGGATTATATTGCCGATATGGGTATGACGGCGCTGTGGTCTACACCGATGTTGCTCGATAATGAGCCGTTTGCGTCGTATCACGGCTATGCTTGCGCCGATTACTACCATATTGACCCTCGCATGGGTGACAATGAGTTGTATCGTACGATGGTCAAGGAGGCTCATGCGCGTGGTATTAAGGTTATTATGGATATGGTGACCAACCACTGTGGTATTTCGCATTGGTGGGTCGAGGATATGCCTTTCGAGGATTGGGTGCATAAGTTCGACGAGGGCTATGTGCAGACCAATAATATCTTCGGCACAAATATGGATATCAACGCCTCAAAGTCGGACTTGAAGATTCAGGAGAGTGGTTGGTTCGATCGCTCGATGCCCGACATGAATTTGGATAATCCCTATTTGCTGCAATATTTCAAGCAGTGGGCTGTGTGGTGGACCGAGTATGCCGATTTGGACGGTATGCGCGTCGATACCTATCCCTACAACGAGAAGGGCCCGATGAGCGAGTGGTGTAAGGCTGTTATGGCCGAGTATCCCAATTTCAATATCGTGGGCGAGTGCTGGACGGGTAATGTTCCGCAGCTGGCTTATTGGCAGGGCGGTAACAATAATGCCGACGGCTTCGATTCGCACCTGCCTTCGATTATGGACTTCCCGCTGCGTGATGCTATATGCTCGGCTCTGCCTAATGATAATCCCGGTTGGGGCGAGGGTATGATGAAGGTTTACGATGCCGTGTCGAACGACTTTGTCTATCATGATTTGTCGAAGATGATGATTTTCACGGGCAACCACGACACCGACCGCACAGCCGATATTGTGCGTGGCGATGTCGAGCGCATGAAGATTGCCATGGCTCTTTTGGCTACGATGCGCGGTATACCACAGATTTTTGCGGGCGATGAGATGGCTCTGCGCTCGGCTGATTTGTCACAAGGTCATGGCGGCTTGCGTGTCGATTTCCCCGGAGGTTGGGAGGGCGATAAGGTCGATTTGTTCGACAAAAAGCAGCGTGCGGGCGATGCGGCCGAGGTGAGCGACTATACCCGCCGCCTATTCCAGTGGCGTAAGACAAAGGAGGTTATACACAACGGCAAAACACTCCATTTTGCAGGTCGCGATAATACCTATGCTTTCTTCCGTTATAACGATACGGATGCAGTCTTTGTCTTTGTGAATAACTCTAATGAAGAGAAGCCTCTGCCTTGGAAGCGCTATGCCGAAATTGCCTCTACGCTCAAGGATGGTCGCTCGGTCGAGAGTGGCGAGGAGGTGAGATTGTCGGAGGCTACCGTAGTTGCACCGCACGATGTGATAATTGTAGAGTATAAACGATAACGAAAAACAACATAAACATAGTTAGGTTTTTGGGAATTATGCGAATAGCTTTTTCATGGTGCCAATGATTTTGTGATTTTATCTGATTCAATATTCTATTAAATGTAAATCACGAATGTTGGTAAGATGATGTTTAGGTTGGAGAACGCTACGGCGTTCGCAGGGGATGCAGTTGTGAAACTACATACCCCTGTTTTTTTTAAGATACAAGAATTTTCGACACAATTCTTGCATCTTTATTGATAAAGAGAGTGTGCTGAGTCGGTTGCTCTTTTATCTTTCATCTTTTCTTCGTATCTTTGTCCGAATATATCCGCTTAAAGATAGAGGATTGAATGAATAGCGAAGATAATATTACATATAATACTATGAATTTCAAGCGTTGGAACAACATCACCGGATGGGTGGTTTTTGCAATTGCTGCGATGACATACCTCCTGACAATGGAGCCCTCGTCGTCGCTGTGGGATTGCGCCGAATTTATAGCCACATCTTATAAGTTGGAGGTGGGACATCCTCCCGGAGCACCTCTCTTCATGCTCATGGCTCGCATTGCCACAATGTTCGCCCCGTCGAGCTATTATGTGCCACATATGGTCAATGGCATGAACTGCTTGGCAAGTGCTTTCTGCATACTGTTCCTCTTTTGGACCATTACTCATTTGGCGCGCAGGGTATTCTCGGCTGCGGGTCGCGAGTTTGGCGATAAGGAGATGTTTGCAACGCTCGGAGCCGGCGTGGTGGGTGCTTTGGCTTATACCTTCACCGACACCTTCTGGTTCTCGGCTGTCGAGGGTGAGGTCTATGCCCTCTCGTCGATGTTTACGGCGCTGGTGGTGTGGCTTATGATGAAATGGGAGGAGCAGGCCGACGAGCCACACGCGCTGCGTTGGATAGTGCTAATCGCTTATCTTACGGGATTGTCGATAGGCGTGCATTTGCTCAACCTTCTGACTATTCCGGCTATGGTCTTCATCTACTATTTCCGCAAATACGAGCATGTGACGCTGAAGGGCGTTGTATATGCAACGCTTATCTCGCTTGCGATTTTAGGCTTTATAAACGGCATTATTATTCCTTATACGGTCTATGTCGGAGCAATGGTCGATGTGCTGTTTGTGAATGCTTTGGGGCTGCCCGTAAATTCGGGTATCGTAGTCTTCGCTTTGGCGGTCTTTGCAGCCTTGTTCTATGGCGTGTATCGCACTCATAAGGCGGGCCGCAAGGTGTGGAATCTGCTTTTGCTTTCGACTCTGATGATTCTTATCGGATTTTCATCGTATGCAACCGTTACGATTCGTGCCGTGGCCAATCCTCCGATGAATAGCAATAATCCCAATAATCCGCACGCTCTGCTTGCGATGCTCAATCGTGACCAATATGGTGCGCGCCCATTGTTGTATGGCCCATATTACTCGGCACCTATCGACAGCTATGAGGAAACGACCTCTTATTTCTACGATAAAGAGGCGGGGCGGTATCGTCAGGCATCACGCCTTACGGGTTACACCTATCCTGCGGAGTTTATGCACCTCTTCCCGCGTGTGTGGAATAGCTATAAGGGCGAGAGCGAGTATAAACCTTGGGCGGCATATCGTACAAAGATAGATTTCTTGCGTGACGAGAATGGTGAGATTATGCGAGATGAGCAGGGTAAGGCTATGCGCGGTGAGGTGTTGGAGTATGGCCGCAAGGTGTATGACCAAATGACCGGCGAAACCATCTTGGAGCCCACTTTCGGCGAAAATCTCTACTACTTCTTCACCTATCAGCTCAATTACATGTATTGGCGCTACTTCTTGTGGAATTTCGTCGGTCGCCAGGATGATATTCAGGCGGGAGCAGAAACAATTACGCATGGAAATTGGCTGTCGGGCATTAAGGCTGTGGATGAAGCTTACCTCGGCCCTCAGGAGCAGCTGCCGCGCGAAATGGCGGAAAATCCTGCACGAAATACCTATTTCTTCCTGCCGTTCCTATTGGGATTGATAGGATTAATCTATCACCTGAATCGCGACCAGCGCAATTTTGTTGTGGTGATGTGGCTCTTCATTATGATGGGTATCGCTTTGGTGGTCTATTTCAATACTTCGCCTTCGGAGCCTCGTGAGCGAGATTATGTATATGCCGGTTCGTTCTATGCCTTCTCGATTTGGATTGGTTTGGGCGTTTTGGCTATATATGAGTTGTTGGCATGGTTGACACGCAAGGATAATCGCACTGTTGCACTTACCGCGTCGGCACTTTGTTTGTCGGTGCCTGCGGTGTTGGCAGTCCAGAATTGGGACGACCACGACCGCTCGGGTAGAACCTACGCTCGCGATGTGGGTTACAACTATCTTATGTCGGCTCCCAAAAATGCCATAATCATAAACTATGGTGATAACGACACCTTCCCGTTGTGGTATAATCAGGAGGTGGATGGTGTGCGCCCCGATGTGAGAATCATGAACTCAAGCTATCTGAGTGGCGATTGGTATATCGACGAGATGCGTACTGCGGCAAATGATGCTGCGCCCGTTCCGTTCAGCCTTCCGGCGAGCAAATATACCTATGTAAACGATGTCTTGCCCGTTCGCGAGAAGGCAAATCGCACGGTCGGCATTGATGAGTTGATGGATTTTATTCGCCGTGAGGATGATGCTACGAAGATTCGCTTGGTGGATGGCACGATGATGGATTATGTGCCGGCGCGCAGCATTGCTCTGCCCGTTGATAAGGATAATGCAATAGCTGCGGGCATTGTTAAGGAGGAGGATCGCGACAAGATGGTGGATACGGTCTATATCAACATCTCGCCTCGCAAGACTTCGCTCGACAAGAGCGAGATGATGCTTCTTGATATGTTGGCATCGTTTGACTGGAAGCGCCCGATAAGCTTCACGCAGGTCTATATGTTGCAGGATTTCGGCCTATTGAACTATCTCCAGTTTGATGGCTATGCGTATCGTTTAGTGCCGATTCTTACGCCATATAAGTCGTCGTGGGATATTGGCCGCATAGATACCGATGTAGCCTATCCTTTGATGATGAACACCTTCCGCTATGGCAATATTGCCGACGAAGATGTACTGGTCGACTACTTCACGCAGTATAACATCAGTGCATCGAAGGCGCGCGAGGGCTTTGCGCGTGTTGCCAAGCAGTTGGCTAAGGAGGGGCGCAAGGCGGAGGCACTTGAGCTCCTGAATAAGGGCTTGGAGGTTATGCCAATCGAGAAGATTCGTTTCAGTGACGCCAATACAGTGCCCTTTATCGAGGCATATTACTTGGTTGAAGAGTGGGAAAAGGGAGATGAGGTGATGCGCGCTTATATCACAAACCTTATCGAGCATATCGAGTATTATCTGTTGTTCGACGGTGTGAAGGCGAATCTGGTAGCTAACCGCATTACCGAGTATATGGATAGCCTCTCGGAACTTTACTACCTGGCGGCATATGCCCATCGTGACGACATCGTGCGCGAACTTAACGACTATTATCGCACCTTTGGCTACACCGACGAGGAGTTGATAATCCCCGGAACGCCTGCCGAGGAGCTAATGGATAAACCTTTGTAAAAAATCGGGATAGCTTTCGGGTCGAAGTGTTATAAGTGGTCGCACTTAGTGCTTTTTCTTGAAAAAAATGCTATCTTTGTAAAAAATAGATTGACTATGGAATCAAAACTTGTTTTATACAATACGCTCACTCGTCGCAAGGAGGAGTTTGAGCCCTTGAATGAAGGCCGCGTGGGTATGTATGTCTGCGGTCCTACGGTTTATGGTGATCCACATTTGGGACACGCCCGCCCCTCGATTACTTTCGATCTCTTGTTCCGTTATCTCAAGGCCTTGGGTTATAAGGTGCGCTATGTGCGCAATATTACCGATGTGGGCCACTTGGAGCACGACGCCGACGAGGGTGAGGATAAGATTGCCAAGAAGGCACGCTTAGAGCAGTTGGAGCCTATGGAGGTTGCTCACTACTACACCGAGCGTTACCACAAGGCTATGGAGCAACTGAATGTTCTTACGCCCTCTATCGAGCCCCACGCTTCGGGTCACATCATCGAGCAGATTGAGTTCGTAAAGCGCATCTTCGATGCCGGCTACGCCTATGAGTCAAACGGCTCGGTATATTTCGATGTCGAGAAGTATAACAAAGATTATCGCTACGGCAAACTCTCGGGTCGAAACCTCGACGACATTGTTGCTAATACCCGCGATTTGGATGGTCAGAGCGATAAGCACAACTCTTTCGACTTTGCCCTTTGGAAGAAAGCCTCGCCCGAGCATATTATGCGTTGGCCTTCGCCCTGGTCAGACGGCTTCCCCGGCTGGCACATGGAGTGCTCGGCCATGTCGTGCAAATATCTGGGTGAGCAGTTCGACATCCACGGTGGCGGTATGGACCTAATGTTCCCCCACCACGAGTGTGAGATTGCTCAGGCGACAGCCGCTTTGGGCAAGGATTCGGCTCGCTATTGGGTGCATAACAATATGATTACCATTGATGGCCAGAAGATGGGTAAGTCGTATGGCAACTTCATCACTATGGAGCAGCTTTTCAATGGCGAGCATCCCAAGTTGGAGCAGCCATATTCTCCTATGACTATCCGCTTCTTTATCCTTCAGGCACACTACCGCTCAACGCTCGATTTCTCGAATGCCGCATTGCAGGCTGCCGAGAAGGGCTTCGACCGCCTGATGAAGGGCGTCGAGACTTTGGGTAAGCTCAAGCCTTCGACCGTAACATCCGAGGGTGTAGTGGTTGCAAATCTCGAAAAGGCTTGCCGCGAGGCTATGGACGACGATTTGAACTCGCCCATCGTTATCTCGCACCTCTTCGATTGGGTGCGCCTTATCAACCAGATTGCCGAGGGTCAGCATACCATTTCGGAGGCCGACCTTATGGAGTTGCGTCGCATTTTCAATCTCTATGTGTTCGAAATTCTGGGTTTGCGCAACGAAAAGGCAGAGAGCGCCGCAGGCGGTAGCGACATGCTCAAGACAGTTGTCGACATGATTCTCTCGGTACGCCAGGAGGCCAAGGCCAACAAGGATTGGGCTACATCCGATAAGATTCGTAACGAACTCACCGCTATCGGTATCCGAGTTAAGGACCGTAAGGATGGAGTGGATTGGGAGATAGAGTAAAAACTCCTTCTGATTGGCTCTTTTGGCGTCTGGCTTGTGTGCGAAATGCTCACATACGCCTAAGTATGCTCCGCTTTCGCCCACTGCGACCAGCCTCAAAATAGCCTAATCATAAAGAGTTTTTGGCGATGGATATAAAATTTAGAAATTGATGAATTTAAGGAGTTTAGTGAATTGACAGCAATGCTGAAATATTTCTCTAACCTCCTTAATTTCTCTAAATTCTTTAAGCACATTTTGAATTTCTGATATATGATTTCCGAAGAACAGATTAAAGAGGCTATAAGACGACAGGATTCGTTGGGGAGGTGTCTTTGACATCGCTCAGCGAAGAATAGACCTCCAGAATGAGGAGGAGAAGACACAAGACCCCACCTTTTGGGAGGATGCCGAGGCGGCGCAGAAGCAGCTGCGCAAGGTGGCAGCCATTAAGTCGTGGGTTGAGGATTACGATGCGGTGGCGAAGGCTGTCGAGGATTTGAGCCTTATGCCCGAGTTTGTCGCTGCCGAGCTTGCCACCGAAGGTGAGATGGAGGCCCACTACGCCAAAACCATAGAACTTATCGAAGCGCTCGAGCTTAGGAATATGCTCCGCTCGGAGGAGGATAAGATGGGCGCCATTATGGATATCAACGCCGGTGCAGGCGGAACGGAGGCGCTGGATTGGGCCTCGATGCTGCTAAGAATGTACACCCGTTGGTGCGACCAGCACGGCTACAAATACCGCATGATGGATTATCAGGCGGGTGACGAGGTGGGCGTTAAGTCGTGTACCTTGGAGATTGAGGGCGACTATGCCTATGGCTATCTAAAGAGTGAAAATGGCGTACATCGTATGGTGCGCCTGTCGCCATTTAATGCCAACAACAAGCGTCAGACTACATTTGCATCGGTCTTTGTATCGCCGGCAGTTGATGATTCGATAGAGATTGTCATCAACCCCTCGGATTGTGAGTGGGATACATTCCGCGCAAGTGGTGCCGGAGGTCAGAATGTAAATAAGGTCGAAACAGCTGTCCGCTTGCGTTATCATGGCAAGGATGCCGATACGGGTGAACCTGTGGAGTATCTCATCGAAAATATGGAGACGCGCTCGCAACTCGATAATAGAAATAATGCGTTGCGCATACTTCGCTCGAAGCTCTATCAGCGCGAAATGGAGAAGCGTATGGCAACGCAGCAGGCCCTCGAGGCCACCAAGAAGCGCATCGAGTGGGGCTCGCAGATTCGTTCCTATGTTTTTGACGATAGACGAGTTAAAGACCACCGCACAGGCTATCAAACTTCAGCCGTAGAGTCGGTTATGGATGGCGATCTCGACGGGTTTATTAAGGAGTACCTGATGCAAACCGGCGGTGGTGAAAGCGTATAGTGTGACTCTTTTGGCGTCTGGCTTGTGTGCAAAATGCTCATTTACGCCAAGTAAACTGCGCTTTTGCCCTCTGCGACCAGCCTCAAAATAGCCTACACTCTCCGCTTTCAGTAGTTTTTGGTAGCGTGACTCTTTTGGCGTCTGGCTTGCTTGCAATTTGCGAAATCATTTTACTATGAAAAACATATTCCTACTCATACTCTCACTCCTTCTTTTTTCGTGTCAATCGCCGTCGCAGGATGATGCTGCTCTGCCGATTAGGGTTGGCGCCGAGCGCGTGGATGAGTATGTACCCAATCTTGCCAATCAGCGTGTTGCTGTTTTGGCAAACCATACAGCCATGGTGGGCGATACGCACCTTGTCGATACTCTCGTGGCGCAGGGGGTAAATGTCGTGGGAATATTCTCACCCGAGCATGGTTTTCGTGGTGGTGCCGATGCAGGTGAGCATGTAGCAAATTCGGTCGATGAAAAGACGGGTGTGCCGATTTGGTCGCTCTACGATGGTCGTACGCAACGCCCCGCCGATAGGGTTATGCAGGCTTTCGATGTGCTGCTGGTCGATATGCAGGATGTGGGGCTGCGCTTCTATACCTATTATATAACCATGCTGCGAATGATGGATGCTTGCGCCGATTTTGGGTGTGGTGTCATCGTGTTGGATAGGCCCAACCCCAATGGTATGTATGTCGACGGCCCGCTACTCGACATGAAGTATAAATCGGGTGTTGGAGCGTTGCCAATTCCTGTCGTGCATGGTCTTACGATGGGTGAAATTGCCATTATGGCGCGCGGCGAGGGGTGGAGCAAGGAGTGTGAACTGCAAGTGGTAAAGTGCGAAAACTATACGCATCAAAGTCGTTACACGCTGCCTGTTGCACCGTCGCCAAACCTCCCTACTCAGCACGCCATTTATCTCTATCCCTCGACCTGCCTTTTCGAGGGTACTGTCTGCTCGTTGGGGCGCGGTACGGAGTTCCCGTTCGAGGTTTATGGTCATCCCGACTACGCCGGCTCGGAGTTCTCGTTTACGCCCCGCTCAATGACCGGGGCAAAGAATCCGCCGCTAAAGGATAAGTTGTGCTATGGCGTAGATTTGCGCTTGAAAGACGATGAGCAGATTCTCGCTGAAGGTTTTAATTTGGAGTACATCGTCGATGCCTATCGTAACTTAAATGCCAGCAGTGGGGTAGGCGAGCGATTTTTTACTCCGATGTTCGAGTTGCTCGTGGGTGTGGATTATGTGCGCGAGATGATTATTGCGGGGCACCCTGCCGACGAAATACGCGCCATGTGGCAAGCCGACTTGGAGGCGTTCAAGGCCTTGCGGCAAAAATATCTTCTATACGAATAACAGAAAGGCTGCAACCGTTAATGGATTGCAGCCTTTTAGTTATCTTTTACATTTGCTATGCCTTCTTGGGCTCATGCTTATACTTAAACACAATAGCAAAGAGGATGGCAACAACAAGCGCGTAGGCTGCAAATATCATCCACGACTGTGACCAGCCCTCCATGCGGGCTACACCCGTAGCGTCGCCTACGAAGTGGTTGATAACCTGCTGTGCGCAGAGCGTTCCAACCGTAGCACCAATACCATTTGTCATCATAATGAAGAGTCCCTGTGCCGAAGAGCGAATCTTGTCGTCGGTCTCCTTATCAACGAACAGCGAGCCCGAAACATTGAAGAAATCGAACGCTACACCATAAACAATCATCGACAAGAGGAACATCCACACGCCACCTCCGGGGTTACCCAATCCGAACAATCCGAAGCGCAAAACCCATGCGAACATCGCCATGAGCATAACCTTCTTGATGCCGAAGCGCTGCAAGCAGAACGGGATAAGCAGGATACAAAGCGTTTCGGATACCTGCGAGAGCGAAATCAAAATATTAGCGTGTTGCACACCAAATGTGTCGGCATATTGCGCCACCTGACCGAAATCCGAGATAAAGGGATTTGCAAAGCCGTTTGTAATCTGCAACGAAACACCCAGCAGGATAGAGAAGATGAAGAACAGAGCCATCTTCTTCTGCTTAAACAGCGCAAAGGCGTTGAGGCCCAAAGCCTCGGCTAAAGATTTCTTCTCGCCACCCTTGTTTGTCGGGCATTCGGGCATAGTGAAGGCGTAAAGACCTAAAACAGTGCCGATGGCTGCACTCTGCAAGAATTGCCATGCCGAGGCCTGAAAGCCTGCTAAGTCGCAGCACCACATAGCGCAGATAAATCCCACGGTACCCCATACGCGAATGGGTGGGAAGTGCTTAACGGTATCCAAACCTGCCTTTGTGAGTCCCGAATATGCTACCGAGTTGCTTAGTCCGAGTGTAGGCATATAGAATGCTACACTGCAAGCATAGAGCGTAAAGAGCGGAGCAAACTCCACCTCGGCGGCATTCAGAGCGTAGTAACCCGTAGCGACCATGAAAGCGGCAGCGAGAAGGTGGCAGATGCCCAAGAGCTTCTGTGCCTGAATCCAACGGTCGGCTACGATACCTATAAGTGCCGGCATAAATAATGACACGATACCCTGCATGGCGTAGAATAGTCCGATATTCTCGGCCAACCCTATTGAAAATAGGTAGGTTCCCATAGATGTCAGGTATGAACCCCATACGGCAAATTGCAGGAAGTTCATAGCCGTTAATCTTAGTTTAATGTTGTTCATAAGTCCAAATTTTAATATGTTTTAAGTTCAAAAGTCATGAAAGTATTAGCAAAGATATAATTTTTTTTGAAAAATTCTTTGCAAATACAAAATAAAGTTCTACTTTTGCGGTGTCAAAAACGACAACATACTGATTGGGCTATGGTGTAATGGTAACACTACAGATTCTGGTCCTGTCATTCCAGGTTCGAATCCTGGTAGCCCAACAAGAAAAAGAACAAAGCAAGGAGATGTCGAGCAATCGACATCTTTTTGTTTTATGTGCCCCTGCAGAGAAATTTATTTATCGGTAGGGGCACATGAAATAAAATGATTGTTTACAATAACACCTTGCTGTTCTTTTTCGCAGCGCCATAACGGGCCACAGGAAAGGGTTTGCGGTGCGAAGCGGCCAGCGAGCAAAGCAAGGCCAATCCTGGTAGCAGGTATTTTTACATTCCCTCCCCTTACGTCCCCTCCCTTTGACAAAGGGAGGGGACTTTTTTAGAGAAATTAAGGAAATTAAGGAAATTAGCGCTGACGCAAAACACCTTAATCTCCCTGTTTTTTAGACTCTCACGGTCGCTCACGCTTCCTCAGAGTGACGAAAAAAATAATTGCGTGAGAATCTCTTTCATCTTTGCTCTTTCATCTTTGCCCTTGTTGCTAAGTACGAACTTGCGAGGTAGGATTTATAAAATATTGTTGCCATTTAGTTGTGCAATGGGGGCAGATGTGTACCAACCAATCAATACTTTGCCCAATTGTGGCATGACGGAGGATTTTTTAATATTTACTCTTTTGCAGGTGGGCTTACAGCCCCAATATATAGCCAATAGGAAAAAATCCACATCGAAAGAGATAACTAAACAAGATTTTTCGTATATTTGCACATTAACTAAAATCATTAACTTTTAAGACTTAAAGTTATGCTGACACTTAAGCAACTCAGAGATGATAAAGCTTTGGCAATTGCACGCCTTGCAAAGAAGGGCGTAGATGCCGCACCTATAATTGAAAAAATCGAGGAACTCGATGATAAGCGTAAGGCCGTTCAGGCGGAATTGGATAACTGCCTTGCCGAGCAGAATAAGGCTGCAAAGCAGATTGGCGCCCTCATGGGACAGGGCAAGCGCGACGAGGCTGAGCAGATGAAGCAGCAGGTGGCTCAGTTGAAGGCTCGCTCGGCGGAGCTCTCGGCAGAGCATCAGTCGGTGAGCGACGAGTTGCAGGCGCAAATCGTGCTTCTGCCCAACTTCCCCGCAGATATTGTTCCCGAGGGCAAGACTGCCGAGGATAATCTTGTGGTGAAGTGTGTTGAGAACTACACTACGCTTCCCGAGAATCCGCTGCCACACTGGGAGTTGGCGCGCAAGTACGATATTATCGACTTCGACTTGGGTGTAAAACTTACAGGTGCCGGTTTCCCCGTATATAAAGGTAAGGGTGCTCGTTTGCAGCGCGCTTTGATTAACTACTTCCTCGACTGTAACACCGCAGCCGGTTATCAGGAGGTGGAGCCTCCCGTAATGGTGAATGAGGCTTCGGGCTTTGGTACAGGTCAGTTGCCCGACAAGGAGGGTCAGATGTATCACGCTACGGCAGACAATTTCTACCTTGTCCCCACAGCCGAGGTCCCCGTTACAAATATCTTCCGCGATGTTATTCTCGATGCGAAGGATTTCCCGGTTAAGATGACTGCTTATACTCCTTGCTTCCGTCGTGAGGCGGGCTCGTATGGTAAGGATGTGCGTGGCTTGAACCGTCTGCACCAGTTCGACAAGGTTGAGATTGTGCAGTTGGCTTTGCCCGAGAACTCTTACGAGGCCTTGGATGGCATGGTAGCCCATGTCGAGAAGATTGTCGCATCGTTGGGTTTGCCTTATCGTATCTTGCGTTTGTGCGGTGGCGACATGTCGTTTACTTCGGCTTTGACCTACGATTTTGAGGTATATTCTGAGGCGCAGCAGCGTTGGTTGGAGGTGTCGTCGGTATCGAACTTCGAGTCGTTCCAGGCTAATCGTTTGAAGTTGCGTTATCGTGACGAGAACAAGAAAACTCAGTTGGCTCACACTTTGAATGGTTCTTCTTTGGCTTTGCCACGAATTGTGGCAGCATTATTGGAGAACTTCCAAACCGAGGAGGGAATCCGCATTCCGGAGGTATTAGTACCCTACACAGGTTTTGATATTATCAAATAAAAGTTTATATTTGCAACAAACAAACAATTTAACACTTAAAAAATAGAGTTATGGCTTACAAAATTTCAGATGCATGCGTAGCATGCGGTACTTGTATCGACGAATGTCCTGTAGAGGCTATCTCTGCCGGTGATATCTATGTAATTGACCCTGATAAGTGCATCGACTGCGGTACTTGCGCAGGTGTATGCCCCAGCGAGGCTATCTCTGCTGAGTAAGGTATACCCTTTAGCAAAAATGAGGCTACCATCCCCAAACGGGCGGTAGCCTCATTTTTTACACTTATACTAATTCTATGAAAAGAGGCTGTCGCAACACAACTTGCAGCACAGCCTCGTTCGCATCTTATTTATCGGTGCTTTATCGCATTTCGACAAGCGACTTTACATTATGGTTGAAGCCCTCGGCAACATTCAACGCCTCCAGCGATAGGTGCATGCGGTAGCGCCAATAGTGATTGGGGTTTGCCGGAACATTGATACGCTCGGCATCGGGGTCTGCGCGACGCAGGCCCTCGTCAATTGAGAGCCAATCCTGCAATGGCAAAATTGCCAACATAGAGCCTGAGGTCATGTGCATCTCCAAAATTCGGCGTGCTGTATAGCCCGACATCTCCCACTCGGCACTGCCGCCAAAGCCCAAGATGTTGTTCCAATAGCGCTGACGCAACTCGCCGTCCTCACGCCACCAGCCGCGAATGGTTGCCATGTCGTGAGTCGAAGTAGCTGCCACCGATAGGTAGGGATAGTCCCAAGTGTAGGCGAAATCTACGCCTGTATCCTTCGGCATGCGCTGAATCTCCAACGAGAGGATGCGCTGTGACGACATTACATCGGGTACACATGCGGGAATCATACCCAAATCCTCGCCGCATGTGAGCATCGACGAAGAGGCCATCAGAGCCGGCAGGCGCTTCATGGCACAGTCACGCCAGAAGTCGTTGTGGCGGCGATAGTAGAAGTCGTCGTGAATACGCAAGAAGGCATCCTTTGCCTGGTCGCTGAGCCATTGGAAATGCTCGGTCTTGTAACCCTCGATTCGGGGGAAGTAGCGGCCCGGCTCGTAGGGATACTCCAAGAAGAGTGCATTTGCCGATGACATATCGCGCGACACATGCTCCTCGATATTGAATCCCCAACCGGGGTTGAACGAGTATATCTCCTCGGCAGTGTAGGGTTTCGATGGGTTGAAGTGACCCAAAATAGCGCTCACAGCATCCAAAGGTACCTCCCATATGCGGAAGAAGCCCAAGATATGGTCGATGCGGTAGGCGTCGAAGTAACGAGCCATCTTGCCAAGGCGTGAACACCACCAAGCGTAGCCATCCTCTGCCATCTTATCCCAATTGTAGGTTGGGAAACCCCAGTTCTGACCATCCTCGGCAAAGGCATCGGGTGGAGCACCTGCCGACATTGTCGTATTGTAGAGCTCGGGTGCGCACCATACATCTACGCTGATTGGCGACACGCCGATGGGTATATCGCCCTTGAGTGCCATGCCCTTAGAGTGCAGGTAGCTCTGTACATCGCAGAGCTGCGCATCCAAAAGATACTGTACAAATCCATAGAAGCCCACCTTGTCGGCATTCTTCTTTGCGTAGGCTGCAACCTTCTTCTTGTCGAAGGTCGATAGCTCCTTCCACTCCGAGAAGCGGCATGTGTGATACTTGTCGCGCTGAACGCAGAATACCATATATGGCAAGAGCCAATCCTCGCTCTCTGAGTAGAATGTTTTATACTCCTTGGTTGCCAAAACCTCAGCTCCGCACATGGCGTAAACCTCATGCAGGAACTCGGTCTTAAGGCTCATTACGGCCTCGTAGTCCACAGCCTCCAATTTGTTGAGCTCGGCACCCTGCTTGGCGTATTTCTTCAGTGTAGCGGTGAGCTTGCGCTTTGTCGCAGCGTCAGCTACCTTCGAGCAGGCCTTTACCACCTCGGCGGGGTTGATGTAGAGTAGGTGCAACGCAAATGATGATACAGCGTTGTAGGGATAAGAGTCCTTCCAAGTACCTGTTGAGTTGGTATCATTGACGGGCAGAAGCTGAATTACAGACATGCCTGCGGCTGAAGCCCAATCAGCCATCTTCTTTAGGTCCGAGAACTCTCCGCAACCCCAATCGCCCTCGCTGCGCAACGAGAATACGGGAATTGCAACGCCGGCACCCTTCCAGCGGCGACGGCTATCCCTGAGGCGCAAGTCGCGAATAACCGTAAACTTCGCACCAGAGTGGGGAATATAACGATTAGCGCCCTCCTCGAAACACTTCAGGGTGAGGGTTGCGGCATCCAATACCACGAACTTATACTCCGAGCCGGCTACGCCTGCGGGCAGATTTACGCTCCAAATGGGAGCCTCGGCATCGTTCATGACGATAGCTTTTTTCGGATTCCACTCGCCGAGAGAATGGTGTGCTCCTAAAATTGCCAGTACCTCGTCGGTAGCTACCGTGGGAGCCTCCACTTGCAATACAATTCCACTCTTTGCGTTCTTAGCTTTTGCTCGCTTTACGCGGCGAAATACACCCTCGGTGAAGAATGATGAGTAGAATGGTTTGTCTGCAGGAACATCATGCCAGCAATCGAATATCGCGCTACCCTCTACGGCTATGACCGTGTGAGGGCCCTGCTCCTCGCTACGACGCAATGAGCCATCTATGCCGCGAAGCTCGTAGTGGTAGACTGCTCCCGCCTCGATATCGGCCTGGTGTGTCCACTCGCCATAAGCGCCTCGAGCCATGGCATATGAGCCAGTATTGCCAAAGACGATGTACATCTGCTCGTCGTCACCGGCAAAATACTCAATATGAAAAGTTACTTTCATCGGTTAATAATTTATTGGTTGATATTTTTTACTTGTAAAATCAAATTATGGTTAAATCTAAATTACGGTAAGCAAATATAATCAAAACATTTGATAAATACTATGTTGCTACGCTATTTTGGGCCGAACGGCAAATTTCGGGCGCTGTGTGGTGATGGGGTGGGTGTGAGTGGAGAGAACACATTGATTCGTAGCGTGATAAAACTTGAAAGATAGAGCGAATAGTGCGTCATTCTGAGCAAAACGCAGTTTTCGAGAGAATATCGTTGGAGCGATATACTCCCATGAAACAAACGAGGCTGCCGCAACCTTTCGGTTGGACAGCCTCGCATGTACTTTTTTTTGTAAGCCTCTCAGGGCTTAGATGATGTTGAATGCAATCTCCATCATGTTTGTAAAGCTGTTTTGGCGTACTTCGGCCGAAGTTGCCTCGCCCGTAACCAAAGAGTCAGAGATTGTGCAGATGCAGAGTGCCTGATTGCCACTGCGGGCAGCATTCATATAGAGAGCTGCAGCCTCCATCTCGACAGCCAAGACGCCCATCTTCTGCCAAGCCTTCCAGCCCTCGGCGTTATCGCCATAGAACACATCACTTGCCAGGATGTTGCCCACCTTGTAGCGAATACCCAACTCCTCGGCCTTCTCAACAGCTGCGCGAGCCATTGCAAAGTCGGCGATCGGAGCAAATGTACCGGGGAGGTTGTATTGTGCTGCATAGTTTGAGTCGGTGCAAGCGCCCATGCCGATTACAACATCACCGATACGAAGGTCGGGGTGGAAAGCTCCGGCTGAACCGGCGCGGATAATGCGCTTTACGCCATAAAAGTTGAACAACTCATAGGTGTAGATACCGATTGACGGAATACCCATACCGTGGCCCTGAACAGATACTCGTTTGCCCTTATATGTGCCTGTGAAGCCGAGCATGCCGCGTACATTATTATACTGAACGGGATTCTCGAGGAATGTCTCAGCCATGAATTTAGCACGCAAAGGGTCGCCTGCCATAATCACTCTGTCGGCGATTTCGCCCTCTAAAGCCCCAATGTGGGGAGTAGGTAATTTTGCCATAATAGTAGTATTTAGTTTTAATGATTTACAAATTATCTTTCTCTATATCCTTGAAGTAGCGATAGGTATTGACCTTAAGCTCGCCCACTGCCGGCTCGTCGCATACCAAAATGCCCTTGGGGTGTAGCTGCAATGCTGTGATTGTCCATGCGTGCGACACGGCACCCTCGACACACTGCTGTACAGCGCGAGCCTTCTTATGTCCCAGGGCCAATACCATCACCTGCTTGGCCGAACATACGGTACCGACACCTACCGTAAGTGCCAACTTCGGAACTTTCGTTACATCGTTATCGAAGAAACGCGAGTTTACGATGATGGTATCTTCGGTCAGGGTCTTGATGCGTGTACGCGAGTTGAGCGACGAATATGGCTCGTTGAATGCCAGGTGGCCATCCTCGCCAACGCCTCCAATAAAGAGGTCTATACCTCCGGCAGCCTCGATGCGCTGCTCGTAAGCCTCACACTCGGCCGCGAGGTCCTCGGCGTTGCCATTCAGGATGTTTACATTCTCGGCCTTTATGTCGATATGCGAGAAGAAGTTATTCCACATAAAAGAGTGGTAGCTCTCGGGATGCTCCTCGGGTAGGCCGACATATTCGTCCATGTTAAATGTAATGACATTTGCGAACGACACCTTACCCTGCTTGCAGAGGTTGATAAGTTCGGCATACATGCCAAGTGGGGTAGAACCTGTGGGCAAACCAAGCACAAACGGCTCGGTCGAAACTGCGGCCTTCGCGTTTATCTGCGCTGCTACATAATTGGCTGCCCAGCGACCTGCATCGGCAGCGTTGTTTTCGATAATTAATCTCATGTCGGGATTATATTTTCATTTTTACAAATACTTCAATTGCCTGATACTCAGCCATTCCGAGTTGGTCATAGAGGCGTGCGGTGTTCTGCGTACGCTCCTCGGCACGCTGCCAGAATTCGCGGCTGTCATCACCAGGGAATGGAACAATATCCTTCTGCGAAAGGTGACGATATATGGCGTGACGCTTCTTGATAAGCTCATCGGGGCTCAAAGGTACTGCCATGTCGACCATGCCAATCTCCCACTCCATCCATGCTCCGCGGTAGAGCCAGATAACACACTCGTCCAGCCACTTCTCACCCTTATCTTTCAGGCGATACAAAGACTCCAAAACAGCTTCGGTACATACGCGGTGAGTACCATGCGGATCTGCCAAATCGCCTGCCAAATATATCTGGTGGGGCTTTACCTGCTGCAATAGGGCTGTTATGATTTCAATATCCTTGTCTGTTCGCTCACCCTTCTTTATGCCTCCTGTTTCGTAGAATGGGAGGTTGAGGAAGTGGGCATTGGTGTTTTCGTTCAAGCCGAATGAGCGTACCGCAGCACGCGCCTCGGCACGACGGATTGCACCCTTGATGTTGAGTAGAGCGCGTGGTTCGGGCTCGCCCTTCTTTTTGCCGGCGATGATTTGACGCACCTCGTCTACCTTGTCGCCAAAGCCCAACTCGCGAGCTGTGTCGAGGTTCTGGATAACCACATCGTCGTGTACCGCTACATTGCCCGAGGTTTCGTATGCCACATGCACATCGTGGCCCTGCTCCACCAGGCGGATGAATGTTCCACCCATCGAAATCACATCGTCATCGGGGTGTGGCGAGAAGATTATCACACGCTTGGGGAATGGAGTCGAAGGTACGGGACGAGTCGAATCGTCGGCATTAGGCTTACCTCCGGGCCATCCTGTGATGGTGTGTTGCAAATCGTTGAACACCTTGATGTTTACATCGGCATAATCCATGCCCATCGAGTCGAGCATCTCGCCCAACGAGTGCTCTATGTAATCTTTGTGAGTAAGCTTAAGTATCGGTTTCTTTACCACGCTGCACAACCAAACCACAGCTTTGCGCATAAAGCGGGGAGTCCATTGACAAGGTCCCACCAACCATGGAGCTTGTAGCACCGTAAGGTTATCTGCCGCAGCGCCATCTACAACAGCCTCGATGCGCGGGTGGTTTTGTAGCAGGGATGCCGGAATCAGGCGAGTGGCCTCACCCTCCACAACCTTGCTTACAACATCGGCCTTGCCCTCACCCCAAGCCATGAGGATTATGCGCTTGGCGCTCATTACGGTGTTCAGACCGAGCGTGATGGCCATTTTGGGAGTGTTCTCCATGCCATAGAAGAGGCTTGCGCACGCCTTGCGCGATTGATATGTCAGCTTTACCATGCGTGTCACCGATTTGGCGTAAGAGCCCGGCTCGTTGAAACCGATTTGCCCCTGCTCGCCCATACCCATAATCATAAGGTCTATGTTACGGGCTTTCTGGTCATACTCGGCGCAATACTCTGACAACTCTTCGATGGGGACATTGCCGTCAATGATGTGGATATTCTCCGGCTTGATGTCTATATGGTTCAAAAACTCCTCGTGGATGTTGTAGTTGCGGCTCTGCTGCTCGGTAGATTTGATGGGGTAGAACTCGTCAATGCTGTAAACCTCGACTTCGCTAAAAGAAATCAATCCCTGCTTGCAGCGGCGCGCCAGTTCGCGATAAAGCCCCAAGGGTGTACGACCCGTCGCCAAACCCAAGGCGAAGAGCTTTCCGCTGTTTGAAGCATTGTGCTTCGATATAACCTTGGTGATGATGTCGGCAACATAGCCGACGCCCTCGCTCTCAACATCAAATATTGAAGTTGGAATCTTCTCATATCGGTGGATAATATCGGTAGGAATACCCGATAGGATAAGTCCGCCATCTTTCGGTAAAGAGTATTTATTATTCATAGTAAAGATATAGTTGTTGAGTTCGGAATAATAACATTACATATGTCTATGCAAATTTAGGATTTTTTTCGTATTTGTGTCTATAAAAAATGCGATTAAATAGCGAAAAAAATCTCAAATAAGGATTTTTTTGCGTTTTGCATCGGCGTAAAGCGGGCGCCGAAGTGGATGAGGGCGCAAAAAAATGAGAATATGTTTGCAGGCTCGAAACCTTTCAAGTATCTTTGCCCGTAACGAGAACTATAAAATGCGAAAGTTATGAATCTGAAATATGGTGTCAACGATTGCCCGAAGTGGGGATCTCTTATTTTATATAGCTTGCAGTGGTTTGTCCTGGCTATAGCTGTGGTGACAACATCATTGTTTATAGCCGTGGGCTCGCCTGCCGAGCGAGTGTTGTATGCCCAAAAGGTCTTTGCATTGATGGGCTTTGCCACCATTTTCCAGGTGCTCTGGGGGCACAAAATGCCCATAGTCGTAGGCCCTGCTTCGGTGTTGCTGGTCGGTATTATTACCGCATTGGCATCGCAGGGCGATATGGTGAATACCAATAAAATTTACACTGCCATATTGCTCGGAGGTGCGGCTATTGCCGCTTTGTCGATAGGCCGAATCCTGGAGCACCTTCAGCGCATCTTTACCCCGCGTATAGTGGTTGTAATCCTAATGCTTATATCTTTTACCTTGGGCCCGACGATTAAGAATCTTATATTCCCTGCCTTAGAGGAGGCGCGACACGCTTTTGGTTTGTGGTTCGCCATTCTCGCAGTGCCCTGCATGGCTCTTGCGGCGGCCAAGCTTAGAGGTATGACAAAGTCGCTGATTATTCCCGTAGCCTTGGTTGTGGGTAGTGTGGCATACTATATTATATATGGAGGCTTTGGTGATGTGTTTGCGCGCTATACCGAGTCGGAGGGCGACTTGCTCCTGCCAAAATTGGAGTTCGATGGCGGTATTATTCTCGCATTCTTGTTCTGCTATGTGGCTCTGCTGATTAACGATATAGGCTCTACGCAATCCCTCGGAGCTATGTTGGCAACCCCCGATACCGATAAGCGTTGCCGCCGTGGTGTGGGACTTACCGGCCTGATGAATATGGTTGCCGGAGGTTTGGGAGTGATTGGCCCTGTGAACTTCTCGATGTCGCCGGGCGTGATAGCCTCGTCGTTGTGCGCATCGCGTTATGCACTCCTGCCGGCAGGCGCTGGACTTGTAGTGTGTGCATTCGTTCCTTCGCTTATAGCCCTCTTTTCGGCTCTGCCTCATACCGTTATAGGCGTGATTTTGCTCTATCTTATGGGCCAACAATTGGCTGCGGCTCTACATATGATGATAACCGATAAGTCGGTCTCGAGTTTTGAAGACGGCTTAATTATCGGCCTGCCGATTATGGTAGCTTTGGTCTTCGGCATAATCCCCATGGGTGTTATACCTGCCATGTTGCGACCTTTGATTGGCAATGGTTTTGTGATGGGAGTTATTACGGTTATAATATTGGAACACATAATCTTCCGTAGAAGTCGTCAAACAAGGTGATTTTGGCGTCACGCTCGTTTTCGAAATCCTCACATACGCCAAGTATGCTGCGGTTTCTCAAACTTCGCAGTCCTAAAAATCCCTCTTGTTATACGACTTCTACA